>CAVIAA010000006.1:0-74939 GCA_963640685.1 Acutalibacteraceae bacterium
CAACGACCTCTACGATGTCAACGTAGCGCTCTGACCAGCTGAGCTATAACCCCGTGAGCAAGTATTATTATACATATTTTTTTGAACTTTGCAAGCCTATTTTTAAAATTTCCTTTTTAGAGGTTTGCTTCCTGCACGGTTAATGCTATAATTAATTCAGGCGTTTAGGGCATTATGCCCCATGCGTCCTTTTTTAAAAAAGTGCCGCCGGGCACATACAAAAGGAGATGTCTCAATGCCAAGCTCAGGATATTTTTACGACGAGACCAACAAAAACAAGCTCATAGTGCTTTACTTCATAAAGAGCCTCAATATCGAAATGACCCGCTCGCAAATAGCGGATTTCAGCGTTGAACACGACCTCATCCCGTACTTTGACCTTCAAACTACCGTTGGCGAGCTGGAAGCAAGCGGGCTCCTCGCCTGCGTTCCAAAGGCCTTTGGTCAAGCCTTTATGCTCACACCCCTCGGTCTGGAAACGATAGAGATGTTTCAGGAGCGCATTCCTCAGTCTCAGCGGGATACGTTAGACGAATATGCCAACGAGAGCCGCGAACGGCTGAGGCTGGAAACGCAGTACTCCGCAACCGGACGTGAGCTGTACAAGGGCGGCTACGGCGTCACGCTGAAAGCTATGGACAGCAGCAGGACGCTCCTGGGCATTGAAATAATGCTGCCGGACAGCAAGAGCGCCAACAAAGCCATAGCCCGCTGGAGGGCGAACTCCGCCGACATTTACCGTTACCTCGTAAAGGTGCTCGTTGAGGACGCAAAAAACGAAGAGGCACAAGCAGCAAAAGAACCTGCGGACGGCAATAATGCCTGACAGCTACGGTACATTAGAAGAGCGGTCACCCGCTCTTTTAATTATTCATATCAAAGGCTGTGCAGCATGCTCACCATTTCTTTCGGATCCTTTGCGCCGAAAATGCTGCTGCCAGCGACTAGCACATTTGCCCCGGCAGCGACGCAGAGCCTGCCGGTTTCAGGGTTTATGCCGCCGTCTATTTCTATATCAAATTCCGCACCCATTTCAGCGCCTATGGCCTTAAGCTGCCGTATCTTTTTGACGGTGCCGGGTATGAATTTCTGCCCGCCCGCGCCGGGGTTTACACTCATCAGCAGCACCATTTCGCAATCACCCAGCAGATACCGCACATTCTCAGGCGATGTTGACGGGTTAAGCACTATGCCGGCCTTCATTCCGGAAGCATGTATGGCCTGCAGCGTCCTGTGGGCGTGCCTGTCGGCCTCTATATGAAAGGTTATGATATCCGCCCCTGCATCCCTGAAAAGCGGCACATAGGTCTCGGGATGCTCCACCATAAGGTGTACATCGATTGGCAGCGCCGTTCGTTTTCTTATTGCGGCGCACATATGCGGGCCAAAGGTTATGGTCGGCACGAAGCTGCCATCCATGACATCAAAGTGTATGTAATCTGCACCCCATTTTTCGCAGCTTTCCGCCGCCTTTCCCATCTCGGCAAAATCCGCCGAAAGTATGCTTGGCGCGACTTTAATCATATCTGTGCTTCCTCTTTTCCTTCAGTTCTTCAACAAGTTTGCAATATCTGTCGTATCTCTCATAGCTTATTTCGCTGCCTACAAAGGGCTTAACGCCGCAATCCGGCTCCGAAACATGCAGACACTCCGAAAAGCGGCAATGCCCAAGGTGCTTTTTTATCTCAGGATAAAGGCTGCCGAGCCTTTCAGGCTCTATGTCAGCCATATCCAGCAGGCTGAAGCCGGGGGTATCCAGCATACAGCCGCCGCAGACCTGCCAAAGCTGCGCATGCCGCGTTGTGTGTCTGCCTCGGTCGATTTTATCCGAAAGCCCGCCGACCGGCAGCTCCAACTCCGGCGCTATGGCGTTCATGAGGGAAGACTTGCCAACGGCGGACTGACCCGCAAAGCAGCAGGTATTGCCCTCTATCTCCGCCTTAAGCTCGTCTATCCCCGCGCCGCTGTGCGCTGAAACGGGAATTATCCTGTAACCGGCATCCTTATACTGGGCGACAGCCGCGTTGTATTCGCTCTCGTCTGCATCATCGCACTTATTGAGCAACAGCACGGGCGTCATGCCGCATAGTTCGCACTGCAGCATCAGCTTATCTGCAAGGTAATAATCCGGCCTTGGCAGCGACGCAGAAAGCACTATCATGAGCTTATCTACATTCGCCGCCGCCGGGCGCACAAGGAGGTTCTTTCGCGGCAATATCTCTATAAGATATCCCTTGCCGTCATCGCCCACCTCGAAAAGGCAGTTATCCCCCGGCACCGGGGTAATTCCCTCCTTGCGGAACCTGCCCCGCGCCTTGCATACAAATTCACTGCCGTCCTCCGTAAGCAGCGTATAAAAGCTGCCAACGCCCTTTGTTATTCTTCCGGTGTGTTCCATACCCTATTTCAGCGTAAAATTCGCTTGTATACTCCTCACCTCTACCCCATCCACGTATACGGCGCAGTCATATTCTCCCCCATACCTGAGCGCACCTGTAAAGGCAACGGGCTGCTGTATCCCCTTCTTTACCTTGCCCTCGTATATGACCATCTCTATGCCGTCATTCATGACCGCCGTTACAGTCACCAAGCGTTCCTTCTCCGGTATGTCGAGGTTTATCGCTATGTCCGCAAAGTAATTGCCGGCGCTGCTTCGAACCAGCCAAAGCTCCACAAGCGTACTCTTGCCGGCTGTCATATCCGCCGCGGGAGACTGCTGTCTTATCGTTTCCGCAGTTTCGCCCTCCTCCGGCACTACGGTGTGTATCCATACCTTTTCAAAGCCGCTGCTGCTCAGCATTTTTTTTGCAGTGTCGATGTCCTTGCCTACAAAGGACGGCATCTGTATCTGCTGCGTTTCGCTGCCGCTTATCCATATATCGACGGCCTCAAACTCGGATATTCTGGTATCTACGGCGGGCTCCTGGCGGACTATCTGTCCCTGCGGGAGCTCGGAAGATGGATCGTACCCGACGTTGCCAACGTTCAGGTTCTCCTCGGAAAGCATAAGTGATGCCTCCTGGATCGTCTTCCCGGTAAGATCCGGCACTATCGCATAGCCGCTGCCGCTGCTCACCTCGACCTTTATAACGTCTCCCTCGCGTCCCTTTGCGCCGTTCGCGGGCGTCTGCTTGGTCACCTGCCCAGAGGGATATTCGCTGCTTATGACGTAATCCGCCACCTCCAGCTTAAAGCCCCTCAGCTCGGAAAGGCTCCGCGCCTCCTCCAGCGTTTTGCCGACAACGGACGGAACGAGAAAGCCGCTGTCCTCTGCCCTTGAAAACAACCCCGTAAACACTGACACCAGCGCAAAGAGCGCCGCTGCGCCGAATATGGCAACGGATATTGCGACTATCGTTTCGCTGCCGCGCCGTTTTTTCAGCTCGTTATTCGGCTTGTTCAGCCTTGCAAACCTGCCGTGCGGCTCGCGGAGCGCCCTTTGCAGGTCCTTTTTCATCTCGGCGGCGGAGGAATACCTCTGCTTCGGGTCCTTTGCCGCGCCCTTTACCACGACATCCGAAAGCGCGGCGGGTATCTTCGGGTTGAGCACTATCGGCGGGATCATTTCCTCCTGAATGTGCTTTAATGCGATTGCAACGGTATTTTCGCCGGCAAACGGCACGGTGCCGGTGAGCATCTCATATATCATTATTGCACATGAGTATATATCGCTCTCCGCCGTAACATCCTCGCCCTTGGCCTGCTCCGGCGATATGTAATGCGCGGAGCCTATCACATTTGTTCCGGCAAAGGTTCGGGTCGTGGAGGTCGCATCCCTGGCTATCCCAAAATCCGTCAGCTTGACCTCTCCCGCGTCGGATATTATCACGTTCTGAGGCTTGACATCTCTGTGTATTATGCCGGTCTCATGCGCGTGCTCCAGTGCATCAAGCACCTTTGAGGCTATCGCAACCGTTTCCTTTGGGCTGAGCTGCCCCTCTTGCTTTATGTGTTCCTTCAGCGTCTGCCCGCTTACGTACTCCAGCACTATAAAGCTCACACCCTTTTCGTCTATGCCCACATCGTAAGACTGGACAATATTGGGGTGAGAAAGGGTTATTACCGCCTTCGCCTCCCTTTCAAAGCGGCGCAAGAACTCGGCATCCTCCCGGTTTTCCTCCTTGAGCATCTTTATGGCTACAACGCGCCCCTCCTGCTCGTCATAGGCCTTATATACGTTTGCCATGCCTCCGGAGCCTAAAAGGCTGTCTATACGGTACTTTCCGGCAATTACAGTCCCTACCATCATTCCTCCTCATTGAGAACCAGCACAACGCTGATATTGTCCGTAGAGCCGCCGTAAAGCGCCTCCTCCACAAGCCTCCTGCATGCGGCGTTTATATCGTCTTCCTCACGGAGCACCCTGCACATATCTTCATCCGTCAGCGTGCCCGAAAGGCCGTCTGTGCAGAGCATGAGCACGTCGCCTCGCCTCCAGCTGCTTTTGAATATATCCGCCCTTTCATCGGGATCCGTACCGACCGCGCGGGTTATTACATTGCGTCTCGGGTGGCTGACCGCCTGCTCGCGGGTTATGTAGCCCGCTTCGACCAGCTCCTCAACATATGAGTGATCTCGGCTCACACGCCGCAGCTCGCCGTTGGAATAGTGATACAGCCTGCTGTCGCCGATATTCGCCGCAACATAGCGTCCCTCGAGTGGAAGCGCCAGAACCAGCGTGGTTCCCATGCCGCTGAACCCGGCGCCGCTCTTCGACTTTGCGTAAACGGCGGCGTTTGCCGCCCTCACCGCCCGCAGTATGAGCTTCTCCGGATCGTTTTCGCCGCCGCGCTCGATATCGCTAACGAGCGCTTCTATTGCAAGGGCGCTTGCGGTGCTGCCCGCCTTATGCCCTCCCATGCCGTCTGCAACGGCGGCAAGCGCCATGTGCCCATCGGCCGGGATATAATAGCTGTCCTCGTTGTGCTCCCGTCTGCCACGCTCGGATAAGGCGCCATATTTCATGCCTCTATCTCTCCCTTTCAGCCTCTTTTTGCAGTGTTTTTCGCCTGAGCTGACCGCAGGCGCCGTCTATATCGCTGCCCATCTCCCGCCGCACGGTCGCGGAAATACCGTATTTTTGCAGCCAAACGGCAAACCGCTCCGCATCCTCCCGCGTTACACCCAGAAGATGCCTTTCCTCAACGTGGTTGAGCGGGATAAGGTTGACATGACAGTTTATACCCTTGAGCCTTGAGGCAAGCTCCCTTGCCTCCTTTTCGGATGAGTTGACATCCTTTATGAGTGCGTATTCGAATATCACCCGTCTGCCCGTCTCCTCGGCATAGTACTTTGCCGCGTTCAGTAACTCTGCCGTTTTATATTTGTGGTTTATCGGCATTATCCTGTCCCTTATATCGTCGTTTGGCGCATGTAGCGAAACGGAAAGGGTAACGTGCGGCGCTTCTTTTGTGAAGCGCATAAGCTGCGGAACCAGGCCGCAGGTCGATACCGATATATTTCTCGGACTTATATTCATGCCCTCCGGTGCGGAAACGAGGCGAAGGAATTTTACCACCTCATCGTAATTATCCAGCGGCTCTCCGCTGCCCATCAGCACTATATTTGTAACGGTGCGCTTTCTGTCCTCCCCGTGCGGAACGTCCTTTTCGGCGCAGGCTATAAAACTAAGCATTTCCCCCGCCTCAAGGTTGCGTATGCAGCCCTCCAGAGTTGAAGCGCAGAAGGCACACCCCATACGGCAGCCGACCTGAGTTGATATGCACATGGTATTGCCGTAATGGTAGCTCATAAGCACGCCCTCGACGATATTCCCATCCTCCAGCCGGAACAGATATTTTATAGTGCCGTCCTTTGCTGAAATTCTCTTATCGTATATGCTCGCGCCGCCAAAATGCAGCTCGTTCAGCTTATCACGCAGCGTTTTGGGCAGGTTTGTCATCTCCTGCGGCGCGGCACCGCGGCATATCCACTCAAAAACCTGCTTTGCCCGGAACCTTGGCTGGCCAAGCTCCTGCATGAGCTGCTCAAGCTCGGGTATAGACATCGACGTAAGTCCGCTCATGCTTATCTCCTTATCAGCTTCGCCATAAAGAAGCCCTCAGTACCGTCGCTGTGCGGGAAAAGCTGCAGCATAAAGCCGTCATACAGCCTGCGGCGCATATTCATCGGCAGCATTTCCTCAAAGCCGCACCCCTCAAAGCCGTCGTTTCTCGCCAAGAACGCCTTTATCTGCTCCTCGTTTTCCCGCTTGGATATCGTACAGGTAGCGTACATCAGCACGCCGCCCGGCTTTACATACCCGGCGCAGGCATCCAGCAGCCTTGACTGTACATCGGCTATGCCGTCAATTATCTCGTCCGTCTTTGCGTATCTCGCATCCGGCTTGCCCGGTATTCCAAGACCCGAGCAGGGCGCGTCTATGAGCACCGCATCAAACCTGCCGTCAAGCTCGCTGCAATGCTCAGTGCCGTCCCTTACCCGTACCCTTGCCCTGACGCCGAGGCGCTCAAACGTTTTTTTCATAAGCTCCGCACGGTGCGCATGCAGTTCCCATGCTTCAATATCCGCCCGATCTTCCGTAATGCTTGCGATATATGCCGACTTTCCGCCCGGGGCAGCGCATACATCCAGTACGCTCATCCCCTGCTTTACATCCATCGCTTTGCAGACAAGCATCGCACTCTCGCTCTGAACCGTTATCCTGCCCTCTGTAAAAAGCGGCTCCTTTGATACGTCAAAGCCCTTATGGAGCTTAAACGCATCCTCTGCAAGCTCCCCGCGGGCAAAGGCCGTTCCTCTTTTTGTAAGCTCCTCCTCCAGCTCCTGCGGCGTATACGGGTACTGCGCCCTTATCGTCATGCCGCCGGACTCCGTCATAGTCTTGAGCATCGCCTCGGTAAAGCTCTGCCCATACTGGGCAACGTACTCCTTGACCAGATATTCCGGATAGCTGTACTGCATGGAAAGGCGACTCACCGGCTCCTTTGGCAGCGGCGGCAGGCTGTCCTTACCCCGGCACACGCTGCGCATCACGCCGTTTACAAAGCCCGAAAGCGCACCTTTGCCTATCTCCTTTGCGAGCTTAACACTCTCGTTGCAGGCGGCGCTGTCCGGCACGCCCATATACAGCACCTGACATATGCCAAGGCGAAGTATGCCGCGTATCTGCGGCTTGACGCTGCCCCTTGCATACTCGGCCATAACACAGTCAATATAGGCAAGATGGTCAAGCGTGGTATACACTGCGGCGCTGACCCACTTTGCATTCCGCTCGTCCATCCCCCTTAGTGCTTCCTTCAGGGTCAGGTTTGCATAGGCGCCTCTGTCCGTTATGTTCATCAGGGCTTCCAGGGCAGTACGTCTGACGTTCATTATTCAAACACCCTGTTTTCCAGCCTGTGACCCAGCAGCACAGCCTTTGCCTCCATGCGCTTTGCGCCCGGGAACTGCAGTTCCTTTATCTCTATCAGTCTGTCGGACGCCTGCACAAACAGTCCTTTTTTAGGATCTGTTATCACACATTCGCCCGGCTTGCCGTCTTTCTTTTCGTCGGTCATCCGCGTAACCCATATCTTTACCGGCTGACCGTCCAGCATTGCATAGGCAACGGGCCAGGGGTTCATTCCCCTCACCTTGTCGTGTATGCTTTGGGCGGTACAGCTAAAGTCCAGCCTGCCGTCCTCCTTGCTTATCATGCGGCACTTCGTAGCGGCGGCCTCGTCCTGCTTTACGGGATGCAGCTCACCCCGCTCGAGCAGCGCTATCGTTTCTTTTAGAAGCTCCGCACCGACGACAGAGAGCCTGTCAAAAAGCTCGCCTGCCGTTTCGTTTTCGCCTATTTCCACCTCACGCTTGAGCAGCATATCGCCTGTATCCAGCCCAACGTCTGTAAACATGGTGGTGACGCCGGTAATCTTCTCGCCATTTATGACGCTCCACTGCACGGGGGCTGCACCGCGGTATTTCGGCAGCAGACTGCCGTGAACATTTATACAGCCGTACTTGGGTATCGCAAGGTTTTCGGCAGAAAGTATCTGGCCGAATGCGGCCGTCACCATGAGCTCGGGGGCGAAGGCCTTAAGTGCCTCAACGCCCTCAGTGCGGCGTATCTTTTCAAACTGATATACGGGTATGCCGTGCTTTTGCGCCAGAACCTTGGTTGGCGGCGGCGTAAGCTCTCCCTTTCTGCCTTTTGGCTTATCCGGATTTGTAAAGAGGGCAAGGTCATGTCCCTCGTCGATTAGCATTTGAAGAGACGGAACGGCAAAATCCGGCGTTCCGCAGAAGGCTATCCTCATTTATTCCTGCTCCTCCTCGTCGTCATCCATCTCCTCCTGATAGTCCTCCGGCGGGTCGGTAACGAGGCGGGTATATATAAGCCCGTCCAAATGGTCGTTTTCGTGAAGTATCGCCCTTGCGAAAAGCTCCTCCCCCTCGTATTCGTACAGGTCGCCGTTACGGTCATACGCTTCGACCTTTACATGATTAGGCCGCACGACATAGCCCTGCTTCCCCGGGAAGGACAGGCAGCCCTCCATGCCGCCCTGCTCGCCGGAGGTTTCGATTATCTTGGGGTTGACCATCTCCACAAGACCGTCGCCGCAGTCTATAACGAACACGCGGCGAAGTATGCCCACCTGCGGCGCGGCAAGGCCAACGCCATCCGCCTCGTACATAGTTTCCGCCATGTCATCTATAAGGTCGGATAGCTTTTTATCGAATTTCTCCACCGGCCTGCATTTTTTATAAAGGCACTCCGCATCGTCCTTAAATATCCGTCTCGTGGCCATAATAACCTCCGTGTATCTTCTCACTCCACAGTACTGTCGACACTATCAGCTTATTATATATCCTCTGCGGCTGATAGCGCAAGAGCGGCAATTATATATACGTTCCGTCAGAACATATCTCCGGGGTTGAGCTCGAGTGAGTAGAAATACTCGCTCCGGTGCGCATTTGTATAAGCGTATATCGCCTCAACGACCTTTGCCGTATGCTTGGTGCGCATCAGCTTCAGCACCGTCTGCCGGCGATATTTGCCCTCTATACGCTTTATCGGCGATTCTCCCGATGCCATAAACAGCAGCTCGCGGCTATCCGCCCCCTGCTCACTAAGTGCGGATAGTATCGCCTCCTCCAGCCCCTTTGCAAAGCTCTTCTCCGTCTCTATCAGCGGCGCCTGCCGGGTGTGCATAAACAAAGCCCGCACAAACAGCGCATACGGCGGAAAGAGCGCCGCACGCCGCTGCGCTATCTCGTATTCGTAAAAGCCCTTGTAGTCATGCTGCGATGCAAGCACTACGGCAGGGTGCTCCGGCGTGTAGGTCTGTATTATCACCCGCCCGTTGCCGCTTGCCCTGCCCGCCCTGCCGGCGACCTGTGTAAAGAGCTGAAAGGCTCTCTCGCAGCTTCTGTAATCGGGTATATGCAGCGACGCATCCGCAGCGACGATGCCCACAAGCGATACGTTAGGTATATCCAGGCCTTTTGCTATCATCTGCGTGCCTATAAGCACCTGCGCTTCGCCGCTTGAAAAGCGGGAAAGTATTTCATAGTGCGCGTTTTTGGTCTGGGTGGTGTCCATATCCATCCTGAGCGACCTGACGCCCGGGAAGCTCTCCCTAAGCTGCTCCTCCACCTGCTGCGTGCCGATGCCGAAGAACTTTATATACGGCTTGCCGCACTCCGGGCAGGCCCTGGGTATTCGCTTCGTCCGCCCGCAGTAATGGCACTTCATAATGCCGTCTATTTTATGGTACGTCATGGATACGTCGCACTCATCGCACTTAAAGACATAGCCGCAGCTGCGGCAGGATACGAAGGTGGAATATCCGCGGCGGTTTATGAACAGTATCGCCTGCTCGCCCCTTTCAAGGCGGGTGCCCAGCGCATCGTACAGCGCTCCGCTGAAAATACCGGTATTGCCCGCTGCAAATTCCCGGCGCATATCGACTATATCTACCTCCGGCAGCGGCAGGCCGTTTATGCGCTCCGGCAGCTCAAGCAGAGCATACCTGCCGCGCTTCGCCCGAAAGTAGCTGTTTACCGATGGGGTAGCGCTGCCGAGCAGCAGCACGCCGCCGTTTAGCCTGCACCGCCTTTCCGCAACCTCTATGGCGCTGTATCGCGGCACTGTCTCCGATGCGTAGGACTGTTCGTGCTCCTCATCCACTACTATGAGCCGTATGTTTTCGAGCGGGGCAAAGACCGCGCTTCTCGCGCCCAGAACGACCTTTGCCTTCCCGAGCCTGATGCGCCGCCACTCGTCGTATCTTTCTCCCGGAGAAAGCCTGCTGTGCAGCACCGCGACCTGCTCGCCGAACCTTCCTCTAAACCTGTCCATAGCCTGCGGGGTAAGGGATATTTCCGGCACCAGCACTATGGCAGAGCCGCCCTCGGCAAGCGCTCTGGCTATTGCCTGCATATATACCTCGGTTTTGCCGCTCCCCGTAACGCCGTGCAGCAGCAATGTGCCTTTTCTTTCTGCCATAGCCTGCACTATTTGCTCAAGCACAGCTTTTTGTGCTGCTGAAAGCGGCAAGGGAGCAGTCCGCTCCGCCGTCTTTCCTATATATGGATCCCTATATACCTCCCTGCCAGCCTCGATGATGTATCCTTTTTCTATAAGCGCCCTTATCGCAGAGGACGCGCCGGGAATAAAGGCACATATATCCGCCGTGCTCATTTCGGCCTTTGAGTTTGCTAACAGCTCGAATACTTCCTTCTGCTTAGGCGATTTTGGGCTTCCGTCCTTTTTCAGCATTAAGCCGGCAGCTTTATCTATATCCAGCCCGTCGCAGATCCGTACCGTGCGCACACGCTTTTCCTTTATGCGCCCGCCCCTCAGCTGCGCCGGTATCATCAGCCGCAGTGCATCCACCAGCAGGCAGTTATAGCTCTGCTTTATCCAGTACGCCAGCTTTATCTGCTCATCGGTCAGCACGGGATACGGCTCCATCGGCCGTATAATGCTCTTTAGCGATATGCTGCCGTCGTAGCTATCGCTTACGGAGAGAACATACCCCTCCGTTGGCCTGTTTCCGCTGCCAAACGGCACCAGCACTCTCTGACCCGAAAGCACTTCCTCCTCTGCCCTGTATGTAAACAGCCTGTCTACACCGCTGTTTGCTATGTCTACTATGACCTGCGCGAACAAATCCCGTTTTCCTTTCCTAAAGCCGCTTTTTAAGAATTATACCATAAAGCCGCCGCTGCCGCACACGCAAAAAGGGAGGGGCGAGCCCTCCCTGTGATATACGATATATATTATTCCTCGCCCTGCAATGCCAGCCTGTCCAGCAGCCAGTCGGCAGCCGCCCGCTTGGTCACCCTGCCGCTATGCTCCTTTGTGCCGTCTGCGCCGTACAGGGTTATTATGTTGGTATCGGTGCCGAAACCCGCGCCCTCCGCAGTAACGTCGTTCGCTGCGATATAGTCCAACTTTTTGCGCTTTAGCTTTTCCATCGCGTTTCGCTCAATGTCGTTCGTTTCCGCAGCGAAGCCCATTACCCTTTGCGTTGTCTTAAGCGGGGCAATGGTCTTTAGTATATCTCTCGTTGCCATCAGCTGCAGCGTCATAGAGTCACCGCTTTTTTTTATCTTGGTATGTGAAAACTCCGCCGGCGTAAAATCCGCCGGTGCAGCCGCCATTATGAGCATGTCGCAGCTTGGAAAAAGCTTCTGCACGCTTTCACACAGCTCGTCCGACGAGGTTATGTCGACCAGCTTTACTCCCTCCGGCGCTTTAAGGCTGACCGGGCCGCTTATAAGCGTCACATCCGCGCCGCGCTCCGCCGCAGCCTCGGCTATGGCGTAGCCCATCTTGCCCGTAGAGCGGTTTGTTATGTACCGCACGGGATCCAGCGCCTCGCGAGTAGGTCCTGCCGTCACAAGTACCCTTTTGCCGACAAGATCCAGCCTTGCGTTGAGTGTTTCCATAACCGCTTCAACGATATCCTCTACTGCCGCGAGCTTGCCTATGCCCTCGTCGCCGCAAGCAAGGCGCCCCTCGGCAGGGGATATGAACCGGCAGCCGCGCCGCTTCAGCTTGTCCATATTCTCCTGAACGGCAGCGCTCAGGTACATATTGGTATTCATCGCCGGGGCTATGAGCACCGGCGCCTTTGTTGCCATAACAGTTGTGGTGAGCATGTCATCCGCTATGCCGGAGGCCGCTTTGCCGATGAAATTTGCCGTTGCGGGGGCTATCAAAAAGGCATCCGCAAGCTTTGCAAGAGCTATGTGCTCCACCTCAAAGTGCCTGTCGCTGTCAAACATATCGCTGACAACACGATTCCCGCTTATGGTTTCCAGAGCCAGCGGGGTTATTATCTCCGCACCGGCGCGGGTGACTATGACATGGACGCTGACGCCCCGCTTACGCAGCGCGCCTATTATATCGCAGGCCTTGTAGGCGGCTATGGAGCCGGTAACGCCCATTACCACGTTTTTCATTATCTGTATTCCTCGGGCGCGATTATTTCCAGCTCATCGTTGTACAGCTCCTCTACCGCTGCCGAAACCGGCTTGCGGTCATCCAGCTTTTCGCGGTCATCCTGCAGCTGGCGCGCACGCTTTGCAACGGTAGTCACCAAAAGATAGCGGCAGCCCGCCTTTTCTATCAGTTCATTGAGGGGAGGATAGTTCATCATAGTGTTTTATGCTCCTTTAAGGTTGTTTATAAGCTCGGGATTGTTTGCCGTGCGGAGCCTTTCCGCCGCAAACACGCTCTCCATATCTTCAACAGCCTTATTCAGACTGTCATTAATGATCACATAATCGTACAACTCTGCCTTTGCAAGCTCCCGCTCAGCCTCCGCAAAGCGGCGCTCAATAGCCTCCTGCGTTTCAGTTCCGCGCCCGGCAAGCCGCTTTTTAAGCACATCAAGGCTCGGTGGCGCTATAAATATCATTACCGCATCAGCACAGCGCTGCTTTACGCTGAGCGCCCCCTGCACGTCTATTTCAAGTATCACATCGTTGCCCAGCGTCCGCTGCTCCTCAACGTATGCCCGCGGTGTTCCGTAATGGTTCTTGCCGAACACGCACATATATTCAAGGAACTCGTCCTGCTCGATCATTTTCTTAAACTGCTCCTCGGTTCGGAAGAAGTAGCTTACGCCCTCTGTCTCCCCCTCCCTCGGCGCGCGCGTAGTTACGGACACGGATAGCTTTACGTCCCTGCGCCGTTCCAGCAGCCTTTTGCATACGGTCCCCTTGCCGACCCCCGACGGGCCGGATATCACAAACAGCAGTCCTTTTTTATCGTTTTGCATATTTCTCCCAAAGCTCTGTGCTTATTCTTCATTCCCCAGCGCATTTACCCTGCCCGCCACCGTTTCCGGCTGAAGAGCAGAGAGCACGACGTGCATGCTGTCCATAACTATTACCGCCCTCGTTCGCCTGCCGTGGGAGGCATCCACCAGCCGCCCCTTTTCCCGCGCCTCCTGAACCATGCGCTTTGCGGGGGCGCTTTCCGGCGACGTTACGGATATTATCCTACCTGCGGATACTATATTGCCGAAGCCTATATTTACCAGCTTTACAGACATAAGCCCTCTATTCTATATTCTGCACCTGCTCGCGTATCTTCTCCACCTCGCCCTTGCCGGCGATAACGAGGTTGACTATATCCGCGTCGTTCGCCTTTGAGCCTATAGTATTGAACTCGCGGTTCATCTCCTGAACTATAAAATCCAGCTTCCTGCCCGCCGGCTCTGAGCTGTCCAACATAGCACGGAACTGGGTCACATGGCTGGAGAGGCGAACCAGCTCCTCGTCTATGCCCGCCTTGTCCGCAAACAACGCGACCTCAGTCGCAAGCCTTGTCCTATCCACCTCAACGCCACCGAGCAGCTTCTCTATCCGCTCCGCCAGCTTCGCCTTGTACTCCAGCACTACATCCGGCGCGCGCAGCGCTATTTTTTGCCTTATATCCTCAACTGTGCGCGATTTTTCGTATAAATCGTCGTACAGCTTTGCGCCCTCCCTTGCCCGCATCGACTTAAGCTCGGCACAGGCCATTCGGCAAGCCTCGGCAGTGATAGCGCACACGGCGTCCCTGTCCTCATCGGCCTCGATTATCTCCGTAACATCCGGCAGCTTGAGCGCGGCGGAAAGGCCGATATCATCCCGGAGCGAAAACTCCTCTGCGGCTGCCCGCGCAGCCTTCAGGTATTCGGCCAGGAGGTGCGTGTCTACGCTGACCTCGCGGGCATCGTCCCTGTTGTTTCTATAATATACATATACGTCAACATGGCCGCGGCTCAGCTCGCCGCCCAGCACGCCGCGTATAGTATCCTCAACAAAGCCTATCGCCCTAGGCATTCTGAAGCCCAAGTCCAGATATCTGTGGTTTACGCTTTTCAGCTCAACCGTTACCTCGCGGCCTTCCCTCTCAACACACGCACGGCCAAAGCCGGTCATACTGCTTATCAACTTAATACCTCCTGCGGCAAAAGCGCCGTTAAAGCTCTGACTCAGTGATTATATCATCTTTTCGACAGCAAACCAACGTTTTTTAGCCGAAACGCTATATTACCTTATACAGCTCATCCGCCTCCGGCGGGGCTATCACCATGCCATCCGCCGTACAAACGCCGGATGCCGTGGCTTTTCCTACTATGGCTGCGGGTATGCCGTTCTCTTCGAGCCCGCGAACCATTTCTTCGCCGTCATTGCAGGCTATGAGCATGCTGCCGCTGGAAAGCAGCCTGTAAGGATCTATGCAAAGTCTTTCGCATATCCTCCTGGTTATTGGGTGGATCGGTATTTTTTCGGGATACAGCACAACGCCGCAGCCGGAGGCCTCCGCCATTTCCCACGCTGCGCCAAAAACGCCGCCCTCGGTTATGTCGTGCATTGCGGTTGCGCCGTGCTCCGCAGCGTACAGTCCTTCATGCACCACGCTCACGTTTCCCATGAAACCGCGTGCCTCCTCAAGCTCACCCTGAGTAAGCCCGGTGCGTTCCGGTGCGTCAGAGGCTATGACCGCCGTGCCCTCTATACCCGCCAGCTTGGTCATGATCACATCCTGCCCGGGCTTCATGCCGGCTGGGGTTATTATGCCGTTTTTGCCGGCGCGAGCTATAACAGTAGCACAGGTTACATAGCGGTTCACGCTGGCCGTGACCTCGGTATGTCCGCCGATTATCTCAATATTTGCAAGCCTTGCGGCCTCCGCGAGCTCATCCGCTATTCGCCCGACCTCCTCCTCGGTTCCCTGAGACGGAATGAGCAGCGTTACCAGCAGGCCGATAGGCTCCGCCCCGGCCGCCGCCGCGTCGTTGCAGCTTACGTGTACCGTAAGGCTGCCTATGTTCTTATCCGCCGCAGTTATAGGGTCTGTTGAAAGCACTGCTATCCTTCCGCCCAGATCCACCGCCGCACAATCCACGCCGACATGCGGCGAGCAGACGACTTCTTTTCTGGTATGCCCGAACTTGCTTAATATCAGGCTGTCCAGCTTATCATTGCTGAGCTTCCCCGTCCGCATTATCCAATATCTCCGATCAAGTCAAAAAATTCCTTTTCGCTGAGCACTCTAACGCCCAGCTCACGCGCCTTTGCAAGCTTGCTTCCGGCGCTTTCCCCGGCAAGCACATAGTCCGTCTTTTTGCTGACGCTGCCCGCTGCCTTTCCGCCAAGCGACTCTATAAGCGCCTCCGCCTGCCGCCTATCCAGTCTTTCCAGCGTTCCTGTGACTACGACGGTCTTTCCGCTTATCGGGCTTTCCCTTTGTGCCTCCTCCGGCCTCGGCTTCACGCCATGCGCAAGCAGCCTATCCACCTGCGCTGCTATGGACGGGTCGCCAAAGAACTCAATTATGCTCTCCGCGACAACATCTCCAACATCCGCTACCTCTGTCAGCTGCTCCGTCCCTGCACACCTGACCGCCTCCAGCGTTCCGAAATGCCTTGCCAAATCACGCGCCGTCTTTGAGCCGACGTTTGGTATGCCTATTGCAAACAAAAACGCGCCGAGCGAGCAGTCCTTGCTGCGCTCAATGGCGGACATGAGGTTGTTTATCCGCCTTTCGCCAAAGCCCTGCAGCCCCGCAAAGTCCTGCGGGCTCAGATCGTAAAGGTCTGGAATGCTCTTGAGGCTCAGCTCCTCAACAAACAACGCCGCCGTTTTTTCGGAAAAAGTATCTATATCCATTGCGTCACGAGAGGCATAATGGGCAAGCCTGCCCGCTATCTGCGGCGCACAGGAGAGGGAATTTGTGCAGTAAAGATGCACACCGCGGTGCTCAACGTGCGCCCCGCAGGATGGGCACACCGTTGGCTTTTCCGCCGGCCGCTCCGGAACGTCTCCCTCAACTGCGGAAAGTATCTCGGGTATCACATCGTTGCTGCGGCGTATGAACACCCTTGAGCCTATGCCTACCCGCTTTCGCAGTATGTCGTCATAATTATTCAGTGTTGCGTGGCGTATCGTCGCCCCCGCAAGCTCAACGGGATCAAAGCTCGCGCGCGGCGTCAGCTTGCCCGTTCGCCCAACCTCCCAGGTTATCTCCCGAATAACCGTTGTGGTCTCCTCGGCGGCGAATTTAAAGGCCATCGCCCAGCGCGGGAACTTTTCTGTTGCGCCAAGCGCTTCCCTCGTTGCAAAGTCCCTGACCTTTACCACCATACCGTCTATCAGAAAATCGAGGTGCGGTCGGGACTTCTCCGCCTTGTCTATCTCGCGGCAAACGGTATCCATATCGTCGCAGAACACCAGATAGTCGCTCACGGTAAAGCCGTTTTCCCGCAGGAACTCCAGCATCTCGTCCTGCGTTTTAAGCTCCCTTCCCTCGATATAGCCCACATTGTAGCAGTAGCAATCCAGCCTCCGCTTCGCAGTCACCCTCGGGTCAAGGTTTCTAAGCGCCCCGGCTGCCGCATTTCTTGCATTCTTCAGCTTTTCATCCGTGATCCTGTTTATCTCGTTCAGCACGGAGAGCTTCATATAGCACTCGCCCTGAACCTCGATTTTGCCCTTAAACGGTATCGTCAGCGGAACGGTACGTATGGTCTTTATCTGCGGCGTTATGTCTTCGCCGATAACTCCGTTGCCCCTCGTTGCGCCGGTAGTCAGCCTGCCGTTTTCATAGGTAAGATTGATGGTCAGCCCGTCGAACTTATACTCAAGCGCGTACTTCACCTTCGGCAGTCCGCGCTCCTCCGCCATCCTTTCCACCTTTGCGCCCCAAGCCTTCAGCTCCTCGTGGGTGCGCACCTTATCCATGCTCCACAGCCGGCCTATATGGGTATGCGGCTCAAAGCAGGGCAGCGGGTCGCCGCCGACCCTTTGGGTAGGGGAATCCGGCAGTATCAGCCCCGTCTGCTCCTCCAGCCTCAGCAACTCATCATAAAGCTCATCGTACTCCTTATCGCTTATTTTGGGGGCGTCCATTACATAATACGCCCTCGAGTATTCGTTGAGCTTATCCACAAGCTCCCTTACGCGCTGCTCCATTGCGGTTTCCTTTCGGGTAGTTATTTTTATATTATTCTACCGGCTTTATCGGCGCATACGCCGCCGCAAAGCGCTTCACTCCGGCGGCGCCGAAATCTATCGACACCAGCATGGAGCTGCCTGAGCCGGTTATATCCGTAACGGTACCCAAGCCGAACTTGTCGTGCTGCACCTTTTGATACTTTTCAAAGCTCTTTGCAGCAGGCGCTGCAGCCGCAGGACGAACGTCCTTTGTCCCGTCGCCAAGATAGTGTGAATCCATCGCGTAGCGGTGGAAGTTTTTGCGCTGCGGCTTTGTGCGCTCGGTTTGCTCGCCGCTTTCCTGCTTCTTTACGGGGTTATCCGACACCGTGAGCTCCTGCGGTATCTCCTCCAGGAACCTCGATTTGCGGTTGTAGGATTCATTGCCGAATATGTTGCGCTGCCTTGCGTTTATGAGGTACAGCTTCTGCTCCGCCCTCGTCATGCCGACATAGCAGAGGCGGCGCTCCTCCTCCATCGCCCTGTCCGACATGTCGTTCTTCGCCCTCGACGTCGGGAATATGTTCTCCTCCATGCCTATCATAAACACAACGGGGAACTCCAATCCCTTTGCGCTGTGCAGCGTCATCAGCGCAACGGCGCCGTTTTCATCCGTCATGGAGTCTATGTCGGATACCAAAGCAACGTTTTCCAAGAATGCCTTCAGTGCATCCTCGCCCTCCGGCAGATCTTTTTCTATTTCTTTTATGTTGCCTATAAGCTCGCGAAGGTTGTCCATGCGGGATTCTACCTCGCCGCGCTTATCCTCAGCCTTAAGATAGGTTTCGTATTCCAGCGCGCTTATCATATTGGCGGTAAACTCCGAAAGCGGCATAGTACGACTTTGGGTTATAAACTCGTTCATGGTATCCGCAAATGGCTTTATCTTTTTCATCGCCCGCGGGTCAATGTTCTCGCTCGTAAGTGCCGTTACCAGCATTGAGCTTCCCTCGCTCTGCGCAACGCGGGCAAGCTCCGCAACTGAGGCATCGCCTATGCTGCGCTTTGGAACGTTTATTATACGCTTCAGCGCAATATCATCAAATGGATTGTATATAAGGCGCAGATACGCCATTATATCCTTTATCTCCTTGCGCTCATAGAACCGCTGCCCGCCGTATACCTTGTTCGGTATGCCGTAGTTTACCATCGTAGTCTCGGGTATTCGGCTCTGGGCATTCATTCGGTAGAGCACGGCAAAATCGCCATAGCTTCTGCCGTCCCTGACGCCCTCCATTATCTTTCGGCAGACGAAATGCGCCTCGTCCCGCTCGCTGTCCGCAGTAAAGGTCTCGACCCGGTCTCCCTCGCCGTTGTTCGTCCATAGTTTCTTGCTCTTTCGCCCCTTGTTGTTCTCTATTACGGCGTTCGCAGCATTCAGTATGTTTGATGTTGAGCGATAGTTCTGCTCAAGGCGTATGACCTTCGCCCCCTCAAAGTCCTTTTCAAAGTCAAGTATATTGCGTATATCCGCCCCGCGCCAGCCGTATATGCTCTGGTCGTCATCGCCCACGACGCATATATTGCCGTGCTTGCGCGCCAGCAGCTCAACTATGCGGTACTGCATCACGTTTGTGTCCTGATACTCGTCCACAAGTATATACTTAAACCTGTTGCGGTATTTTTCCAGAACCTCCGGGCAGCTCGTAAACAGCTCCAGCGTGAGCCCGAGCAGGTCGTCAAAATCAAGCGCGTTGTATTCCTTCATGCTGCGCTGGTATTGCTTAAACACCTTCAATACCCCCTCGTCGAGGTAGGGGTCGTCCTTGAGGTATTGCTCCGGTGCTTCCGATTTATTTTTTGCCTCGCTTATGTGCTCCTTTATCTGCCGCTTGGTCAGCTCCTTGTCGTTTATGCCAAGCTGCTTCATTATTGCGGCTATGAGCGAGGTTTGGTCGTCGTCATCGTATATTACGAAATTGCGGCTGCGCCCCAGCTTATCTATGTCGCTCCTCAATATCCGCGTGCAGCAGGAATGGAAGGTTGCTACCCACATATCCGCAGCATCGCTTCCGACGAGCGCCTCCGTGCGCTCCCGCATTTCCCTTGCCGCCTTGTTTGTAAAGGTAAGCGCAAGAATATTGCGCGGCGATACACCGTGCTCAACCAGGTTTGCTATGCGGTAGGTGAGGGCGCGCGTCTTACCCGAGCCTGCACCCGCAAGAATGAGCAGAGGCCCTTCGAGCGTTTCAACCGCCAGCCGCTGCTCCTTGTTCAGTGTTGAAAGATCCATTTTTCTCTCCGTTTCCGGTAAGCTATGTTAAAGCTGTACTGCATATTTTTACATATATATTCTACCACATATCCGTCATAATAAAAAGAGCGGTTTTAATGCTTGCGCTTTATCTTTTCGTTGACCCGCGCTGTGCCAGCCCTTCCATACTGCAAATTCGATACCCGGCACCGGTTTTTTTCAAAATTCCGTCCCTGCATAGTGCTCCCATCATACGGTACAGGTGGCGGTAGCTTACGCCGACAGAGGCTGCGACCTCGGTCATTATATCCCGAAAATACATCCCGTTCGCCGCAGCCAGTATATAGCGGCAAAGCCTTACATTGGATGTATAAAGCGTATTTTCAACGACATTATCGGTCAGCTGCAGCTTTTTAGCAATCTCCGCCGCGGCGGATCTTGTAAAGGCAAGGCTGCTATTCAGATACTCCGTATTGCGGCGCACCGGCACGGCGATGCATTGAAAATCCTCCAGCGCGGTAACGGTCGTAGTATCCGCTGCCGAACCGGAATACAGTTCCGCTTCCCCTATGAGCCCATCCGAAGCATAAAAGCAAAGCACCATGCCCTTGCCGTTTGGCGCAGTTAGGCTCACCTTTGCTCTGCCGCTTATCACAATAAAAATATACTCGTTCGGCGCTCCTGCCGCTATGATGCACTCCCCGAAATCATACCTGCGAACGGAGCACTGCAGTAATTTCGCCGCGTCCAAGCCATACCTGCTCATCAGAGCCGATTCACGCGCCGTTATCAAAAATGTTTCCTTCATACTGACTGCCTCCGCCGTTTTTTTGATTATAGCACAGAGCAATGTGTAGGACAAATGTCCTATTATCAGCCGTGTGCCCCGTGTTAGCATATCTTTTCAGAACAGCAAACGGAGGATTAGCTTATGTACAGTCTGTTAGCCCTTTTATCCGGCATTGTGCTTACCGCCATGATCCAAGCGGATGGCGAGCTCGGCGCTCGGTTCGGCGTTTATCACGCGGCGCTGTATACCCATATCGTCGGTGTGGCGTTTGCGGCGTTGGTTTTGGCCGCGCAGCGCAGCCGCGTTACATTCAGCAAAAAAACGCCCATATGGATGTACCTTGGCGGCGTTATCGGCGTTTTGACAACGGTATTCAGCAACATTGCCTTTTTGCACATAAGCCTGACCGGCATCGTAGCGCTGGAGCTTTTTGCGCAGCTCGTATTTTCCGCCCTGATAGACGTTTTCGGCTGGCTCGGCATGAAACGCCAAGATCGGGCCGATATAAGCATTTCAGGCATACTGCTATCGCTTTTGGGCATTGCGCTCATGGCAGGCGATGCATCAGGCGGCGGTATGATATACATTCTGCTTGCACTCGCGTCAGGCGTGACCGTCGTGCTGTCCCGTATCGTAAATTCACGCTTGGCGCAGCAGATAGGCGAGCTGCAGGGCTCCTTTGTAAATCACCTCGCAGGTATGCCGTTTTGCCTGCTGTTGACGGCAGTAATTCCGGAAAGCCCCGAGCCGTCGCAATATCACCTTTGGGCATGGGGAGGTGGCATACTCGGCGTAATAATCGTTCTGCTGTTCAATCTCACAGTTCCGAGGCTGCCCGCCTGCCGCTTGACGCTATTGACCTTCTGCGGGCAGCTTTTCAGCGGTATACTGCTGGATGTGCTTTTGAACGGAACGCTTAACAGGCGCGAGCTTGCCGCCGGCCTTTTGATCTCCGCCGGCGTTGCGCTCAGCCGAGCATCAGCGCTATATAAGCAGAGAAAACGGCGCGAACGGAGCCGCGCCGAAATCTGTTGAATTTATTCGTTTTTTGAGCTACCCTCTAAGCTCCGCATTCAGTCTTGCCTTGAGAGAGCCGACTATCGCCTTCATCGCACCGCTTATATCCTCGTCGGTCAATGTACGATCCTCGGCGCGGACGGTATAGGAATAGGCCATGCTCTTCTTGCCTGCAGGTATTCCGGGACCCCTGTAAACATCGAACAGCTCAACGTTTTCCAGTATGACCTTTACCGGCGCCTGCTTTATTACCCTTGCGACCTCCGCCGCGGTGACGCTTTCATCCACGACTACGGCAATGTCCCGCGGCACGAGGGGGTACTTGGGCAGCGCCTTATAGGTCTTCTTCTCCCTGCGCCTGTTAAAGAGCTTTTTCATGCTGAGCTCCGCGGCGTAAGCAGGCTGAGGCACGCTGAACGCCTTGCGCACATCCGGATGCACGGTGCCGAGCTCGCCTATGCGCTCGCCCTCGACGTATATCTCTGCCTTTTGACCGGGCTGGAGGTATTCCCCGCCGCCGGAAACAAACTCCGCGTTTTCAATGCCTATACGGCGCAGTATATACTCTACGGTGCCCTTGAGGGTGAAGAAGCTCTCCTCTGCGCCGGTCATTATGAGACCGAGCAGCTTGCGCTCCTCCGGAAGGTCTGAATTGTTGTCAAAGTGTACGTTGCCAACCTCAAAGAACCTGCCGCAGCCGGTCTTGCGGTTGCAGTTGCGGGCAACGGTGTCCAGCATACCCGCCATGAGAGTGGTACGCATGAGGCTCTGATCCTCACCAAATGGATTGAGCAGCTTTACCGCAAGCCGCTTTTCGTCCTCCTCCGGTATGCGCAGGGCATTCAGCGCGGCGGGGCCGGTGAAGTTGTAGTTATACATCTCGTAGCAGCCCATGGTGACGCACATATCCTTTATCTCGTCCTCAAAGGCGGTTTCGGGGCTGAGCCGCCCGCGGAAGGTATCCCCCTTCATGAGGGTTGGCTCGATGTTGTAATAGCCGTATATACGGCCTATTTCCTCCGCAATGTCCCAATCCGCCTCAATGCCGCTCTCTATATCCACCCGATAATGCGGAACCGTAACGGTCAGTTTATCGCCGTTCACCCTCGCGGGAATGTTTATGGTATCCAGCATCCTTACCATTTCCTCCGGCGATATGTCGGTGTTGAGTATGCCGTTTACATGCTTCCAGTCAACATCTATCACCCGCTCGGATATATCCGCGGCGCACACATCTATGTTTTCGCCGACGACCTTGCCCGCGCCGAGCTCGTCCACCAGCTCTATCGCCCTGTTTATGGCGTCCATGGCGTTCACCGGCTCAACGCCCTTTATAAAGCGCGCAGCCGCGTCGGTAACGTGATGCAGCTCACGGGTGGTATGCCTGATATTGCTGCCCTTGAATACCGCCGCCTCAAAGAGCACGGTTTTTGTGTTTTCGGTTATCTCAGAGTTTTCGCCGCCCATGATGCCGGCTATGCCGACGCCCTTTACGGGATCAGCTATGAGCAGCACATCCGGCGATACCTCGCGCTCCTTGCTGTCCAGCGTTGTCACCTTTTCACCCTCTTTGCCGCGGCGAACGATTATATGGCCGTCGGTTATGCAGGAAAGGTCAAACGCATGCATAGGGTGGCCGTACTCCACCATAACATAGTTGGTTATATCCACTATGTTGTTTATCGGGCGCAGGCCGACGCTGCGAAGGCGCTTCTGCATCCATGCGGGCGAGGGAGCTATGTTTATATCCGTAACTGCGCGCGCAATATACCTCGGGCAGAGATCGGTATCCAATACCTCAACGGATGCATAATCCGCACTGCTGCCATTGCCGCTGATCTGCTTTATTTCGTGTTCACGGAACTTCTGCCCAAGCGCGGCAGCAGCCTCGCGGCAAATGCCGATTATGCTCTGACAGTCCGCCCTGTTCGGAGTCAGCTCGATGTCGAATATCAGCCCATCCAGCCCTACCGCCTCCTGTATGCTCTGTCCGAGGGGATGCTCCTCCTCGAGCAGCATTATGCCGTATACCTCAGCACCCGGGTAATCCGCCTCGGTAAGGCCAAGCTCCTTGCCGGAACAGAGCATTCCGAAGCTCTCGACGCCGCGCATACTGGTCGGGTGTATCTCTATGCCACCGGCAAGCTGCGCCCCATCCAGCGCAACGGGCACCAGCGCGCCCTCATATACGTTCTGCGCACCGGTAACTATGCAGAGGTTTTCCTCCTTGCCGACGTTTATCGAGCATATCTGCAGCTTATCCGCGTTTGGGTGCTTTGAAAGCGCCTCTATCCTGCCCACGACTACGTTGGTTATCCCGGGCATCTCGTTTTCGATATCCGCGACCTCAAAGCCGCGCCACATCATCAGCTCCACGAACTTTTCGGGAGTTACGTTAAAATCAACATATTCCTTTAACCATTTAAGCGGCAGCTTCATAATACATACCTCCCTTTAGAACTGCTTCAGGAAACGGGCATCGTTCTCGTATTCGAGGCGGATATCCGTTATACCGTACTTCAGGCTGGCTATCCTGTCCACGCCTACGCCGAAGGCTATGGCCTTCCATTCGTGCGGATCCAGCCCGCAGTTTTCCAGCTCATGCGGGTTTGTAACGCCGCAGCCCAGTATCTCCAGCCAGCCAGTGCCCTTGCAGAGGCGGCAGCCCTTTCCGCCGCATAGGGTGCAGGATATATCCACCTCGGCCGAGGGCTCGGTAAAGGGGAAATAGCTCGGGCGGAACCGCATCTTTACATCCTCGCCGAAGACGGTATGTATGAAGGTCAGCAGCGTACCCTTCAGGTCAGCAAGAGTAAGGTTTTTATCCACGACAAAGCCCTCCATCTGCATAAATACAGGGCTATGGCTCGCATCGACCTCGTCCACGCGGAACACGCGCCCGGGCATTATGAGCCGGAAGGGCGGTTTCAGGTTGAGCAGCGCCCTTGCCTCGAGCGGGGAGGTATGTGTGCGCAGCACCACCCTGTCGTTTACATAGAAGGTATCCTGCATATCTCTCGCGGGGTGATCCAGCGGCAGGTTCAGCTTTGTGAAGTTATAGTCATCATACTCCACCTCCGGCCCCTCGTAGGTCGTGAACCCCATACCGACGAGCGCGTCCCTTATGGCGCGATAGGTCTGTGTCATGGGGTGCAGATGCCCCTCCGGCTGGGCGATCTTGCCCGGCTCGGTAACGTCTATCGCTTCCCTTTCAAAGCGCAGCTCCTGCATTTTTGCAGCTATCTCCGCCCTGCGCCCGGAAAGCTCCTTTTCAAGCTCCTTCTTTACGGCGTTTACCGACTGGCCGACCGTTGCGCGCTCCTCTTTGCTGAGCTGACCCATGGACTTTAGTATGCCGGTAAGCGAGCCGCTCTTTCCGAAAACCGAAACGCTGAGGGACTCGATCTCAGCCTCGTCCCTTGCGGCCTTCAGCCTTTCAAGGGTCTCCTGCCTGATCTTTTGAAGTGATTCGTTCATCTTTAGCCTTTCCTCCAAAAAAATATCGCGCCCTGTCCCAAGGGACGAAGGCGCGTTCGTGGTACCACCCTAATTTACCCCGCCATCACAGGGCCTTTTTAGCTGTATCGGGCATACCCGGCCTCGGCTACGCACCCGTTTATCAGGCTTCACCGAAGCGGCTCCGGAGCGAACTTATGCAGGGCACTCCCACAGGCTCCTCCCAGCTAACGGAGCCCTCTCTGAGGCGAGCATGCGCTGTTTTTCTCCTTCAACGCCGTGTTTTACTACCGAAGTATTCTACCACATACCTCGGCGCACTTCAAGCACTGCTTAAGGCTATTTTGCAAGTTTCTCCATTCTTTCCGCAACGGACAGTATATCCTCCGTCATCTCCGCCGCCGTTTCCGGCTCGCCGGAGAGCAGCTCCGTTGCGGCGATAATCAGCCGCCTCAGCGCCGCGCGCACGTCCCGCTTTTGCTGCTTGCGTGCCTTTTCTGCCGCTGTGACCTGCTTCATTGCCGTTGCGTATACCTCGCCGGTACCGAGGTCGAACTCCTCGAACATATCCGGCACCTCAACGGAATAGCCCCTTTCCTGCAGCTTGCCCTTGAGCACGTTTATCGCCTTGTCTTCGCCGTGCACGAGGAACACCGTCTTCGGCCTCTCTGATATTTCGCCTACCCACTCCAAAAGCTCACTTTGATCTGCGTGACCCGAGAAGCCGTCTATCTGCTTTATCGCGGCGTTGACTATGACCTGCACGCCGAGTATCTTCACCTTCTTTGCCCCGTCTACGAGCATGCGCCCCAGCGTGCCGACAGCCTGATAGCCTACGAAAACGACCGTTGCATTCGCCTTGTAGAGGTTATTCTTGAGGTGGTGCCTTATTCGCCCTGCCTCGCACATGCCGGATGCGGAAATTATGATATTGCAGCCCTTCAGGTCGTTTATCTCCATGCTCTCCTCAACGGTTTCCGCAACATGCAGCGTTTCAAACTCAAACAGGTCGCCGCTCCTCGCAAGTGCCTTTGTTTCGTCGTCGTAACACTCTGCGCCGCAGCCTGCGTATATCCGCGTAGCCTTTATGCCGAGCGGGCTGTCTATGTATACCGGCACCTTTTCGAGACCGGGCACGGTATTGTTGACGAGAAAGCGTTTTATGTAATAGAGGAGCTCCTGCGTTCTGCCCACAGCGAAAGCGGGGATAACTATATTGCCGCCCCGTGCTATGCCTTCACGGAGTATTTCCGCGAACTCCTGCTCCTTCTCGGCGTCTGTGCTGACGGTATGCAGCCTGTCACCATAGGTGCTTTCCATTATGAGATAGTCGGCGCTCTTCGGGCTTTCCGGATCCTTGATTATCGGCCTGTCGTCCCTGCCGATATCTCCGGAGAACACGACGCAGGTCTTTTTATTCCCCTCCGTTACCCATATCTCTATTGCGGAGGAGCCGAGAAGATGCCCGACATCGGTAAACCTCGCCTCAACGCCGGGGCAGATCTGCACGACGCTGCCGTACCTCACGCCTTTAAGCAGCTTCAGCGCGTTTTGCGCATCCTCGGTGGTATACAGCGGCTCGACCAACGGCTTGCCCGCCCGCTCGTTTTTGCGGTTCTGATATTCGGCATCCTGCTCCTGAATATGCGCGCTGTCCGGCAGCATTATGCCGCAGAGCTTTGCCGTTGCCTCGGTTGAGAATATGCCCCCCTTAAAGCCCCGCTTTACCAGCAGCGGCACCATTCCGGTATGGTCGATATGTGCATGGGTGAGCAAAAGCGCCTTTATATCGGTCGGCACGAAGGGAAAGTCTCCCTCGCCGTAGTCCGTTTTTGCATCCGCGCCCTGCCGCATGCCGCAGTCCACAAGTATGCTGCCGCCATCAAAGGTTATCATATGGCAGGAGCCGGTGACCGACCTTGCCGCGCCGCAGAACCTTATTTTCATATGGATCAAATCCTCCTGTTGCATATTATGTCAAAAGCAGCCCTCGGATGCACCGGAGGCTGCCGCTGTTATACGTATTTACTTTCCCGCGCCGCAGCATTTTTTATACTTCTTGCCGCTGCCGCAGGGGCAGGGATCGTTTCTGCCGGGCTCCGCCGCCTTTACGAACATCTTTGAGGTGCGGAATTCATGGGTGATCTCCTTGCGGCGCTCCTCGGTGAGTATCGGCTCCCATTCCTTAAGAGTATACAGCCACTCCGCCTTGCAGTCCAGCATATTGAAATACAGCTTTTCAAAGTCTATATCCAATGCTATTTTAGAGCCGCTCTTAAGGCTGTCCAGCTTCAGCTCCTTCTTCAAGCTCGTATTTATGCCATCCAAAAAGCCGACAAAGGTGACCTCGTCCATATTGAACTGCTCCGCAAGCTCCGAGAGCTTGCCCTCGACCGTATGGGTATAGTCGCCAAGTATTTTCTTATAGTTTTCGGTTTCCGCCGCAAAGTATTCTTTCCAGAATTTCCTCGCCACGCCGGGCTCCTGCTCCTGTACCTGATCGCATATGCCCTGCCACTCGCTGTAAAGACTCATTTTATTTCTCCCATTTACACTAGTATTGTTTGTTCCTTATGTATGAAAGCACATTTTGCGGCGCCCTGTCAAGGAATTATTTTCCCTTTCCTTCGTGCCGCGCCCTGAACTCCTTGACCCAACCCTCTGTGTTTTTCTGAGCCGCTCTGCCTATTGCGAGCGCTCCCTCCGGCACATTCTCGGTTATCACGCTGCCGGCGCCGGTGTATGCGCCGTCACCGACCTCGACCGGCGCAACGAGAGCCGTCTGGCAGCCGATGAACACGTTATTGCCAATCTTGCAGCGGTGCTTTTCAAAACCGTCGTAATTCGCAAATACCGTGCCGCAACCCATATTGACATGGCTGCCCACATCCGAATCGCCAACGTATGTAAGGTGCGCAACGGAAGTCTTTTCGCCCAAGGTCGAGTTCTTCACCTCAACGAAGTTGCCTATCTTGCAGTCCTTGCCTATGTGGGTATTAGGCCGCAGCCGCACGAAGGGGCCTACCCTTGCCCCGTCCTCCACAACGGCATCTATTGCGACCACGGCCTGCATGCTGCAGCCGTCGCCGATGACGGTATTCTCCAGCCGGCAGCCGTTGTATATCCTGCAGCCCTCGCCTACCACCGTTTTGCCGCTCATATATACGTCCGGATATATGACGGTATCCATGCCTATTTTTACATCGGCGTCTATATATGCAGTAGTCGGGTCTATAAAGGTAACGCCGGAGCACATATGCGCGGCGTTTATATCCCGCCGCATCATATCGCTGCATACCCAGAGATCCTCCCTGTCCAGCACCTCTATTCCTTCCCTGTACGGCGCATACACGTCTATTACCGGCATACCCATCTTGCGGAGGTAGGATATATACTCTTCTATGTTGCTGGCCTCCATCTTGAGGCACTCCCTTATAATCCTTATATTGAAGCAATACGCCGGCGACACCAGCATGCTGTCCGTGCGTTCCTCGGAGAGGCATATGAGGCGCGATGCGGATACGCCGTTTGCCGCCTCAACAAGCGCACCGACGGTATTTGCGCTGAGCAGCGGCATATCCCCGGCCACAACGAGCACATAGCCGTCATCAATATTGACGGCGCTCATTCCGGCTCTAAGAGCATCCACCCTGTTGCCCGGCAGGCTGAGCTGGTTCGCATAAGTGCAGTCCCGATGAAAGTACTCCCGAACGCTTTCCCCATCATACCCCAGCACAACGACCGGTCTTTCATTTATATGCTGCTGTACGCTCCGCATTACCCATTCCAGCATGGGCCTTCCGCACAGCTCGTGCATAACCTTCTGCTTTTTGGATACCATTCTCTTGCCCGGCCCGCCGGCCAAGAGGATAGCTGTAGTAGCCTTTACCATTTTTGCTTTAAGCTCCTTCCTCTGAACAGATATTATTTATTTATCGATCAAGGTTTCCGAAAGCACCTTGCCTATTGCATCGTGTATGACGAGGTTTGCCCTGCCGTCATAAGGCGTTTCGCTCTTGTTTATCAAAACGAGCTTGTCGCCGCGGTAGTAGTCAATAAGCCCTGCGGCGGGATACACGGCAAGCGATGTGCCGCCGACTATAAGCATATCGGAGCGCATTATATGGGTGATCGCCCCGCGCAGAACGTCGCCGTCCAGCCCCTCCTCATAGAGCACCACATCCGGCTTTATCACGCCGCCGCACTCGCAGCGGGGCACCGTATCCATCCCGAGGATATCCTCCGCAGCAAAGAACCTTCCGCACTTCATGCAGTGGTTCCTGTATATGCTGCCGTGCAGCTCATATACGTTCCTGCTGCCGGCCTTTGTATGCAGACCGTCTATATTTTGTGTAACAACGGCCGTGAGCCTGCCCTGCTTTTCCAGCTCTGCAAGGACTCTGTGCGCCGGGTTTGGCTCAATATCGGTTCGCAGCAGCGCGCTCCTGTAATACTCAAAAAAGCGCTCGGTATGCTCCATAAAAAAGCTGTGGCTGAGCAGCGTTTCCGGCCGCTCGCCAAAGCGGCGTATCGCATCGTATATGCCGTTTTCGCTGCGAAAATCCGGTATGCCGGATTCCGTGCTCACCCCGGCGCCGCCAAAGAAAACAACGCGACCCGCTGAGCTGAGCATTTCTCTTAGTTTTACGACAGCATCCTGCATTTTTTGCACCTCCGAGCGCAAAAGGCTGCCCCCCGTTAAACACCGGAGGACAGCAAAGCTACATCATGAACCAGAGCGCTATGAGCACAACGCCCGGCACGCCAAGCACACCCACGATAAGCGAGGTCAGGGCGGTTATCGGCAGGGTAAAGCCCACCATACTGCCTACCACGTTCACAAGCAGCAGCACCACGGCGCCCATAACGGCGTTCACCACCAGCTTGAAGAGTATCTTCAGCGGCCAGGCGAATATTTTGCATATCAGCCACAGCACGAGTATACCCAACCCAAACATGACAAGCATTCCCAGCATTTTTAAACTAGCACTCCCCATATTCCCGCTCCGCAGCGTATCGCTTCAGGAGCAGCATATATTTTCTTCTTGCAGCCTCGGCTTCGTAGGCTGCGTAATCCACAAGGTCGGCATCGGACACGCTTTTATAGTACCTTTCGGCCTCCTGCCATTGCTCCATGGCACGGCGTATATCCGTTTCCCTTTCTATCCCGTTCTTGCCCCCGGCGCGCCGGAACAGACCCATCGCGTTCACCTCCGTATAAATACTGTCTTCATACGGAAGAGTATGCACGGTTTTGCCGGTTTATATAAGCCCCGTCCTTTGCATTATCCTCATAATGTAGTACACAAGGAAGGTATACAGGGGTATCATAACGGCCTGATTTACTATTCTCGCATAAACTATCTGCCAGGGCGAACCGTACAGCCAGACCAAAAGCATGGTGTTGAGCAGCACGCTGCACACCGTTTGCCCGGTAAACACCGCGGCGAATATCCGCTTGAGCGTTGGCCTCTGTCCATTCATAAAGAACAGGCCTGGTACCACCCCAAACAGCACCCCTATGACCGTGAACCAGGGCATATACGACCCCTTTGGGAACACCAGCGCCTGGATAAGGTCGGTAAGCCCGCCGACTATCCCTCCGTACAGCGGCCCATACAGCACCGCCGCAGCTATAACGGGCAGCACGCCGAGACCTATCTTCAGCGTATAGCTCCCGAGCGGCATCGCGGGGACGCTCAGCAGCCCGCCGAGCACCGTTCCCAGCGCCGTGAGCATTGCACAAATTACCACCCTTCGGGTGCTCTTGTCGGTTCTGATGTCGTTGCTTTCCATTCAAACACGCCTCCTTTAATTAGTTTTACCACATAGAGGAGGCGGTTCTCCTTTATGCAGCAGCGGGATGCGGAGGCCGCACCGCAAGCCTTTCGGCTTTTCGTCCCCGAGGCAACTCCCCGTCCTCGGAGCACTCAGCCGGAGGAAAATAGCTTCCTCCGTGCAACGCGCGGCATCCTACTCTGCGCCTTTAACTATTCTATTGTCGTATAAGCCATTACGGGCTATATTATTTTACACCCGCAGAGCGCCGATGTCCACATTTCTGCTGATTATATCTCCGGTAATTTATTTTGCCGCACTGCATAGTTTATATTTTGTTTATAATTGTCCTTTGAAAGCTGTTTCATTTGGCAGCAGAATTTGGTATAATTACTCTCAAGTAAGTATATAAGGCTGACGGTGCATTGGCACAAAGCCCCGCCCCGAGGCCACAGCCTTTTAGGAGGATTTTATTTATGATATGTAAGGTATGCGGCACACAAAACGATGACAGCCTCGAATACTGCCAGAAGTGCAATGCACCGCTGCATGATTCGCCCACGCGCAGCTTCGTTCGCCCGCCGGTATGGTCAAAGCCCGATTTTAACGCAAACACCATATCCGAAAGTGATATACCCGCCGATTTTCTCAGCGGCAGCGCCGAAGCGACTGCTTCCGCAGCCCCGGCGCAGCAGGAGCAAGCGCGCTACAACGCACCTGCGGCCGGGTCGGTTTGCCCAAAGTGCGGCGCAAGGCTCAGCGAGGGTCAGCGTTTCTGCAACATATGCGGCACAAGAACGGACAGCGCAGCAGCTGCACCGACCGCAGCGCAGGCAACGTCGGCAGCGGCCTCAGCCTGGTCCGGCGGATACTCCGCCGCTCAGACGGGGCAGCGCAGCGGCATAAAGTATGCCGACCCGATAGACGACAATATGTTCTCATATGACTATACCAACGCTGAGGACAGGCGCAGCAGCAAGAGCGCCACAAGGAGCAGCAACGGCAGAACTAAGAGCAGCAAGGCAGCAGGGCAGCGCCAGGCCTCCCGCAGCTCGTCACGCTCCTCCGCCTCTTCCTCTCGTGCCTCAGCCCCGCGCAAAAGCACGACTGCCCGCCGCAAAAAGAGCAGCATCAACATTAAGCTGCTCGGCATGATACTTGGCGGCATAATCATCGTTGGCCTCATCGTGTTCGGCGTAGTCAAGCTGGTAAGCGGCGGCATAGGCTCCGGCAAATCCGCCATAACCGGCGAAGCCAAGATCGAAGAGACCACGACTGCTTCCGGCGACAAGGCTTATAACATAACGGTTTACGCAAAGAAGAACAGCACCGTCAAGTTTGAGGGCGGTTCAATAGTAAAGGAAGAGCCGGTCACCGGCAAGTCCGTCACGTTCGGCATACCCGAGCAGCTTTGGGTGCCCAGCGAGCCTGTGGATCCCGATGAGCTGACTGCGGACGGCCAGCTTGCCGTTACCCCCAACATAACCGTCATAAACAAAAAGGGCGAGAGCGAACAGGTCACGTTTGCCGAGCCGATACTCATAAGCATACCCACCATTGAAATGACGGTCACCAGCCCGAATACCGAAGTTTTCTCGGTTACCAGCCCGATAGTTGAGATCGCCGGCATGATACAGGACACCACGGCGAGCGTGTTTGTAAACGACGAGGCCGTCCCCGTGCTTGAGACCGGTGCCTTCCAGTATACCTACACCATAAACGAGGCGGGCACTACTACGCTCAACGTTGAGGCGCGCAAGAACGGCTACGTTATCAACCGCAAGACCTTCACCATTGACTACGCGGCGGCAGGCGGCACGACGGGTACAGCTACCGGCACAACAGGCACTGCGAGCAGCGGGGCTTCAACACCTGCAAACGCCAGCAGTGCAAAGTCCATCTACTACGCCACAACGGACGGCGTAAACGTGCGTGCGAACGCCTCCAGTACCTCTGACGTCATAGGTCAACTCGGCGGCGGCGACAAGGTATACGTAATCAGCGCGGACAGCAACGATTGGTACACTATCGCCTATAACAACACCACCGGGTATGTATCCGGCAAGTACATTAAGAAGGTAAGCGATGTCTCATCCTATACCACGACCAACGCCACCGTGAATACCGATGGTCTCAATGCTCGCCTTTCCCCGAGCAAGGACGGCACCGCGCTCATGCAGCTTCCCAACGGCACTCAGGTCAGCTTTGTAAAGGACATGGGCAGCGGCTGGAGCATGATAGAGTACAACGGCAAGATACTCTTTGTATCCGAGCAGTACCTCACAAAATAAAACCAACACAACAGCACAGGGGCGGCGAAAGCGCCGCCCCTGTTTTTACCCGAAAGCAAAGGAGCGTACACTGCAAAGATGAAGCTATGGGGAACGATTCGCAAGGGCAGCAGAATAATGCGGGAGCATACTGTGGAATACGAGGGGATATCCCGCGGCGAAGCGGACTGGTTTGAGCTGATAGGTCCGCTCTGCCACGAGCTGGATCTTTCCCGCCCGGTAATGCTGAAAAAGCACATACAGGAATTTAACGAATTTTCCCGCGCCGTGTTCCGGCCGGATGACTTTATGGAAAGCGTTAATTTTGACAGGTTTGAGGTGGAGGTGTTTTACCCGAAGAAAAAATAAATGCCATAATTTGCCCGGTATCTCTTTCGCTCCGCTGCGGGCAGAATAAGCCCATCAAGGCAAAGGAGCTTTAAGGAGATATCATTATGGATACACTATCGCTTATTCTCGTAATAATCGGCGCGCTCAACTGGGGGCTTATTGGGCTGTTTCAGTTTGACCTCGTTGCAAGCCTGTTCGGAGGCATGAGCGCGACATTCGCCCGCATCGTTTATACCCTCGTCGGCCTTGCGGGAATATGGGGCATATCACTGCTCTTCCGCCGCGGCGGAGCAAGGCACGGCGACGCCTCATAACGCACAACGTGAGCATATTAAAAAGGCACCCGATACGGATGCCTTTTTTTGTTTAGCATCATACCTTGTCTTTTATGCCGCAGCGGATATAATACCACACGCACAGCAGCAGAGTAAACACAGCGGCCCATGCCGTAGACATGCCGATTTGAAACAGGCTCGGCTCAGGCTGCATGCTGGCGAACCACGCATAGGGTATCTTCACAAGGAAGATAGACAACAGCCCCTGCACCATAACGAATGTCGTCCGCTCCACGCCGTTGAAGTAGCCGGTAAAGCAATAGGCGATCGATAGAATAAAGCACTCGATGCTGGTCGCCTTGAGGAACTCCGCCGAAGCATTCAGCACCGCCGTTTCGCCGCCCTTTATAAAAAGCGCAGAAAGTGCTGCTCCGTGGAAAAAGGATAAATAAGCCAGAATACCGCCCAGAACAGCTGCAGTTAGCATACCCAGCCACATGGATCTTTTAGCACGCCCAAGCTGCCCCGCGCCGTCATTCTGCGCAACAAAGGCAGAAATGGACTGCATATAAGAATTGGGGATCAGCAGTATAAACATGACCAACTTTTCGGCAATGCCGACTCCGGCCGAAGCCACTTCTCCGAGCGCATTTACAAAGCCAAGCAAAACGAGATAGGAAACCTCGCTGCACATGCTTTGCAGGGCTATAGGCGTTCCTACCCTTAATATGCTGCCGGAGGCCTCCCTGTCAAAGCACAGATGCTCCTTCTCCGCAGCAAATGGCAGTCCCTTTTTCCGGATCAGCACCAGCGAGAGGACCACGCTTACGGCCTGAGCCGCCACGGTTGCAATTGCCGCCCCCGCCGCGCCCAGAGGGATGAGCTTCGTCAATGTAATGTCGCCGATTATATTCGTAACGCAGGCGATCATAACAAAATATAGCGGCGATCTCGCATCGCCCAAGCCGCGGAAAACGGCGCTGATGAGGTTATATGCTACGATAAACAGGCTGCCCGCTCCGCATATGCGGATATAGGCGACCGTTTTTGAGAACGCCTCAGCCGGTGCATTGGTAACGCGGGCGATCCACGGCGCGGCCAGCACGGTTGCAGCGGTCAAAGCAATGCCGAGGATCCCGAACACCCAAACGCTGCTGCCGATGGTCTTTGCCGCGCCGTCGTGATCCTTTCGCCCTACATATATACCGAGCAGCACCGTAGAACCCATCGAAAGTCCAGTCACAAGGCCGGTAATTATCTGCATGGCCTGCGAGCCGGTAGCTACTGCGGATACATCCGCCGTTGTGCCGAACTTGCCGACCGCCCAAAGGTCTACCGCGCCATACAGTGCCTGCAGCACCAGCGCCAGCAGCACCGGAATTGAAAACTTTAAAAGAGCCGGCAATATCGGGCCGGTCAAAAAGTCGTTTTTTACTTGCTTCATACAGGTATTCTTACGCTCCGTTTATTTCCTCAAAATTGATTTCCGAAATAATATCCAGCATTTCACAAAGCTTGCCGATCTCCTCCGGCGTAAAACGGTCGGTAATTCGTTTTATCGCTTCGTTATCCTGCCGACGGAAGACCTTATACTGCGGGATGGCTTCCTCGTTTACGGAAAGATAGCTCTTGCGCCTGTCGTTCGGATCAGGCGTTTTTGTAATAAGCCCCTGCCGCAGCAGCTCATTTAGCTTTGACGTTACGCCGGGCTTTGACACATTGAGCAGCTCCGCCAGCTTTGACGCGGTGCAGGTGCCGTTCATTGTGTAGATAAGCTCGATATACAGCAGGCTGTTGTAGGTTATGCTTTCACTCACAAATTGCTTGTTCATCAGCCGCAGGTCGCATAATGCCGCGCTGTAATAAAACGTATCAAGCGATTTTCGCAGCTTCATTTTCTTGCATTCTCCTTTTTTAATTAAGCCATTATCATTATTATAGCTTAACTATTTGTAAAAATCAAGAGCCGCACGAACTATTCCGATGCGGCTCCCGTTTTTGCGTTTTCAGCTTGCCCCGCGCTGCTTCAGCAATGCGTTGCGATATACTCTTTTCGTATTTCCTCCGGCACCAGCCTGCCGCCGGTCGCCCAGGGTATATGTATCGCACTGCTCATCCTGCCCGCAAGGCCGTGGGCTTCAATATAACCCCTGCCCGCAGCGGAGCAGAGCTTTACCGGCCCCTCAAAGGCGGCGCAGGAGGAGGGCTCTATGAATATCCCCTCGGTATTCAGAAGATCCCGCATATAATCGTATAGCTTATAGTCCTCGATAGTCATTTCGCCGGAAAGCAGCGTCTTCATTACCCCGCCGACAAAGCCCGACGGACGACCGACGGCAAGCCCGTCCGCATGTGTAAGACCGGTAAGGCCGACATCCTGAACGCATATGCCGTTATTGAGCCCGCTGGCCATACCGAGCAGCATACAGGGCGCCTGAGTTGGCTCAACGAAGAACACATGGGCATTATCCCCAAAGAGCAGCCTTAAGCCAAAGGCGATCCCGCCCGGCGCGCCGCCCACGCCGCAGGGTATATATGCTATGAGCGGCCTTTCGGCGCATATCTCTATATCCATAGCCTCAAGCTGCTTTTTAAGCCGCTTTGCCGCAACAGCATAGCCCAAGAACAGCGCAACGGAGTTTTCATCGTCTACAAAATAGCTCATCGGATCCGCATCCGAAAGGGCGCGCCCTTGCTTTACCGCCTCGGAATAATCCGAGCTGTACTCTATTACATTCACTCCCCTGCTCCGCAGCAGGTCTTTTTTCCATTGCTTTGCATCGGCAGACATATGCACGATCACGCTATACCCAACCGCGGCGCTCATTATGCCTATCGACATGCCAAGGTTTCCGGTTGAGCCGACCTGAACGGTGTATTTTGAAAATACACTGCGGGCCTTTTCATCCGCGAGCTTTGCATAGTCGTCATCAAAGCCGCTCAGCAGCCCCTTTTCAAGGGCTATCTCCTCGGTGTGTTTAAGTATTTCATATATACCGCCCCTCGCCTTTATCGAGCCCGCGATGTCAAGGTCGCTGTCCCGCTTGAGCAGCATGCGCCCCTGTATATTCGCGCCCTCGTCATTCAGCTTAAGCCGCATTTTATCGATTTCCGTAAGCGGAGACTCTATTATGCCGCCGTTTTTTGCCGTTTCGGGGAAACAGCGCATTATAAACGGCGCAAACCGCCGCAGCCTTTCCTCAGCATCGTCTATGTCCGCCATGCCAAGGCTTATGCCGTCAAAGGCGGCCTTGCCGCTTTTGAGGTTCGGGTTGAACCAAACCGTTTCCTTAGCCGCCGCTATGTCAGCTATTACGGGATCCTTTTTGATAAGCTCGTCAAGTCGCATACGCTTTTCCTCCTTGCAGAATATCTTTTGCAGATCGTCAGGATATCTCGTTGGCCTTTTCTCTTACGTAGTCCAATGCCTCCCAAAGCTGGGTATCATCCTTCTGGTGGTTTGCAACGAGCTCCGGGATGGCCATGTTCCGATACTGCTCCGGCAGCTCCATGAATATGTCCGGCGTCACTCCGATGCCGTCTATGTTGTTTCCGTTCGGGGTATAGTAGGCGTTGGTCGTGATCTTGAGCCAGCCGCCGGTGGAATCGATATAGGACGTAGTCTGCACAACTCCCTTGCCGTAGGTATTGGTTCCGACCACCACGCCTATATCATTTTCCTGTACGGCAGCGGCAAGTATTTCGCTCGCCGAGGCGGAGTTCTCATTCACTATCACCGCAACGGGGACGCCTATTGCGCTTCCCTTGCCGTTGTATACCGTCTGCTCCGTTGCGTCCGTCGTGCCTACGCTGACTATGCGCATGCCCTTGCCGAGCAATATCTCACCTACCCGTATGACCGTATCCAGCGAGCCGCCCGGGTTGTTTCGAAGGTCTATAACGAGGGATTTCATATTGCGGCTCTTTAGATCCTTAATGGCATTTTCAAACTCATCCGCACAGTTGCCGGTAAACATGCTTATGTAGATATAACCCGTCCTCTCGTTATACAGCGCCGAATCGACATGCTTTACGGTTATGTTGCTGCCGGTCACGGTGATCTCCATCGTTTCCTCGCCGCGCAGCAGAGTGAGCTGCACTCCCTCGGTCTTTTTTGCATCCATGAGCGCCCTGAGATCCTCAAGATCCATATTTGCGGCAGAGGTGCCGTTTACGGCGGTTATTACGTCACCCGTTTTTACGCCGGCGCTCTCCGCGCTGCCGCCCTCGTATACCTCGAGCACCTCTGAGCCGATCTCATTAGGCTGACCCACAAGCAGACCTATGCCGTAATATTCGCCGTTTACCGAGGCGAGATATTTTTCGTATTCCTCTGCGGTATAATACCTTGCATACGGGTCGTTCAGTGTATTCAACATGCCGTTCGCAGCGCCTGCTATCAACGTCTCCCGAGACGGTACGTCAGCGTAATAGTTTTCTTCAACGTTTTTTATAACATCGTTAAGCGCGGTTATGTCGCTGTATTCCGCGTACTCCTCGGCGGACATGACTACCTTGTCCCCAGAGGTTTTGTTAATTATCACCATAGTAAGGCCGGATGAGATCAGGGCCACCGCGAGCAGCACCACGACCGCATATATCGTCGTCCTTGAAAAGGACCTCATTGGCAATTACCTCCAAATAATAACTGGCTGCGCCATAGTATCATTATTCGTATTTTACCAATTTTATCCGTTTTAGTCAAATGCACCGCCCTTTTACCGCCGTTCTTCGCCGGTTTTCGCCAAAAAAGCAGCCCGGAAAGTTCCGGGCGCAGGGCTGTGTTATTTCTTTTTGGGCTTGTTCATGCGGGCGCCTATCTCCTGCCCAGTCGGCGTCGTCGCAAGGCCGCCGAGGGCGGTCTCCCTGAACTCCACAGGCATACGCCGCCCGACATCTCCCATTGTATCTATCACCTCGTCCACCGGTATGCGGCTCTCCACGCCCGCAAGCGCCATATCCGCCGCGCTTACGGCATCCACCGCGCCTATGACGTTGCGCTTAACGCACGGCACCTCAACAAGGCCCGCCACCGGGTCGCATATCAGCCCCATTAGGTTTTTCAGCGCCATCGCTACCGCATGGCCTATCTGCTCCCCGCCGCCTCCCTTTATTGCAACCAGAGCACCAGCAGCCATCGCGGCCGCGGTTCCGACCTCGGCCTGACAGCCGCCCGCAGCGCCGGATATACATGCTCGGTGGGCTATAACGGCGCCTATGCCGCTCGCAACGTACAGCGCCTCAAGAAGCTGATGCTGCGTAAGCTCCTCATAGCTGCAAAGAGGCAGCAGGACGGCCGGCAAAACGCCGCAGGCTCCCGCCGTCGGCGCCGCAACTATGCGCCTCATGCAGGCGTTGGACTCTGCCATGCTCAGCGCCTCGGCTATAACATCGCTCACATACCCGCCGGACATCGCGTTGCCGCGCATCGCATACTGACGCATCTTAAGGCCGTCTCCGCCGGCAAGGCCGCTCACGCTTCTCCTTGTGCCGGTGTATGTATCCGCCGCGTCCTCCATCGCCTGCCAGGTTACCAGCATCTTTGCCATGGACTGCTTGCGCGTTACCTGACGATCCTCCATATCCGCCCTGAGCACCACCTCCCAGAAGGGTATGTTCTCCCGCTCCATTTCATCAAATATTTCCTTCATCGAATCGAGAGCCATCGTCCTCTTCCTCCTTGTCGTAATAGGTGACCGAAATAATGCCCGGCAGCTCACTCAAAAACTCGACCTGATTAGGCTTGATATGCTGGTCCGTCTCTATCACCATCAGCGCGTCCCCGCCGCGCTTGTGCCGGCAAAGGCTCATATTCGCCACGTTTACCCTTATCTGGCTCAGTATCGACGTAACTGCGGCTACCGCGCCGTTTTCGTCCTGGTTGCGTATGATAAGCGTATTAAAATCCCCCGTAAAGCTGACATCTATGCCATCCAGTTTGTTTACGACTATCCTTCCGCCGCCTATCGACGAGGCCTGCATGCAAAGCTCCTTGCCGTCAGCCCCGGTGAGTTCTATTACGGCGGTGTTCGGGTGAGCATCCCGCAGCGTCACGGAGTCTATTTCGTATTTCAGCCCGTTTTTCTTCGCTTCATCCAGCGCCAGGGGTATCCTGTCGTCATCAGGCTTCATGCCGAGCAGACCGCCGACAATTGCCCTGTCCGTACCGTGTCCCTTGCCGGTTTCCGCAAACGAGCCGTGAAGGTGGATCTTTGCCTCGGCGGGCTCGCTGCCCAGGAGCGTGCGTGCCATGTTGCCTATCCGCGCAGCGCCGGCTGTATGTGAGCTTGACGAGCCTATCATGACCGGCCCTAAAATATCGAATATAGTTAGCATAGCTTATCTCCCCGCTCAACGATTCCGATGATTATACCACACATAAAGAATGAGCGGCACTGCCGCCGCTCACTTTCTTATATTTTAATGCTTTCTATGCCCGCTCTACGTATTTTTCAAGGTAGGCCGGCATTTCTATGCCGTCCTCGCTGACGGCGATGCATATATCTATGCCGCTTCTTTCGGCAAAGGCATCTATTTGTGCAAACATATCCTCAAGCTCCGACAGCGGGTGCTTGACCATCTTCCTAAAGCCATCCACATATATTCTCTGAAGGTCAAAATCCTGCGCGGCAATGCCCGCAAGAAAGCCGTAAAACATCTTTGGGCTGTCTATCCCGTAATGTCCCGCATCTATAAAGCGTATCGCGTGCTTAAGGTCGAAAAGATACTGGCCCTCCGCGTCGATAAACACGACGCTGCCCTGAGTTTCCTCCAGCGAGTTATTCGCCATTTGTATAATGCGCTTTGAATTGCCAGTCCCTTTTTCGCCAAAGATGACACGAACCACTGATACATCCTCCTATTTCGTTTTATATACTGATTATAACCCGAAAGGGGCGGGAGAAGCAACTCCCCCGCCCCTTTTTGCAAAAAAGGTTTGCATTTACGCCTTCTTAAGCGCCTCCGCAAGGTCGGTATGCTCCCACGGAAGGTCTACATCGGTGCGGCCAAAATGACCGTAGGCAGCCGTTTTTCCGTATATCGGCCGCCTCAGCTGCAGCCGCTCGATTATTGCCTCCGGCCTTAGATCAAGGCAGGACAGCAGTCTTTTCTGTATCTCGTCATCCGGTATTACGCCGGTGCCGTTTGTATCGACGTACACGGATACAGGCTCCGCCACGCCTATTGCGTAAGCTATCTGTATTTCGCACTGCCTTGCAAGACCGGCGGCAACTATGTTCTTCGCCGCATAGCGCGCTGCGTAGGCAGCGCTGCGGTCGACCTTTGTCGGATCCTTGCCGGAGAAGGCGCCACCGCCGTGCGGCACATATCCGCCGTAGGTATCGACGATTATCTTTCTGCCGGTAAGGCCGCTGTCGCCCTGCGGCCCGCCTATTACAAACCGCCCCGTCGGGTTCACGAATATCTTTGTATCCGGCGTAATGTATTTTTCGGGTATTATACCGGCTATCACCTTTTCTTTTATATCGCTGCGGAGCTGCTCCATGGATACATTGGGATCGTGCTGGGCAGATATCACCACCGCATTGACCGAGACTGGAGCCCCGTCCTCATAGCATACCGTGACCTGACTTTTGCCGTCCGGCCTGAGATACGGCAGCTCGCCGCTTCTGCGCGCCTCGCTCAGCCGCATGGTGAGCATGTGTGAAAGCGCTATCGGCAGCGGCATGAGCTCCTCCGTTTCGTCGCAGGCAAAGCCGAACATCATGCCCTGATCCCCCGCGCCTGTTGAAAACAGCCTGTCCGAATCGCCATCCTTTGCTTCAAGGGACTTATCCACCCCCATTGCAATATCGGGCGACTGCGAATCCAGCTTTACTATGAGCTCAAGGTTATTGCAGTCAAAGCCGTACTCCGGCTTGTCGTATCCTATGCGCTTTATGGTGCTGCGGATGATGTCCTTGACATCCACGCTGCCCTTTGAGGTTATTTCGCCCATCACCATTACGGTGCCGGTCGTTGCTGCGCACTCACAAGCCACCCTGGAATACGGATCCTGCGTCAGGTAAGCATCCAGCACTGCATCGGATATGCTGTCGCATACCTTGTCCGGATGTCCCTCCGTAACCGATTCAGATGTAAACAGTCGCTTCATTTAGTATAAATTCCTCCGAATAAAAAGTAAAACCTCATACGCAGATGAGGTTCACAATCAAGCTATCTCATCTTTCGGCAAAAGCCGACGGAATTAGCACCTTGCCGCATTGGGCAGGTTGCCGGGTTTCACAGGGCCGTTCCCTCAACCACTCTTGATAAGGCATATTCGGTTTCCGTCCGGTATCTTAACATAAACCGTCACATTGCGTCAAGACCCACTTTGGGGTTATAATATCTTGGTAGTTTTCTTTTTTTGAAAGGTGTTTGATACATATGAAGCGTGTTTTGGGATGCATACGCCGTGCGGACGAAAGATACCGCATGATACACCCTGGAGACAAGATATGCGTTGGCGTATCCGGCGGCAAGGACAGCCTGCTGCTGCTCTATGGGCTGAAGCTATATCAGAAATTCTGCAACAGCACCTTTGAGCTCATCGGCGTTATGCTGGATCTCGGCATATCGGATCAGGATTATGCCCCGGTTTCGGACTTTGCAGAGTCCATCGGCGTTCCCTTTGAAATACTCAAGACCGACATCGGCGACGTAGTTTTTAACGTCCGCAAGGAATCACACCCGTGCGCCCTCTGCGCAAAGTTTCGCCGCGGCGCGCTAAACGACTATGCCCATTCCCACGGCTGCAACCTCGTTGCCCTCGGCCACAACAGGGACGACGTTATCGAAACGTTTTTCATGAGCCTGCTGTACGAGAGCCGCCTCAATACCTTTGGCCCTGTTACATACCTCGACAGGCAGGGGGTATCCGTTATACGCCCGCTTATCTTCCTGCCGGAAAAATACGCTCTTTCCGTTGCAAAGCGGCTGGAGCTGCCTATACGCAAGCCGAACTGCCCCGTTGCAGGGCTTACAAAGCGCGAGGAGATGAAGGAAATAATACGCTACTTTACAAAGCTCATGCCGGATGCCGATGAGCGCATAATGAACGCCATAGCGGATACGCATAAATACGGCATATGGAACGACCTTAGACTCCCCCCTTGGCACGACGACCCGATAGGCGTTGAGCTGTTCAGAAAGGATGGCAAGCGATGAGCACCGCCCTTTCATTCACAGGGCTATTGTTGCTGTGGTATTTGGGTATGTCGATAGCCTGCTTTATAGCTATGGGCATAGATAAGCTGCGTGCGCGCGCGGGCGAGTGGCGTATACCCGAAAAGAGGCTTTTCCTGCTTGCCGCCCTCGGCGGCGCTGCCGGCGGCATACTCGGCATGCTGGCCTTTCGTCACAAAACAAAGCACCGCTCCTTCGTCATTGGTATGCCGGCGCTGCTGTTGTTCAACGTGCTGTGCGGTTGCGGGCTGGTCTATTTTTCGATGTGCTGATATGGTGTCTCCGGCGTCACATACGCTGATTTTTGTTTCGCCAGGCTATCCATTCCGCCGCCGGGCGGATGTTATCCTCCGATACAAAGTCGCAACCATCCCTAAGCAGCCCCGCAAGCTCGCCGTCTTCCTGCCGCTCTGCACTTTTCAGCGCGCCCGAGAGCATCAGCTGCCGCGCGCCGCAGAGCTTTTCCGGATACAACGCGCCCCTCGCGTAAAACAGCCTTACCCTGCCGTCCGTTATGCCGGTCACACGCTTTATCTCGACAAGCGTGCTCTGCTCCCTTTTTGATATGCCGACTGCGCAGGCTCCGGCTATTCTCAAGCCCTCTGCCGCTCTCATAAAGCTGCTTATCCTGCCCTCCGTTACGCAGCCCATATAGAATACCTCGCCATCCGCACGCTCCGGCTTATCGAACGGCAGCGCGGGCAGCCCCGTAATATGTGAGAGCATCTCTGCATACCGCTTTGTGCTACCGCAAATGCTTCGGTAAATTATTGCGTTGATCATACTAAAACGCCTCCTTTGCGGCTATTTTTCCCCAAATAAGGCGTTTGTATTTATTTAGAGCATTTCGACATTTGCGTTTTCGTATATATTAAAGCGAAATTTCAGCCCGTTATGCTCCCGCTCCTCGCCCAACACAGCCAAGTGCCAGCCCGACATGTTTTTTATATCCGGAAAAAAGCAGTCCGCATCGCCGTCTGCCGCTACCTCGGTAACATACGCCCTCTCGCAGCGGCTCAAAAGCTGCGCATATACCGAGGCGCCGCCTATCACAAAGGCTCTTTCGCCGCCGACGACGGCGGCAAGGCCGCTTATATTTCCAACCCTGACCACGCCCGCCGGCAGCTCCGAATCGCTCCCCGAAAGCACTATGTTCAGCCGCCCCGGAAGCGGCCTGCCACCCGGCAGCGACTGAAGCGTTTTTCGCCCCATTATAACGGCACAACCCGCCGTCACGGCCTTAAAATATGCCATATCCTCATGTATATGGAACAGCAGCTCGCCGCCTCTGCCTATACCGTTGCGGCCATCGATACACACTATCGCATCCATACGCTACACCGCCACGGGAATTTTGCCTATGCTGCCGTGAGAGCGATAATCCTCAATAGCAAAGCTGTCGACCGTAAAGTCATAAAAATCAGTTATGCTCCTGTCGATATCGAGCCTCGGCGCGGGCAGCGGCTCGCGGGCTATAAGCTCCTCCACCAGTAGGACATGCCTGTCGTATATGTGTGCATCGGCAATTACGTGCATCAGCGTACCGGCCTCAAGGCCGCTCACCTGTGCCATCATATGCAGCAGCACTGCATACTGGCACACGTTCCAGTTGTTTGCAACCAGCATATCCTGCGAGCGCTGGTTGAGTATCGCGTTAAGCCGGTTGCCGGATACGTTAAACGTGACGCTGTAAGCGCAGGGATACAGCCGCATCTCTGACAGGTCGGCATGGTTATATATATTGGAGATTATGCGCCGCGAGGCAGGGTTGTGCTTCAGGTCGTAGAGTATTCTATCCACCTGATCCATCTCTCCCTCGATGTAGCGGTGCTTTACACCGAGCTGATAGCCGTATGCCTTGCCTATGCTGCCGCTTTCATCCGCCCAGGCGTCCCATATATGGCTGTTTAGCTCATTTATGTTATTTGACTTCTTCTGCCAAATCCAAAGCAGCTCATCCACTGCATTTCGAAATGCGGTCTTTCTCAGTGTCATTATCGGAAACTCCGCCGAAAGGTCATAGCGGTTCACTACGCCGAACAGCTTTATCGTATGCGCCGGCGCTCCGTCCTCCCACCTTGGGCGCACCTCCCTGTCGGTATCCCAAACCCCGTTTTTCAGTATCTCTCTGCAATTTTCAATGAATATTTCGTCTGCTGCGCTCATGCTGTACCCCCATATTTAAGCCTTGCAACTGATTATAACAAAATTTGCTCAGGATTTATATAGCTTTTGTGCAGTCTTCAGGCGAACGGTACCTAAAACGGTATCCATTGCCACGTTTGGTCTTGTATGCAAGCTCAAAATGCTTTACGATCGAGCTGTCAAGAACATATGTTCGGTGTTTCGCAGCCGTCTCGTTCTCGCACCTCGGGGCGGCAAAACACAAAATTTCGGAGGTTTTAAAATGTCAGTAAATAAGGTTTTTGATGTAGCTCTGGATATAAAGCGCCCGTCGGCCAACCGTGACTTCACCGTCGTAAACGGCGACAGCGGCAACAGGATAAACATTTCGCTGAGCGACGGGGGCTCCCCGGTTAAGCTTACCGGCTGCAGGGTCATAGCCGCCTTTTTGCGGCCGGATGGGTGCTCCTCGATGCAGGACAGCGGAGTAGAAGGAAGCGGCGTCACGCTCTCCACGGAGGACAGCTCAGCCGTCGCAATTTACCTCTCCCCTGCCTCCTTTTCCCCCGGCATAGTCGAGTGCGAGCTTCAGATATACTCTGATGACACGCTTTCTACCCTCGTTACCACAGCAAGGTTCAATTTTACCTGCCGTGAAGCAATAGTAAATGAAAATACTGTTCAGGCCGCGCCGGAGCTCCCGCTGCTCAAATCGCTGTACGATAAGCTCTCCAACATAGGCGTTTCTGCCGTTGCGCTTCAAACCGGCGCCAAGCCCACCGCAGAGCTGAAGGATGAGGACGAAAAAAAAGTCTTGACCTTAGGCATACCCGCAGGCCCAAAGGGCGACAAGGGCGACGCAGGTCCGGTATCGGTCTTTCAACGCTCTGTGCTCTCCGGAACGCAGGAGCTGACGCTGCGGGATGAGCATGAGTACTACATCACAAACGTCGGCAGCATAGAGTTTTTCTTCCCGCAGGAGGAGTACTTTGAATGCTGGATCAGCCTCTGCACCTCGGCAGATGAATCCCGCGACGTGCTTTTCCCTGCTGATGCAGAGTTTATCGGCTCGGACCCGGACTGGAACGCTGCCAACAGCAAATTCGAAATATCCGTAAAGGACGGCGTAGTCATATCAAAAAAGGTCGAGTAGCCTCAGCATGTCCGCCGGCAGCGGCGCGGTAATATGCAGCGCTTCGCCGGTTAGCGGGTGCCGCAGCCACAGCTCATATGAATGAAGCGCGGGGCGGGATATGAGGTGCTTATTTTCCCTGCCGTAGAGCCAGTCGCCAACGAGCGGATAGCCGCAGGCCGCCATATGCAGCCTGAGCTGGTGCGTCCGCCCCGTGTGCGGAACCAGGCGCAGCAGGGTATAGCCGCCGCAGCGTTCAATGGTTTCATACTCCGTTTCCGCGCAAGCGCCGTTTGGGTCTATCGCCCGCTTATACCTTGAACCCGGGGCGAAGCCTATCGGCAGCTCTATCCGCCCCCGCTCCGGCTCCACATAGTCCTCGGCTATTCCCCGGTATTCGCGGCGAAAATCCTCGCTGTGCAGCAGCCGCCGCAGCCGCTCGTGCATATAGCCGTTCTTTGCTATGGTCATTATGCCGGTCGTGCCTCTATCCAGCCTGCTGACAGGGTGAAAGCCCTCCCCGTCGCCAAGCCTCTCGGAAAAGACGTTTTCCAGCGTAAGCTCGCTTGGATCTCTCGTTGAGCTATGCACCGCTATTCCGGCAGGCTTATTTATAATGACCATAAGCTCGTCCTCGTAGAGTATATCCAGCGGCATATCCATTGGCGTTGGCCTTGGCGCCGGTTCGTCCCCAGTCTCGGCGCAGAGCATGTCGCCCTCGGCAAGTATTGCCGTAGTATACGCCTTTTCCCCGTTTATGGTTATTCCGAACGGGCGGCGCTTCAGGCGCGATATGTGATCCTTTGACATGCAAAAGCACCCCTTGAGCACGCTTTCGGCCTTTTTCCCGGCGTATTCTTTAGTTATTATTTTACAAAGCTTCTGCATTATCGTTCCCTTTTCAGCTTTTTTGTTTGCTATTCGTCCGAAATATTATAGGCCTTAAGGCACATTTTGGCAACGCTGAGCAGCTGTTCAAATTTAACCAGTATTTTTTTTAAAAAAGGGGTTGATTTTTTTGTTTGGGCGCCGTATAATAACACTCGTGCCGTTCCTCCTTAGCTCAGTCGGTAGAGCATGCGGCTGTTAACCGCAGTGTCGTTGGTTCGAGTCCAACAGGGGGAGCCAGTATAAGAACCTCGTTTCGCGAGGTTCTTTTGTTTATTAGGTTAATTCACAATAATTTTAATGTACAAAGGTCACTCTGCCGGTATAATGTAATTATACCCCTATCTTTGGAAAGGATATTAGATGAAACGCATTGTCCCGTTGCTTCTCCTGCTACTGCTGCTTAGCGGCTGCGCAAGCTCACAGGAGGATTCCTTTATAGAAATAACCGTGCCCGAGGGCGGCGGCTATGCGGCTGCGGTAACGCCGGTTCCGGCGACCCCTATACCCACTTCAGCGCCTGCAGCCGAGCCCGCAGTGTCGGCCTCATCGGCTCAGCCTGCCGAGGCACAAATGGCAGCACAAACAGCAGCACCGAGCGCCGCCCAAACCGCAAAGCCGACAGCAACGCCCACCGCAAAGCCAACTGCCGCGCCTACCCCAGCACCCACTGCGGCACCGACAGCGACACAATCTGCAGCACCTACTGCAACACCGGCTGCCGCCCCCGTTTCCGGCGAAAGCAGCTCGGACTACAACAGCGGCATACTGGAGCTCGTAAACGAGGCAAGAAAGCAAAACGGGCTAAACTCACTCGACTACTGCAAAAAGCTGCAGGCCGCAGCGGACGTAAGGGCAAAGGAGATAGCGACGCTCTTTGACCATACCCGCCCGAACGGCACGCTCTGCAATACTGCGATAAGCGAGAGCGGTGTCAGCTTTACCAGATTCGGAGAAAACATTTTTATGTGTACCGGCACCACCAACCCAACGCCGAAGGCTGTTTTTGACGCATGGATGGCATCATCCGGGCACAAGGAAAACATACTCAGGGATGGCTTTACCGATATGTGCATAGGCGTATACACCACAGATGATTCGACCTACGTTGCACAGCTTTTCGGCGCCGGCATCTCCTGATTGAAAGCCACGCTTATTCTATTTTGTACAGGAGGCACACTATATGCGAAAGATAACAAGAGCATCAGCCATTACGCTGGCGTTGACGCTGCTGTTTTCCGCCCTGCCCGCCTATGCTACGGTGTTTCACAGCGACATAAGGGTCAAATTGTCAATAGACGGCGGCAAGGCCTTCAGCTTTACCCCTGTCGGTGAATATACGCTGAAGGAGGCGGACAAGAGCGTTGGAACAGATGAGCTGACGGTGGAGGCGGTCGGCAGCCGGGTATCCGTAACGCTGGACGGCAAGACCTACACCGCCCCATCGCTCACCTTTGTTTCAAAAAACTACGGCGAAACAAAGGACTATATACGGCTTAAAAACTCCGAATACGGCACCTGCACCTACCTCGGCAACATGACATTTGACGTATACGAGGGCAGCATACGGGCTATAAATACTCTGCCGACGGAGCAGTACCTTTACGGCGTTGTTCCGCACGAAATGAGCAATTCATTCCCGGTTGAAGCGCTCAAGTCACAGGCGGTATGCGCCAGAGGCTACGCGGTTGCCCGCGCCTCGCGCTATGCAGCAAGCCGCTCCTATGACCTCGTGGACACCTCAAAGGATCAGGTGTACCACGGCTATGCCAGCAAGAACAACCGTGCGATAGCCGCCGTTGACGCGACTAAGGGGCAGGTTTTGGTGTACGACGGAGATATAATCGAGGCCTTCTATTCCGCCTCAAACGGCGGACAAACAGAGATAACTGGCAACGTATGGGAGAATGACCTGCCGTATTACACTCACGCAGACGACATCTACGACCTTATGAATCTATCCAGCCTTGAGGATAAGTCCTTCATACCTGATACCTTTGATGAGAACACCATAAAGCTCATGGACATATCGGTTTTGACCGCGCTTAAAAAAGCGGCATACGCAGCCGCAGGGCAGGAGGTTGAGCTGCTGTCAACGGTTCGCGTAACGCCAAAGGACCCAAAGGCGGAAAACGACCCCGAGCAGCGCTGCTATACCAACGTTGAATTTACGCTGACCGTTGCCCCAAAGGGGCAGCCGGAAAACGCCGGTCAGGTCACCTTTACGCTGCCCTTTGACGAGCTTGGCTTCGGCAGCTATGAGGATACGCTCGGCCAGATCGGCGCAAAGCGGCGCAATCTTCGGATGTACGGCGCGGAGCAGGGCGAATATCACTCTGTGGACAGCCAATATTCCGGTTGGTTTTTAACGCGGCGCAGATACGGCCACGGCGTTGGGCTTTCCCAGCGCAGCGCGCAGGAGCGCGCAAGAGCCGGGCAGAAATACGAGGACATACTTTCCTTCTATTACAAAAACACAGAGCTGTACACCGTCGGCACATACGAGACGGCGCCAAAGCTCACGGCGAGCGGGTATGAGGTGCGTTCCTGGGGTATAAGCAAAATAAAGCTCGGCACAACAGCGGAAAAGCTGCTTTCCAAGCTGGAATCCGAGGGCACGCTGACCGTAATAAACAAAAAGGGCGCACAAAAGAACGACGCCGCAGTCGGCACCGGCGATTATGTATGCACCGCCTACGGCGACGGCCATTGCTTCTTTGACCTGCCAATAGTCGTATATGGTGACCTCGATAGCGACGGCGAAATAACCAAGGATGATGTTACGGTCATGCAGAATCACCTTGCCCGCTCCTCAATACTCAGCGGAGCGTACCTCCGCGCGGCAGACGTTAACCACGACGGCACGGTAGATGCAGAGGATCTGCTTCTGCTCATACGCTACATAAACGACGACGCAAAGATTTCTCAGGAGGCTTAACAAATGACTACTTCCGCAAAATACCGGCTCTTCACGGCTTTTGCCGTTATTCTGCTCGCCGTGCTTCCCGCTGCGGCCCTTGCAGCGCCTGAGCTTACGGCATCTGCAGATAAGACCTCCGTAACCGAGGGTGACACCGTAACTGTAACCGTAACGCTTTCCGGCAAGAAGCTCTCCGCCGTTGAGGGTGAGTTTACGTACGACCCCTCGCTGCTGAGCTTTTCCGAGGGAGACGGCGGCGTATCCGATGGGCGCATAGCTATGGTTTCCGCAGAAAAGGACGGCTCCTCCTCCCTCTCTGCGCGCATCACCTTCACGGCAGCGGGCGCAGGAGATGCCAAGATAGACTTCAGCATAATCAACGCCCTTAACTACAGCGGCGAGGAACAGGGCACGGCAAATGCCTCCGTAACGGTATCCATCGCTGCCGCTCCGGTTACGGCGGCGGCACCTGATGCCGACCTTACCGCCGAGGGGATACCGGCAGAGGGCATGACGGACGATGCGGGGCAGCAGCTGTATATATGGACGAGCCTCGAAAACGTCACTATCCCTTCAAAGTACTCCGAAACCACCATTGACTACAAGGGACAGCAGGTACCGGCCGTCGAAGTCACGGATTCCGACGCACCTACGCTGCTTTACCTTTCAAACGCAAATGGCGAAAACGGCAGCTACTACATATATGACGCCGAAACGGGGACAATGTACAGGTATAAAACTATAAGCTCCTCATCACGCTCGTATATATTGCTTGAGCCGGACGGCTCTGTTCCGCTGCCGGAGGGCTTCACCGAAACTACAATAACCATCAACGATGTGCAGGTAAAGGCTTGGGCCGGAGAGGACGCTCAGGGAGCTGTTTACCTCATATACGGGCGCAACCCAGATGGCGAGGTCGGCTACTATGTATACAGCGACGCGGACAAGTCCATAATACGCTACTCGGTAATGCCCGCACGCCCCGTGGACCCCGAGCTGCCCGCAGAGGCAGAGGCAACGCCTGCACCGGAGCAGACCGCTGAGCAGGCGAAAAGCGGCGGCATAAGCCCGATAATATTCTACGCGGTATGCGCCGCGGCAGGAATACTGCTCATAGCTCTTATAGTGACGATAGCAGCGCACGCGAGGGAGGAAAAGCAGCGCAGGGAACGTTTAGCCAAGCGCAGGGCGCAGCGCGAAAAGGCAAAGGCCGATGCTGCGGAAATATCCGAATAACGGTAAATATTCTCAGGCAGGGGCGATTCCCCCTGCCTTTTTTGTACACAAAAAAGCCCGGCAAAAGCCGGGCTTTGATACTGCTTGCTGTGACTCGGCGGAATTATTCCTCCTCGTCCTCTTCCTTCTGAGCGTTCTCGATGATCTTCTTCGCCTCGAAAGCGGGAACGTCCTCATAGCGGACGAACTGGCTGGTGAAGGAGCCGCGAGCCTGTGTCATGGAGCGCAGGTCGGTCGCGTACTTGAACATTTCGGAAAGCGGAGCCTCAGCGACTACCTCTGTGCCCTCCTCGCAAGGGTTCATACCGAGAACACGGCCGCGGCGGCTGGACAGATCGCCCATTACAGCGCCGGTGTAGTCGTTGGGAACGGTGATGTTGTACTGGTAGATCGGCTCTATCAGGGCAGGCTGTGCCTTGGCGCAGGCCTCTTTATATGCAAGGCGGGCAGCGCTCTTGAAGGCGACTTCCTTGGAATCCACGGGATGATACTTACCGAAGAACAGGGTGGCCTTTACGCCGATCATGGGATAGCCGGCAAGTACGCCGTGCTTCATGGCCTCGCGGGTACCCTTTTCTACCGCAGGTATATACTCCTTGGGAACTACGCCGCCGACGATAGCGTTTACGAACTCAAAGTCCTCGCCGTTGGTGAGGGGCTCAAAGCGCATATTGACCACGCCGAACTGGCCGCTGCCGCCGGTCTGCTTCTTGTGCTTGCCTTCCGCCTCCGCAGTGCCGCGGATAGTCTCGCGGTAGGGAATGCGGGGGTCGGATATCTGAGCTTCTACGCCGGTCTTGTTCTTGAGCTTTGCGCAGAGAACATCGATGTGTACCTCGCCAAGGCCGCAGAGCAGCATATCGCCGGTCTCGGCATTCTTCTCCAGCGCCATGGTGGGATCTTCCTCGAGGAGCTTATTGAGACCTGCAAAGACCTTATCCTCTTCACCCTGCTTTTTTGCGGATACCGCCAGCTTGATGCAGGGCTCGGGGAACTTGATAGCCTCGAACTGCACAGGAGCGGATGCATCGCAGAGGGTGTCGCCGGTCGCAGTATACTGCAGCTTGGACAGCACGCCTATATCGCCGGCGATAAGCTTATCAACGGGAGTTACCTTCTTGCCGCGCATGATGCCGGGGGCAGAGGGCTTCTCGGACTTCTCTTCACGGGTGTTGTAGGGAGCAACGTCCGCGCTGAGGACGCCGCTGTATACCTTCAGTACGGAATACTTGCCGAACTGATCGATAACGGTCTTGATGACCTGAGCGGCAAACTTGCCATCCTGCTTGACCTCAACGGCATCGCCGGTCTTGGGGTTGATGGCCTTTGGCGCCTTGGCCATTGATGCCGGGGGCATATACTTGACCAGATTATCCATGATAGTGCATACGCCGATATTGGGCTGAGCGGCGCAGCAGCACACGGGGGTGATGTCGCCGTTGAGTATGCCGTTGTTCAGGCCGGATATGATCTCCTCACGGGAGAGCTCGCCTTCCTCAAAGAACTTCTCCATAAGCGCCTCATCGGTCTCAGCTGCGGCCTCGGTAAGAGCCTCATAGACCTCCTGAGCCTTATCTGCAAGGTTTGCGGGGATATCGCAGTCCTTCTCACCCTTGCCGTCATACTTTTTGGCGGTCATGTGTACTGTATCTACATAACCTACCAGCTTGCCGCCTTCCATTATGGGCAACTGTATGGGTACTACGCTGGGGCCGAACTTTTCGTTCAGCTCGCCCATCACCTTTGCAAAGTTGGCATTCTCGCGATCCATCTGGTTCACGACGATCATGCGGGGCTTGCCGGACTTCTTGCACATATCCATGGCCTTCTCGGTTCCAACAACGGGACCGGAAACGGCGCCTACGACTATGAGAGCCGCATCCGCAAGAGCCATTGCCGCAGTTACTTCACCGTAAAAATCGAAGAAGCCGGGCGCGTCTATGATGTTTACCTTTACGTCCTTCCACTCAAAGGGAGCGAGGGCGCAGTTTATGGAAATAGTGCGCTTAACTTCCTCCGGGTCGTAGTCGGTGGTGGTGTTTCCATTCTCCACCTTGCCGATGCGCTCAAGCAGGCCGGCGTTGAAGAGCATGGCCTCGGTAAGGGTCGTCTTGCCCTCGCCGCCGTGGCCGAATACTCCGATGTTACGGATGTTTTCTGCGGTATAGTTCTTCATTTCAATCCCCCTAAGGTGTAATATAAAGTAATTGGATAATTTGGTTCGTGCATATTCCTCGCGCCCAAAAAGCGCGCATAAGGCACCAACAAATAGTTTACCAGATAAATCCGCCTTTTGTAAAGGTTTTATTAGCTATTTGCCGCCACTAATTAGTTGAGCAGGTCTGATTCCATGCCTCCGACCAGCTCGCTGCCCATTTCGTTCATGTCACCCAGCGTAACGTCGATAGTTTTCTCCGCCCCGTCGCGTATCACGGTGAGGCTTATAGTATCGCCCACGTTAAGCGATTTAACGTATTCCACGAAGGTCTGCTGATCCGTAGCTTCGATGCCGTCGTAGGCTATAACTATATCGTTTACCTTGAGACCTGCCTTGTGCGCCGGGCCGTTTTTGGTAACGCTGTAAATGAGTATTCCCTCGTCAACGTCGTACTCCTCCGCAAGCTCTGCGGTTATGCCTATCACGTTCACGCCCATGCCTGGGCGGGTGATATGCCCCTCGGTTATGAGCTCGCCTGCTATCTCCATAGCCTTATCAATGGGCATTGCAAAGCCAAGACCCTCTGCACTTATTGCGTTGCCGTACGCATCATATCCCGCGAAAACATTCTTGGCAGAGGTTATGCCTATCACCTCGCCCTTGATGTTTATCAGCGGGCCGCCGCTGCTGCCGGGGTTCAGGGCAGCATCGGTCTGAATATATTCATTCTCCTTGCCTTCTACATTGACGCTACGCCCCGTTGCGCTTACCATGCCGAAGGTCGCGCTGCCGGCAAGCTCGCCGCCGGAGGGATTGCCTATCGTCACTACAAACTCGCCGACGCGGACATCGCCGGAAATGCCTATGCTCAACGGCTTCAAGCCCTGCCGCTCAACATAAAGCACCGCTACATCCGTCGTGGTGTCGAGCCCGACTATCTCCGCCTCTGTCTCTTCCCCGCCATCTTCCGGGAAGGTGACAGTTACTCGATCCGCATCCTGAATGATATGTGCGTTGGTCAGTATATATCCCTCGGAGGATATCACAAAGCCGCTGCCGTAGCTTGAAGATACCTCACGGCCCTCATAATTCTCGTATGTGTTGACCCCAATAATGCCGTCCGAGACCTGTTCGATTATATCCGGCCACGGATTGGCGGAATCGTTTATAACGGGAGCCTGACCGTCCAGTGCCGGCATTTCGCGCTTTTTGTATTCGCGCCTTGCCTGCTCCTGATATTCTTCGTCTTCTTTTTCTTTGAGCCTGTTTTCCTCCCGTTTGCCCTTATCCTTGTCGCCGAAGTGCCACTCAAAGTCGAAGCTCTCGTCGCCATCGTCAGAGACTATCTCCTCTGTGACCTTTTTTATGCCGGATACGGCGACTATCGCCGTGCAGCTGCCAAGAGCTATCCCCAGCAGCAGGCAAAGTATACCTACGAGGATATACCCCGCAACGCTGTTCTGCTTTTTGCGCGGCTTTTCCTCCTCTTGCCCCGGCTGATAGTACTCCGGCTGCTTCTGCTCCTGTTCTGCTCCGTTTTCCCTGTACTCTTCCATCGTATACCTCCGTTACTTATGCCCGCTTCTGCTGGGCAGTCTTTACGCCGCGCTCTGCTGCGGCATTTAGCGTAAATGTAAAGCTGGTGCCCTTGCCAAGCTCCGACTCTACCGTTATGTTTTGATCGTGCTGATCGATTATGCGCTTGACTATCGCAAGGCCAAGCCCTGTGCCGGAGCTTTCCCCCGGCGTATGCGCCTTTTCCGCCTTATAGAACCGCTCGAAAAGATGCGGTATGCTCTCCTCATCTATTCCCTTTCCGGAATCCCTTACGGTTATATACGCCTGCCGTTTTTTCAGCCGCGTTATGAGCTGAATGCTGCCGCCATCCGGCGTAAACTTTATCGCATTGTCGATGAGGTTGCGCACGACCTGAGCTATTTGCCCCGGATCCGCTTCAACATTCAGCTTTTCAGGCTTAAGGTCGAGCTCAACGTTGAGCTTTTTCGCATCCACCCTCGCTTCAAAGGTGATCATCGTGCGCACCATCAGCTCGTTTATATCGAACACCTCCCGCTTAACCGCCACCTGCCCGGATTCTATCCTTGCAAGATCCAGCAGGTCGTTCACCATAGAGGTCATTCGCTTGTTTTCGTTTATTACTATATCAAGGTACTTTGAATAATCCTCCGGCGATATCGTCCCATCCTGCATCGCCTCAAGGAAGCCCCGCATTGACGTCAACGGTGAGCGCAGCTCGTGAGATACGTTTGCGACAAAGCTGCGTCTCGCCTCCTCCAGCGTGTTCAGCTCGGCCGCCATTATGTTGAAGCTGTTGCCAAGCTGGGCGACCTCGTCGCTGCCTTCGCTGTTTACGCGAAGATCAAACTCGCCCTTTGAATACCGCATAACTATTTTGTTCATCTCGGTTATGGGCTTTGTCATCTTGCCGGTGATATAAGACACCGCCAGCATCTCCAGCACTACGCCTATGCAGGAATACAGCACGACATCCATCCACACCTGACGTATCGACTCCCGCACTCGGCTGGTATCGGTATGCAGCACCAGCGCGGCTATCACATTGCCGTTTTCATCCGTAACCGGGCCTGCAAGCGACATCGTGGGTATATCCAATCTGTCGTTGAGAAAGCTGTCGGATATCTTTATACCCTGCTCTCCGCGCAATATGGCACCGGTAACGCCGGAAATATCAGCATCATCGCAGCCCGCCCACTTTGATCTCGACTCCTCGTCGATAAACACGCAGCGGCCAAGGCTCTCATCCGCAAACTGCAGGATTATCATCGCGTCGTATTTCCTCGCGACCGTCAGCAGCTCTCTCTCCGCGACCGAGCGCTTTGCGCTGTCTACATACCGTTCCGTCACGGTCGAGGCTATCTCCTGCGCCTCGCGCTTCAGCTCGTCTCTTTTTTCGCTCGTATATTGGTTCTGGAATACCGTGCCTACCGTGCCGCCCAGAAGTATCAGCAGCCCGAGCGTTACCGAAAGGTAAGTCGCGAGCATCCTTGAAAACAGCGTTTTGAACATATATCAACTGTTCCCGAAATAGCCCTGAAAATTTCTATTTACTGCTTTGCGGCCTCGAACTTATAGCCGACGCCCCACACCGTCTTGAGCTGCCACTCTTCCCTTTCGCCGAGCTTTTCGCGTATCCGTTTGACGTGGACATCGACGGTACGGGAATCGCCGAAAAAGTCAAAGCCCCACACCTGCTCGAGCAGCTGCTCCCTCGTAAACACCTTACCCGGACGGGAGGCAAGGAAGTACAGCAGCTCTATCTCCTTTGGCGGCATCTCTATCTGCTTGCCATCCAGGGTTACTGAATAATTATCCAGCGATATCTCAAGGTTGTCAAAGGATACCTTCTTTTCGCCGTCCTGCCCGCCGCTGCGGCGCATTACAGCCTTTATCCTGGCTATAAGTTCCTTTGCTTCAAACGGCTTTACCATGTAGTCATCCGCGCCGAGATCGAGACCCTGTATCCTGTCCATCGTGTCTCCCTTTGCTGTGAGCATTATAACCGGAACACCGCTCTCCTCGCGTATTTTGCCCAGCACGCCCCAGCCGTCCAGCCCGGGCAGCATCACATCCAGCACGACGAGGGCAGGCTTTACCTTGCGGAACATCTCCAGCGCAGTATCACCGCGCTCGCAGGTAGCCACAGTGTAGCCCTCCTTTTTAAGGTACATTTCTATTATCGCCAATATGTTGCGGTCGTCATCGATCACCAGTATCGAATTTTTATCCATGCTGAAATACCGCCTTTCTCATTATATTCTTGTACGCTTACACATGCCGCTCGTCCCGAACGGCTATGCCGTTGCGCTCCAGCAGCGCCGCAGCAACGCCGAAGCCCGCTTTAAGCCTGCCGGTAAAGCTGCCGTCGTATATCGCTCCTGAGCCGCAGGAGGGACTTTTTGCCTTCAGCACGGCCTCTGTAACACCGTTCTTTCGGCATATTTCCAGTGCGCGCTCGGCACCCGCAATGTACGCCTCCGTAACGTCCCGGCCGTCCTTTGTTACTACTCTTGCTCTGCCGTCCAGCACGTCATACCCGTTGCCGCCCTGTATTTCTGCGGGCGAACGCGGCGTTTCAAGGCCGCCCAAAACCTCCGGGCATATGCACACCGCGCCTTTCTTAACGAGCTCTCTCACCCTCTCATCGGGCTTTGATTTCCCATCGTACCTGCACGGCACGCCGTTTAAGCACTCCGAAACAGCTATCATAAATGATACCACCCAAATATGAACCCAGTATGAATAAAATCGGCAAAATCGATGGGATCAAGCCACTTTCCGGCGTTTCTCACTGCTTTGCGCCCTTAAGTGTAACCACCGTCACACCCGCATCGCCCTCGCCGTAATTTCCGAGTCGGAAGGATTTCACCCGTTTGTCCGTTCTCAGGTAATCCTGTATGCCCGCCCTGAGCGCGCCGGTGCCTTTGCCGTGTATTATGTTGATTTCGCTAAGGCCGGAAAGCACGGCGTTGTCTATATACCTGTCCACGACGAGTATTGCGTCGTCCACCAGCATTCCGCGTATATCCAGCTCCATGCCGACCTGACGATCCGCCTCGAGGCGTATCCTTCCCGCGCCCTTCTGCGGGGTATCGTCCTTTATGATGCGTATATCCTTCAGCTTTACATTGAGCTTCATTACACCTGCCCGCACCTGCACCTCGCCCCTTTGATCCGGCTTTGAGAGCACTGTGGCCTTCTTATCCAGCGATACTATCCTTACGGTATCCCCGGGGCTGACGGTTTTTGGCGGCTTCGTACCGTCATCGCTGTTGAGCATCAGCTTTTCGGCAAGGTCGCCCTGCCGTTTTCTAAGGGCGTCTCTGGACTGCTGTATCACCCTGTCCGCAGCGCTCCTATCCAGCCCCTTGACGCTCCTTATATCCGCAATGAGCTTTTCCATCTCCCTGCGGGTATCCTCCACTATCCGGCGGGACTCCTCCTTTGCCCTCGTCTGATACTTTGCCCTATCCGCCTCCAGCTTTTTGCGCTCCGCCTCCGTCTCCTGCCGCAGCCTGTCCAGCTCCTGCCTTGCGGCGCTCGCCATCGCCCGCTCCTCCTCGGCAAGCTGATATCTGCTCTGCGCGCTGGATATGACATCCTCAAACCTTACATCCTCGCTCTTGAGGTAGGTCTTTGCCCGGCCTATTATACCGTCGGATATGCCGAGCCGCTTTGATATTTCAAAGGCGTTGGATTTGCCCGGTATGCCTATGAACAGCCTATACGTCGGGCATAACCTGTCAACATCAAATTCCATCGAGGCGTTCTCGATGCCCTCGTGGGTCAGCGCAAAAGCCTTTACCTCGCTGTAATGCGTCGTTGCAACGGTAACGGTACCCCTTGAGTGTAGCTCCTCCAGTATGCTCATTGCAAGCGCCGCGCCTTCTATCGGGTCGGTTCCCGCGCCAAGCTCATCCAGCAGCACGAGCGACCGGTCATCCGCTCCGTCCAGTATGCCGACTATGTTTTTCATATGCGAGGAGAAGGTCGAAAGAGACTGCTCAATGGACTGCTCGTCTCCGATATCCGCATACACGCTCTGAAAAACCGATATTTCGCTGCCGATATCCGCCGGAATAAACATACCGCTTTGCGTCATAAGCACGAACAGGCCGACGGTTTTAAGCGTAACGGTCTTGCCGCCGGTATTTGGACCCGTGATTATAAGCGTTCTGAAGTCCTTGCCCAGCCATACGTCTATCGGACGCACCGTTTCCTTTGGTATGAGCGGATGCCGCCCCTGAACTATTTTAATGTAACCCGTATCGTTGAGCGTCGGCTCGACCGCGTTCATCTCACGTGCCAGCCTTGCCTTTGCAAAGGCTATGTCCATTTCGCCCATCAGGCTTATATTTTCGTTTATCTCGCTCCCGTATGGAGCTATCATTGCGGTAAGCTCGGAGAGTATCCGCTCGATTTCCTGCTGCTCCTCCATGACAAGCTTTTTGTACTGATTGCCCAGCTCAACGACGGCCGCAGGCTCTATGAACAGAGTTGCGCCGCTGCTGGATTGATCGTGTATAAGCCCGGGCACGTTTTGACGGTATTCCTGCTTTACGGGTATGACAAACCTGCCGTTCCTTATTGTTATCAGCGGCTCCTGAAGGTATTTTGAATAGGCCGCAGAGCGTATCATGCTGCCCAGCTTTTCCCGTACTCTGTCGTTGGCCTGCCGCATTGAGCGGCGGATCCTCGCAAGCTCCGGCGAGGCGCCGTCAAATATCTCTTCCTCGCCCAGTATGCAGCGGTCTATCTCCTCCTCCGCCGAGCGGTGCGTCGATATATACGCCGCAAGGTTTGAAAGCCTCGGAACATTTTCCTCCCGCTCTATCGCCTCCTTTGCGAGGCGCGATGCCCTCATGCACCTTGATATCCCCATAAGCTCCGCCGGAGAAACGAACAGTGCCGCGTGTATCCGCTTAAGGCATTCCCGCATATCGGGGAAGCCCTCGATCGGGGATCGTCCGCTTCGTATCAGCACCGTTTCTGCCTCCGCGGTCAGCGCCAAGGCGGACTTTACCTCGTCAAAGCTGCCGAACGGCTTTAGCCGCTCCGCAAGCTCGGCGCCGGTGCATGTCGCGGTCTTTGCCCGAAGCATTTCGGTTATCTTGTCGTATTCCAGTGTTTTTAAAACCTTTTTCCGCATATTTCTCTCCGAATTTAATCTACCGCCCTGCTCCAGTGCCCTCTGGTTATCCCATCTGCATGGGCGGTCTTTTCCCCCTCGGCCGCACCCTTTGCGGCGGCTACCCGCTCCGCGACTTCATCCGGGCTTTCCGTATAAAAGCAAAGCTGAACTGCCTCCGGCCTCGGAAGCCCATTAAACAAATCGATAACATCTGTCGGAAGGCAGTTAAGCAGCCGAACGAGGCAGCCGCCCTCCTGCCGTATATTGCAAAGCGGAAAAACCCGCCCGGCCTCGTCAGTCATGCTGCCGGGGAAGCCGCCGCAGCCTTGGCAGCCCTTGTATTCCTTGACCGGGCAGTGATGAAGATGCATCAGCTGTGCCCTGCCGTATACGCTCACGGCGGTATGCTGCCCGCATATATCTCTGAGCTGCGGCTTTGTAAGCTCAAGCGAGAGTGTTACGCGGTCAAAGCCCAGCGCCCTGTATTCGGCCACGGTATGCGCGTTCATGGCGTTCAGCTGGGTACCCGCAATCTTGAGCGGAAGGTGCTTTATCAGCGCAAGCTGGCCGATATTTGCCGCTATTCCACCGTCCAATATGCCGCTCGCTGCAATCCGCCTTATTTTTTCGCTTTCATTATGGTTTATTATTGCCGCGGGGAGCGATATCAAAAGCTTTCCGCCGCCCTTTGCGGCAGCCGCCGCCTCAAAGGCTGCAATGTCATAGCACACGGGCTCCAGCGCGACCTCGTCCGCCCCGGCCTCAAAAGCAGCCCTCGCCTGCCTCGCCGTGCCTACTATTGCGGTTATTTTTACCCGTTCAGACGGCAGGTTGTTTAGCCTCGGCACATCCGCGCCGCCGCATTTTCTGCGGGTATGCAGCAGCTCGGCGAGCTTCTCCGCCGCCTCTCTTCGCATGGCGTTCACGGCGCTCATCGGGAGGAATGCGTCCTCGTCTATATCTGCGCTTGCCCCTGCCGATACAAACGGCGTGTCGCCAAGCTTTTCCGCCTGCTGAATATACCTCGCGGCAGGCTGCGGCCTATGAGCCGGCTGAACGACTTCTCCCTCCGCCTCTGCCGTAAGCTTGCCAAGGCACAGCGTAAGCATTGCCGGGCTGCCGGTATGCATGACGAGCTCAATATTAACGCCTTGCTTTCTCCTCTCGCCGGAAAAGCTCCTTGTGGCTTCATCGATAAGCGGCTTTGACCTGTCGCTCACCGCGACACAGCCGGTTTTTGCATTGTCGCCGTAAAAATAGCCGGTGCTGCCGCCGCCTCTGTCAAACATATCCAGCATGCGGCGCTTGTGCAGGGCTATTTCCTTTTCATTCGCCCCGTCCAACGCCGCCCTGTATGCCGCCGTTACGACTGCGACATACTCCGCCCGCTTCATGCGTCCCTCCAGCTTTATGCAGCTTATACCGACCCGTTCCATTTCACCTAAGTGCTCTATCATGCACAGGTCGCCGAGGCTCAGGCAGTATTCCTCCCTCTCCGGCGCCTTATCCAGCCCCATGCGCTTTCTGCAGGGCTGGGCACAGGTGCCGCGATTCCCGCTGCGCTCGCCCGCCATTGAGGAAAGCAGGCAGCCGCCGGAAAAGCTCATGCACAGTGCACCGTGCGCAAACGCCTCCAGCGCCACACTGCTGTTGCCGTGTATATACTCTATTTCGCTGAGCGGCACCTCACGCGAGAGAACGACCTGCTTCATGCCGAGCTCTTCTGCAAGCCGCACCCCATCGAGGGTGTGTATGCCCATCTGGGTGCTTGCATGCAGCGGCAGCTCGGGTACATATTTTTTTATAAGGCTGACAAGACCCATGTCCTGCACTATTGCACAGTCCGCACCGGCCTTGCATAAAAATTCAGCGTATTTCACCGCGGATGGCATTTCCCTGTCCAGTATGAGCGTATTGAGAGTAATGTTTACCCTTACGCCGCGCTCGTGGCAGTAGTCTATCGCCCGCTGCATATCGTCATCGTCAAAATTCGCGGCGAACCTCCGCGCATTGAAGGAGCCGCCGCCGAAATATACCGCATCCGCGCCGTTTTGAACCGCCGCTGCAAGCGCCTCCCGGCTGCCCGCCGGGGAAAGAAGCTGCATCATTTATCTCTGCCCTCCGCCCTCAAAAAAGCGGCTCAGGACAAGCCCCAAGCCGCACATTCACCTGCATGACGTATTACTTTACACCCGCCGTAGCCTTGCTCTCAAAGGGGCGCTTTACCGGGGACTGCTGCCTCGGCATCTCCCTCAGCTCAGATATGCGTGAATCCAGCGCGTCATAGTCCTCCCTTAGCTTATGCAGCTCATCGGAAAGGTTCAGCGCAGCCATTATGAGACAGTTCGCGGTGCTCAGGCTCGGGTAGGAATGCTGTATCTCCTCCACCTTCTCGTTGACATAGCCCGCTATTTTGCGTACATATTCCTCATTCTCATCGGATGAGAGGCGCATGTCCTGCCCCGCGACATTTATCGTTACATGAGTTTTATTCATAGTATCCACTCCGCATATAATATATATGGTTTCCCTTATATGGAAATTATACAATAACTTGTATTCTATGGCAATAGTTATGGCAAGCTTTTTTTCAGCGCAGGCAGGTTTTGTTAATTTAATAGCATAAAATTTTCTCAGAAAAATATATTATTGCTATTGACACGGAAAATATATAGTGCTAAAATTGCCCCATCGTAAAACGAACGAAGCGAAAGGAGACGCCGATGATGTTCAGGACTGCACAGACCAATGCACCTAAAGCCACGGTTAATACTGCGGCCTGTTTCACTGCATCCGCGGCTGCCTTCTCCGTACTGGTTATTAGCGCGCTCAGCATACTGCTGGGCGTTCTTCTTATATGCCTTTCCATTATTATAGGCGTATACCTTATTACCATGAATACGAACGCTTTGTTGGCAATACCGGATTTAACATAGCTGAATTTGTTAAATAACGGCGGGCCGCAGAGCGGACCGCCGTTTTTATTTAAAAAATTTATTTTTATTGGAGGATCCAAACCATGAAGAAACTATTTTGTACCGTATTGGCCGTCGTAATGGCAGTCATGTGCTTTGCGGGCTGCTCAGCACCCGCCAGCGAAGGCAGCTCCTCTGCCTCCTCTGCTTCCTCTGGTGATACCATCAAGGTTGGCCTGCTTGGGCCGTATACCGGTGACCTCGCAGTTTACGGCCTCGCCGTGAAGAACGGCGCGACACTCTATTTTGACAAGGTGAACGCCGAGGGCGGCATCAACGGCAAGCAGATCGAGCTCATCTCCTACGACAACAAGGGCGATGACGCCGAGGCCATCAATGCATTCAACCGCGAGGTAGACGAGGGTATCACCGCTCTCATCGGCGATGTTATCACCTCTAACACCATTGCCGTTGCCGGCGAGGCAAACGCAGTGAATATGCCAATGATCACCGCCTCCGCGACCGCTGCGGCAGTTACCGTCAACCCCGATGACGGCTCTGTATACTCCAACGTATTCCGCACCTGCTTCATCGATCCCTTCCAGGGCGAAAAGATGGCTGAATACGCCAAGGAAAAGCTGGGCTACACCAAGGCTGCCGTGCTGGTTCAGACCGGCAACGACTACGCCGCAGGCCTTGCAGATGCTTTTAAGGCAAAGTGCGCAGAGCTTGGCATGACCATCGTAGCCGAAGAGGGCTACGCCAAGGGCGACAAGGACTTCAATGCACAGCTGACCAACATCAAGGCCGCTGACCCCGAGTTCATCTTCTGCCCCAACTACTATGAGGACGATGGCATGATCATCAAGCAGGCTCGTGCGCTCGGCATCACCGTTCCCTTCCTGGGCGGCGACGGCTGGGACGGCGTTGTAAAGTACGCCTCCGCCGAGGAGCTTGAAGGCACCTTCTACTGCTCCGCCTATGCACCCGGCTCCACCGACGCCGTAAAGGCCTTTGAGGAAGCCTACACCGCAGCATACGGCACCGACACTCTCAACATGTTTGCCGCCAACGCCTACGACGCCGCCATGGTAATGTGCGCAGCGCTCACAAAGGCCGAGGAGACCGGCGCAGCCCCCGCAAGCGATGAATACAAGCAGGCCGTCATCGACGCCATCAGGACCGAGGGCCCCAACGTAGTAGGCATCACCAGCGAAGCCGGCTACACCTTCGATGAGAGCAACAACCCCATCAAGAGCGCCGTCATCATGACCATCGTAAACGGCGAGGCCGTATACAAGGAGACCTTCTAAAGACAGCACAGCACAAGCTCAATAAAGCAAAACACTTAAACGATGAATACGCCCTGACCCGGGAAGACCGGGCAGGGCGCAATTTGGAGGAATCTGATGAGTACACTTTCCCTGATACTAAGGCAGGTCGTGAACGGCCTTCAGTCAGGCTCGATATACGCGCTGGTAGCTCTCGGCTACAGCATGGTGTACGGAATAATCATGCTGCTGAATTTTGCGCACGGCGACATAATAATGGTCGGCGCATACGCCGCCTGGTTCTGCCTCTGCGGCTTTGCCGCAAGCCCCGTGCTTGCGATATTTGCGGCAATAGTGGTCTGTATCCTGCTCGGCGTTTCCATTGAGAAGGTGGCCTACGCCCCGCTGCGGCAGAGCCCCCGTCTTTCCCTGCTGATAACCGCAATAGGCGTATCTTACCTGCTTGAAAACCTTGCCCAGCTGATATTCGGCGCAGGCGCAAAGTCCATGCCGAGCTTTCTGCCGACATCCACAATATCCTTTGGCGATATCGAAATATCCTGGACGGCCATAATAACGCTGATAGTCACCGCTGTATCCATGACTGCATTGACGCTGCTGGTAAATAAATCCAAGATGGGTAAGGCGATGCGCGCGGTTTCCGAGGATACCGGTGCTGCGCAGCTCATGGGCATAAACGTAAACCACACGATATCCTTTACCTTTGCCCTCGGCAGCGCCCTCGCAGGCATAGCCTCCGTGCTGTACTGCGCAGCGTACCCGCAGGCTACACCTACGATGGGCTCCATGCTCGGGCTTAAGGCTTTCGTTGCGGCAGTTCTCGGCGGCATAGGCTCAATACCTGGCGCTATGATAGGCGGACTTGCGATAGGTCTTGCCGAGGCGCTGGTTTCCGCCGCCGGTCTTTCCGTTTGGAAGGACGGCATAGTTTTTGCAATACTCATCGTGGTGCTGCTGGTAAAGCCCACCGGCATAATGGGTCACGAGATACAGGAAAAGGTATAAGGAGGAATAAGCAATGGACAAGAACAAAAAGCCCCTCTCTATGCCTGCCCGCTACGCGATAAACACGTTGCTCTTCGCGGCGTTCCTCTTCGGCGTGAACGCCCTCGTTTCCAGCGGAAGAGTGCCCAACTACTATGCAAAGGTCATAGTCCTCTGCGGCATCAACATAATTCTCGCCATTTCGCTGAACGTTGCGACCGGCTACCTTGGCCAGCTTCCGCTTGGCCATGCGGGGTTCATGGCCGTTGGCGCCTATGCCTCCGCACTGTTTCTCCGTGCGGTACCGAGCTGGCCTGAGTTTCTGGCCTTCCCGCTCGGCATAATTCTCGGCGGCATAGTTGCCGGCATATTCGGCATTCTCATAGGTATTCCGGCGCTGCGGCTTAAGGGCGACTATCTTGCGATAATCACGCTGGGCTTCGGCGAAATAATCCGCGTCGTGCTGCTCAACATAGACAGCGTGCTTGGGTTTGACTTTACCTACGGCGCGGCAAGCCTCAAGAACATACCCAAATATACCGACTTCTTTAACTGCTTTCTCACCGTCGGCATAGTGTGCTTCCTTATTCATACCTTTATGAAATCCAAGCACGGCAGGGCGATACTTGCAATACGCGAAAACGAGATCGCAGCCGACTCGGTAGGTATCAACCTTACTTACTATAAGGCGCTCGGCTTCACCATATCCGCGATATTCGCGGGCGTTGCCGGTGCGCTGTATGCAAGCTACCTCGGCATACTCAACCCCTCCAGCTTTGGCTTCATGAAGTCCATCGAGATACTCGTTATGGTGGTTCTCGGCGGCATGGGCTCCATGATAGGCTCGGTCGTTTCCGCAACGGTGCTGACCGCCGTTCCGGAGCTCGTTCTCCGCGCATTCTCTGACTACCGGATGATTGTGTACTCGTTGCTGCTCATAGTGGTAATGATATTCAAGCCTTCCGGACTTATGGGGCGGTACGACTTCTCCCTGACCGGGCTCATTGACAAAGCCCGCATGGGCAAGCTCTTCAAGAAAAACGGCGGCAAGAAAAAGGCAGGTGACAAATAATGGACAGAATGGTTCCGGTTCCAAGTCATTCCATAATCCCCGAAAGAGACCTTTCAGCAAAGACGATACTCGAAGTACACCGCCTCGGCGTTGATTTCGGCGGTCTGCACGCCGTTGAGGATTTCAGCATAATGCTGGGACGAAGCGAGATATCCGGCCTCATCGGACCAAACGGAGCAGGCAAAACCACGGTATTCAACCTGCTGACCAACGTATACCAGCCCACGCGCGGCGTCATACTTATTGACGGCATAGACACGCGCGGCAAAAAAACATGGCAGCTGAACCAGCTCGGCATTGCGCGCACGTTCCAGAATATACGCCTGTTCTCCCAGCTTTCGGTTGAGGACAACGTAAAGATCGGCCTGCACAACGCCTGTCATTCCTCCATTGCCGCAAGCGTACTGCGGCTGCCCTCCTACTGGTCTGCCGAAAAAAAGGCACACGAGACCGCTATGGAACTGCTTTCAATATTCGATATGCAGCACATGGCATCCTGGGAGTCCGGCTCGCTGCCATACGGTGCACAGCGCAGGCTTGAGATAGTTCGCGCACTGGCGACCAGCCCGAAGGTGCTGCTGCTGGACGAACCGGCGGCGGGCATGAACCCCTCCGAAACGGCGGAGCTTATGCAGAACATCAAGAAAATACGCGATACCTTCCACCTTGCAATACTGCTCATTGAGCACGACATGAACCTCGTTATGGGCATATGCGAGGGCATAGCAGTCCTGAACTACGGCAAAATAATCGCCAAGGGCACGCCAGACGAGATAAAGGCCAACCCGCTGGTCATCGAGGCGTATCTCGGGCGCGGAAAGGAGACAGCGAATGCTTAAGGTAGACGACATCAACGTATACTACGGCGCGATACACGCCATAAAAGACGTCAGCTTTCAGGTAAACGAAGGCGAAATAGTTACCCTTATCGGCGCAAACGGCGCGGGAAAATCCACCATACTGAAGACGATATCCGGCCTGCTTCACACCAAGACCGGCAGCGTTTCCTTTCAGGACAAGAACCTTAAGTCCGTTCCGCCGCACAAGATCGTTGAAATGGGCATCGCACACGTTCCGGAGGGACGCAGGGTGTTTGCCAGAATGAGCGTTGAGGAAAACCTTGAAATGGGCGCTTTTACGCAGCCAAACGACACCGTTGCGGCCGCGATCGAGCACGTTTACGAGCGCTTCCCCCGCCTTAAGGAGCGGCGCAAGCAGGTTGCAGGAACCCTCTCCGGCGGCGAGCAGCAGATGCTTGCAATGGGCAGGGCGCTCATGTCCCGCCCAAAGCTGATGATGCTGGACGAGCCCTCCATGGGTCTTTCACCGATACTTGTTGACCAGATATTCGACATTATCAAGGAGCTTAACCAATCCGGCGTTACGATACTGCTGGTTGAGCAGAACGCTCAGATGGCGCTTTCTATCGCCAACAGGGGCTATGTGCTGGAGACCGGCAGGGTCGTTCTCAGCGCAGACGCGGATGAGCTGCTTCACAACAGCGCCGTTAAAAAGGCCTACCTCGGCGGCTAAGCCGACAACGCAAAGGGACGCAGAATCTATCTGCGTCCCTTTTATTATTGCCTTCTAGTTTGCTTAGATGAGCCCGAAGAAGCTCAGTATGCTCTGCCAGATCGTCATGTCGCCGGTCTTGGGCAGAACGACCGCAACCGGAACGGGAAACGGCGTCGGCGTCGGGGTCGGGTAAGTGTACCATGAGTAGGTGTTGCCGGAGCCGGAGCTTCCGCCGTTGTAGGGGTCGGGGTGACCGGGTTGATTGGGTCAGGATTTACCGGATCAGGGATGGGCTGCTGCGGCTTCTCCTTCCATTGTGCGGTAACGATTACCTTATTATCCGTCGCCGGAACGCCACCTCCGCCTTGTTCTTGTCGTGCGAACGTAAATGTCTTTGTTTCTTCGGACCGATACAGAGTGTCATCACCTTCCGGTTTGGTTATCTTCCACCCTGCAAACTCTTTGTCGGCAGGCGCAGTAAAGTCGCATTCAGGGAAGGTCAGCGTATTTTCGTTGTCAAGGTTCGCACCGGACATCACGCCGCTGCCATCGCCGGGCAGGAACTTGACATCGGCATTTTTCCACTTTGCGTAGTAACGCCGACCATCTTTCTCGATTTCTGTAGTCGGTTCCCCGGTATAAGCTCCGTCTTCACTTTTAGTTAATCCTTCCGTTTTGGTCAGCTCTTTATCGCTGAACCAGCCACCAAAAACATATCCATTCTTTTGGGGCACAGCAAGTTTATATCCACTAAATTCTGTATCAGATGAAAATGTGCCGCCGTTGGTACATGCAATAATCCCTTTGTTATTATACCGATTTCCGTCATACAGCTTATTCATTACTTCTGGAACGGATGTGTAAAATACTGCATTTTCAACGTTGGAAAACACACCATTGTCTTTTTTATTCCCACTTGATTCTTCTTTTCCAGTAGTAATTTCAAGACCAGCATTTGTCAGCACAACAGCCGCAAATTTAGAGTTAGAAAAAGCATATGCACCAACCTTTGTCACGTTAGGGAGATTCAGTACGTTTGTAAATTTTGTTTCAGCAAACGCATTATAGCCGATTTCTGTCACGCTTTCAGGAATCAAAATCGTGGAATTATCCGCCCCGGAACCACGGAATGCTTGATCTCCAATTATCTCAAGACTGGAAGAAAGCTTAATATCCGAAAGCGATGGATTGTCTCTCACCGCACTAGCGCGGATACTGGTTACATTGCTCAAGTCAATTGAAGTCAGTTTTTCACAACCACTGAAGCTAAAATCACCAATATCTGTCACTGTGTCTGCTAAAGAAATCTCTGTTAGATTAGTGAAACCATAGCAGGTTCGGCTTCCGACAGAAGTGACACCGCTTTCTACGACCAGTTTTGTAATTTTTGAGGCATAATCATCCCACGGACGTACACTTCCCTTTCTATAATCTGCCATTATAGCGGAACCAGTCAGCGTGAGTGTATACGTGTCTCCAGCATTTTCGTTTTTATCCAGTCGCCATTTCACATTTTCGTAGATGTCGATTGAAAACAGTGTATCCACTCCATAAACATTTACACTATCACTAATTGTACTATTCTTTTCCGCGGTCGTATCACCACCGCAAAATCCGCTGGTGGGATCGGCATCCTCCGCCATCGCCACGGTCGGCACCAGCATGAGTGTCATTACGAGCGCAAACATGACTGCAAGAAATCTGTTTCTCATTCGTCTATTCCTCCCAATTGATTTTTCATTTTAAACACTTAAAAACAAGACAACAAAAAACCGCTATGGTTATCCCATAACGGTATTAAACGGATCTATTTGAAGGGTCGCCAAAAGAGCAGAGCTATGCGCCTGCCTGCCTGCCTGCCTGCCTAGAGATTATGGCACAAGCGTTCATTCAGCAGTCAACCCCTTCCCAGAAAAACTTTACACACAAAGATACACTTTTCGTGCAACGGTATTGTAACACATTCTTTCTTGAGTTTCAATAGGGGTTTTCAAGTTTTTGCGGCAGCGGCTACATGCGCTTTACGAGGGTGAGGATATTCAGCCCATCGGAATACTCATAGCGCATCTCGTCCATCGTCTTTTTGACCATGAATATACCGAGTCCGCCGATCTCCCGCTCCTCTGCGGAAAGGGTGGTGTCGGGATCCGGCTTTTCGGTCGGGTCGTATGGCCTGCCGTTATCCGAAAACCGCAGAACAATCTCCCCATCGGACACACGGCAGCCGAGCGTTGCAAGTGTCGCTCCGCTGTAATGGGCGATGTTGGAGAATATCTCGTCCACGGCCATATCGACCTGAGCAACGAACTTTGGCGCAACGTTTGCTGCGGAAAGCTGCTCCTCAAAGAAGTCTATTGCGGCCGGAAGCTCGCTCAGGTAAGGAGTAACGCTGATCTTTTTCATATCCTCTGATATATCGTTCATCTCGATGCAAAGCATGGTTATATCGTCAAACTGATCCGCCTGCCCAACAAATTCGCTCATACGCTGATGAACGCGCGGCAGGATCTGGCTGCAGGGAGCCTCCCTGTCGCTGTTGAGCGCATCGAGCATCCTGTCGGTTCCAAAGAGCTCGTTTTCGGCGTTTGTTGCCTCCGGCACGCCGTCGGTATATACGAAGAGCCTGTCGCCACGATCAAGCTGAAGCTCATACTCGCGGTAGCGCGAGCTTGGCATTCCGGCGAGCACGAAGCCGTGCTTATCCTTTACCAGCTCAAACTCGCCGCCCTTGCGCATTATCACGGGATACTCATGGCCGGCGTTTGCGCACTTCAGCCTGCCGGTGGATATTTCCAGAATGCCGAGCCAAACGGTAACGAACATTTCAGCATCGTTGTTTTCGCAAAGCTGGCTGTTTACCTTTTCCAGCGCTGCCTTTGGCGAAAGGCCGCTCTGAGCGGCGGATTTTATGAGCGTTTTGGATATCATCATAAACAGCGCCGCAGGAACTCCCTTGCCGGATACATCAGCCATCACCAAGGCGAGGTGATCGTCATCCACAAGGAAGAAATCGTAGAAATCGCCGCCGACCTCCTTTGCGGGGGTCATTGAGGCGTGTATATCAAACTCGTGCCGGTCCGGGAATGGCGGGAAGATGCAGGGCAGCATGGAGGCCTGAATATGCCGCGCAACATCCAGCTCGGCGCCGATGCGCTCCTTTTCCGCCGTAACGCGGCTAAGGTCGCAAATGTACTCATTCAGCTCGCCGACCATGTACTTAAAGGAATCCGCAAGCTCCTGAACCTCGTCGCCGGTGTCAACGGTAATGTTAAAGCCCTTGAGCGATTCCATATTGCTTTCAACGAGACCCATAGCCGCGCTGTGCAGCGTTTTGAGCGGGGAGATCAGTATTTTGCGGATGTAGAAGTAATACGCAAATATCGAAATCGCCAGCACTATCAGGGTAATGCAGAGCGTCAGCGCAAGGAACATGCGTATCTGCTTGTTTATCATGTCCATGGATATATCAACGCTCGCAAGCGCGACCGGCGTATTGCTGCTGTCCATTATCGGCACATATGCAGAGGCAAGGTAGCCATACTCTTCGTTGTCGGTAATAAGTATGGTCTGCTCCGCATCAGCGTCAAAGGCCTTGTGCATAATCTCATTGCCGCCGCCATAGTATGCATCGGAATCGCCTAGGTCGCAAACGCCCTCGTCGCCTTCCGCGCCGACATCCCAGATGTAGACCATTACGTCATCCTCCGGAACGACGATATAGAAGTACTTCAGCTCCACCTTTTCCTTCACCGTTTTCAGATATTGGCGAATGGCCTCGTAATAGTCGTCCTTTTCACCTGTCTGATAGTATTTTTCAACGCGGTCACCGTCAATATATTCCGCGGCAATAGACGCCTGCGAAAAAGCAAGCTTTGAATAGTAGTCCTCCATCCTCAGCCTGTACAGCTCGGCTATTGCGGGGGTCAGCGCCGCGAGCAGCACCGCCGCCATTATGACAAGACCAAGCAGCAGCTTTGCCTGAAGGTGCCTCTTTTTCGTTTTGCTCATATCCTGACCTCCTTTTTTTGAACCTGCAGCCGCAGGTGTCCGTCCTTTAAGCGGTATAGCAGCCTGTTTTGGGCAAGAAAGCGCGCTTCCTCGCCGAGCGGCCCTACCCCCGCCGCCATACCGTTCACATAAAACCACTCGCCGTTTACCGAGACCTGCGTCATGCTGTTGTACCTTCGGAACATATCCAGCGCTTCCTCACGTCTCATATCGTGCCGCAGCGTCAGCAGCTCATCTGCGGGGCGGTGCCAGTATTGCTGCTTCTCTCCCTGCGCCTTAGCCCTGCTCCAGCAGCCCTCAAGGTCGCTCATGATATCCTTGAGCATCTCCCGCGCATATGCCGCACAGTAAAGATATACGTCTATGCTGTCCATCCCGGGAAGGATATCAACAGCCCGCTGAGCGATTATATCCCCCTGATCCAGCCGCGGCGCAAGCTTGTGCATCGTAACGCCGGAGCGCGCCAGCCCCCGCTCCATCGCCGCCTCGATCGGGTAGTAGCTCCGCCCCTGCGGCAGCAGAGAGCTGTGTGCATTTATTCCGCGGAACTCCGGCAGGTTTTCGGGCAGCTTGAGCAGCCTGTCATACTCCGCAGAAAAGAGCAGCCCGCACTCCTCTTCCCTGAAGAAGCGCAGTATATCCTCCTCGGTTATGCTCTCGTAGTGCACCGGTATGCCGAGCTCCCTCGCCCTATTGACTATTTCAAACTCGGTAAAGTAGTCCTCGTCGTTGTGGTATGTATAGAGCGCCAACACCTCATGCTTCTGTACAAAATACTCAAAGCAGGAAATGAACACATCGCTCCCGAAGTATACGACCTTCATTTGTTGTATCACCAGCTTGTTAAATTTTTATTATTAGAGTATTGAAGCCCTGATAGCGCCTGTAGGAAAACTCCTTTGCGCGCTTTTTTATGACCAGCACGCCCATGCTGTCCATATCAAAGTCGCCATCTACGCTTGCTTTTTTTGTATCCATAGCAAATGGATCGAACACCGTTGCATCATCGCGCAAGTGCAGCTCAAGCAGACCGCTCTGCTCCATTATCGCCGTCAGCTGTATATAGCCGTCCGTTCTTCCGTGAAAGCCGTGCTGAAGTATCGCCATGCCGATCTCCTCGACCGTCATCGTAGCGAGCATTTGCTGCTTTGCATCGGCATCCCATTCCTCGCAGAACGTCTCCAGCTCCCGGCTGACATCGACAACGTTCACGGCGCTGCTCGGTATCAGACGCTGGAAAATTCGCTCCTCCGGCAGCTCAACGCTGCGGAACATGCCGGCTGCACGCAGCAGCAGGAACACAAGCAGCGCCCCCGCCTCCGTCAGCAAAAACAGCAGCCAGAAATAGCTGAGGCCAAAGCCGTAGCACAGAAAAGTCAGGGGTATCAGCAGCACTGCACCGCGCAGCGTTTCCAGCAGGAACGACGGCTTTTCGTTTTCGCAGGCCTGATAGTAGCTGCAGAGCAGTATATTGATACCAGCAAAGAGCGCCGCAGCACCGTACAGCCGCAGGGCATGCGCCGCCAAGCCCTCGGACGAGGAGCCCGCAACGCCAAAGAGCAGGCAAAGCCCCCTTGGCCAAAGCTCCACGAGCGCTATAAGCACACCGCCCGCGCAGAGACCACTTAAAAAGCCCAGCAGAGCAACGCTTTTTTTGCCCTGCCTGTTGTGCTCGCCCTGATAGGTCGACAAAATAGGCTGCATTGCGCGGCCCGTGCCCTCAAAAAGGTACAGCAGCAGGTATGATGTGTTCTGTATAACATCAAACACCGCGACAGCAGACTCGCCGCCCAGGCGTATGAGCAGATTGTTGCAGATGAGGAAAAATACCATCTGATACAGGTACTGAACAGATGTCGCAAGGCCGGAACGCAGCGCCGCCGTGGCAGAGCCCAGTTGCCCGGCCTTACAGCGGGCAAAGCGCAGCGTATGCCCGGAGCCAAAGAAGCCCGGCAGGTATACGCATATAGTTATTATCTGACCAAGGGCCGTTGAGAGCGCAGCGCCCCGCGTACCCATGTTCAGCCCAAGCACGAGGAAAATATTCAGAGCGATATCGCAAAGATTGCCGACCACAGAGCCGATGCCTGCCCTGCGCTCGCTGCTATCGTTTCGCAGGTAGTAGTTGAAAATATTTGACAGATAAAACAGCGGCGTTGACGCAACGAGTATCTGAAGATATGCCCGCGTTGCGGTATACAGCGCACCGTCCTCCGGCCGCGTTCCCAGGAGCGCAAGCAGCGGCTGCATGAACACGCTGCCCAGCACCGCAGTTGCCGCGCTAAGAATGAGCGCAAGCAGCAGCACGCCGTTGAAGCTATCCACTGCGTCGGCCGCCCTGCCCTGCGCAAGCAGGCGGGAATAGCGAACAGAGCCGCCCAGCCCAAGGCCGTGCGCCACCATGCAGTTTATCATATACACCGGCAGTATCAGCCCTATTGCAGCGAGGCCGACAGTTCCAAGGCGCTGACCGACCACAACTGCATCCGCCATATCGCTAAGCGCCCAGCCGAGCGATGAGAACATTGCAGGGATCCACAGCCTGCGGAACATTTGCCGCGTGAAGCCGTCCGATGCGCTGCTCAGACGGCAGAGACCAAAGCGGCTCACACCCGCTCTATCGTAAGTATATCCACAAAGCCGGTCACGTCAAAAACATCCATGACAGACTCGTTTACGCCGCGAAGGATCATTTTTCCCTGACGGTTCATTACCTTTTGCGCGGAAAGCAGCACGCGGAGCCCGGCCGAGGAAGCATACTCAACGCCGGTAAAATCCAGATACAGCTCTGTAACGCCGGGCATATCCGCCTTAAGCTCCGCCTCAAGCTGCGGTGCAGTCGTCGTGTCTATTCGCCCCTCTATCGCCAGCGTAAGCGCAGAGCCGTTTTTCGTTTTGCTGATGTTCATGGTCATTCTCCTTTATTTCAAATTTATAATTCACACATCACACTCAGTGAATTTTACCAGTTTTTTATTAATCGCGCAACACAAGATACAGCAAAAGGGACGCGGTTGCGCCCCTTTTTTGCTTCTATTTGTTATTTAGATAATCCCCAGAAACGCCAGTATGCTCTGGAAGATCGTCATGTCGCCGGTTTTGGGGGGATTTACGATTATCGGGGGTATGGGTGTGGGATTGGGGTAATAGTGGTGGCTGCTGCCGCCGCCCTCCTTGTGGTTGTTAAAGGCGGCTATTGCGGTTTCTCCTGCCTTAATGGTGCCGGTATCGCCGCTCTTGGTTACGGTGTAGCCGCTGTT
>CAVIAA010000007.1:0-61221 GCA_963640685.1 Acutalibacteraceae bacterium
TGAAAGAGAAGGCGTGGGATAATGAGATCGTCGGTTACCTTTCTCAGATCCATGAACAGAAGGGAAAGCAGGCACTTTATCTGCGGCAAAGACCTTCCGATGTTGAGAAGCTGATCGAGATCGCGAAGATTCAGAGTACGGAGTCATCCAATGAGATCGAGGGCATTCGTACTACGGACACGCGCCTGCGACAGCTCATGAGCGAGAAAACGACGCCGCGTACACGTGAAGAGAAGGAAATTGCCGGGTACCGCGATGCGCTGAATACGGTGCATGAGAATTTCGAATACATTCCACTGACGCCAAACTGTATTCTCCAGCTTCATAAGATCATGTTCAGCCACACGGACAGCGCATTTGGCGGTTCATTCAAAAACGTCCAGAACTATATCAGCGCAACGACGCCGGACGGAAAGACTTATGCACTTTTTACCCCTCTGGCGCCGTATGAAACGCCGGAGGCTATGCGGGAGCTGTGTGATGCATACAACTTCGCTATCGGTGAAGGCAATGTGGACCCGCTGCTGATCATCCCGTGCTTTATCCACGATTTCCTTTGTATCCATCCGTTTATCGACGGAAACGGCAGGATGTCGCGTCTGCTGACAACGTTGCTGCTCTACCGCAGTGGATATGAGATCGGCAAGTATATCTCGCTGGAAGCCAAAATCGCCCGGACGAAGGAAAACTATTATGACGCGCTGGAAGCCTCACAGACCGGCTGGCACGAGGGCAAGGATGATCCAACCGCATTTATCAAATACCTGCTCGGAACGATCATCGCGGCATACCGTGATTTTGAGGAACGCATGGAACTTGTCTCTGATTCTCCACTCGAAACCGTTCGAAACGCTGTAAAAACCAGAATCGGCAGGTTTACGAAAGCCGAGATTGCAGGGCTTGTCACGTCCATGAGCGCCACGTCGGTGGAACGCCATTTGAGAGCGCTCTGCGCCAGCGGTGAAATCGAAAAGCGCGGCGGCGGACGGTCAACTTACTATATCCGAAAGACAATCTGAACATCAGAAGAGCCCACAGCCACGGGAAACCGTGGCTGTTGCCATATATGAAAGGTGGTGATAGGTTATACACCGGCATTGATTCCCTCAACAGCGCGGCATTGGAGTGGTTGGATCGAGAGTGCAACGGCACCATCCATGAACACACGCGAAAAGCCCCGCGGGAGTTGTTTCGTGAGGAATCCAAGCACCTTGAAAAGGTCCAGACCGAGGATGCCGAAGTGGCAATTCGCGCTGTGTCCGACAAAAATGCCGTGATTTACGGCTGGAGCAAATATGAGCTGCCGCGTTCGCGGGTCAAACAGTACGATCGGGTCCGTATATCCATGCTCCGGGAGCAGAACAAGCGGTATGCCAATGTTCAAATGAGGAAGATCGTTTCGCTGGCAAAAAACGTATTCTGTCGGGCAAGTGGAAGCGGCGATTCTGTATTGCCTGTGGGTAAAGATATGCTCGCTCAACGAGATTCAGGAATGCCAGTCGGCTGCCGCAAAGGGAATTCGATTCGTCGCGGCTGAAGCCGGGAATCGCATGGCAAGTGGAGCAGCTCGAATCTCTGCAATGGATTGAGGAGGAACAAAACACCGTCGTCATCGGCAAATGCGACACCGGCAAAACGACGATGGCGGCGCACACCGGACAGCTGGCCCTGAACCGGAGAGAGGCCGTGCATTACTGTAATCTTGAAATTGAGAATAGCGCCCTTTTGAGGGCTGAATATATGGGACAAACCCGTTCCCAACGATTTTCCGGAAAGAGCAGCTTTTCCGTGACGTTTCGCCTACTGGGTAGGGGGAGTCAAATCTCCAGGCCTATTTTACCGGACAACGGTGCAGAGCTTGCACTGGAACCGGAGAACAAAGCAGCAATGGAGAGGATCGATGAAGAAACCATTCAACTGCAAGAAGCCGCGCTCGCGCTGCATAAGGTAAAGCAGCGGATGGAAATCGAGGCTGTGGAATATGCATCACGGGTCAAAGAGTACAGTGAGCGCATGAAGGAACTGGAAGCAGAGCGCAATGAGCTGCAAGGAACGGCAGCCAAATATGCCGAGGTCAGGATGTGGCTCGATACCTTCATAGAGCAAACGATGCAAAGTGATACGCTCACCACGGTTGATGGCACAACCATGAAAATGCTTGTCGACAGGATACACGTCAGGAACGACGGCATTGTGGTCGAATTCAAATGCGGCGTGGCAATCGAGCAGGAATACGTGAAATGAGAAAACGAACCGCCAGAGGAAAAGGCACATCCTGCTGGCGGTTATCATTTTGGCGTTTTTCCATAGGTTTTCGCATCATTACGGCGCTCTTTCACAAAAAAGCCTTCGGATTACTTGTCCGAAGGCTTTTGCTTTGTATTACGCGCCAAGTACAGCCGATGCTCTATGAGGAGGAATATGCTGACAAGCCCGACGTAGCCGCAAACGGGGTAGAGTATGCTTATGAGCCGGCTGAAGCCGAACAGGCTGCCGAGCCAGCATAAGGCGCCGAGAATCACTATGCAGACCCCGCGGCGGCGGGAGAACAGCGCCGAACGCTGGTCGCCGTAGGCGGTAACGGCAACCATAGCCGTAAGCGAGGTGCCGAACATGCCGAAGAAAAGCGGAACGGAGCAGATATAGCCGAGATAAGGATTTATTCCCGCAGCAACGGAGAGCATCGGAAGCTGCGCGGATACCGAATCCGGGTTCATGGCGAGCGCTGCAAATACCGAAAAGGCTATCGCCCCGAGCACGGCACAGCTTATGCACATTGCCCGACTAACCGTGCTGTCCGTTGCCCTGCCCGCAAGCTGAGGAAAGACGCATACGGCGCCGAAAAAGTTATATGAAAGATACGTTAGAGCGGATATGAGCCAGCCGCTCAGGAGCGGGTTGGTATTTGATGCGGGTGAAAGCTCTATCGGTGCGCCGCCATTTTTTATCGCTGCCAGCAGCGCAACAAAAAGCGTGAGTGTCGTAAGGACGGGTACCAGCGCGGAGAGTGCGCGAAGCATGCCGTCCAGCCCGCGAAATGCGGCGGCGGTTACCGCAGCGCAGAACAGGAGGCTGCCTATCCAGCGGGGAAGACCTATTACCTGCTGAAAAAGCGCTCCGCCTCCGGCTGACATAACGATGAACACAGCAAAGGTAAAGAATATTTCAAGAAACGCGAAGACGGCCTTTGCTATCGGCAGATCAAAGCGTATTACTACGCTTTCAAAGTCGGCCTTGCCGCAGAGCTTGGTCACCCTGAAGAGCAGTGTGCCCAGCAAACCGAGGGATATGACCGAAAGCAGCAGCCCGGATATGCCGGCTTTTCCGTACACGCCGAAAAACTGCCAAAGCTCCTGCCCTGACAGGTAGCCGGCGCCGAGGTAGTAACCGCAGTATGAACTTGCGAGGCTCAAGGCTGTAATTTTATTTTCGTTTTCCATAGCCGATATATTATATCACAGTATGCTCAAAAGGTGTACAAGAATGAGAAGCTGTATTATAATATAATGTGGATATGAGTATGAAGTTATACCGTATATTGTAGCGGAGGGACAATGGGAAAGCAGTACGATGTAAGTGATATTAAGGTCATGGAGGGGCTTGAGGCGGTGCGCATGCGCCCGGGCATGTATATCGGCAGCACCGGCGCAAGAGGCCTTCACCATATGCTTTGGGAGATAGTTGACAATGCGGTGGATGAGGCGGCAAACGGCTTTGCAGATACCGTTCATGTGACGCTGCACAGGGATAATTCCGTAACGGTCGAGGACAACGGGCGCGGCATACCGGTCGGCATACACGAAAAGCTCGGCGTGTCCGGCGTTGAGGTGGTCTTTACCCAGCTTCACGCGGGCGGAAAATTTGACAACGAATCCTATGGCTATTCCGGCGGGCTGCACGGTGTCGGCGCTTCTGTCGTGAACGCGCTCAGCGAGTACGTTGAGGTGGAGGTCTGTACCGGCGGCAGACTGTATCGCCAGACCTTCCGCAGCTATGAGGATGAGGACGGCAGGATACTCTCCGGCCGGCCTATGGCGCCGCTGGAGGAAGCAGGCCGCGTTCGGCGGCAGGGAACAAAGGTGACATTCCTGCCGGATAAAAGGGTATTTGAAACGCTTGAGATGAACTTTGGCGTAATATCAAAGCGGCTGAAGGAGCTTGCCTACCTGAACCGCGGCGTGGCGTTTTTGCTTACGGATGAGCGGGAGCGCGGCGGCAAAAAGGAGGTCGAATACCGCTACGAGGGCGGCATAGTAGACTTCGTAAAGTACATTAACGCCGATAAAACGCCGCTGTATGACCAGCCTATATATATTTCCGGCAAAAAAGACGGCATATCGGTTGAAATAGCGATACAGCATAACGATGGCTATGCCGAAAGCCTGTTTTCGTATGTGAACAACATACCGACGACGGAGGGAGGCACCCACGAAACCGGCTTCAAGGCCGCATTAACAAAGGTGATGAACGACTACTGCCGCAAGGTTGGCGTGCTCAAGGACAAGGACCCGTCTCTTTCCGGCGAGGATTTCCGCGAGGGGCTTGCTGCCGTGATATCGTTAAAGATGCACACAGTGCAGTTTGAAGGGCAAACCAAGACCAAGCTCGGAAATACCGAGGCGAGGACGGCGGTTGAGTACGTCATAACCGAAAATCTTGCGCCGTATATGGACGACCTGAAGAACGCGGAAACGGCGAATAAAATAGCCGAAAAGGCTGCAAAGGCGGCCAAGGTGCGCGAGGCGACCCGCCGCGCAAAGACCATGGCGCGGGAAAAAAGCAAGCTGGAAAACGCGCCGCTCGTAGGCAAGCTGTCGAGCTGCACGGGACGCAACGCAAAGATAAACGAGCTGTTCATAGTTGAGGGCGATTCCGCGGGCGGCAGCGCAAAGCAGGGCAGAGACAGGCGATTTCAGGGCATACTGCCGCTTCGCGGCAAGCCGCTCAACGTTGAAAAAAAGCGGCTGGATCAGGTCATTGCAAACGAGGAGTTCCGCTCAATAATAACCGCGCTCGGAACCGGCATAGGCGAGGACTTCGATATAACCGGCCTCAAGTACGATAAGATAATAATACTCTCTGATGCGGATCAGGACGGCGCACATATAAGAGCGATACTGCTCACCTTCTTCTTTCGCTACATGAAGGAACTCATAACCGACGGGCATGTGTATATCGGCCTCCCGCCGCTGTATAAGATACAAAAGGGCAAGGAAGTAAAATATGCCTATTCGGATGCCGAGCTTGCAAAAATGACCAGAGCCACCGGGAAGGGCTATACCTTGCAAAGATATAAGGGGCTTGGCGAAATGAACCCGGAGCAGCTTTGGGAAACGACTATGAACCCGGAGCACAGGTCGCTCGTTCAGGTAGAGCTTGAGGATGCGGCGGATGTGGATCATATAGTTACGCTGCTTATGGGGGACAAGGTAGGCCCGAGAAGGGAGTACATAAGCGAATTTGCAAACTTCAACAAGACGGATACCTTCGAAGAAAAAATGACGGCGCGCTCCGCCGCCGAAAGGTAAGCACCTATGGCAAAAAAAGACGAACAGATATCCTTTGATGGTCAAACTATAATCACAAAGGGCATGGAGGCAGTGATGCACGACTCCATGCTGCCGTACGCCGAGTACGTGATAATGGAGCGTGCGCTGCCGAGGATCGAGGACGGGTTGAAGCCGGTTCAGCGGCGCATACTTTACACAATGCTGGAGCTTGGCCTTACGCCGGATAAGCCGCACAGGAAAAGCGCAAGGATAGTCGGCGACTGCCTGGGCAAATACCACCCGCACGGCGACACCTCGGTATATGACGCGATGGTGCGCATGGCGCAGGATTTCAATATGCAGATGCCAATGGTGGACGGCCACGGAAATTTCGGCAGCGTAGACGGCGATTCCGCCGCAGCAATGCGATATACCGAGGCGCGCATGACCCCGGTCGCAATGGAAATGCTCCGGGATCTCGAAAAGGATACGGTGAAATTCAGCCTCAATTTTGACGATACGCTTAAGGAGCCGGATCTTTTGCCCGGGCGCTTCCCAAACCTGCTGGTAAACGGCTCCTCCGGAATTGCCGTTGGCCTTGCGACCAACATACCTCCGCACAACATGGGCGAGGCGATAGACGCAGCGGTCATGTATATGGACGATCCCGAGGTATCGCTGGATGAGCTGATGAAGGTCATGCCCTGCCCGGATTTCCCGACCGGCGGATATATTCTGAACTCCGACGAGATACGAGCCGCATATGAAACGGGCAGAGGAAAGCTGACGGTTCGCGCAAAGGCGGAAATCGAGGAGCAAAAGAACGGCAAGAGGCTCATAGTAGTGACCGAAATGCCGTATCAGGTAAACAAGGCCAAAGCGCTGGAGGGTATACTTCACATAAGCGAGGAGAAGAAGGCGCTGTTTTCCGGCATAGGCGAAATAAGGGACGAGTCCGACCGCATGGGCATGCGGGCAGTAATTGAGATAAAAAAGGACGCGGATGCCGAAAAGATACTGCAATATTTATATAAATATTCCGATTTGCAGGTCACCTTTGGCGTAAATATGGTAGCCATTGCAGACGGCAAGCCGCAGACTCTGGGTCTTAGAGATGTGCTGCGCCATTACATAAAGCATCAGGAAAACGTAGTTACCCGCCGCACTAAGTTCGACCTCGATGCCGCAGAGCGCAGGGAGCATATACTTGAGGGCCTAATGGTGGCGATCGCCAACATAGACGAGGTGATAGCCCTCATACGCGCCTCAAAGTCTCCAAAGGAGGCCAAGGAAAGTCTCATAAAGCGCTTTGAGCTCAGCGATATACAGGCGCAGGCGATACTTGACCTCAGGCTGCAAAGGCTCACTAACCTCGAACGTATAGCCATAGAAAAGGAATATAAGGAGGTCGGCAGGCTGATTAAGGAATACCGCAGCATACTCGCCTCGGAGGATAAGCTGAAGGCGGTAATACGCAGCGAGCTGCTGGAAATAAAGGAAAAATATTCCGTTCCGCGCCGAACGAAACTCATAGAGGGTGAGGAGGAAATAGTCGTTTCCCGCGAGGATATGATAGTCGTTGATGACGCCGTCGTAGCGCTGCTGTATGGCGGCAAGATACGCAGGCTGCCGAAGCGAGGGTTTACGCCGGAGGTACTTTCCGCAGAAAAGCCGCTGTTTATTATGGAGACCCGCACGGACAGGCGCATAAGGCTGTTTACGACACGCGGCAACTGCCTGATACTCGGCGTAGATGAAATACCGGAGGCGAGGCTTACGGCAAAGGCAACCAACCTGAACTCACTCGTTCAGCTGGAAAAGGATGAGGAAATAGTTGCCTGGTATGACGAGCTGACGCAGGACACGCTGGTGCTCTGTACCGCGCAGGGCAGCGCAAAGCGAACGCTCGGCTCCGAGTTTGACCTTAGAACAAAAAAGACCGCCGCAATAGCCTTAAAGGACGGCGACAGCCTTATTGCCGCGGAAAAGCAGGATAGCTTGGCGAGCAGCATAATAATGATAAGCCGCGGCGCAATGAGCATACGCTTCGAAACGGAGACGGTGCCGGTAATGGGCAGGAGCGCGGCGGGTGTCAAGTGTATGAAGCTGGATGAGGGAGACAGGGTGATATTTGCTTCTCAGATAGCGGACGAGGGAGAGATACTCACAATATCCGACAGGGGCTATGCCAAGCGGAGCTTGGTGTTCGATTATGAGCTGCAGGGACGCAACGGAAAGGGACTGAAGACCTTTGAGTTCAAAAAGAACGGCTCAAACGGCACGGCAATAGCCGCAGCGCTGTATGTTAAGGAGCCGTATGACGTAGTGATCCGCCAGTTCCACGGCGCTGAAACGGTAATTAACACCGAAACGGTGCTCATAGAGCCTCGAGCGGGTAAGGGCATGCTCACGGTAATGGCGCTGCTGGACGATGTAGTTATCGGCGCAAGAAGAGTTTAAGCATAAACAGGGGTACTCACTGAATACCTATACTTATGCCAACGCACATCAAATAAGTGTCAGGAGTAAGTATGAGAGTATCCAACGATGAAAATTCGGTCTTTGTGAGCGGCACGCTATCCGGCGCGCCTGAGCTGAGCCACAGCTTGTACGGAGAGGACTTTTACGCCGCGGAGCTGCTCGTTCCGAGGCTCAGCGGAACTATGGATCACGTCCCGATAACCGTTCCGGGCAAAAGCCTGCAGCTGATACCCGAGGCGGGCGGGCGAATAGCGGTATGGGGGCAGCTGCGCACCTATAACAGGCATACCGAGCAGGGGACTCACCTTTTCGTAACGGTGTTTGTAAAGGACGCGGAGTCTATGACAGAGGATGAGCTGCCGAGGAACGAGGTGTCGCTCACCGGCTACCTCTGCAAGCCGGCAGTGTTCCGAACCACCCCGTTTTCAAGGGAAATAGGCGACATGCTCATAGCCTGCAACCGCTCCTTCAACAAGTCGGATTATCTGCCCTGTATAGCCTGGGGCAAGAATGCGAGGGAGGTGAGCGCGCTGCCGGTGGGCAGCAGGGTATATATACGCGGGCGAATACAGAGCAGACGGTATCAAAAGCAGCTTGAGGACGGCACGACGCAGGACAGGACGGCGCATGAGGTCTCCTGCTCCGCCGTAGAGCTGATTTGAAGCATATATTACAGGAGATAAGAACGAACAAATGGCAATGGACGGACTTAACCTTGCGGCTTCCGCTGCAGAGTGCCGGCGGATAGCCGGAGGCAGGGTGGATAAAATTCAGCAGCCTGAAAAGGATGAGCTTGTACTGCTGCTTCGCTGCGGCGGGGAAAACCTTAGGCTGCTTATAAGTGCATCGCCGGAGCATTGCAGGATGCAGCTGACGGGCTTGAAAAAAGAAAACCCGATAGATGCGCCGGCGTTTTGCATGCTGCTGCGAAAGCGGCTGACCGGCGGGCGGATAGCCTATGTTGAGCAGCCCAAGCTGGATAGAGTAGTAAACATAGGCATCGAGACGCAGAACGACCTCGGCGATAACGTTACCTACGTCCTTTCTGCCGAGATAATGGGCAAATACTCAAACATAATACTCGTAAATGAGCAGGGCACGATAGTAGATGCAATAAAGCGCATAGGCATAGGAATGTCAAATGTGCGCACGATTTTGCCCGGGCAGAGGTATGAAATGCCGCCCGCGCAGGATAAAAAAGACCCGACCGAGGCGACGGCGGAGGATTTCTATGCGGTGCTTTCCGGCAGCGAGAGGGGCGATAAGGCCCTTTCGGCGGCATTTTTCGGCCTTTCGCCCAAGATGGCTGCAAAGCTGCTGCAAAGCGCCGGAAAAAGCCCCGGCGAATACCTTGCCGCCTTCTATGCCGGCCTTAAGGCTGGGGAAATATCCCCCGGCATAGAGCTGAACGACGCAGGGGAGCCGTTAGGCGTGCTGCCGTTTATACCGGCTGAAGGCGAATACCGCCCGATGCCGTCAATGGCGGAGGCGCTGGATTGCTTTTATGCGGAAACGGATAAGCTGCAGAGCATGCGCCGTCACGGGGCAAGCATACGAAAGCTGCTTCAAAACAACATCGACCGCTGTGAAAAAAAGCTGGCGTTGTATAACGACGCGATAGCATCGGAGGGAGATATAGAGAGGCTGAAGCTGTTCGGTGAGCTGCTTATTGCAAACGCATACAGGATAACCTCCGGCAGCTCCGAGGCAGCAGTTCAGAATTACTACAACGACCCGCCGAATACCGTGATAATACCGATTGAGGAGAGATATTCCGTAAACGATAACGCTCAGCGGTACTATAAAAAATACCAAAAGGCAAAGGCGGCAAGGGATATGGCCGCGCAGCAGCGGGAGAAGGCGCTGGAGGAGCTTGCGTATCTCGAGGGGCAGATGGACAACCTCGATAAATGCACCGGCGAAAGCGAGCTCAGGGAGCTTACGGACGAGCTGACGGCGGAGGGCTATATAAAGCGCCAAAGGGACGGCAAAAGAGGGCAAAAGCTGCCGCCATCGAAGCCGATGTGCTTTGTATCATCGGACGGTACGGAGATATACGTTGGAAAAAACAACAGGCAGAACGACGCGCTGACGCTTAAATTCGCCGCCCCGCATGATATATGGCTGCACACAAAGGACATACCCGGCTCTCACGTCATAATTCGTTCGAAAAATCCCTCAAAGGAGACGCTTTATCAGGGTGCGCTGCTCGCGGCGTATTACAGCAAGGGACGCGGAAGCGAAAACGTGCCGGTCGATTATACCGAGCGCAGGTTTGTAAAGAAGCCCTCCGGCGCGAAGCCCGGAATGGTCATATATACCACCAACAAAACCGCATATGTTACGCCGGAGCCTTCCGGCGTGAAGGCGATGCAACAGAAGCAATAAATTTAAAAGCGGCAGGTAAAGCCGCTTTTTCGTTATTTTGTGCGGTATTCCCGAATAGCATTTACTAAGATATTTCGGAGGAATGAGTTTATGAAACGAGCCTTGCTGTTGGTTCTTTCGCTCTTGCTGTCGGTATGCTGCGGCTGCCGCAGGGGGGCGGAGGAAATAGACGAAAAGAACTATCAGAGCGAGAGCGGCTACCGCCGTACTACGCTGTATTATGCAACGGAGGACGGCCTCGTGGTGCCGGTGACGAAAAGCATACCGTGGGAGGAGGGCATAGGCAAGGCGGCGCTCGGCTACCTTGTTTCCGGCGAAGCAAACGACAGGAGCGCCGCAATGATGGGGCTTAAGACAGTTATTCCGGAGGGGACGGAATACACCCTCAGAATAAACGACGATGGAGAAGCACGGGTCGATCTTTCCGGCTTGGGCAACCAAACCGACAAAGAGGAGCAGGTCATGGTAACTGCAATAGTAAACACCCTTACAGAATTTCCTGCGATAGACTCGGTAAAAATCACGCTGGAGGGAAGGGAAAGGAAAAGCCTGCCAAACGGGAGCGACATATCAAAGCCAATGCAGAGCACGGCGCTGAACGTTGAGGATGGGGCGGTGCAGGTGTCCGGCAATGCCCAGCGGCTCACGCTTTATTTTCCGAATGCCTCTGCAAGCCTGAATGTACCTGTGACCAGGTATACCGATACCCAGCCGTCGTTTTCCTCTGCCGTGCAGCAGGAGATAGCGGGGCCTAAGACCGGCGGGCTTATAAACTGTTTCCCCGAGGGGACTGAGTTAATAAGCGCCTATATAAAAGACGGCATAGCTACCGTTGATCTTAGCCGAGAATTTGAAGCTGTCAGCGAAACTGAGGGCATGCTGGAGGCGGCAAGGGACTGCATGTACCTCTGCGCTGCCCAGTTTGAAGAGGTTGGCGGGCTGGATATTACCGTTGAAGGCAGAGAATACAGCATGCATACCGCCGCGGCGTCTGCTCCCGCATATATAAACGAATGGCGATAGCTATGGAAAAGACGGTCGTGCTGTGGTAAAATAGCGGTATTGTTGCGGCTTGCAGCACAAAGGAGAAGCGTATATGAGGCTCATAATTGCATCAAACAATGCACATAAGATCGCTGAAATAAAGGCCATACTTGGCGGCTTTTATGATGAAATACTCTCGCTTGACGAGGCGGGGATAGACATAGACGTTGATGAGGACGCGGACACCTTTGAGGGAAACGCACTGAAGAAGGCGAGAGAGGTATTCAAAATAGCGGATGCCGACGCGGTGCTTTCGGATGACAGCGGCTTGATGGTAGATGCGCTATGCGGTGCGCCCGGTGTGCATAGCGCAAGGTACGCAACCGAAGGACATGACGACGCGGCAAATAACGCAAAGCTGCTCAGCGAGCTGAAAAATGTATCGGACGGGGAACGCACCGCGCATTTTTGCACCGTGGTAGCGCTCATAAGAAAGGGCATGCCGGATACGACCGCGAGCGGCAGCGTAGACGGGTGCATACTCAGGGAGCAGAAGGGCGAGAACGGCTTTGGCTACGATCCGTTGTTTTACTATGCTCCGTATAAAAAGACGTTTGCCGAGCTTACGGCGCAGGAGAAAAACGGAGTCAGCCACAGGAAGCGCGCTCTGGAGTCGCTCTGCGGAAAGCTGAGGGCGGAGCAATGCGAATAGGCGTAGTTAGCGATACGCACGGCGACACATTTGCGGTGAGCCGCGTGCTGGATGCGGCAGGCAGGGTGGACGCTTGGATACATCTGGGGGACAACACGCGGGACGCAGAGGCGTTCGGCAGCAAAGGGGCGCAGGTATACTCCGTTGCCGGCAATTGCGATTTCGGCGGTGAACGGGAGTTGCGCTTGAGCCTTGACGGCGCAGAGATATTTGCCTGCCACGGCCACCTCTATGGCGTTAATGCCGGCACGGATCGTCTTGCATACCGGGCGGAGGAGCTCGGCTGCAACGTTGCGCTGTACGGCCACACTCACATACCAAAGCTGGATTATGACGGGAGACTGTACATAATAAACCCGGGCAGCCCGTCCTGCCCAAGGGGAGGGGCGCCGCGTACCTTTGCCTTGATCACCGCAGATAAGGGCAGGCTTGAGGCGAAAATGATGCGTATATAATATAATATAAAGCGACCGCTCAATAGAGAACGGCCGCTTTTAATTTGCGCTTTTTCCGGCTAAAACCGCTTTTAGATCATGGCGCTTGGCGGCTACGCTATTCCTCAAACAGCTCACCGTCAACTATCCTGACAATGCGCCTTGCGCTTTTTGCAACGTTCAGGTCGTGCGTTATCATCACTATGGTGTGCCCCATGTCGTTCAGCTCGCCAAACAGCTTTAACACTTCCTTGCCGGTGGCGCTGTCCAAGGCACCCGTCGGCTCGTCCGCAAGGAGCAGCTTTGGCCCGCCAACGAGGGCGCGGGCTATCGCCACGCGCTGCTGCTGACCGCCGGAAAGCTCGTTTGGCTTGTGAGAGAGCCGCTTTTCCATGGAGAGCATCGTCAGCTTATCCTTTGCTGCCTCGGCTGCGACCTCCCTTGAAACGCCGCGCACCAGCAGCGGCATCATTACGTTTTGCAGAACCGTGTATTTCGGCAGAAGATGATATCGCTGAAATATAAAGCCTATCAGGCGGTTGCGTATCAGGGCGAGTCTGTCGTCGTCAAGATCCCGTACTGGTATGCCGGCAAGCCGGTATTCGCCCTCCTGAAAGTGATCCATACAGCCGATTATGTTCATAAGCGTGGATTTGCCACTGCCGGATGGGCCGAGCACGGCAAGATATTCCCCGCGGCAGACGTTTAGCGAAATGCCCTTTAGCACCTCAAGCGATTCGTCCCCCATCTGGTAGTATTTATGTATGTCCTCACAGCATATTATCTGTTCACTCATAAGCGTACCATCCGTTTAGTTAATCCTGATTGAGTGCCTCTATCGGTTCGAGCCGGGAGGCCTTTAGGGCTGGGTAAAACCCGAATACGGTACCCGTAACGACGGCAAAGAGCAGCGCAAGCGCGGCGCCGCCAAAGCTCGAAACAACGGTAGACCCCATCATTTCAGCAAGCGGCATTATGGCGTAGCTCAGGCCGACACCGACGAGCCCGCCAAAAACGCTTATTGCCGCAGCCTCTGTAAGAAACTCCGTAAGTATGGTTTGCCTTGAGCAGCCTATGGCCTTGAGCAGACCTATTTCACCAGTGCGCTCCTTTACGGTTACAGTGAATACGTTCATTATGCCTATCCCGCCAACGATGAACACTATGCTGGCCACTGCAAGCAGCATCGCGGCGAGGGTATTTGCGCTCTTGGTGGCTGCCTCCATGGCGCTGCCCGCGTCGGTAACGCTGAAGTAGCCGTTAGGGTAGTTCTCTTTAAGTACCGATTCTATTGCCGCCATTGCCGTTTCAACCTCGCCCACGTCCTCTGCAACTGCCGCTATGGAAGGCTCGGCGGAGCTGCCGAAAATATGCTTAACGGCGGTGGAGTAGGGGATATACACTGCATCGTCCGGGCTTATGCCGCTGGATACCGAGCCCATCTTTTCCAGCACACCTATTATCTCGTAGTTTTTTCCGTCTATCTGCAAATAGTCCCCAAGAGCGTATGAAGGATAGGTAAATATTTCCTCCGCAAGGGTATAGCCTATCACGCATACGTATTCGGTGCCGTCCTGATTCTCGTCGCTTATGAATGTGCCGTACTGCACCGAAAGATTGCTTACCTCAGGATAGTTGGAAAGCACGCCGGCCACCGTTGCGGTCTGCTCCTCCTCAAGGCTGCCGCCGTATACCGTCGTGTCGCCGGAAACGAGTATCGTAACCGAGGAGAGCCCCGAAACGTAGTTTTTTATATCGTCAACATCATCTGTCGTCAGTGTGACGCTTTTTCTGGAGCTATTGCCTGAGCTGCCGCGGCCGGATGAGGAGCCGCCGCCGGGCATACCGCCACCGCCAGGCATACCGCCTCCGCCGCTTGGCATGCCGCTGCCGCCGCCGGGCATGCCGCCACCGCCGCCCGGCATGTCGCCTCCCGGGCCTTCCATTTCCATGGATTGTCCGTCGGTCACCGTTACCTCTATTGCGCCGGCGTTGAGGTTCTTGAACTGATCCGCAACGTCCTGCTGACCGCCCTTGCCTATTGCAATTACCAGAACAATTGTCGCCGCGCCGACTATTATGCCAAGCGATGTCATCATCATTTTCACCCTGTTTTCGGATATGTTTATCCAAACAAGGCGAAGTATTTCGCTAAAACGCATCTGGCTTATCACCTCCGCCGGAGGGTTGACCGGAGAAAAGGCCGCCATCAGATTGCTTGTCGGAACCGCCGCTTTGCCGCTTTGCTGCTGCGCCGCCGCTGACAGAGAGAACCGTTTCCCCTTCGGAAAGTCCGCTCTTTATCTCAATATACCGACCGTCTGTTATGCCGGTTACTACCTCACGCTCAACCGCGTTACCGTTTTCGTCCCAAACGAGCACGGTCGATTTGCCGCCGCTTTCGTTAACGCAGGAGGCGTTTATGTACAGCACATCTTTGGCCTGCTCCTCTATGAGTGTTACCTCTGCGCTCATTCCCTCGAGCATTTGCAGTGTATTTGTGCCCTTAAAGCGAACGTTTACGGTATAGCTCACCGTTGCCGCCCCGCTTCTGGAGGATTCAACGCTCATTGAATCCACCTCTGCTTCGAAGGTCTGGTCGGGGAAGGCAGTCATGGTCACCGCTGCTTCCTGACCTATGGAAACGTCGAGTATGTCCTCCTCGGATATGGTTATAGGAACATATACGCCGGATATATCGGTTATCGTTACCAGCGTTTGCTCAACGACCTCCTGAGTGACGGTGTTGTACTTGACCTCAAAGCTGTCTCCTGCCTCCAGCGCAACAGCGGCGACCATTCCCGTGCAGGTCGCGTAAACTATGCCGTCATCGCCTATGTGGGCTTTTATTTCTTCTATCTCGGTCTCCAGCGCATCGTAGGAGTTTTGAGCCGAGTCAACGTACTGCTGAAGCTCGGTTTCAGTCAGCTCCTTTTCGGTCGAGGCGGCCTTTGCCTCGGTTTTGGCGGATTCCATCTTCTGCTCGGCAGATTGGGTGCCGGTGTCTATTGAAAGCTGAGACTTTTGCAGCGAAAGCGCCGCCTTTTCAACGTTCAGCTTCAGGTTTTCTATGTTCGTGTTGTAGTCGGTGTTGTAGGTAAGGGAGCCGTAATTCTTTTCGTAGGTTTCGGCAGCCTTTTCATATGAGCTTTCTGCGCTTTCGTATTCCTGCTCGGCGGAGGCTACCGCGCTGTCGTAGCTTATCCGGCCGCTTTCCAGCTCCGCCTCCAGCTTGGCCTTTTCCGCGTCTATATTGGCAAGAGCCGTCTCAAGATCCGTAGTATCGATTCCGGCTTCTTTTGCCTTGGCGATCTCTTCCTGCTTTTGCGTCGCCGCGTCCGCCTGTGCGTCTATCTTGGTCTGCATTGACGCAAGGTAGGACGTGAGGCTGTCCTGCGCGGCATAGTATATGCTCTTTGCGCTGCTTATGGCGTTGTACAGGCTGTTGAGCTCACAGTAGTCCTCGTAATACTGCTGCACGTAGCTCTGGTAGTTCTCCTGTGCCTGATTCAGAGAATTGACGGCCGCCTTGTAGCTCTGCTCAAGCTCAGCGAGGGAGAGGGTTTCGTTTTGCTCTGCCAGGTCACCTGAGAGCTTTGCGCTTTCGTATTTCTGCTGTGCCTCAAGCTCGCCCTTTGTCTGGTTCAGCTTCGCCTGCTCAACGGCGAGGCCGGCTTCCTCAAGCTCCAGCTCATAGTCCGCAAGGCCGGTGGCTATCTCGTCGGCATTGAGCTTCATGAGCGGGTCGCCCTCCTGAACGTATGAGCCGGCCTTTACATAAACCTCCTCAACCGTAGTTGAAACGGGGAAGGTGATCACATTTCGGTTGAGCGATATTGACGAGCTTTCGGTTTCGCCAACCGTAATGTCGCCCCGCTCAACGGTATATTCGCGGTAGATTACCTCCTCTGAGGCAGCCTTGCTTTTTGCGTTAATAATAATGAATGCGGCTATACCGCATACCGCCGCGGCGCCTGCGGCCAATATGATGAGCTTAGCGGGCGGGCGACGCTTTTTTTCCGTGCCAAGAAGCTCCATGAGCTTCTCATCGGCATTTTCCGCAGTCTCCCTCCGTTTGTTCCCCTTTTTTGTTATCAGCTTTTTCGCCATAGCGGTATCTCCTCTTTACTAAGTACCCGTGGTTATAACGGTATCAATTTACATAGGTGACGGTATCTTCAAAGCTGTTCCTCGCAGTAGCGGAGGATACAGCATCGTTTGACGTATCCTCAACGCCTATGAGCAGCACGGCCACGGCATCCATGCCATCCGGAATTTCCAGCTTATCCTTATATGCATTGTTTATTGTTTCCGTCGGAGAGGAAACAATTTTCGCACCGTAGCCCAAATATATGGCCGCAACGCTCATTCTGTCGCAGGCAAGGCCGCAGTCAAAGCTGTCTGTGGACAAATTGGAAGAAGCGGATACTACTATGGCAACGGTGGCGTCTGCAAGAGACAGCTTCTTTTCTCCTGCCGCAGGGGCGGCAGGCTCGCTTTTATTCTCTGTTGCGTCGCTTGCTTCAGCTGCATTTTCGGCTTTAGGGGCACCGACGAACATCGAAGAAGCTATTTCGCTGAGCAGCTCGCTGTCCGTTATTACTGAAAAGTGCCAAGGCTGCGAATTCATGGCGCTTGGCGCATTTATTCCGGCATTAAGTATTGCGGTGAGGTCGTCATCCGATACCGGATCGCCGGTAAATGCCTGGGTAGTCTTTACCGATGCGAGCACAGAGGCAAAGTCTGTTATTGCAGCCGCCGTGCCGGTCTCTGACTGTTCCTTTGAGGTGCAGCCCGCAGATAAAAGCAGTGCGGCAATGACCGGCAGCGCGATGGCTGTTACATATTTTTTCATTGTCTCGTTTCTCCTTCGCATTTTTGCTGATTATATCCTATTTTTTCCTCCGTTTGCGAAATGCCGCCGTATTGTCGGGAAAACGTACCGTTATGACCGATTTTGTGCCATCATTTTGACACAAATGGATTTACAAAGAAAAAGGAACGGGCTGTTCCCGTTCCTTTAATTATTTTAACTATTGATAGATATCAGCCTTCAAGCTGGGCTTCAAGCGCCTCGAGTGCCTCGCCGAGCGCTTCTTCAAAGGAGGGGTGGGGGCGCATTACCTTGAGCAGGTCGCTCACCGTAAGGTGGTTGGCGATCGCCGCGGAAATTTCGCTTATCATATCCGAGCTGTGCTCGCACATGAGCTGTGCACCGATTATTTTCTTTGTTTCTGCGTTTGCAACGACCTTCATGAAGCAGCGGCCGGGGTCGGCTATGAGCGTCCTTGCGTTGGTGAACATGACACACTTTGCAGCCTTGGCGGGTATGCCAGACTCCTTGGCCTCAGCCTCGGTCAGGCCAACGGTAGCTATTTCGGGGCGGCAGTATATGACGCTCGGTACGATGTTCATGTCGGTTCCGTCGCTTATCCCGTTCATCATGTTTACACAGGTCGTGCCCTGAGCGGAGGCAACGTGCGCAAGCTGTATCCTTGCGGAAACGTCGCCAATCGCATATATGCCGGGTATGCTGGTCTGGTAGCTTTCGTCAACCTTTATGCTGCGCCTGTTCATCTCAATTTCAAGCCCGTCTGCAAACAGCCCGTCTGCATAAGGTCTGCGGCCTATCGCGCAGAGCACGGCCTCGCCGGTCACAGCGTTGTCCTTGCCCTTTTCGGAGAAGCGCACGGTAAGGCCATTATCGGTCTTTTCAACCTGCTGCACCATCGAGTTGAGGAACACGCTTACGCCCTGCTTTTTGAGTATCATAGCAAGGTTTTGGCCAAGCTCCTTGTCCATATTGGGCAGCAGCCTATCCATGCCCTCGATCACGGTCACCTTGCAGCCAAGGTCGTTATAGAATGTTGCAAATTCAATGCCTATAACGCCGCCGCCGATTATGATTATGGAATCATACAGATGATCGCAGCCCTCAAGCAGCTCGTCCGAGGTCATTACGCCGGAGAGGTCGAGGCCGGGGATAGGGGGGCGGGAGGGAACAGAGCCTGTTGCAATGATTATCTTTTCGGAGGAGATCTCATCCTCACCGCCGTCGTTTAGGGAAACAAGTATACGCCCAGGGGCGGTTATCCTTGCTTTGCCGCGTATAAGCTCTATCTTGGCGCTCTTGAAAAGCCCTTCAATGCCGGAGCTGAGCTTTTGAGATATCTGCCGCTTGTAGGCGAATATCTCGTTCATGTCCGCCCTTGCGCCCTCAACGTGTATGCCTATCGCGCCGCTCTTTGTTGCGGCATGGTACGCCTCGGAGGAGTGCAGCAGGGTTTTTGTGGGTATGCAGCCACGGTTGAGGCAGGTTCCGCCCGCTTCGCGGTTCTCTATAACGGCAACGTTCATGCCTAGCTTTGCCGCCCTAAGCGCCGCAACGTAACCGCCGGGGCCTGCGCCTATAACTGTAAGTTGAAATTGCTTCATTTGGTTAAATCTCCTGTTCTTTAAGAAGGGAAGCTATGTCGCCGGCGATATCGGGGCAGGCCTCAAGCGCTGCGCGGCACAGCTCGGATTCATTGAACATGCTGCCGGTAAACGCTTTTTCCAGCTTTTCGGCGATGCTCCAGTCCATTGCGTCGGAATACACCGCAGCTTCCTTAACGATGCCGCCGCCGACAGAGAGCTGTATCTGCACGCTACCCCAGGGGAATCTTTCGCCGCATTCAAACGTAAACGGTATCTCGCGGCCAAACCGCCATTTCCAGCCCGAGTATTTTTCATACAGCGCGTCTATCGCAGCCCTGCCGTCGGCATCAAGATATATTTCCTCATACGGCAGGCCATACACATCACCAAAGGCCTCTGCGAGCTTTTCGGAAAGCAGTTCTATCGTAGCTTCGGGGGCGAGCTCGCTGAGATTTACCACCCTCGAACGGACGGAATCCACACCCTTTGAGGATAACTTTGCCTTGGAGGGATTCAGGTAACGCCCCATCTTGTCCCTGTCAACGTTTACCATGAGTGTGCCGTGGTGGTATGACCTGCCGGAGTTCTGATAGAAGGCGTTGCCGGAGAACTTTCGCCCGTCCGCCAATATGTCGTTCCGGCCGGAGCGCTCAACGCTTATGCCGAGCTTTTTGCAGGCAAGCTCTATCACGCCAAGCTGCTTATCAAGGTCATAATCCTCCGTCGGTACGAGAAAGGTAAAATTCAGGTTGCCGAGGTCGTGGTAAACGGCGCCGCCGCCGGAAAGCCTGCGAGCGAGCTTGCCGCCCTCCTGATCGAGTAGGGTAGTCCTGCATTCCTTAAATGCATTCTGGTTGCGGCCTATAACGACGGTATTCTGGTTTTGCCAGAGATACAGTGTACAGCAGCCGGTTTCTGTTTCTTTAAGAAAGTATTCCTCCGCCGCAAGATTGAAATAGGGGTCAAAGCCTTGACCCCTATAAAGTTTAAGTTTACTTATCATTCGGTGCTCTGCTTATGCCATGGTATAGCGCACTACGGGGTTTCGAGCAGCTTTAACCTCGTCCGGCCTGCCGATCTGGGCGTTATGCGGCGCCGCGTGCATGTACTCAGGGTCGGTATGGCCAAGGTCATACAGCTTGCGGTATACGTCTGCCGCCCAGTCGAGGGTATCCTTGCTCTCGGTTTCGGTGGGCTCGAGCATCAGCGCCTCGTGCACTATCATGGGGAAGTACATTGTTGGCGGGTGCATCCCGTAGTCTATAAGTGACTTGGCAACGTCGAGCGCGGAAACGCCTGTCTCCTTCTTGAAGCCGGAGAGATCGAGCACGAATTCATGCATGCATATGCGGTCAAACGCCGGCTCAAAGCTGCCCTGTATGCGGCGCATGAGGTAGTTTGCGTTGAGCACGGCGTTCTTTGCCGCCTCGGGTATGCCCTCGCGGCCAAGCGTCATGATGTAGGTGAGCGCCTTTACAACAACGAGGAAGTTGCCGGCAAAGCTGCGCACCTGAATATGGCCTTCGCCATCCATCATTGCGCTGTGGGGCAGGAACTTGGCAAGGAAATCTTTGCAGCCGACCGCGCCTGCGCCGGGGCCGCCGCCGCCGTGAGGCGTTGCGAAGGTCTTGTGCAGGTTCATGTGGATACAGTCAAAGCCCATATCGCCGGGACGAACCACGCCCATAACGGCATTGAGGTTTGCGCCGTCGTAGTAGCAGAGGCCGCCTGCCTCGTGTACGAGGCGGGTTATCTCAAGTATATTCTCATCGAATATGCCTACGGTGTTGGGGTTGGTGAGCATAAGGCCGGCGGTGTCGTCACCAAGAACCGCTTTTAGTGCCTCAAGATCCACGCAGCCGTTGGGGGCGGAGGCGATGTTGACGACTTCATAGCCGCACATTGCCGCCGTCGCGGGGTTGGTGCCGTGGGCGGAGTCGGGAACGATTATCTTGTTGCGCTTCTTGTCGCCGCGGCTGTCGTGATACTGCTTTATGAGCAGCACGCCTGTGAACTCGCCGTGTGCGCCCGCAGAGGGCTGGAAGGTCATGTCTGCCATGCCGGTTATCTCGCAGAGGTAGCTGCGAATGGTATCCAGTACCTCGCGGCAGCCCTCGGTGGTGTACTCGGGAGCGAGGGGGTGGATGGCGGTAAAGCCGGGCAGTGCAGCCATTTCCTCGTCAATGCGGGGGTTGTACTTCATAGTGCAGGAGCCGAGGGGGTAGAAGCCGCAGTTTACGCCGTGCACCCTGTGGTTAAGCTCGGTATAATGGCGGGCGATATCAGTCTCGCTCATTTCGGGCAGCGCAGGCTTGGCCTCGCGCTGAAGCTCCTTCGGCAGTTCAACCGTCTCCACGTCGCACTTGGGCAGTATCGTGCACTTGCGTCCCGGTGCGCTCTTTTCAAATATCAGCTTCATTACGCAAGCACCTCCTTAACTATCGCAACAGCCTTGTCGAGCTGTTCCTTTGATATCTTCTCGGTGACGCACCAGAGTACGCCGTCCTCAACGGGCAGCCCGCCGAGTATTCCCGCATCCTCAAGCGCCTTTAGTACCTGCTCACGGCGGGGCAGCTCTGTAACGAACTCATGGAAGAAGTCGCCCTTATAGGCAAGCGCAACGCCGGGCAGCTCGCAGAGCTTTGCGGCGAGGTAGTGCGCCTTGGACATGGACTGACGGGCGGCCTCAGCCATTCCGTCGGGGCCCATCGTTGCCATGTACAGCCCTGCTGTGAAAGCGCAGAGCGCCTGATTGGAGCAGATATTGCTGCTGGCCTTTTCGCGGCGGATGTGCTGCTCTCTGGCCTGCAGGGAAAGCACGTATGCAACGTCGCCGCGGCTGTCCGTGGTCTGGCCGACTATGCGGCCGGGCAGCTTGCGCATATGCTTGTTAAGCGTAGCCATGAAGCCGAGGTAGGGGCCGCCGTAGGAGAGCGGCATGCCGAGGGGCTGGCCTTCGCCAACGGCGATATCCGCGCCGCAGTCCTTCGGGGTCTTCATTATCGCAAGCGCTATGGGGTTGCAGCCCATAATGTACATTGCGCCCGCCTCGTGAACGATATTGCCTATTTCGATCGCGTCCTCAAGCTGGCCAAAGAAATTGGGCTGCTGTATATATACGGAGGCGATATCGGGGGTAAGCATTTCCTTGAGGGCAGCCATGTCCGTCTTGCCGTTCTTGACGGGAACCACGCGTAGCTCGTCGCCCGTGCCGTAGCAGTAGGTGCGAACGGTATTTATGGTATCCGGGTGGGCAGCGCCGGAAATAAGGGTGACCTTGCGCTTGCGGTCGCGGCACATTGCAGCGGCTTCGCCGGCGGCGGTCGCGCCGTCGTATACCGAAGCGTTGGAAACGTCCATGCCGGTCAGCTCGCATATCATGGTCTGGTACTCAAATATGCTCTGCAGCACGCCCTGACTCATTTCTGCCTGATAGGGGGTGTATGCGGTCAAAAACTCTTCCTTGGTGGGAATGTACTTAACTATGCTGGGGATATAGTGGTCGTATGCACCCGCGCCGCGGAGAACGGTATTGAATACCTTGTTCTTTGCGGCCATTGCGGATACGGCGCGGCCGACCTCCAGCTCGCTCATTCCCTCGGGTATGTTCAGCGGCTCATCGAGATACATGTCCTCAGGCACATCACGGTAAAGCTCACGGTAGTCCGAAAGCCCGATGGCCTTTAGCATCTCTTTGCGTTCCGCCTCGGTGGATGGAACGTAGCTACCCATTCTTTAGCCCTCCTGAGCGCAGAACTCTTCGTATGCGGCGGCATCGAGCAGTTCTTCCTTGTCGGTTATGCCCTCGACCTTGATTATCCAAGCGCCGTAGGGGTCGGAGTTGAGCATTTCGGGAGAATCCAGCAGCTCCTCGTTGATCTCAACGACCTTGCCGGTAACGGGGCATACCAGATCGGATACTGCCTTGACGGACTCGACATCGCCAAAGGCTTCGGCTGCGGTAACATCGTCGCCTACCTCGGGCAGGTTTACGAACACCACATCGCCAAGGGCATCCTGAGCAAAGTCAGAGATGCCGATGATGGCGGTGTCGCCGTCGATCTTTACCCACTCGTGGGACTTGGAATAGGTCAGCTCCTTGGGATAGTTCATTTCAAATACCTCCTGAAAAATCTATTTTGGTTTTTACAGTCCTATTTTGGCGGAGAAGCCCTCAAGTGCCTTGAGAGTTTCTTCGTCGTTGAAGCAGTAGCGCATCTCGGTGTAGCCGCTGCGGAGCTTGGCAACCTCGTTGCCTATCTCCTTGCCCCTGAGTATGCAGTCAGCCATCAGTTCTGCGAGCTTATCAAACTCGGCGAAGCCGAAGCCGAAACGGGTCATTTCGCTCATGCCCATGCGGAGCGCGCCGGAGGCGGTGAAGCCCTCCTCGTCCGGGGTGGCCTGATAGTTGACGATTATGTTATTGCGCTCGAGCCGCTCTGCGATCTCGGGGCCCATGCCGTAGCCGACGGAGGCTATTACCTGATGCGTCTCGGTGTAGCCGATCTCGGGGTCGCCCGCGACATCAAGCCCGTTCTTCTTGAGCGCCTTTGCAAAGTGCTTTGCGTTTTCGATGATCGCCCTCTGGTATTCGCCCTTGAAGGTGTTCATTTCGTATGCCGCCATGAGCAGGCCAAGCTGGGTGCCGAGGTGGTGGTTGGATACGCTGCCGGGGAAGGCACGGCTCTCGATGGTCTCCCAAAGGCCGTATTTAAGCTCTTCCTTCTTCCAGTTGGTGGCTATTACGCCGCGCTGGGGGCCGAAGAAGGTCTTGTGGGTAGAGCCGGTGACTATCTCCGCGCCTTCATCGAAGGGCTTCTGGAAGTAATCGCCAACGAGACCGAGAACATGCGCCATGTCGTACATTATGGTGGTGGGTATGTTCTGTTCGTCCACAAACTTGCGTATCGCAGCAACCGGCTCCTTGTGCAGAACCATTGACTTGCCGAAGATGATAAGCTCTGGCCTGTACTGGTCGATGAGCTTCTTGGTTTCTTCAACGTCTATCTTATAGATGTTGTCCTCGCATACGGGGAAGTTGACTATCGCATGGCGTTCGGTAACGGGGTCGATTGCGATATAGTCCCGGAGTGCACCCATGGGCTGAGCGGAAAGGTGGCCGCCCTTGATTATGTGGTTGTTCATAACATAGCCGAGGCGCTGGGGTGTGTGCTTGCGATCCAGCCTGTTTTTCCAGTCCATAAGGGCGGAGAAGGTAGCCATGTTGGACATCTGGCCGCTTATTACTCTCGTTTCGACCTCGGTGCAGTTGAAGTATTCCTTCATCTGCTCAACGAGAAGCTGCTCGACCCTGTCTATGAACTTGGTGCCCTGATAGTAGAAGATGTCCTGATCATAGAAGGACTTTATCTTCTTGTGCTCGGCATACCTGAAGGCGGGGTCGGAGGCGCAGAGAAGCTGCACGGCGCGGCTTGCGCTGTTTTCCGAGGGGATGAGGTTGATACACTGACGCTGACGCCACTCGTGGTTCTTGGTTGCATCGAGTATGAGCTCGACGGCCTTCTTGGCTCTGTCGTCTACCTTAACGTCCATCTGTGCGGGCTCATAGCCGTAGATTATCGGCCTTGCGAACGGGGGAGCGTCCACACGCATGTGGTAGGGGGGAATGACGGCCTTGAGCTTTTTGCCGCGGACGTCGATCTCAACCTTGTCGTCCTCAAGCACATCGCTGGAAATATAGCACATACCGATGGAACGCTTTGCGGTGTCGTCGGTTATGACGGTCGCAAGGCCCTCGCCCTCGCTGCGGTAGTAGGGAACCATTGTTCCGCTGGTGACCCAGCCCACAGGCTCGCCGTCGCGATATATCTCCATGCCGGCGCGCATTACGCCGCGATCCAGCAGGGTTATGGGCATTATGCGCTTGGGCAGCACGGACATGCCGGTAAAGTCGCGGTTCATTATCTTCTTAAACGCTTCGGACTGCTTTTCCAGCGCAGCGCGGCCAACGAAGTCACCCTTCTGCTCGGAAAAGCTGACGGCGAACTTTGCAAGCGAAACGGCGAATATAGGCATATCCTTCCCGTCGGGACCCTTGCCCATTTCGTGGCCGTAGAGGGGGAGACCCGCTTCAAGACGGAGAGTGTCGCGTGCGCCGAGGCCGGCGGGCTTGCCGCCAAGCTCAACGAGGCGGTTCCAGAGCCACTCTGCGTCGCAGCTCTTAACATATACCTCGTAGCCGAGAGGCTCGCCGGTGTATCCGGTCTTCGCTATCCAGCTCGGGTGTCCTTCCAGCTCGATTATGTTGAGCGCATTCTTCATCGGCTCGGTAACGGCCTTGCCGCCGGTAAGGGTGAGCATTATGTCCTTGCTCTTGGGGCCCTGAACGGCTATGGAGGCGTAATCGGCTGATATATCGGTCAGCGTGCAGTCAAAGCGCTTTGCTATGGGCATCAGGTGAGCAAGGTCCTTTTCGGTGTTCGCGGCGTTTACCACGAGAAGGAACTTGTCCTCGGAGAAGCGGTAGAGGTAGGCATCGTCTATCGCGCTGCCGTTTTCATCGGGGATTATCGCATACTGTGCCTGCTTGAGATCCAGCGCCATTATGTTGCTGGAAAGCACATGCTGAAGGAAGGCTACCCGTTCGGGACCCTCGATAAGCAGACGACCCATATGGGAAACGTCGAACAGCCCGCAGGCATGGCGGGTATAGAGATGCTCGGACACTATGCCGGTCGGATACTGAATAGGCATCTCCCAGCCGCCGAAGTCTACCATATCCGCTCCCGCCGCAACGTGAACGTCATACAGTTGGGTACGCTTGAGTTCGCTCATTGGTGTTCCTCCTGAAATATATATTGTGTTTTTTGATACCTGAGTTATTTAGCCGCATCCGAAGAAATGTGACTACTGATTTTGAAAAAGGCACAAACTTCCCCTCTGAGAAATTTGTGCCTCCGTTATCGTAGCCTGAGAGATTCCTCCTTGCCGTCCGTTTTGAGCGGCGAAGAGTTGCACCGTCGGCGCACGGTATGAACCGCGCTTTTCGGAGTATCGTCAGGTTCCGGTCCTTTTGCCTGAGAGTTTCTGCTGCCCCTTCGGCGCCGCATAGATGTATATGCGCTGCGATCTCTTCCGGAACTGTCAACCGATGAGGATATGAAATTGTTATACAAAATAGTTTGCAGAACGGTTACCTGCATCAGTTTTGCTTATGTATTGTAGCATGAGAAAATATTGCCTGTCAAGCATTATCACACCGCAAAAGCTGCATTTCAGCTGGTTTTTATTTAACAAACAACCGCTGCATGCAACAGCACATGGCCGCTATTTCATTTTTTGCGCTGTTGACGGCATCGGATTCAGCCGATTATCGCCGGCTGATATTGATAAAACGAATGACAATACCGCCTCGGTGCTGTAATATCAATCGCCGCGGCGCATCTCGATGCTTTGAAGACCGCTCTTCATCACCAGTCTGCGAAGGAGGGGGTGATACATAAACGGGCACTTCAACATCTTAAGCGTGAGCTTCAGCCGCAGGCCGAGCGTCATCTGCCGGTACGCCGCCGAAGGGTCATCGGCCTTTAGCGCGAGGGAGAGCATGTCTGCGCTTTCCATTGCATAGCTTATGCCCTCGAGAGAGCTCGGGCTGATGAAGCCTGCCGCCTCGCCTATGAGAAAGGCTCCGCCGTTGCCGGTGCAGAAGTCAAAAAAAGAGCTTGGGCGGAGCACGATGCACGCCTCGGTCTTTACCGGCTCGGAGAATTTGATTCCGAGACTCTTCAGCTTTTCTTTTTGCCTTTCGAACCGCTCGCGGCAGTCGTCCTGAGGGAACGCGCCGCCAAAAATAAAGTGATTGTCCTTTGAAATTGACCAAGAGCAGCAGTCCGTGATTCCGGGATCGAATATGCAGGAATAAAATGGCTTGCCGTTCTCCTCGATGAACCATTGCTGTATAGCGGTGTAGCGCCGCAGCGTTTTTTTGACGAAGAGGGAGCGGCGAACGACGGAATTTGCACCGTCGGCGCCGACAATATACCGGCAGGTGCAGCTGTGCCGCTCGCTGCCGTTGTGCCAAACTACATTAAAGCCGCCATTTATGCGCGTTACATTGGTGCATATGCCAGACGCGCGCTCAACCTGCGGCTTTACCATGGATAAGAGCCACATATCGAACTTGTGCCTGTCGAGGTTGATATAGCACCGCTGATAATGCCGCACAAGGCCGCTTGCAAGGTCGATGGTCTTTACGGAGAATATCTGCGGGTCTACAAGTATGCTCTTTGGCAGCGTCAGCTCATACTTTGAAAGCGCTTTTTGCGCATCGGGCGCAAGCAGCCCGCCACAGGGTTTTTCAAAGCCGCCATCCGGCTGCTTTTTGTCTATGAGTATACCGCTCATGCCGGAAGGGAGCAGCCGCCCAAGCGTTGCGCCGGCAGGCCCGCCGCCGATTATGGCTATATCGTAATCAAAGCTAAACTCACTCAAAATAAACAATGCTCCAAGGTGTTTTCTCGGAGCATTATATTACACATGCGGCCATTATACAACCTTGTTACAGGCTGCGCCAGCGTATAAGCCCCTTTTCAAAGAAGGCAACAGCGTAATACATGCCGGCTGCAAGCACGCAGAGCAGCACAACGCTTGACATGACGAGATCCAGCTTGAATACCTGACTGCCGTACACTATAAGGTAGCCGAGGCCTGCACGGGATACGAGGTATTCGCCGACTATCACGCCGACCCAGCTCATGCCTACGCTTATTTTCAGCGCGCTTATGACGGTAGGCACCGAGGCGGGAAGCACCACCATTGTAAGGATCTGCAGCTTGCTCGCTCCTAATGTGCGCATAAGCAGCTGCTTTTCGCCGGTGATTTCATTAAAGCCCGCAAGAACGCTTATTATAGTCACAACAAGAGATATCAACAGCCCCATAGCGATTATGCTCTTAATTCCCGCCCCGAACCATACGATAAGCACGGGACCTAGGGCTATCTTTGGCAGCGCGTTCAGTACAACAAGGTAGGGGTCGAGTATACGCGACAGGCTTTTGCTCCACCATAGCAGTATGGCCGCAAAGATGCCGATGACGGTTCCCAAAATGAACCCTGCGACGGTTTCAAATAGAGTAATGCCTATGTGCTTGAACAGTTCACGGTTGGCATATAGCCGAGCTATCGTTGCAGCGACTCTCGATGGGGAGCTGAAAATAAATGGGTCGATAAAGCCTGTGTCCGCCGCAAGCTCCCATAGCATGAGGACTGCGGCAAGAATGAAATATCTGAAGAATTTGACACGCCCATCCTCTTTTTTTACCCCGGTAAGAAAGGCGGCGTGTTCGGGTGATACGCGCCGAGGATCATTGTTCATGGTCTATTTCCCTCCATATTACATCAAAATAATCCTTAAATTCCGGGCTGTTTCGCCGCTTGAGCGGGGTGCTCTCGTCGGCGAGGCGTATATCATGGGCAGCACGCAGCCTTGCGGGGCGTGCAGAGAACACAAGTATCCTGTCGCTCATGGATATGGCCTCTGCTATATCGTGGGTCACGAGTATGGCGGTCTTGTTTTCCCGGCGTATTATTTCGTATATTTCATCGACAAGGGTGAGCCGGGTCTGGTAGTCCAGCGCGGAAAACGGCTCGTCGAGCAGCAGCAGCTCCGGTGAGCAGGCAAGGGTGCGTATCAGCGCTACCTTTTGCTTCATACCGCCGGAAAGCTGACGCGGGTAGCTTTTTGCAAAGTCCGAAAGGCCGTAGGTTTGCAGCAGCCCAAGCGCAAAGGCACTTGTTTCGTTGCTGAACATGCCCTTTACCTCCAGCCCGAGCATTATGTTTCCCTCAACGGTGCGCCAATCCAGCAGGTGGTCGCGCTGCAGCATATACCCAGGGCGGGAGCTGCCGTAAAAGTCTATCCTGCCGCGGCTCGGCGGCATAAGCCCGGCAATCATGGAGAGAATACTGGTCTTTCCGCAGCCGGACGGCCCGACGATGGAAAGAAACTCCCCTTTTTCCACGGTGAATGATATATCCTCAACGGCAACCGTCTCGCCGTCAAGCTCATGGTACGATAGCCCGACGTGGGTCGCCTCCAGCAAAGTTTCAGCCATACAAAGCCTCCGTTAATTCTTTATACACCAGTGTATTCCCGCTGCCGCAGGGCTGTGCCGGTGTAACAGAAATATGCGGTAGACGTAATATATAACAGGGGGAGGGATATATATGCAAAGAAGACCGTCTGTGGTATACATAAGGAGGCGGTGCTGCTGCAAGCGGCGCACGCTCAGGTGCTGTACGGTATTTGCGCTCACGCTTATACTGCTGCTGTGCCTTGAGGTTCGTTTGATGAGCTGCCTAATTTGGGCGGGAATAGCCACGCTGCTGTTCAGACTGTTTGTGATAGGGCTGTTAATTTAGGATGGGTCGAGCAATAGGTGACGGTGATAAAGAAATAAAATAAAACAGACCGCAAGAAACGGTCTGCCATATCTGTTTTGACAAAAATCAAACGCTGCGCTGAACCTTGCCGGAACGAAGGCAGCGAGTGCAAACGTTCATCCTGGTCACGGTACCGTCGACCACTACGCTGACGCGCTGGATGTTGGGAGCCCAAGCATGGGGGGTCTTCCTGTTGGAATGGCTCACGCGATTGCCGGACATAACGCCCTTGTTGCAAACTTCACAGAACTTACTCATGTATTTACACCTCCTTACCGACAGTAAGCATACATACTGAAATCAAACATTGCTATTCTAACACAAGGGAGAGTGTTTGGCAAGTGGATTTTGCACAAGCGGACAATATTTTGTTTTAAAAGCCGCAGGTGCTTTTCAAAGGCGTGTAAAAGCTGCGGGTGCCCCTATCAGTACAGCAGCGCCTCGCCGCCGTTTTTGTCCACAATATATCTTGTGCCGTCTCTTACGGCAACGGCGCAGCTTTCAATAAAATCTCCGGCCTCGGAGTATTTGTAGTCGATCTTCAGCTCGCCGTATTTGTCTATATAGCCCCAGAGCCCTGCTTCGTTTTGAACGGCAGCGTAGCCGCCGGAGAACGACTGCGCGCCGGAGTATTGGGCGTTTATCGCGAAGGTGCCGCCGGTATTTATGTATCCCCACAAGCCGTCCTCACGCACCGCAGCGTAGCCGCCGGAGAAGGGCAGGGCGGCGGAGAAGGTTTTCTTAAAGGCGCTCTTGCCGTATTTATTCATGAAGTAGCAGCCGCTGCTGTCTGTTATTAACGCAAAATCCTCGCTGAAACCAGTGCCGGATGAGCCGGAATTGAGCGTTATCAATGCAGTGCCGACCTTATCTATAATGTAGCTCTTTGAGGAAAGCGAAACGAAGGCCAAATCGGCGGAAAACTGATTGGCCGCGGTCCATTTTTCGGTTATTGCGATGTTGCCCATAACGTCTATATAGCCGAAGCTGGAGGCAGAGCGAACGGCGGCTCTGCCGCAGCCGAAGCAGCCTGCTTCACGGTAGGAATACTCTATCTTTACGGCGCCGGTTGCGTCGATATATCCCCATTTTCCGTCCTTTTCAACGGCGGCCACACCTTCAGAAAACACGGATACGTTTGACCATGCAGGCTCCGCGACCCACGCACCGGAGCGATCGATGAGCCCCAAAAGCCCATCCTGCGCTGCAAAGGCAACGTCACCGTCAAACTCCTTTGCATCGGAAAAAACGGGAAGTATAACCACCTCACCGGATGAATTTTTATATCCCCACAGGTTGTTCTCAAGGTACGGTATAAGCCGCCCAGCGACATTGGACGAAACCACGCGCGGCGTTGGGGTCGGCTTTGCCGCCTCAATTGCGGCTGCTTCCGCCTCTGCGGCAAGCTGCTCCTCTTCTTTTAGGAGGTTTGCGCCGCCGCCGCTGTAAGCAAGCCCGAAAACCGTTGCAGCAAGCAGAAGCAGGCAGAGCGTATAGCCATAAAGGGAAAGCAGCGAACGCCTTCCCTTTTTCTTAGCTCTGTTATTGGTGCTGCCTTGCCTTGGTTTTTCCATGCTGCTTAAGCGTTACTCCTGTGTTTGTCCCTGCGTGTTTTCCATTACTATATTTATAAATCTCTCGGCCGCAGCAGAAAGCGGAACGCCCTCAAGCGAGATAAGACCTATGCCCCTTGATGGCATTGGCTCTGCAAGGTCAATGCTGAACAGCTCGCCGCTGTTTATGGCATCGCTTGCAAATTCATACGTAACACAGGCTATGCCAAGGCCTATCTTTGCGAAATTTACGAGCAGGCTGTGCGCGCCGAGCTCTATTTCGGGGTGCAGCGTTACGCCGCAGACGGAGGCAAAGTCGTCCAGATATTTTCTTGAATTGGATGCCTGTTCAAGCAGGACCAACGGCTCGCGGGCAAGCTCTGCCATAGTCACCTGACGCCCCTTGAGGTGAGAAAACCTATCGGATGCGACGAACACATCGTGTACCTTTAAAACGTCTCTTACGCAAAGCGCGTTGTCAACGACGGGAAGGTTCACCAATGCTATATCTACCTTGCCGACCTTCAGCAGCTCCACCGTATCGGGGGTAGTTCGGTTGGTGACCTGAAGCTGTACCTCCGGATATTCCGTATGGAACTTTTCAAGATACGGCAGGAGAAAAAACTGACACAGCGTATCGCTTGCGCCTATCATAAGGCCGCCGGACTGCAGGGTGCGCATCCGGTTGAGCTTGTCCTCGGCGGCGGATATGAGGCTTATGGCCTTGTCCGCATAGCTGTATAGCATGCGCCCCTCGCTGGTCAGGGTAATCCCTCTGCTCGTTCGGGTAAAGAGAGTGCAGCCGAGCATATACTCAAGCCGGTGCATAGACTGGCTTATTGCTGGCTGGCTTACGTAAAGCTCCCTCGCAGCGTGGGAAAGACTGCCGCAGCGCGCAACTGTGCAGAATATGCTGTAAAGATCCAAATCGGCAGGCATTTGTGGGTTCCCTCCTGTGTTATGTTGACCAATGAATGCAACAATACGCTATTTTTCGTATTGCCACCAATCGGTCAAGGTGCTAAGATAACTAAAACTAACAACCATTTTACCTATAATTTTTGATTATATAGCATTCCATCTCCGTTTGCAATTGAAATTATGGGCAAATTTCAAAAATGAGCCGTTTTTATCGGCCATATCTGCGAGGAATGGCCGAAAATGAACCGGGGCTTGGGAATGTGATGCAAACGGCGCTGCGGAGCGGAAAGCCAAACTGAAATACCCACTTGACTGTTAAAACACATTTTTATAAATCGGGAGGCTGTTCACTTATGACAAAATACGATTGGAAGGAGCTTTATTCCGAAATAGACGGTTGCCGCAGGTGCAGGCTGTGTGAGCAGCGGACGAATATCGTGATCGGCGAAGGAAACGCGAATGCCGCGATAATGTTCATCGGGGAAGGACCGGGAAGGGACGAGGATCTCTCCGGCAGGCCCTTTGTCGGCCGTGCGGGGCAGCTGCTCGATAAGATGATAGCCTCTATCGGATTTAAAAGGGAGGAGGTATACATAGCGAACGTTGTAAAATGCCGCCCGCCAAATAACCGAACTCCGGAGCAAAGTGAGGCCGATGCCTGCTTGCCGTTTCTTCGGGCACAGTTTGCCCTTGTTAGGCCTAAGATAATAGTATGCCTCGGCGCGACTGCCGCAAGGTATATATACGATTCGGATGTGAGGATAACGAAGGACAGGGGAGTGTGGAAGGAGAAGAAAGGGGTATGGATACTCCCAACGTACCACCCGGCAGCGCTGCTCAGGGACGAGAGCAAAAAGCGCGAGGCTTGGGAGGATTTAAAAAAACTAAAACAAAAATACGACGATATGGCGCAGAATACTTGAATAAGGCTCATAAATGATGCTATAATAAGCCGTTGATTTATTTAGGAGGAGAAACCTATGTCAGGACATTCCAAGTGGGCAAATATCAAGAATAAAAAAGAAAAGGCCGATAACGCACGCGGCAAGATATTCACCAAGATAGGCCGCGAGATAGCCATAGCCGTAAAAGAGGGCGGAAGCGACCCGGACAACAACTCAAAGCTCAGGGACGTTATAGCAAAGGCTAAGGCCAACAATATGCCTAACGACAACATCACCCGCTCCATCAAAAAAGCCGCGGGCGAAATGGGCAGCGTAAACTACGAGGAGATTACCTACGAGGGCTACGGCCCCGGCGGCACCGCCATCATAGTCGAGGTGGTCACAGATAACCGCAACCGCACTGCCTCTGAGGTTCGCCACATATTCGACAAGAGCGGCGGCAGTATGGGCGCTACCGGCTGCGTGAGTTGGATGTTTGACAAGAAGGGTCTCATAGTCATAGAGCGCAGCGCGTCGATCGACGAGGATGAGCTGATGATGGAAGCACTGGATGCCGGCGCTGAGGATTTCAACGCTTTGGATGATGTATACGAGATATACACCGCGCCGAATGACTTTTCAGTTGTTCGCGAGGCGCTGGAGGCAAAGGGACTCAGCTTTATCTCCGCAGAGATAGGCATGTTCCCACAAAACACCGTAGATGCGACAAAGGACGCGGAGCTTGTAGAAAAGATTGAGAAGATGCTGGAACGCTTTGATGACGATGACGACGTTCAAAACGTTTACCACAACGCAAGCCTGCCCGAGGAAGATGAAGAAGAGTAAGCGCAGCCGCTTGAACAGCCGCAGAGAGCATCTGCGGCTATTTTTGTGTTAAAGCTAACATATGCTTATGATCATGCACATCGCATAATACCGGCTTATGAAGCAATAAATGCACCTCCTTCATCCTGCGCTTTTATCTTGCCAAAATCGACGATCTTTGGTACAATTGCTGCAAGCGAAAGATTGAAACTTTCATAATCACCATAAAATACGAAGGAAAGAATGAACAAAGATGGAAAATATTGACCTTCTGGCTCGGATAAATAAAAGCTACAACGGCTTCAGCAAGGGACAGAAGCTGCTTGCAAATTACATTATCGACAATTATGACAGGGCTGCCTTTATAACGGCATCGAAGATGGGTCACACGGTCGGCGTGAGCGAGTCTACTGTTGTCCGCTTTGCCTATGCGCTGGGCTACGACGGATACCCGGCGCTCCAGCGGTCGCTTCAGGAAATGATACGCAACAGGCTCACCACGGTGCAGCGCATACAGCTGACCTCCGAAATGAGCCAGGATGAGATACTTTCCACCGTATTAAAGTCTGACATAAGCAACATACGCTCAACGATAGAGACTGTGAACGTCGACACCTTCAATTCTGTGATAGATGCAATGCTCAAGGCGCGCCGGATCTATATTGTCGGAATAAAGAGTGCGGCGCCGCTTGCGCAGTTTCTGGGCTATTACCTCAATTTCATATTGGATGACGTGCATATCGTCAACAATACCGTGTATGAATCCATGATACGCATAGACGAGGAAGATATGTGCATCGGCATCAGCTTCCCGCGGTACTCCTCAAAGGCACTTGAGGCGCTGAGCTTTGCCCGCAGCAAGGGAGCCTATGTCACGGCGATAACCGACAGCATGTTTTCGCCCATAGCCGAGCTCGCGGACAGCGTACTGGTCGCACGGAGCGACATGGCTTCCTTTGCGGATTCCCTTGCAGCGCCGCTGAGCCTAATAAACGCGCTGATAGTTGGCGCGGGCCTCCGCCGAAAGGACGAGGTATACGAACGGCTGGATCGGCTGGAGAAGGTATGGAAGAGCCATAACGTATACATAGCGTCAAATACGGACGATAAGGATAACGAATGAGCAGGGTAGCTGTAATAGGCGGCGGCCCGGCGGGGATGATGGCTGCTGCGGCTGCGGCGCGGAATGGGCACTCGACCGTGCTGCTGGAGAAGAACGAAAAGCTGGGCAAAAAGCTGTTCCTAACCGGAAAAGGACGCTGCAACATAACAAACGGCTGCGATGTTGAGGATTTTTTTGCAAGCATACCAAGGAACCCGAAATTTCTGTACAGCGCGCTGTACGGCTTTTGCAATGACGACATAGTCAAAATAATCAACGCTAACGGCGTGCCGACCAAGACGGAGCGCGGCAAGAGGGTTTTCCCGGTTTCGGATAAATCCAGCGACGTAATAAAGGCGCTTAAGTGTTATCTCAACGACAGCGGAGCAGAGACGAGGCTTAATGCCCGCGTCTCTGAAATTAAAAAGACGGACAGAGGCTTTGAGCTTACGGTAAACGAAAAAAGTGAGGCTTATGATGCCGTGGTGATATGTGCGGGCGGCGCAAGCTATCCCTCGACCGGCTCAGACGGCAGCGGCTACGCCCTGGCAAGAAGCCTCGGCCATACCGTTACGGATATAAAGCCGTCGCTCATTCCGCTTGCTGCCGTTGAAAAATGGCCGTGCGAGCTTGCAGGGCTGTCGCTCAAGAACGTGACATTAAGAGCCTATAACAAAAAGAATAAGCTGATGTACGAGGAGCTCGGTGAAATGCTCTTTACCCATTTTGGCGTTTCCGGCCCGCTTGTGCTCAGCGCAAGCAGCAGGATCGCGGACGACCCGGCCGGCGCACTGCTTACCATAGATATGAAGCCCGGCCTTACGCATGAGGAGCTGGACAGGCGGATACTCAGGGACTTTGAAAAGTATCAGCGCAAGCAGCTTATAAATGCCCTCGGCGATCTTTTGCCTGCCCGCATGATACCGGTGGTCGTGGAGCTTTCCGGTGTACCTGCGCAAACTCAGGTGAGCTCTGTAACCAGGCAAATGCGAGAGAAATTGGTAAACACGTTAAAGCGAATACCGCTGACGGTGGATCATGCGCTGCCCGTCGAGGAGGCCATAATCACGCGGGGCGGAATAAACGTTAAGGAAATTGACCCGTCGACCATGGAGTCCAAGCTGGTGAAGGGGCTTTATTTTGCAGGGGAGATAATAGACGTTGACGGCTACACCGGAGGATTTAACCTTCAGATAGCGTATTCGACCGGGGTACTTGCGGGGCGCTCGGTAAGATAAGCCAAGGCGCGGAGAGGTATATGATAAACATAGCAATAGACGGTCCGGCGGGAGCCGGCAAAAGCACGGTAGCCAAGGCCGTGGCAAAAAAGCTCGGCATACTGTACCTTGACACGGGCGCCATGTACAGAGCAATGGCGCTCAAGGCCATAAGGATGGGAATAGCGCCTGGCGATAAGGAAAAAGTGCTGCCGCTGCTTGAGCAAACCGAGATATTTGCAAAGAACGTAGACGGCACACAGCATACATACTTGGATGGAGTGGACGTGTCCGATGAAATACGAACGCATGAGATATCGCGCGGCGCATCTGATATAAGCGCCATACCCGAGGTGCGCATAAAGCTCGCGTCGATACAGAGAAACATTGCGCACACCTCGGATGTGGTGATGGATGGACGAGAGATAGGCTCGTATGTCATACCCGAGTGTAATAACAAGTTCTATGTGACCGCAACAGCGGACGAGCGCGCAAGGCGCAGGCTGGCGGAGCTGCGGGAAAAGGGCAGGGATGGCGGCATGACCGTTGAGGAGATGACGAGGGAAATACTGGAGAGGGACTACAACGACAGCCACCGAGCCTTTGCACCGCTCGTCCGGCTGCCGGAGGCCGTGCTTATAGATACTACCGACCTGAGCATAGACGAGGCAGTCAACGCCGTGCTCCGCGGTCTTGTCGGCACGGAGGCGGGAGAATAATGCTTTATATACTCTTTAGATATCTGCTCTGGCCGTTGTTTATGATCATAGCACGGCCAAAGGTATACAATATCAGGGGTCTTACAGTAAAGGGCAGCGCGATATATGCCTGCAACCACATATCCATGCTGGATCCCGCAATGATAGCGTTTTTGTCCCCGAGAATAGTCCATTTTATGGCAAAAAAGGAGCTGTTTAAGGGCATCGGAGGGCTGTTTTTCAGGGGACTGCTGGTGTTTCCGGTAAACAGGCATACTGCCGACATTGCTTCACTCAAGCAGGCTCTGGAGGTGCTTAAAAAGGGAAGGGTGTTCGGGATATTCCCGGAGGGCAAGCGCTCAGTGACCGGGGAGCTCGATGAGCTGGAGAAGGGCACGGCCTTTCTTGCGCTAAAATCCGGAGCGCCGGTGATACCTATGTATATCGATCCAAGAAGCTACGATTCGCCGCGCTTTAGAATGATAGTCGGCGAGCCGGTGAGCTGCGATGGGCTGGACGGTATGAGCCGCGGCGAAATGTCGGACGAGTTCACAAAAAGACTTACGGCAGCCCTTGAAGGCCTTAGAAAGCAGCTGGAGGAAATGAAGTGAAGATAATTGCCGCAAAAAATATCGGCTTCTGCTTCGGTGTCGAGCGGGCTATCGAAACGGCAAAAAGGGAGGCTGGCGGCGGGCGGAGGATATATACCTACGGTGAGCTCATACACAACCTTACCGTAATAGAAAAGCTCCGGCAGGATGGCATTGAACCGATGGAGAGACTGGAGGATATACCAACGGGGAGCACTGTCGTCATCCGTTCGCACGGCGTGGCACCGGAGGAGATAGAGCGTTGTAAAAAGCTGGGGCTCAAGGCTGTTGACGCGACCTGCCCGTTTGTAAAGCGTATACATGGCATAGTAAGGGAGAAGGCGGCAGCGGGATACTCAATAGTCATATTCGGCGAAAGCAGCCACCCAGAGGTGCGCGGCATAGTTGGCTGGGCGAGCTGCGCGGCAGTGATAAGCGGGCCGGCTGAGGCTGAGAAACTGCCGTATATGCAGAAATGCTGCTTGGTTTCCCAAACCACCGCACGGGAGGATTACTTTCGCGAGGCGGCAGATGCGCTGCGAAAAAGGTGCGGCGATCTGGCGGTGTTTGATACGATATGCGAGACCACGAGAACACGGCAGCGCGAGGCGGCGGAGATCAGCCGCAGATGCACACATATGTTTGTTGTCGGCGGACATCACAGCTCAAATACGCAAAAACTGTGTGCAATATGCAAAAAGTATTGTAAAACCGTAGATTCTCTGGCAAAAGTCAGCGAAATAACCCTTGAAAATATTGATATAAATGATATAATAGGGGTTGTTGGAGGCGCATCGACGCCGGAATGGATTATATTGGAGGTTATTGAAAGAATGAGCGAACTGGAAAAGACGATGGCTGCAGGCCCCGAAGAAGAAAAAGTAGAGGCGGTAGCGGCAGCTGCCGTCCAAGAACCCGTTGCCGAAACAGCAGAAGCCGCAGAGCCCAGCTTTGAGGAAGTGTTTGAGAAGACACTTGTACGCATCAGGAACGGACAGATCATTAAGGGTTCCGTCGTACAGATAGTGGACGGCGAGGTGTGCGTGAATATCGGCTACAAGTCCGACGGGTTTATTCCACGCAACGAGTTCTCTTCTGATACTGACGTCAACCCCGAAGAGGTCGTCAAGGTCGGCGATGAGATCGAGGTAGAGGTCATCAAGGTAAACGACGGCGAGGGCAATGTGCTCCTCTCCCGCAAGAACGTTGAGAGCAAGAAGCTCTGGGACAACCTCATGCAGGACGAAGAAAACCTGCAGGACAAGACCTTTGATGCGGTTGGTAAGGAAGTCGTAAAGGGCGGCCTCATTGCCACTATCGACGGTATCCGTGCGTTTATCCCCGCTTCTCAGCTTTCTACCAAGTATGTTGAGAATATCGGCGATTTTGTTGGCAAGGATATCAAGGTTAGGATCATCGAGGTCGACAAGTCCCGCAAGCGCATCGTTGCTTCTCATAAGGCTATAATGAAGGAAGAAGCCGAGGCCGCCAAGAAGGAGCTTTGGAATAAGCTCGAGGTCGGTGAGAAGGTGCACGGCATCGTTCGCCGCCTGACTGACTTTGGCGCGTTTGTCGATATCGGCGGTATAGACGGTCTGGTACATGTTACCGATGTAGCATGGGGCCGCGTAAAGCATCCTTCCGATGTACTTTCCATCGGTCAGGAAATAGAAGTTCTGATTCGCGATGTAGACGCAGAGAAGCAGCGCGTATCTCTGGGCTATAAGCAGCTCCAGCCCAAGCCTTGGACGATGGCTGCCGAAAAGTACCCCGTAGGCTCTATTGTAGAGGGCAAGGTAGTGCGTATAGTTCCCTTCGGCGCATTCGTAGCGCTTGAGCCCACTATTGACGGTCTCATTCACATCTCTCAGGTAGGCGTAAAGCGTATTGAGAAGGTCGAGGACGAGATCAATGTCGGTGATGTTGTGCGCTGCAAGGTGCTGGATGTTACCCCCGAAGCAAAGCGCATCAGCCTGAGCCGCCGCGATGTCATACTCGAGGAGAACCCCGAGGTCGCAGAGCAGCTTGCTGCCGAAAAGGCCGAGCGTGAGCGCGTAGCGGCGGAGCGTGCCGCCGAGCGTGCGGCAGCGGCCGAGGCCGCAAAGGCCGCTAACGAGGCTCGCGAGGCAGAGCGCGCGGAGCGCCGCCGTCAGCGCCGCGAGGAGAACGAGTATGATCTGCCTCCCGTAGAGAAGGCCACTACGTCTCTGGCCGATAAATTCGCAGGTTTCAAGTTTGACGAGGAGTAAACGCAACGGAATAAAATACGGGGACTGCATACGCGGTCCCTGTTTTTTTCTTTAAAAAACGCAATGCATGGTGTATAATAATGGAGATTTCAGAAAGGAACACCGAATGGCTAATTCTAACAGAAAAGTTAAGAAGGCTGAGCTGGAGAAGCAGGAGCAAACGGAGCGCGAGGTAATAGGCGTCTGCTTTGTTGCGCTGTCCCTGTTCCTTATAGCAGGCATATATACGGATATGGTAGGCGTAGTAGGCGGCGCGGTGAAGAACTTTATCTTCGGCCTGTTCGGAATAGCCGGGTACGCGGCGCCGTTTATTCTTGCCGGTCTTGGCGTGCTTTCCATCGCTATGTCAAAATCGAGTGCAAGCAAGTCTACCATGTGGCTGGTTTCGGGCGGCGTGCTCTGCCTGTTGGTAATAATACATACTGCTTCACGCGGCAGCATTTCGGTGGATAATATCATCGCTTATTATTCCGATGCTTATATGTACGGTAAGCTGTATTCAAAGGGCGGCGGGCTGCTCGGCGCGCTGCTGGCATATCCTTCAATAAAGCTGCTTGGCTCTGCCGGTACGTATATTTTCTTCGGCACGGCGGTGTTCATCGTGTTTCTCGTTGCAACGAGGCTTTCAATACGCACCATCGGGCAAAAGGTCGGCAGCGGAATAAGGACAGGTGTTGAGACTGTATCCGAAAAGGTACAGCAGGCACATGCGCGTGAACAGGCGGAGCGGCAGGCGCAATACGATTACGAACATGCGTTTGACGGCCTTGAGCAGATATATCCGCCAAAGCCCAAAAAACGCCGCGGAAACGGCAAGGAACTGTATACTGAAACGCTGAGCGACGAGGGTATCTCCGAGCCATCGATACCTGTTGCTCAAAAAAACACTAAGAGCAAAAAGAACAGCGACGAAGGCTATGTCGTGCGCCGCAGGGAGGATGACGAGCAAAAGAACGGTTGGGATGGTGACATTTCTTTTTTGCCAAACAATGGTAAAATACCAAAACGGCAGGATGACGAGGATCCGTTCGATATACTCTCCGGATTGGACGAGGGGCAGCTTAAGCCGGTCAACAGCGAGCAGACGGACAGCATAACGACCGTCGATATGCATCAGGAGCCGTCCGTTGACGAGGCAGCGGAGCCCGCGGTCGGTTCGGAGCAGGAGACAGCGGAAGATGCGGTCTCGGATGATACTGATACGTCAGTCGAAACGATGCCGGAGCCTCCTGAATATAAACGTCCGCCGATAACGCTGCTGAAAAAGCCGGCGTATACCCAGCCAAAGGCCGGAGAATCCCCGGCAGCAAAGGGCAAGAAGCTCGAGGATACGCTCGCCAGCTTTAACATAGATGCCAAGGTGATAAATTACAGCGTTGGGCCAACGATCACCCGTTTTGAGCTGCATCCGGCGCAGGGCGTGAGAGTAAACAGAATAACCAGCCTTTCGGACGATATCGCGCTTGCGCTTGCTGCACCGAGGGTCAGGATAGAGGCGCCGATACCCGGCAAGTCCGCAATAGGAATTGAAATACCGAACAAGGAAACCGTGCCCGTGCTGCTTAGGGAGGTCATAGAATCCAACGAATTTTCGGATGGCAACAGTGCGCTGCGCTTCGGCATAGGCAAGGACATCGCAGGCAAGGTGCTCTGTGCGGATCTTGATAAGATGCCGCATCTGCTGATCGCCGGTTCGACCGGCTCCGGCAAGAGCGTTTGCATAAACGACATTATACTGAGCTTCGTATACGGCAAAAAGCCGGAGGAGGTTCGGCTGATAATGGTCGATCCGAAGCAGGTCGAGCTTAGGGTATACGCACCTATGCCGCACCTGCTGATGCCGGTCGTGACCGACCCGAAGAAGGCTGCGGGTGCGCTGAAGTGGGCGGTCATGGAGATGGATCAGCGGTATAAAAAGATGTCCAAGGTGAATGCCAGAAGCATTTCACGATATAATGAGCTTCAGGAAGAACCGACGGAAAAGCTGCCGAGGCTCGTCATAATAATCGACGAGCTGGCAGACCTTATGATGGTTGCCGCGAAGGAGGTCGAGGAGTCTATATGCCGCATAGCGCAGCTTGGCCGTGCAGCCGGCATACACCTGATTGTGGCTACGCAGCGCCCGTCAACGGATATAATAACTGGCCTGATTAAAGCTAATATCCCCAGCCGCATAGCACTTGCGGTCTCCTCCGCTGTGGATTCCAGAGTTATAATGGATTGCGGCGGTGCAGAGAAGCTGCTTGGCCGCGGTGATATGCTCTTCCACGCAAACGGCGCAAACAAGCCGGTGCGCGCTCAGGCGGCGTTCGTCAGCGATGAGGAGGTAGAGAGCATAATGGACTTCTTTGCCTCGCAGCAGACGGAGAACACAGCGCCGCAATATCAGGAGATCACCTTGGAGGAGGTTTCCTCTGCTGTGGATGGCGTTACCGGTCAGGGCAACGGGAAGCAGGAGGACGAGCTGCTGGATGACGCTGTAAGGATAGTTCTGGAAAGCGGACAGGCATCCATATCCATGATACAGCGAAGACTTAGGGTCGGCTACGCAAGGGCGGCGCGGCTCATAGATATTATGGAGCAGATGAACGTCGTGAGCGGGTTTGACGGCAGCAAGCCGAGAAAGCTGCTCATAGGCAGCTTCGAGGAATATAAGCAGTTTACCGGCAAAGAAACGGAGGAGGAGTAATTTTTGGCTATAACAGTGGGAATGGTATCCCTCGGCTGTTCCAAAAACAGGGTGGACAGCGAGCAGATACTTGGTATGCTCAGGGAAAACGGCTTTGAAATAACCCCTATCGAGGCAGATGCCGAGATAATAATCGTAAACACCTGCGGCTTTATAAACCCCGCAAAGGATGAATCCATAGGTACCATACTCGAAATGGCACAGCACAAGAAGGATGGCCGCTGCCGTCTGCTTGTCGTAACGGGCTGCCTGAGCCAGAGGTATCCAAAGGAGCTTCGCGAGGAACTGCCGGAGGTGGACATCTTCTGGGGAGTTAAGGATAAGAGCGGGCTTATAAGAAAAATAACCGAGGCGGTCGGCGGAACGTACAAAAGCTGCTCCGAGGAGGAGCGGGTGATAACTACGCCGGCATACAGCGCATATCTCCGCATTGCGGATGGATGTGACAATCGCTGCACTTACTGCGCAATTCCGCTTATACGCGGTGGCAAGGTCAGCGTGCCGATGGAGAAGCTGGTTGAGGAGGCAGAGCGTCTCGCGGATGGCGGTGTTAAGGAGCTTACGTTGATAGCTCAGGACACGTCTGCCTATGGTACAGACCTTTACGGAAGGCCGATGCTGGCGGAGCTTTTGCGCCGCATAGCAAAAATAGAAAAGCTGCACTGGATACGGGTGCTGTATTCATACCCAAACACCATAGACGAGGAGCTTGTGGATACTATGGTGGCGGATCCCAAGATAGTCAACTATATAGATATACCGATACAGCATATAGATCCCGATATGCTAAAGGCGATGAACCGGCACGGCTCTGCAGAGCATATCCGGCATATTACGGACTATATACGCCGCACCGCACCGGACTTTATACTTCGAACGACGGTCATTAGCGGCTTTCCGGGGGAAACGGAGGAACAATTTGACCGATTGACCGAATTTCTCAAGGAGCACAGCTTTGACAGGCTTGGCGCCTTTACATACTCGCAGGAGGACGATACCCTCGCGGCGGAAATGCCTAATCAAATAGACGAAAGGGTAAAGGAGCGGCGGCTGAAAAAGATAATGTCACTTCAGCAGGGGATATCTCTGGCGTACAACAAAAAGCGCATAGGCACCGTGACCGAGGCGCTGGTTGAGCAGGTGAGCGGGGATATAGCCTACGGCAGGACATATGCCGAGGCGCCTGAGGTTGACGGGACAGTTATGTTTTCGATTAAAAATAAGGAGCTTAAGCCCGGGGATTTTACCATGATAAAGATAACCGGCGCAGGCCCCTATGATATGGAGGGAGAAGAAACAATATGAAGAACTTTAGCATGAACCTTCCCAACAGGCTTACCTTGATAAGGATAGCACTGGTGCCGTTGTTTATTGCCTGCTTTTATATCGATTCACCGTCGGCGATATATATAGCTTGCGGTATATTTATTGCGGCATTTCTTACCGACGCGGCGGACGGTTACCTTGCCCGCAGCCGCAACCAGATAACCGACTTTGGAAAGCTGATGGATCCGATCGCGGATAAGCTGCTTGCTGCGAGTGCCATAATCATGCTCACCGCAAACGGTATGCTGAATCCGATCGCCGCGATAATCATAATTGCGAGGGAGTTCCTGATAAGCGGCTTCAGGCTGGTCGCAACGGGAAAGGGCGTTGTCATCGCCGCAAGCTGGCTTGGCAAAATCAAGACCGTAACGCAGGCCGTTGCGCTGGTGATGGTAATGCTCAGCACGCCGCTGCGCGCATGGCTCGGCTTCAAGATAGACGTCTGGGTGGTGTGGATATCGGTGCTGTTTACCGTAATCTCCGCAGCAGATTACATCAAAAAGAATATCAGCTGCATAAACTTTGAGCAGCTTTAAGGCAAAAGAGGCTTGCTGATGAACGCAGAGATAATTTCCGTCGGCACAGAGCTGCTGATGGGTCAGATACTGAACACTAACACGAGGTATCTTTCCTGCCGAATGGCTGATTTCGGCATAAATATGTACTATCACGTAACTGTCGGGGATAACCCTATAAGACTTCGCGAGTGCATAGAAAATGCCTTTTCCCGCTCTGATATAGTGCTCTTTACGGGTGGCCTCGGCCCAACGGAGGATGACCTTACCAAAGAGACCGTTGCGGATTATTTCGGCCTCGAGCTGGTAATGAATGAAGAATACAAGGCGTGGCTGCTGGAGCGAATGTCGAGCCGCGGCTACCCCTGCACCCCGAACAACCTCAAGCAGGTCATGTTCCCGGCGGAGCACTGTACGGTGCTCCCAAACCCCAGAGGCACAGCCCCGGGCTGCATAATGGAAAAGGATGGCAAAGCGGCGATACTGATGCCGGGGCCGCCATGGGAGATGGAGCCGATGTTTGAGGAGTCTGTGGTGCCGTATCTGCAAAGGCGCAGCAACTGCATCTTTTATTCACGCACGCTTAGGATATTCGGCAAGGGCGAGTCACAGGTGGAATATGCGATAAAGGACATAGTAGACGCGCAGAGCAACCCGACAATAGCCCCCTATGCCAAGGCTGCCGAAACTACGCTTCGTATAACTGCCCGCTGCAAGGATGAGCAGGAGGGCGAGGAGCTCATTCAGCCGGTTATGTGCGCCATAGAGGAAAGGGTAGGCGAGTTCATATACTCTACGCACGGCAGGGAGCTGCACGAGGTATGCGCCGAGCTTTTAAAGGAAAGCGGACTGAAGCTGGCCGTTGCAGAAAGCTGCACCGGCGGTCTGGTGGCCTCCAGGCTGATATCTGTACCCGGCAGCTCGGAGTGGTTTCTCGAGGGAGACGTAACATATAGCCGCGAGGCTAAGATACGCCGCCTTGGCGCAAAACGCGAGACGCTGGAGAAATATACAGATGTGAGCGCCGAAACGGCAAAAGAGATGGCAGACGGCATACGCATACAGAGCGGTGCCGACATTGGTATATCCACCACCGGCTACGCAGGGCCGACAGGGGCGCCGGGTCTGATCGGACAGGTGTTTATAGGCGTATCCACAGCTGAGGGATGCGAGGCGTATGAGTTTATGCTCAGGGGAAACCGTGAAAGAGTGCGCGACGGAGCGGTGCTCAACGCATTAAATCTTCTCAGGAAACAAATTATTGCAAAAAACAGGTGCAATTTGGATATAAACCTGCTATAATAGTCCTAACAGGAAACAAATAACTGCAAAGGCGGACATTTAAGCATGATGGAGAAAGAAAAAGCGTTGGAGATCGCCCTATCCAAGATCGAAAAGGACTTCGGCAAGGGCGCAATTATGAAACTGGGGGATGCTGCAGCAAACATAAGCGTTTCCACCATACCATCCGGCTGCCTGCAGCTTGATTATGCGCTGGGTGTAGGCGGCTTGCCCCGCGGCAGGATAATCGAAATATACGGTCCTGAATCCTCGGGCAAAACCACCATCGCGCTGCACGCTATCGCAGAGGCGCAGAAGCTGGGCGGAACTGCCGCATTTATCGATGCGGAGCATGCGCTGGATCCCGTGTATGCACACAACCTCGGCGTGGATGTTGACAACCTTTATATTTCTCAGCCGGATTCCGGCGAGGACGCGCTGGAAATATGTGATACGCTGGTAAGGAGCGGCGCAATAGACATAATCGTCGTGGACTCCGTAGCCGCCCTCGTTCCGAAGGCAGAGCTTGAGGGAGATATGGGCGATTCCCACGTTGGCCTGCAGGCAAGGCTGATGTCGCAGGCACTGAGAAAGCTCACCGGCGTTATAAGCAAGACCAACACTATAATCATCTTTATAAACCAGCTCCGCGAGAAGGTCGGCGTCATGTTTGGCAACCCGGAGACTACCACAGGCGGCAAGGCGCTGAAATTCTATGCTTCGGTCAGGATGGATGTTCGCAAGCAGGATACCATCAAGAACGGCGCTGATTTCATAGGCAACCGTACAAGGGTAAAGATAGTCAAGAATAAGGTCGCGCCGCCGTTTAAAACTGCCGAATTTGATATGATATACGGCGAGGGAATATCCAAGGAGAGCTGCATATTGGATATGGCGGTGGATGAAAAGATAATCAGCAAGACCGGCGCGTGGTACTCCTATAACGATATGCGCATGGCGCAGGGAAGGGACAACGCAAGGCTGTTCCTAAGGGACAACAAGGAGCTTTGCGACGAAATAGAGGCCAAGGTTCGCGAAAAAATGATGCAGACGCCGGCAAAGGCCGAGACCCCGGAGGACGAGATATAAGCCTAAACACGGGGAATGACGGCGGCATGCCGAGAGCTTAATTTAACAAATAACGAGGGTCAGGGAGCATGCGTCCTTGACTTTTGTTTTGCCGGTGGTTTATAATAAATTTTGAGATATTATATCGGTGTGTAGTTTGCGAAATGATCATATGCAAACTTGTCCATGCATGCTGCGTATTTTACGCTCGGATAAATATTATAATCGAATTAGTTGGAGGTGCTACACTAGACGTGGAGATATGGATCCCTGTGATTATCGGGATCGTTTGTTTAGCTGCGGGTTCCGTAGTTGGGTATATTTACAGGCGCAATATAGCGGAAGCTAAGATAGCTAACGCAGAAGAAGCAGTTAAAAAAATGATCGATGACGCCCAGAAACGGGCGGAGACCATTAAAAAGGAGACCGTTCTCGAAGCTAAGGAAGAGGCGTACCGCATAAAGAGCGAGAACGAGAAGGAACTTAGGGAACGCCGCAACGAGCTGCAGCGCAACGAGCGCAGGCTGCTCCAGCGGGAGGAAACACTGGACAAAAAGATTGACGGAGTTGAGCAGCGCGAGCAGCAGCTCAACCAGAAGATCAAAGAGGCTGAGGACACCGAGGCCGCCATACAGGAGCTTCACGATAAGCAGCTCAAGGAGCTGGAGACTATTTCCGGTTTGTCTATGGACGAGGCAAGGGAAATACTGATAAGCAACGTAGAGCGGGATGCACGCCACGACGCGGCGATAATGCTTCGCGATATCGAGGCAAAGACCAAGGAAGAAGCGGACAAGCGCGCTCGCAACATCATTTCCCTTGCGATACAGCGCTGTGCCGCAGATCACGTTGCGGAGACTACGGTGTCAGTCGTGCCGTTGCCGAATGACGAAATGAAGGGTCGCATAATCGGCCGAGAGGGACGCAACATACGCACGCTGGAAACTGCGACGGGTGTCGACCTCATAATTGACGATACGCCTGAGGCCGTAATACTTTCCGGCTTTGATCCGGTTCGCCGTGAGATCGCGCGAATTGCGTTGGAGCGCCTCATAACCGACGGACGCATACATCCTGCCCGCATAGAAGAGATGGTTGAGAAGGCGCGCCGCGAGGTAGATACTCAGATACGCGAGGCAGGCGAGCAGGCTATATTCGAGGTAGGCATACACGGGCTGCATCATGAGTTGGTGAAGCTCATAGGCCGGCTCAAGTACCGCACGAGCTACGGCCAGAACGTGCTGAAGCATTCAATAGAGGTGGCTCACCTCGCCGGCATGATGGCCTCCGAGCTGGGCGCAAACGTTGCCCTTGCAAAGAGAGCAGGTCTGCTGCACGATATCGGCAAAGCTGTGGATCACGAGGTGGAAGGCCCTCACGCACAGATCGGTGCGGATCTTGCCAAGAAGTACCGCGAGAACAATCAGGTCATTCACGCTATACAGGCTCACCACGGAGATGTGGAGCCTAGTACCGTTGAGGCCGTGCTGGTTCAGGCTGCGGATGCCATATCCGCCGCAAGGCCGGGCGCACGCCGCGAGACGCTGGAAAACTACATAAAGCGGCTGGAGAAGCTGGAGGAGATAGCCAATTCCTTCGATGGAGTGGATAAGTCCTTCGCTATTCAGGCGGGTCGCGAAATACGCATAGTGGTCAAGCCGGAAAACGTAAACGATGCGGATACCATAATCATGGCAAAGGAGATCGTCAAGCGCATAGAGACCGAGCTTGAATATCCCGGCCAGATAAAGGTCAACGTCATCCGTGAGACCAGAGCGGTAGAGTTTGCGAAGTAGTAATTTTGAAAATTTGAATTAAGGATATGCTCGCATATCCTTAATTTTTTGAAGAAACGGAGCTAATTATGCAGAAAATACCTGTAGCCGATGCACATTGTGACTTTTTGTACTATATGACGCAGAACAAATGGAGCATAAACACCCCGACAGGGAATCAGGCGGTCGCGCTGCCGTATATAGAAAAAGGCGGTGGAAAGCTCATTTTCTTTGCTGCATGGGTGGATATGGAGATGCGGCGGGACTGCCTTCAGCAGGCATTGGATATGTTTGACTCCTATTACAGAATGACGGAGGAAAACGATGTATTCGTGCCGCTGACCAAGGACTTTACGCCGGAGTGCGATAAAATAGCAACGGTGCTTACCGTTGAGGGCGGAGAAGCGCTCAACGGAAATTTAAGCAATGTAAGGCTGTTCCATCGCCTCGGCGTTCGGGCAATGACACTTACCTGGAACTATTCAAATGAGCTTGCCTCGCCGGCGATGCGCCGCGCAAACAAGGGACTGACTGAAAAGGGTATGGAAGTAATAAGAGAAATGAACAGGGTCGGCATAGCGCTTGACGTGTCGCATTTGAGCGATGCGGGTATAGACGAAGCGCTGGAGCTTTCGGAACGGCCGATTTTTGCTTCGCATTCAAATTCGCGCGCGGTGTTCGACCATAAGCGTTCGCTTAAGGACGAGCACATTAGAGCGATAGCAGCGCAGGGAGGCGTTGTAGGCGTCAATTATTATCCCGGCCATCTTACCAAGGACGGCGTACCCTCGGTTAAGAATATCGCGAGCCATATTGCTCACATAGCGGAGCTGGTCGGGTCGGAGCATGTATGCCTTGGGTCGGATTTTGATGGCATGAGCGAGTATCCTATCGACCTGAAGAACTGGGGAGATGTTCCCAACCTGCTGACCGAGCTACAGCATATTGGCTTTTCAGAAGCAGAAATACGCCGCATTGCGTACAGCAATCTAAGGGATTATATCATTCAGTATATAGATGATTAACGAGCAACAAAAAGCTTCTCAGGCATATGCCTGAGAAGCTCTGGCAGGGGCAGAAGGACTCGAACCCTCAACAAAGGTTTTGGAGACCCACGTGTTACCATTACACCATGCCCCTTCGGTGTCAAACCTTTGCAATTATAACACTGGTGATGGTACTGTGTCAACTTTAATTTTTTGGGGGTAAAATTGAAAAAGGTCGTAATATATACCGACGGAGCCTGCAGCGGCAACCCTGGGCCCGGCGGATGGGGCGCGATATTGATGTATGGAGAGCTTAAAAAGGAGCTGTCCGGCGGGGAAAAGATGACTACAAATAACCGCATGGAGCTTATGGCGGCAATATCCGCCCTTAGTGCCTTGAAGGAGCCTTGTGCCGTTGAGCTCTATACGGACAGTGCATATCTCTGTAATGCCTTTTCACAAAAATGGATAGTTAACTGGCAGAAAAACGGCTGGAAAACCAGCGCAAAAAAGGACGTTGAAAACCGAGATCTGTGGGAAAAGCTGATATCCCTTTCCGGCAGGCACAGCATATCCTGGCACAAAGTGAAGGGGCATAGCGACAACGCATACAATAATCGTTGTGATGAGCTTGCGAGAGCTGCTATTAAAGGTTGTAAAATCTAAACGTTTGATGTACAATAAAATTGTTTGTATGAACCTATCAATTTTTTAGGAGATGGACAATGAAGAAGATAGTTATCGCGCTCGGCGGCAACGCCCTTCAGGAGGCTGGCAAGCCCGCAACGGCTGAGGCTCAGCTTGAGGTGGTCGAAAAGACATCGGAGTACATTGCGGATATAATCGGCGAGGGCTATAAGGTAATAGTTGCCCATGGAAACGGCCCGCAGGTTGGACGCATAGTGCTCCAGAATGAGTTTGCCGCTTCTGTAAGCCCCGCAATGCCGTTTGACGTTTGCGGCGCTATGAGCCAGGGCTACATTGGGTATCACATTCAGCAGGGCTTGACAAAGGTACTGCGCGCAAGAGGCAGCAAAGCCGATGTAGTTACGCTGGTCACTCAGGTGCTGGTTGATAAGGACGACCCGAAGTTCAAGGCTCCGTCTAAGCCGATAGGCCCGTTCTATACCGAGGAGGAAGCAAAGAAGCTTTCCGCGGAGAAGGGCTATGTAATGAAGGAAGATGCAGGCCGCGGCTGGCGGCGCGTTGTCGCATCTCCAATGCCTGTTGAAATAGAGGAGCTTTATGCGGTAAAGTGCCTCGTTGACAACGGCTTTGTGGTGGTCACGGTCGGCGGCGGCGGAATACCTGTAATACGCAACGAAAAGGGCGAGCTTGAGGGCACGGCTGCGGTAATAGACAAGGATCTTGCAAGCGAAAAGCTGGCGGAGGATCTCGATGCGGATGCTCTCGTAATACTTACGGCCGTTGAAAAGGTGAGCATCAACTTCAAAAAGCCGGATCAGAAGGATCTGGACAGGCTCACCGTTGCGGAGGCAAAGGAGTATATGGCACAGGGTCAGTTTGCACCGGGCTCCATGCTGCCCAAGGTTGAGGCTGCCGTCAAGTTCGTAGAGAGCAAGCCCGGCAGGGTCACGATAATCACCAGCCTTGATAAGGCGGTAGAGGCTCTTGCGGGCAAGGCGGGGACCACCGTGGTTAAGTAAATATCAATACTGTCAAATCAAGAGCCGGTATTGTAATGCCGGCTCTTGAAGTATATAATATGCTTGTAAACAAATTATGCAGGAATTTATGCAGCTGAATCAAGGGAGTGAAATTTATATGGCATACCTGAAGGACATGAGCAGTGCTGAGCTTAAAGGGTTTTACGAGGATACGCTGAAGGAATATCAGGCCTGCAAGGATAAAGGACTTAAGCTGGATATGTCCAGAGGAAAGCCCTCACGCACGCAAATAGCTCTTTCAAACGGCATTTTCAGCATAGATGTCGTATCCAACGAGGTAACGGACGGTATCAATGCAATGAACTACGGCGGGTTTGACGGGCTGCCAAGCTGTAAAAGGTACTTTGCGGATATACTCGGCACAAGGCCGGAGGAGATATTTGCAGCCGGCAACGCCAGCCTTAACCTTATGTACGACACCGTAGCAAAGGCGTATACACACGGGCTGCTGCATTCCGATACGCCTTGGGCAAAGCTTGATAAGGTCAAGTGGCTTTGCCCTGCGCCGGGTTATGACAGGCACTTTAAAATAAGCGAGAGCTTCGGCATGGAGCTTATCACCATACCGATGGGCGAAAACGGGCCGGATATGGATATGGTCGAGGAGGCAGTGAAGGATCCCGCCGTAAAGGGTATGTGGTGCGTACCGAAGTATTCCAACCCGGACGGCATAATATACAGCGATGAGGTTATCGACCGGATAGCCCACCTAAAGCCAGCGGCAAGGGACTTTACGCTCATGTGGGACAATGCGTACTGCGTGCATGAGTTTAAGGGGGAATTTGTGCCTTTTAAGGACATACTTACGCTGTGCCGCGAGGCGGGGAACCCCGACATGGTGTTTGAGTTTGCGTCAACATCAAAGGTAACTTACCCGGGCGGCGGCATAGCCTGCTTTGCCTGCAGCGAGGCGAACATGGCCTACATGAAGAAGCTCATCGCGGTGCAGACCATAAGCTACGACAAGATAAACCAGCTTCGTCATGTGCTATTCCTCAAGGATAAGGAACATACGCTGGAGCATATGAAAAAGCATGCGGAGTTTTTGAAGCCAAAGTTCGACATAGTGTCCGAATACCTTGAAAGGGAGATAAAGCCGCTCGGCGCAGGCCATTGGCATGAACCGAAGGGTGGCTACTTCGTGAGCTTTTTTACAATTCCTGGCTGCGCAAAGCGCACAAACCAGCTCGCAAAGGAGGCCGGCGTAGTTATGACTGGTGCAGGCGCTACTTATCCCTGCGGAAATGACCCAGAGGATTCCAACCTCAGAATAGCGCCCAGTTATCCGCCGATCGATGAGCTCAAGGAAGCTATGTCGGTGTTCTGCACCTGTGTAAAGCTGGCTGCAGCCGAAAAGCTGCTCGCGGAAAAGTAATCAGGCCGGATAAGTATACAAAAGCAGCTATTACGGTCACTCGAATGATCTGATATAAAATACTGATTTCGATGCGCAAAAGGCCCGCGGTTACGGGTCTTTTTTGATTTGTCATTAGATGGTGCTATTGCTTTTGCCGTATATTCACAAAATCCAGCGCAGCCTCGGCTAAGACTTCGGTAGGATCGATGACGCAGCCGGATATGCCGTAGTCCGAAAACGCTATCGGCAGCTCTGTGCAGCCCAGTATAAAGACCTCTGCACCTCGCTCGGCGAGGACGCCCATGGTTTGCACAACGGCGCTGGTATCGTAGTGCCGCCGTCCTGCTTTTACACCGTCGTATATCATTTCCATTACGGCTTTTTGTTCGGCTTCGTCCGGCGTTATCAGGTCTATCCCCGCGTGTCGGAAGGCGGAGGAGTACAACCCCATTTTTACAGTGCCGCTGGTCGCCAGGAGTGCACATTTGCCATAGCCGGACAGCTTGGCTTTTTTCGCAGTTTCGAGCGGCATATTGAGCATCGGTACCCTTATGAAGGGGACAATGTCATGATAAAAATGGTAGGCGGTGTTGCAGGCCATCAACAGCACATCCGCTCCAGCTGCTTCGAGGGCGAGACAGGAGCGCACAAGCTCCGGAACGGGGCTTTCGCCGCCGCCCAATATTGCCGCCGTCCTGTCAGGAATGCACGGGTTGCTGTCGATTATGACGTGGGCGTGCTCCTGATCGCGGGCGGCATCGGCGCGGCGGATCAGCTTTATGAACATATCTGCCGTAGCCATGGGGCCCATTCCACCGACTATGCCTATTGTGCGTTTTGCGCCGGACATACTACGCCTTAGCCTCTGTCTCGGCAGCCCGTGCCCTCTTTTCCCGTTCAAGTCGGGATATCCAAAGGGCGCAGGTCGCGTCGCCGGTAATGTTAAGCGTGGTACGTCCCATATCAAACAGCTTGTCCACGCCTGCTATTATGGCGATGCCCTCAACGGGCAGACCTACCGACACCAGCACCATAGAGAGCATTATCATGCCGCCGCCGGAGATACCTGCCGTGCCGACGGAGGCGAGGGTTGCGGTAAGAACTATCATGGCCATCTGTGCTATCGTCAGGTTTACACCGTAGCAGCAGGCGATGAATACGGCGGATACAGCCTGATATATGGCCGTTCCGTCCATGTTTATGGTTGCGCCGAGCGGCAGCACGAAGGAGCTTATTTCAGGCTCCGCGCCCATTTCGTTGCAGCACTTGATATTGAGCGGCAATGTAGCGTTTGATGAGGTAGTGGTGAAGGCGCATATCATCGCCGGGGCGAGTCCCTTAAAAAAGGCTATTGGGCTCATCTTGCTGAGAAACCTTACGCTGATGCCGTATACCACCACAACATGAATGATATAGGCTATGTACGCAACGCCTATGATAAGCGCCAGCGAGCCTATAACTGCGGGGCCGTTCTCTGCTACAACGTTTGCCATGAGGCAGAATACGCCGACTGGAGTGAAGCTGATTATCATCATGAGTATCTTCATGACGACGCTGTTCATGCAGTTGACCAGTTCACCGATCTTTTCTCCCTTATCCTCCGCTGCCAGTATGCCGGCGCCCAGAAATATGGCTATCGCTATAACGGGCAGCATATCCATATTGACGAGCGGCTTCAGCGCGTTGTCGGGGAATATACCAACGATGACCGACATTATGCTGGGAGCTTCCTTGGCCTCGTAAGTGAGCTCACTAATTTCCGCGCTGGATAGGGGAGGAAAGTGGCTCTTGAACAGGTTGACTATCACAAGGCCGATCACTACGGCAATAGCCGTCGTTATCATGTAATAAATAAAGGTCTTTAGGCCCACACTGCCTACGCGTTTCAGATCCTTTAGAGATATTACGCCGTCCGTAATTGAGAACAACACCACGGGCACTACCATGAACTTCAGCAGGTTGACGTAGATGGTACCTATGGGTTTTAGGTATTCCTTCGTGAAGCCCGGGTTGCTGAGGAACAGCAGGCCGACTAAGATACCGCCGAACATACCAATGAATATTTTCGCGGCAAGGGACGGCTTTTTCCTGGTTTTTTCCATAAAAATTCTCCTTTCAGTTGTTGTGCTTTAAAGTACGGGTGTGAAAATGAATGATACAAGATCAGATAATGAGATTGTACATTGTGCCATATAAAATCTGCATTAAGTAGCGAGCGATCCTCGAAAAAATCGGCTCGAAAAAGTCGTATGTCTATGCCGTTTTAGCAAAAAGCCCGCAGAAAGACAGTACCGCAGAGGTTGAACTGTCCTCATGAAGCTGGTATAATAATGTTGCAAAAGAATACCGTGAAATGAGGTGAGAACATGGAACGATTCAGGGACACACTTCAAAAGGGTTGGATGCCCGAAGACCAGAAGGAAATGTGCTTATTGATGACGGACGAGGTTCTGACCTACAGAGGCCGCAGGGGGAGCATACGCTACTCCGAGGCTGACGGCTGCTTTTACGGGCGGCTCAAGGGTACGGATGATTACCTCGTCTACGAGGGAAAAACCATGCGGGAGCTGATGGAAAACTTTATCGAGGTCGTGGACAGGCACATCTATGGCACAAGGAATAACGGGCGGCGTGGCGCAGACAGGCGCAACGGCGAGCACCACGACCCGCAGGAGGCTGCAGCGCCGATAGTATGCCCCGAAAGGGAATGGGACGCTATGGCAAGCGGAGAGATATGGTAGCATTTGGGCGGCTTATAGGCCGCCCTTTCCTTGTCATATATGGCAGAGGGCGACCGCGGTGTATCCCTCTGGTAGAGGGATGTCTTTAGCCTCCGGCAGTGAATCAAGCTGCCAGTTTATACGCCCGACCCACTGCGCGGCAACAGCGCCGAAGTGAAGCAGTGCTATGCCAAGGTTTAGCTGCCTGTCGTATTCGTCCGTATACTCGTCTGGCACGGATACGAGCATAATTTCGTGCTCCCTGATGAGGAAACCGTAGGGCTGGCGGTTCAGGTAGCTTGGGGACTGAGCGGCGGCATAGAAGGAATCCCAAAGTATATCGCCGTAAAAGCCCATGTACTCATCTAAACCTTCGGTATTTCCCCAGTGTCCATAAAATACCATATCGTATATACTTTTCTTAGGGTCATAATAGTGCCGTTTTACCGTAATGTCTACGTTTGACATACTGATAACGTTCACCTGAAGCTCACGCCGGACTTTTTCGCCATAGCCAAAGGCGGCTATCGCCGCAACCTTCATAGCAGGCGAGATGCCGAGCGCTGCGCTCACCGCTACACCGTCAGTAAAGTTCAGCCAGCAGCTATTAAGCCCCATGTCCTCCAGCTTTAGTAGCATATCCTGCATCATATATCCGGCGTTCAGACCCATATGAGGGCTGCTTTCCGAGAGCAGTACAAGATAATGCGGCGCACCTATGAGAAACTGCTTATACCCAGCTGCGCCCTCAAGGGCGGGCTGCGCGCTTTTGTCAAGTACGAGAAGTGCGGTGTCGATATCACTGGTCAACTGCTTGCAGCCATCGTTGTGGTATTCAAGTATCTCAAAAATAATCTCATCGGGTACAACCTTGTCCAGAAAGGCTCTTACGGATCTTCGGTTCTCTATCAGCGCACTGTAATTCATAGCATCATCTCCTTTTGTTAATTGCAAAAGCACAATGTGTCTATAACGTATTGAGGAGATCTGCAAGCTCCTGCGCTGTGTGTACGCCGTTGAGCCGCTTTATCTCCGTGCCGTTCCGAAAGAAAATCAGGGTAGGTATTGACATTACCCCATAGCTGCGGGCGAGGGTCTTTTCCGCGTCCACGTTGACCTTGCCCAACATTACATTACCGGTATAATTTGCTGCAAGCTCCTCAAGCTCGAGGTTCATTGCGAGACAATGGCTGCACCATGGTGCCCAAAAATCGATGACAACAAGGCTGGCTACGGCGAGTGCTGTGCTCATGCTTTCACTATTAAGATTGAAATCGGTTATCATTTTCCAGCTCCTTTCAGTATTTTGCTGCTTACGCTGATTATAAAATGCAGCCGCTAAAATCATCGTTAAGGGGATGACGGGATTTCTGTCGATGAATTTTATTAGGAATTTATACTAATAGTGTTGACAGGAGGGGGGATGGGCACATATAATCTTATTAGGAACAAATCCTAATTAAAAATGATTTCTGAATATGAAAGGAACGGAAAGCCATGAACAAAACCACCAAGTATACAGGAACCCGGACAGAGAAAAATCTTTGGGAGGCATTCGCCGGCGAATCGCAGGCGCGCAACAAGTATACCTACTTTGCTTCCAAGGCCAAGAAGGACGGCTTTGAGCAGATCGCCGCGCTCTTTCTCAAGACTGCCGAGAACGAAAAGGAACACGCAAAGCTGTGGTTTAAGGAACTGAACGGAATCGGCGGTACAGCCGAGAACCTGCTTGCTGCTGCCGAGGGCGAGAACTATGAATGGACGGACATGTACGACGGCTTTGCCAAGACCGCCGATGAGGAGGGCTTCCCGGAGCTAGCGCGCCGCTTCCGTCTGGTAGCCGCCGTGGAAAAGCATCATGAGGAGCGTTACCGCGCATTGCTTCATAACGTAGAAATGGCCGAGGTATTCGCAAAGAGCGAGGTCAAGGTATGGGAGTGCCGCAACTGCGGGCATATCATGGTTGGCGAAAAAGCGCCGGAAATCTGCCCCACCTGCGATCATCCCCAGAGCTATTATGAGCTCCGTGCGGAGAATTACTGATATGAGCGGCTCGGTGCTTGACCCGAAAGCTTTGTACCAGATCAGCTACGGTCTATATGTTCTCACAACGAGAGACGGCAAAAAGGACAACGGATGCATCGTCAACACCGTGATGCAGATTACGAGCACGCCGCCCCTCATTGCCGTCGGTGTGAACAAGCAAAACTACACCTGCGGGCTTATTCAGAAGACGAGAGCACTGAATATCAACAGTCTGACTGAGGAGACGCCGTTTGAGGTATTCCGGCACTTCGGGTATCAGAGCGGCAGGGATGTCGATAAGTTTACCGGGAGCTCTCCCGAAAGAAGCAGCAACGGGCTTGTCGTTTTGCCGAAGCATTGCAAGGGATTCCTGTCGTTTGCGGTTGAACGGGAAATGGATCTCGGTTCACACATTTTGTTTCTGTGTACGCCAACCGAGGGACGGCTGCTGTCCGATGCGGAGGCCGTAACTTATTCGTACTATCAAAAGCACATCAAGCCGCGCCCGCAGCCGGAGAAAAAGAAGGGCTTCGTATGCAGAATATGCGGACATATTTATGAGGGAAGTTCCCTCCCGGAAGACTATATCTGTCCCATCTGCAAGCACGGAGCTGCCGATTTTGAACCGATATAACACTGATATAACATAGAAAGAGGCTTCATATTGAGCGCATACGGGCGCAGTTATCCCGTAAATATATTATAAACAAAGGAGAATCTGATATGAGAAGCATTACCAAGCTCGATTTACAGTATGCACACCGTTTCTACGGCTTCAAGGGCGAAGCCCAGTACCTGCACGGCCATACCGGCGTCCTCACCATCGAGGTGGAGGGATCGGTCAATGAGGGCGTGAACATGGTGTTCCCCTGCAATGAGATCCAGAAGACCGCGTGGGACGTGCTCAAGAACTTTGACCATGCGCTGATCCTGCGCCATGACGACCCGCTGCTGCCCGCCGTTCTCGACGTATACGAGAAGCAGGGCATTAGGGGCGGCCACCCCAACAACAGCATGAAGGGCCCCGCCTTTCAAACGGAGCTGGCGACCGCTTATCCAGACTGCCGTCTGGTTGTGACGAAGGAAACCATGACCGTGGAGGGCATGATTAAAATCGTCTATGAGCTGCTCAAGGACAAGCTGAACATCGTCAAGCTGACCTTCACCAGCGGCGTCAACGCGGCCTCGGCGTGCTTCCCCTCTCATCTTGAGGTGGAGCGCTGTCCGCTGTGCGGTATCGCGCTGGATGAGAACGGCGTCTGCCCCAAGTGCGGGTATCGAAAAGTCTAACGAAATAGATTAGATTCACTTACCATGCAATGCAGAGAGGCTTCCCGCATCCGCCAGGAGGCCTCTGTTGCCGTGTGCAGGCAGCGTTCGGTCAAGTTGGAATTGATTCGGGCAGCACTTTTTGATAGAATACAGCAGAAGAAAGGAGCGGAACAGAATGAAGCAGCGAAGGGAAACCAGACAGCGTCAGATCATTCTGGAGGCCGTACAGTCACATCATGACCATCCGCGTGCCGACCAGATCTATGAGGATGTAAACAAAATTGACAGCAGGATCAGCAGGGGCACGGTTTACCGCAACCTGAGCTGCCTGTCCGATGACGGAAAGATCTGCCATGTGCGGGTTCCCGGCGCAGACCGCTACGACAGCCGGACCGACCTGCATTATCACCTGATCTGTATGCGGTGCGGCGCGGTGGTGGATGTCCCCATGGACTATCAGGAGAATATAGACCTGACGACTGCCGAAAAAACCGGGTATCGGATCAGCCGGCACAGGATCGTTGTGGAGGGACTCTGTCCGAACTGTCAGGAGGAAACGGACAGACGATAAAAGTATGGTCTATAAATGCGCCGCACCGCTTCGTGTAAAAGTGGTGCGGCGTGTTTTCTGATATCGGTCGCCTTATAAGATTGTCAGCCGCCCATTTTCATGACTCGAATCCCAACATGATTCCTCCGCGCTCGGTATAGTAGCTGCAGAGGCCTCGCAGTGGATAACTTCTCACATCTGCCTTTGGAAATTGCTGCTGAATTTCGGTGCAAAGCTCCAGCGCAAGAGCCGCATTCTGACAATGACCGATCCGAACCTTTCCGCCCTTGTAGCCAAGCTCCGCCATTTCGTTTAGCATAAACTGCCTCGCTTTCCGAATCCCACGGCATTTTCCAAGCATCTCAAGCGTTCCCCCGGCACTTGCCTGTCCTATGGCACGTATTCCAAGCACACCCGCCATTGCTGCGGAGAGCTTACTGATTCGCCCATTTTGCGCAAGGTTGTGCATGGATTCCAATGCAAAAATCAGGTGAGTACGGCTTTGATATATATGCAGTGCTTCGCATGCTTTATCAAAGTCCGCATTTGAGCGCAGCTCGGATAAAGCCTTTTCAATAAGAAGAGCAATTTCGGGTCCGGCGGAGAGGGAGTCAATAACATGGATGCGGCGAGCCGGGTCGCGCTCTTCACAGTTTTTCTTTGCAACACAGGCAGCGTTATAACTGCCTGAAAGAGCGCTTGTAATGGTAAATGCGATCACATTGCTACTCTTTCCAAAAGCATTTTCCCAGTCTGCGATATTTGGACACGCACTGTAGGAACGTCCGTTGGTATTGCGGAGCGTATTGACCATTGTGTCAACATCAAGAGAAGCGTCATCACAAAACTCCTCCACCTCAGTGCGTATTGTTAGCGGAACGCTGACGAAGTCCGCTCCGCTCAGTGTGAGAAGGTCGCAGCTCGAGTCTGCGACGATACGAAACTGATTCATTGTGTACCCTCCGAATAGCGAGAAACGCTTCATCCGATTTTATAAACCGATACAGCAATTCTATCAGGTTCTTATCTTTCCGTCAACCGTTTTTGAAAAACGCATAAACTGATTGTTTTAAACGGTTGAAAGAGAAGCGAGAACCGTGTATAATGACTGCATGGAGAAGGAAGTGGAGAATATGATAGAAGAGATAGAGGGCTTTCGCTTGCCGCGTTATGCACAAATACCGGATGTCGGCCTTTATTTGGAGCAGGTAGTGCGTTATGTCAATGCTTACCTTTCGCCGCTGGGGGGTGCGGAGCTGACAGGTTCAATGGTGAGCAATTATGTGAAGCAGGGTCTTATTACCGCCCCCATAAAGAAGTCATACACAGCGGAGCACCTTGCACGGCTTATGTTCATCGCTGTCGTTAAGCCTGTTGTCCCGCTGGAAGGGCTCAGAATGATGTTCAGCATACAGGAGAACAACTATACCATTGAGACGGCCTACAACTATTTCTGCGATGAGTTTGAGAATATGCTTGGCGCAGCATTCGGTATAGCCCCTGCGAGAGAGGGACTTGGCGAGACGCAGTCCGACGCAAAAGATCTTCTCCGCAACACGATCGTGGCCACCGTCAATAAAGTCTATTTGGATCGATATCTGGAAGAATATCGGAGGCGGCAGGAAAAAGAGACCTCCGAGAAACAACGGGCATTGGTTCAGGATATCAAATAAATATGCACACATCAAAAAACGCATCCGGCTGAGAATCGGCTGCGTTTTTTTGACGTAAAGCCGGTATTTTAAAACGTTTTAAAGCAATAAAGTTATGATAAAGTTACGTATTTTAACGGAAAGATTATATAGACGGTGCTATCGTGAAGGCATAGCCGCGAAAATGCAGCACAAAAACAAGAAGGAGAAATATTAGAATGAAAAAGTTCATAGCTATTGCCGTCACCGTGTGCATGATGCTTGCGTTTACCGCCTGCATGCAGGAGGCGAAGAAGGAGGAGATGCCCAAGGAGGAGATGAAGGAAGAGAGCATGGAAAAGGATGAGATGGCAGACGATTCCATGCAAAAGGAAGAAAAGGATGAGATGACGGGCGAAGCCTGCATGTGCGGCGATGGCAGCAGGTGTATGGCAGAGGAAGCCTGTAAGGACGGCTGCATGTGTATGAAAGACAGCATGTGCACCGATAAGTGCATGTGCGCAGAGGAGAACTGCATGAAGGACGGCATGTGTATGGACAAGTGCATGTGCGAAAAGAAGGAAATGGCACAGGAGCAGTCCATGGAGAGCGGCGAAACGAAGGAGGAAATGAAGGAAAGCATATTACCCGCCGAGGCAGCCTGCGGTATATCCGGCATAGACGTCGCTCTGTCTTTCGGCTGCTGTGGTTAAGTAAAGGGCGTATAAGGATGCTTTTGAAGACTTTGGCTCTGCCGCTGCTCACTTGGTTAATGCGATTTATATTAGTACACGGCTGCGCTTAAAAAACTAAATTTAACGAAGAATTTATATGCCTTCTGGTAAAATCTGCTAAAGTGCGGTTTGTTGAATGCCGCAGATAAAGAATTTACCGAAAGGACTTGACAGCGCCATGAACGCCACAGCTATAATTTTGGCAGGCAGGCAGGCAGGCAGGCAGGCAGGCAGGCAGGCAGGCAGGCAGGCAGGCAGG
>CAVIAA010000008.1:0-58416 GCA_963640685.1 Acutalibacteraceae bacterium
AGGCAGGCAGGCAGGCAGGCAGGCAGGCAGGCAGGCAGGCAGGCAGGCAGGCAGGATAGGGTTATTCCGGCCTTTTTGGGCTACTCAAAAGTATATTGGAATACATTGAATACCGTTACGGCGTAGTGCGCCGGGGCGGTATTTTTGTATATAAAAACCGAAAGGGGAAGAAACAATGAAAAAACCACTTGCAATACTATTGGCGCTGATAATGATGCTGGCGCTGGTTCCGGCTATGGCGGAGGGAGAAGAAGTAGCGCAGATAGGCGAAACAAAATATACAACGCTGGACGCGGCGATAGAAGCGGCGCAGGATGGCGAAACTATCGAACTGCTGGCGAATTGCACGACCGCCGGAATGAATCTGAGCAAGAATCTTACCATAGATGGTGGAGAAGCTACTAAGTATGTAACATTTAACGATAAGGGTATAGCGCTCTGTGGAAAATCTCTAACCTTCAAAAACTGTAATGTGGTTATGGACGGGATAGGTTCTACGCCCACTGTAAGTTGGATGGCAGTTTGCGCAAGCACGAACGCATCTTTGACGCTTGAGAATACAGAAATGACGATGACTGGAGCAGAAGGAAATACTGCCCACGCCATCTACTTCTGCTCAAACAACAAACTGAATCTTACTAATTCAAAGCTTGAAATAAAAAACTATCAGCAGGATGCTCTGGAATGGGACGGCGGCGATGGCAGATATAACGTGAATATTACAAATTCCACCTTTATTTCCGACCACAACCGTTCCGGCTTTACGGGAACATTTACTGCAAAGATAGATAACAGCGAAGTGGATGTTATCAACAGCACCGGCAACGGCTCTAACGGTTCGCATTTTGAAATTGTGAACGGTTCTGTTGTAGAATTCAATAATAATGGTAGCCACGGTCTGTCGGCAGGTAATCTTACAATAGATAAGTCCACCGTGGAAGCTGTCGGCAACGGTGCAAACGGTGTTCACATTGCTGGCAAACTGGAAATAAAGGATAATTCTAACGTTACCATACAAGGTAACAAGTGTAACATCAGTAGTAAATGGACTATACCCGGTGCGCTTTACATAGCCGGTGAATCCAATATTACTGGAAGCACCGTTACTATTACAAATAACGAAGGCTCCGGCATATATCAAAAATCGGGTTCGCTGACAGTTGACACAAGCGCCAAGCTTACAATAAAGAATAACAAAGCAGTTAAACTGTGCTATGGCGGCGGCGTGAATGTAAACGGGACAATGAAACTTCCCGCAAATGTCGAGCTTTATAATAACCATGCCGATGCTGCCGGCGACGATATTTACAGCACCGGTACTATCACCTTCGGCGCGGTAGGCAGTAATTGGATTCTTGACGACTGCAACCACAAGATCGACGGCTGGTATAAGGACGGTATGCCCGAGGGAGAAGGCAAAACAGGAAACCGCTGGTGCGGAACCTATGACGGTAAGGTGTGCGTTTCTGATGGAAAAGAGTATATGGAAAGTATGCTAGCGGGCGGATATGAGACAGCAATAGCACTCAAGGCGGCGCACTGCGCGCAGACTACTCCGCCCACCCCGACCCCATACAGCGGCAGTTCTTCCTCCGGCAACACCTACTCGTGGTATACCTACCCCACGCCGACACCGGTTCCGGTTGCGGTGATAATGCCCAAGACCGGTGACATGACGATATGGCAGAGCATACTGCAATTCTTAGGGATAAGGTAAATAAATAAGTGAACGAAAAAGCCCCCGCAAGCGCGGGGGCTTTGATGTTATATCAGACCTTACTGCTCGTATTGGAACTCGGCAGAGTTTTTCTCCATAAACAGGTCAAAAACGGCGTTGAGTATATCCTCGTCGTCCACGCCCTGAAGCATGTCCTCCTCGTCGTCCTCCTCCGCCTCTAAAAGCTCTAAAATGACCGCCTCCGGCGCGTCGCTCTCGTCGTCAACGGGCAGAAGAACGACGTATTCGTGCTCCTGATAGGGTATTATCTCCAGCACCTCAAAGTCAACGTCGCTGCCGTCGGAATCGGTAAGGGTCACTACGTTGGTGTATTCCTCCTGCATGGCGGCTCCTTTATGCCTTGCCGTCGCAGCCGAGAACATCGACCAGCTTGTGCTCTACCATGGCCTTTATCGCGGCGCGGGCGGGCTTGAGGTACTGGCGCGGGTCAAAGTGATCCGGGTGCTCGTTGAAGTACTGGCGAATGCAGGCGGTCATTGCAAGGCGCAGGTCGGAATCGATATTTATCTTGCAGACGGCGCCCTCGGCCGCCTTGCGGAGCTGCTCCTCGGGTATGCCTACCGCGTCCGGCATCCTGCCGCCGTTTTCGTTGATTATCTTAACGAACTCCTGCGGAACCGATGATGAGCCGTGAAGCACTATCGGGAAGCCGGGCAGGCGCTTTGCAACCTCTGCCAGTATGTCGAAGCGGAGCGGAGGGGGAACGAGAATGCCCTTTTCGTTGCGGGTGCACTGCGCGGCGGTGAACTTATAAGCGCCGTGGCTGGTGCCTATGGCTATTGCAAGGGAGTCCACGCCTGTGCGGTTTACAAACTCCTCAACCTCGTCGGGGCGGGTATAGGAGGAATCCTCGGCGGATACCTTTACCTCGTCCTCAACGCCGGCAAGGGTGCCGAGCTCGCCCTCAACAACTACGCCGTGGTCATGCGCATACTCGACAACCTGACGGGTGAGCGCGATGTTGTCCTCAAAGGACTTTGAGGAGCCGTCTATCATGACGGAGGTAAAGCCGCCGTCAATGCAGCTCTTGCAGAGCTCAAAGCTGTCGCCGTGGTCAAGGTGAACGACTATGGGCAGGTCAAAGCCCGCGGTCTGCTCCGCGTCCTCAATGGCCGCCTCAATGAGCTTCATGAGGTAAACGTGCTTTGCATAGGCACGCGCGCCCTTTGATACCTGAAGTATGAGCGGTGCGCGCTTTTCTATCGCAGCCTCGGTGATGCCCTGGATTATCTCCATGTTGTTGACGTTGAAGGCGCCGATGGCATAGCCGCCGTCATATGCCTTTTTGAACATTTCGGTGCTTGTAACAAGTGCCATAATGCTTTTATCTCCTTTGCAAAAAAATCAAAAACTCTATCAATAAATATTATAGCCGTAAATAACGGCCTTTCAATAGCGGCGGGAAAGTAATTATAAAAAAACATATTAGAATTGTAGATAGCAGGGGGTTGGGGTATAATGTTATACAAATGACAGAGCGCTGAAAGGAAGGGCTATGGATAAGCTATTGTCGCTGGTCATACCGGCATTTAACGAGGAGGAGGCAATGGTGCAGTCCTTCGAGCGGACGTATATGGCGATGCGCTCGATAGGCTACCCGTTTGAAATAATCTACATAGACGACGGCAGCAGGGACAAAACATGGGAGATACTATCCCGCCTTGCAAAAGAGCACGCCGAGGTAAAGGCGCTGCGCCTTTCGAGAAACTTCGGTCACCAGCTCGCCGTTACCGCCGGAATGGACGAGGCGGAGGGCGACGCCGTGATAATCATGGATGCCGACCTTCAGGATCCGCCGGAGGTCATTGCGGATATGGTAAGGGCATGGGAGCAGGGCGCGGATATCGCCTACGGCAAGCGGGCGAGGCGAAAGGGCGAAACGGCGGCAAAGAAGCTGACCGCATGGTGCTATTACCGGCTGCTGAACCTGATGAGCGCATACCCGATACCGCTGGACACGGGCGACTTTCGGCTGCTCGACAGGGCGGTCGCGGAGGAATTTAAGCTGCTGCGGGAGCACAACAGGTTCCTGCGCGGAATGAGCGCATGGATGGGCTACAACGCGGTGCCGGTGGAATACATACGCGAGGAGCGCTGCGCCGGAAAGACCAAGTACACGCTGAAAAAGATGCTGAAGCTCGCCGCGGACGGCATATTCGGCTTTTCCGCAAGGCCGCTGAGCATGATAGGCTGGGCGGGCATCGCGGTGCTGTGCCTTTCGCTGCTTGGGTTCATAGCGGCCGCCGTCTGTGCCGCCGTGAGCGGCGTTCCGGCGTGGGTTTGGGCCTTCCTCGGGCTCGCACTGCTGGATGGCGTGATACTGGCCGCAGAGGGCGTTCAGGGGGCTTATATACAGCGCATTTACGACGAAGCAAAGGGCAGACCCCTTTACATTATAAAAGAGAAGCAGGCTTAGCACAGCCTGAGAGGACGAGAAAGGAGCAACACAACCATGACAGACCCGAGAATAAAGACGCTTGCACATAATCTTATAAACTTTTCCTGCGCGCTCAAGCCGGGGGAAAAGATACTCATCGAGGGCAACGGCGAATGTACGGAGCTGGTAAAGCAGCTTGTTAAGGAGGCATACGCCGCCGGCGCGTTGCCCTTCGTTTGGGTGGTAAAGCCGGAGATAAGCCGCGAGCTTGCCCTCGGCGCAACGAGGGAGCAGCAGCAGCTTCGCGCCGAGGCGGACTGCGCCTTCATGCGGCATATGGATGCCTATATAGGCATCGGCGCAAAGACAAACACCAACGAGATGGCCGACGTGCCTGCGGACAAGCTGGCGCTCATAAGCTCGGTTTACGGCAGGCCGCTGAACAATATACGCATACCCAACACCAAGTGGTGCGTTTTGCGCTACCCGAACCCGAACTTTGCGCAGATGGCGGGGATGAGCACAGAGGCATTTGAGGACTTTTACTTTAACGTATGCAACCTCGATTATTCCAGGATGGACAGGGCTATGGAGCCGCTCAAGGCGCTTATGGAGCGGACGGACAAGGTGCGCATAACCGGCCCCGGAACCGACCTTAGCTTCTCCATAAAGGGTATGCCGGCGATAAAGTGCTCCGGCAGGCTGAATATACCCGACGGCGAGGTGTATACAGCACCCGTTGACGGCAGCGTTGAGGGGGTAATAGCCTACAACACGCCGTCGATAATGGACGGCTTCACATATGAAAACGTCTGCCTGACCTTTAAAAACGGACGCATAGTCAGCTCGACCTCAAACGACACCGAGCGCATAACCGCGGTATTTGACAGGGACGAGGGCGCAAGGGGAGTCGGTGAGTTTGCAATAGGCGTAAATCCGTTCGTGACCTTCCCGATGAAGGATACGCTGTTTGACGAGAAGATATCCGGCTCCTTCCACTTTACCCCCGGCTGCTGCTACGATGACTGCAGCAACGGCAACAAGTCCTGCATACACTGGGACCTTGTAAGCATACAGACGCCGGAATACGGCGGCGGCGAGATGTACTTTGACGGCGTGCTCATCCGCAAGGACGGGCGGTTTGTGCTGCCGGAGCTGGAGTGCCTCAACCCGGAGAACCTCAAGTAAGAAATGAACAGTATACAGGAGCTTAAGGCCGAGATAGCGCGGCTGATTAAGCAGCGGGGCGCTGCCGTCGTTGCGATAGACGGCAACAGCGCCTCCGGCAAGACGACGCTTGCGGCGGAGCTTGAGCGCGAGTTCCAAGCCAGAGTGCTGCACTGCGACGACTACTTTCTGCGCCCCAGCCAGCGCACGGCGCAGCGGCTCGGGGAGGCGGGCGGCAACTTTGACAGGGAGCGCTTTTACGAGGAGGTCGCCCTGCCCGCGCGGGAGCGCCGCGACATGACCTGCAGAAGGTATTTTTGCAGGACGGGCGAGCTTTCGGCTGCATTTGAGGTGAAATTCGCCCCGCTGACCGTCATAGAGGGCAGTTATAGCCTGCATCCGTACCTCGGGAAATACTACGATATAGCGGTGTTTATGTCGGTTGACCCGGCGGAGCAGAGCCGCCGCATACTTGAGCGCAACGGCGAGATAATGCACAGGAGCTTTATGGAAAAATGGGTGCCGATGGAGAACAGGTACTTTGAGGAGCTGCACATAAGGGAAAAGTGCAGCTTTGATATAAGGTAACATTATAGAAAGTGGGTTTGTCAGTAAAAAATGCAGTTTTGCAAAATTTCCCTTGCAAACTGCGGAAAAATAGAATATTATATTATGCGTTGGTTAATTTATTGTCAACTGTCGGCTCAATGAGCCGCTTTTATAAATTTTAAATTTTAACGGAGGACAGTAAAAATGTCAGTAAAAGTGGGTATCAACGGCTTTGGCCGCATCGGCAGCCTTGCCTTCCGCGCTGCTGTTGAAAACGATAACGTAGAGGTAGTGGGCATCAACGATCCCTTTATCGCGCTGGACTATATGGGCTATATGCTCAAGTACGATACCGTACACGGCCGCTTTAAGGGCACCATCGAGGTTCAGGACGACAAGCTCGTCGTAAACGGCAAGCCCATTTCGGTATACGCCTGCATGAACGCGGCGGATATCCCCTGGAAGGAGTGCGGCGCGGAGTACATACTCGAGTGCAGCGGCATAAACACCACCACCGAGCGCGCAGCGGAGCACCTCAAGGCCGGCGCAAAGAAGGTCGTAATATCCGCCCCCAGCAAGGATGCACCGATGTTCGTAATGGGCGTTAACCACGACACCTATACCAAGGACATGACCGTCGTTTCCAATGCCTCCTGCACAACCAACTGCCTGGCTCCTCTTGCAAAGGTCATAAACGACAGCTTCGGCATCGTAGAGGGTCTTATGACCACGGTACACTCCATCACCGCAACGCAGAAGACGGTTGACGGCGCCTCCAAGAAGGACTGGCGCGGCGGCCGCGCGGCGGCGCACAATATCATACCCAGCTCGACAGGCGCAGCAAAGGCGGTCGGCAAGGTCATCCCAGCCCTCAACGGCAAGCTGACCGGTATGTCCATGCGCGTGCCCACCCCCGATGTATCCGTCGTTGACCTGACCTGCCGCCTTGAAAAGGCCGCCACATACGACGAGATAAAGGCCGCGATGAAGGCCGCCTCCGAGAGCGACCGCTTCAAGGGCATAATCGACTACACCGAGGACAAGGTGGTATCCTCCGATTTCTACCATGATCCCCATACCTGCATATTTGACGCTGACGCGGGCATTGCCCTCAACGACCACTTTGTAAAGCTGGTCGCCTGGTATGACAACGAGTGGGGCTATTCCAACAAGCTGGTCAACCTCTGCGAGCATATGGCCGAGGTAGACGCGAAGTAAGCCCGCAAAGCAAAAACAGCCTCCACGATTTGGGTGGGAAACCGCCCCTTATATCCTCCGCTCCGCAAGGAACGGGGGATATTTTATATGGGGGCTTTAAATAGCGCAATGGCTTTGGTATAATATAGATGTAAAAATAATTTTAGCGGCGCAGCTTATAAAATAAATTTTGACGGAGTTGAAGCCATATGGATATTAAGCAGCTTGAAGCCTTCTGCATGGTGGTGCGGCAGGGCAGCTTTTCAAAGGCGGCAAAGGCGCTGGGCGTTTCCCAGCCCACCGTGAGCGCGCACATATCTACGCTGGAAAAGGAGCTCGGCTGCGAGCTGCTCATACGCACCAGCAAGAGCATACTGCCGACGGACAAGGGCGCCACGCTGCTGGGCTACGCGCAGGGGATACTGAACCTGCGGCAAAAGGCGCTGGAGGAGCTCTCGCGGGAGGATTCGCGTTACAGCGGCAGCATAACCATTGCTGCGTCCTCTGTTCCGGCGCAGTACTGCCTGCCGGAGCTGCTCTCGGAGTTCAGCAGGGAATACCCCGGCGTATCCTATCAGCTGCACAACACCAACAGCCTGCAGGCCGTTGAGGAGGTCAGGCGGGGCAAGGCGGATATCGCGCTGACCGGCGCGCGGGTCGAGAACACCAACTGCGAGTTTACCGCCTTCATAAAGGACGAGCTCGTGATAATAACCGCCAACACCGAAAAGTTCCGCAATCTCAAGGGAAACTTTCCGAGGGAAATGCTCAGGAACGAGCCGTTTATCGCCCGCGAGCAGGGCAGCGGAACGCGAATGGAATATGAGCAGCTGCTCCGCAGCCAGGGCATAGAGCCCGGGGAGCTGAACACCGTTGCAGAAATGAATTACAGCGAGGCGGTAAAGCGCTCGGTTGCGGGCGGCCTCGGCATTGCGATAACCAGCATACACGCCATAACCGACGAGCTGGAGGCAGGGCGGCTGCTCTGCTTTAACCTCAGCGAGGAGGCGATGCAGCGCGACCTGTACCTCGTAATACGCCGTAACCGCTCCGAAATGTCAACGGCGGCGCTGTTTTCGTCATTCGTGCTGAAAAAGTACGACATAGCAAAATAAAGCCAAATAAAGCAAAGGGGCGGCAAGCCGTCCCTTTATATCACCCGTGCCGCTTATTTATCCGGCATGGGCTTTATTTTTGTCTGGTATATCCTATACAGATTCGTGCCGGCATACGCAACGGCGAATACCTCCGCTATGGGGAACGCATACCAGACCGCGTCAAGGCCGCTTATGCGCGAGAGCAGAAAAGCTACCGGCAAGAGTATCACGAGCTGGCGCAGCGCGGAGCAGAAGAAGGAGAGCCTGCCGTCGCCTATCGCCTGAAACAGCGAGGTACACATTACGGTAAGCGCCGCGAGCGGGAAGGAGAGGCTGATTATACGCAGCGCCGGAACGCCTATTGCAAGCATTTCATCCGATGCCTTGAAAAGCCCCAGCATCAGATCCGAACGGAACTGGAACACGACAAGCCCGATGCACATTATTGTGAAGGCATAAATACAGCCGTACTTGAGCGCCTCCATTATGCGGCGCTTGTTTTGCGCGCCGTAGTTGTAGCCGATGATGGGCATGGTTCCGGAATTGAGGCCGAATACCGGCATAAACACAAAGGACTGCAGCTTGAAGTACACGCCGAGCACGCTGACCGCGGTAGAGGAGAAGGCTATGAGTATCTTATTAAGGCCAAGCGTCATTACGGTTCCTACCATCTGCAGGAATATGCTGGGCACGCCGACCTCGTATATTTCGCCTATTATCGCTTTATTCGGCTTAAAGCCGCCCATTCGCACCCGCACGAGGCAGGACTTGCTTGCTATCATGGAAAGGCCGAGCAGCATTCCGACGCACTGGCCGCCTATCGTCGCTATCGCAGCGCCGGCAACGCCAAGCTTTGGGAAGCCGTACAGACCGAATATGAGTATCGGGTCGAATACTATATTGAATACCGCGCCGGCGAGCTGAATAAACATGGATTTGAGCGTGCTGCCGGTCGCCTGAAGTATCTTTTCGCACATGACCTGCACGGTAACGAATACGCAGGGTATGCCCACCCAGGATAGGTAGGTGACGGCGTATTCGGCTATCTCCGCCTCGGCATGGAACAGGGCTATCATGGGCTTTCTAAGCAGGCCAAACAGTACCGCAAAGGCCAGGCCGCCGAGTATCGCCAGAAACATCGCGTTGGATGCGGCGCTGTCCGCGTCCTGCTGGCGCTTTTCGCCCAGCCTGCGGGCAACCAGCGAATTGGCGCCGACTGCGGTGCCGACCGCGACCGCGTTTATGAGCATTTGATACGGGAACACCAGCGACACGGCGGTAAGCGCATTTTCGGATATGCGGGAAACGTAAATGCTGTCAACTATGTTATACAGTGCCAGCACCAGCATTGATACCATCATTGGCAGCGACATTTTAACTATAAGGCTCCTTATCGGCAGGTAGCCCATTTTGTTTTCGGTGTAAGTGCTTTCCATCTTGCGTTATACAGTTAAACGGATCCTTTCTCTTGTCTTGTGTGGGGGAGTTTCGGCAATAAAAATGGGCCCATTGCGAGATGGGCCCTTTTAACTGGTGGCTTAAAAGCGCCGGAGGATTACTCCTCGGAGGGAGCGCCGACGGGGCAGACGGATGCGCAAGCGCCGCAGCTGATGCAGCTGCCGGCATCGATCTCGTAATGATCTGCGCCCTGAGAAATAGCGCCAACGGGGCAGCCGGATTCGCAGGAACCGCAGCTGATGCACTCATCGGAAATTACATATGCCATGGTATATACCTCCACAGAATTTATCACGTATTATTTTAGCATGAAAACACGGAATGTCAACATATTAAAGGACTCTAACCGTGCGATTACCGATCCTTCTCTTTTGCGCGGCGCTCCATGATGTCCGCCTTTTCCTCGCTGAGCAGCTCCGCAAGCTCCTCCGGCTCGGCGTCGTCCATCATCATCTGCTGCTCGACCTCCGCCTCAACGTCGATATTATGCGCCTGCTTGCCCTTTGCGCTGCGGTTGTAGGTGAGCTCGCGGAAGGGGTACTCGCGCACGTCTATCGTCCCATCCGGCAATGTGACCTTCAGCTTTGTCTTTTCGGATATGACGTTGTTCTCCATGACCGTGCCGACCAGACCGTCCGGCGTTTTGGCCTCGCTGCCGGTCTTTGGCATCTGCTTTCGCATGGATTCATAGCTGTCCTGCTCGTACTTGAGGCAGCACATCAGCCTGCCGCATATTCCGGATATCTTGGTTGGGCTGAGCGAAAGGCTCTGCTCCTTTGCCATTTTTATCGATACCGGCTGAAAATCCGGCAGAAACTGCTTGCAGCACACCGGCCTGCCGCAGCTGCCGAGGCCGCCCAGCAGCTTTGCCTCGTCACGAACGCCTATCTGCCGCAGCTCTATGCGGGTCTTGAATACCGAGGCCAGATCCTTTACCAGCTCGCGAAAATCCACCCTGCCGTCCGCAGTGAAGTAGAAAACTATCTTTGAGCCGTTGAAGGTGTATTCGACGTCTACCAGCTTCATTTCCAGCCCGTGCGCCTGTATGCGCTCGAGGCAGGTGTTGTAGGCGTCCTTTTCGCGGGCGCGGTAGCTGTCCCGCATATCGCGATCCTTGTCCGTTGCGGGGCGAATTATTTCGCGAAGCGCCGGAAAGCTCGGGTCGTCCGGCACCTCGTGAGGCCCTACCATAACGTCGCCGTATTCGATGCCGCGCGCGGTTTCAACTATTACGCCGTCGCCCTGATTAATCTCGTAATTGCCGGGGGAGAAGTAGTACAGCTTGCTTCCGCCGCGGAACTTAACGCTGATTACCGTTGCCATATATCAAAGCTCCTCTGTGATTTCTGTAAAAAGCCGGGTGAATGTGCCCCCGGCCGGGGCGTTTGTGCTGAGCCGCTCAAGAGCCGAGGCCAGCACTTCTATGATACAATTTATGCGCCCCGTTGTAAAGCGCGGCGCGAGGGCGGCTATCTCCTCCGCTCTGTCCGGGTTACATTCGGCCGACCGCCCGAGGCTGTACAAGAGCATGTCCCGCATATACGAGAGCATAAAGTGCGCCCCGTCGGCCGAGGCTATCGCAGGAAGCCTGTCAAACGGCAGCTCGCTCTTTAAGAGAAGCGCCATAGCATCCTGCGCGTTTTTGCGCAGCTCGCGGTAGTCCTCCTCCGCCGAGAGCCTGAGCGCACGGCTGACGGTTCCGCCCTGAGCGGCAAAGCGCTGCGCATCCGGCTCCGCAACGCCGCGGCTCATAAGCTCCCGCGCAACGTCATCGACAGAGGGCAGGCCGCAGCGCAGCGGAACGCAGCGGGAGAGTATAGTCGGCAGTATGCCGGCGTCGTTGCCGGTAAGCAGGAAGAGCACCCCGTTTGGCGGCTCCTCGATGGTCTTCAGTAGTATGTTCTGGGTGGAGGGGTCGATATCGCTTGCATTGAGCAGCAGCACCGCCCTCCTGCCGCCGGAAAACGCGCCGCGCCCAAGCTCCTCGATTACCTCCTCGCGTATAGCGTCTTTTTTATAGCAGGAGGGGATTATGCAGTCGCCTGTCCTTGAAAGCATCGCCTCGTCCGCCGTGCCGGTGCAGTGCAGCGCTGCGGCTTTTTTTGCTATGCCTGCGGCTATTTCGCCGTCCGGGCAGGAAATAAAACAGGCGTGTGGAACACTCCCCTGCCTGATAGCGCAAAGGAGTCTTTCCTCCGCCTGAACGATACCCTTTGACATTGTGCGCTGCTCTAAAATTTATAGAACTGCTCTACGTCTACCACGAACACGGTAGCGCCGCCCATAGTCACCTGAACCGGGGCGGGAGAGTTGTCGATATAGCCCGGCACCGCGGAGGGTACGACCATATATTCCTTGCGGGTGCTGGATTTTTCCTTGATAATATCCAGCGTATCCTGCAGCTTATCTGCCTCCACGCCTATCATGAGGGTGCTGTTGCCGTTGTGGAGAAAGCCGCCGGAGGAAGAAATGCGCGTAACGCTTATGCGGCGGTTGGTGAGTTCTTTTATAAGGCGCTTGGAGTCGTCGTTTTGCACTATCGCATATACGAGCTTCATAGCTTTACCTCCCATCTGCTTTTTTATATTATATAACTAATTCTGGTTTTTTTCAATAATGCGTGCTCACGCTTCTCTTACCGCGGCGATTATTTCATTGAGCATGCCGGAAAGCTCGCTGCCGGGCTTAAAGGCGATGGCCTGATATTTGCCGCCGCGCTTGAATATAAGCGTGCTTGCTTCGCTCCTTTTGCCGGTGCAGAGCACTGCGGCCTTTTCGGCGGCAGACTTTATAGCCTCCGCGTCCTCGCCTATTGCGCCTATGCTGCCCGAGGAGAGCAGCGCCTGCATTTCGGCGGGGGAGACCGCATCGACGAGCTTGCTCTTCCCGCCGCTGAGCTGCTCAAAAACCAGCGTGCCGAGCGGGTATGGGTTTTTGCGCTGGCTGCCGTATTGGTCGAGGTCGCCCTCCTCCGGCTCGCTGTTGAACAGGGTATAGCGATAGGCACAGAGCCGCCTTTTGTATATCCAGAGGCAGAGGAGCACGAGAAGTATGAATATCGGTATCTGCAATATTCCGCCGTGCGGAACTGTCGACACCGCGTTCATGAGCAGCCGGGCAAACACGACCAGCGCCAGCAGGCCGAAAAACAGCAGCAGATCCTGCTTTTTTGTGGTGTTTGCTCCGTTTGTTTCCTGATACATGGGGTTCATCCTCCGATCATGAGAGAGTTTTCTTAGGACACATATGGCGCAGCGGCAGCCAAAGGCCGATAGCGGCAAAAACCAGCAGCAGAGCGGCAGAAATGCCGCTTATTGACGGTATTACGAAGGTGCCGACGATATTGAAAACGGCGTGAAAGAGCACTGCGGCCAGCAGCGAACGGTAGTGGTCGTACACCAGAGTTATCACTATGCCCATTAAAAAGGCGTAGGTTATCCAAATTATCTGGGTATGCATCAGCCCGAACAGCGCACAGGAGACGAGCAGCGCGGCGCGGCGGCTCAGCGACCGCTGCAGCAGGCCGTATATCAGCCCGCGGAAAAGCAGCTCCTCTGCAAGCGGCGCAAACACCGCTACCGCAAGAAAGTGCGCCAAAAACCCGCCGCCGCTGTTTTGTGTGAATAGCTGGTCGTATGAATCAACGGCCTCGGCGGGCAGCGGAAGGTAGGTGAGCAGCAGCACCACCAGAGCGGAGAAGGCGGCAGATAGCAGGCCGCACCAGAGATACTCCCGCGATGGCAGTATGGTGACGGGTATGCAGTCACGAACGCTCTGCCACTTTAAGCAGAGCAGCAGCATCGCCGCAGTGATAAGCAGGTCGTGTATGATGGAGATAAGGGAGGACTGCTCGACGAGGAACGCCTCCATTGCCCCCTGAACATCTCCCTCGACCCCTGCGCCGCCTATCGCGGCGAACACAACATTAAGCAGAGCCAGAGACAGATAATATGCGGCAAGCGCAAGCGCTACGCGAAGCAGCGTATTAAAATAACTTTTCATAAGCCCATTTTACCACAAAGCCGCGGCGCGTGGTGTGAAATTTACGCAAAAAGAGCCGCATCTGCTGCGGCTCCTTTGAAACAACTGCGGTTTTTGCGCCTTTTTTATGCCTTTTCCACGCCGAGCGTAACGCTTTCGCCGTTTATCTCCCAGTCCTTAACGTAGCCCGCGGCGCCCTGTTTGATGCTGTCCGCAAGGGTATCGGCGGCGATATCCGCGCCGTGCTTTTGGAATATGCCCTCGATGAGCGCATTGCCGTGGTGCGAGAGGACTATGTGGTCGGTGACCTCAAAGCCCGCTTCCTTGCGCATGGTCTGCACCTTGGAAACTATCTCGCGCACAAAGCCCTCCTCGATGAGCTCCGGCGTCAGGTTGGTATCGAGCACCACGGAGAGGTCGTGCTCGGTAACGGTAACAAAGCCTGCGTTCTCCTCGGTGGAGACCAGCACGTCCTCGGCAGAGAGGGACACATCGGCGCCGTCAATGCTGAAGGAGTAGCTTTCGCCCCTGCCGTGCGCGGCGACGACGGCGTTGCCTATGCCGTCCCCTGCGAGGTACTGGCTTATCTTGGGCAGCAGCTTGCCGTAGCGGGGCCCGAGGGTCTTGAGCTGCGGCTTTACGCGGTAGCTGATGAAGGAGGAGGCGTCGTCAACGAATTTAACTTCCTTAACATTGAGCTCGTCCGCTATGGTGGATATGTACATATCCGGCAGCGCCTTGCCCTGAACGTACATCGTCGCTATGGGCTGGCGGTTCTTTATGTTGGCCGCGTTCCTTGCGCTGCGGCCGAGAACCACGATATCCAGCACCGCCGCCATGTTGGCCTCCAGCTCGCGGTCGATAAAGCTCTCGTCCTTTTCCGGCCAATCGCAGAGGTGTATGCTCTCCGGCGCGTTTTTATCCACCGTCCGCACCATGTTCTGATACATGGTCTCGGACATGAAGGGGGTGAAGGGGGCGGAGATGAGCGCCATGGTCTTGAGCACGGTGTAGAGGGTCATGTAGGCGGCCTCCTTATCGGGGGTCATGTCCTTGCCCCAGTACCTTTCGCGGCAGCGGCGAACGTACCAGTTGGAAAGGTCATCCATGAAGTCCTGCATCTCGCGGCCGGCCTCGGTCATCTTCAGCTCGTCAAGGTAGCCCTCAACGTGTCCCATCAGGGTATTCAGCCTTGAAAGTATCCACCTGTCCATCGGGGTCAGGTTTTCCCGGATGAGCTTGTGCTTTGTCGGGTCAAAGCCGTCTATGTCCGCATAGAGAATATAGAAAGCGTAGGTGTTCCAGAAGGTGCCCATATACTTGCGCTGGCTCTCGGATACCGCCTCGGCGGAGAAGCGGTTGGGCAGCCATGGCATGGAGCTGGTGTAGAAATACCAGCGCACGGCGTCCGCACCCTGATTATCCAGCAGCACCCAGGGGTCAACGACGTTGCCTATGTGCTTGCTCATCTTGCGGCCTTCCTTATCCTGAACGTGACCCAACACGATGCAGTTCAGGAACGCCGGCGAATCAAACAGGCAGGCGGCTATTGCGGAAAGGGTATAGAACCAGCCGCGGGTCTGGTCGATGGCCTCGCTTATGAAGTTTGCGGGGTAGCGCTGCTCAAACTTATCCCTGTTTTCAAACGGATAGTGCCACTGCGCAAAGGGCATTGAGCCGGAATCGAACCAGCAGTCTATGACCACCGGCTCGCGGCGCATCGTGCCGCCGCATTCGCACTGCCATGTGAGCGGGTCAACATACGGCTTATGCAGTTCAACGTTCTCATCGCAGCCGGTCAGCTCGGAAAGCTCCCTGCGGCTGCCGACTACGTGAACCTTTCCGCATTTGTCGCACATCCATACCGGCAGCGGGGTGCCCCAGTACCTTTCGCGGGAGAGACCCCAGTCTATAACGTTTTCAAGGAAGTTGCCCATGCGGCCTTCCTTTATGTTTTCGGGGATCCAGTTGATCCTGCGGTTGTATTCTATCAGCCTGTCCTTTACCTTGGTCATGGCTATGAACCAGGAGGAGCGGGCATAGTAAATGAGCGGGGTATCGCAGCGCCAGCAGAAGGGGTAGCTGTGCTCGAACCTGGGTGCTGCAAAGAGCAGGCCTCTCGAGTCGAGATCCTGAAGTATCGGCAGATCCGCCTTTTTAACGAAGGTGCCGTCCCAGGGGGTGCCGCCGCACATCTCGCCCTTTGTGTTTACCATTTGAACGAAGGGCAGGCCGTATCTCCTGCATACGCGGTAGTCGTCCTCGCCGAAGGCGGGAGCGTTGTGAACTATGCCGGTGCCGTCCGTGGTGGTAACGTAGTCGTCCACCATTACATAGAAGGCGTCCTTATCACCGGCAGCCTTGCGGGTACACTCAAAGAGCGGCTCGTAGTGTACATGCTCGAGCTCTCTGCCGGGAACCTCTTTAATTATCTCGGTTTCGTGACCCTCAAGGACTGTTTCAACGAGATCCTTTGCCATTATAAAGGTCTCCCTGCCGTCCACCCTTACATAGGCATAGCTGACATCGGGGTTTACGCAGAGCGAAACGTTGCTGGGCAGCGTCCAGGGCGTGGTCGTCCAGGCGAGGAAGTAGGTGTCGTCCTCGCCGACTGCCTTGAAGCGCACCGTCGCCGAGGTCTCCTTTACCTCCTTATAGCCCTGCGCCACCTCGTGGGAGGAAAGCGCGGTTCCGCAGCGTGGGCAGTAGGGAACTATCTTATGCCCCTTGTAGAGCAGCCCCTTTTCGTATATGGACTTGAGCGCCCACCACTCGGATTCGATATAGTCGTTGTCGTAGGTGATGTACGGGTTCTCCATATCCGCCCAGAAGCCCATCCGGTCGGACATTACCTCCCATTCGCCCTTGTATTTCCATACGGATTCCTTGCACTTCTGTATGAAGGGTATGACTCCGTACTGCTCTATCTGCTCCTTGCCGTCGAGTCCGAGCTGCTTTTCAACCTCAAGCTCAACGGGCAGGCCGTGGGTATCCCAGCCGGCCTTGCGCAGCACATCGTAGCCGCGCATGGTCTTGTAGCGCGGAATTATGTCCTTCATCGCGCGGGTCAGCACATGGCCGATATGCGGCTTGCCGTTTGCGGTCGGCGGGCCGTCAAAGAAGGTATAGGCCGGAGCGCCGCGGCGAAGCTCAACGCTCTTTTCGAATATCTGGTTGTCCTTCCAGAATTTCAGCGTCTCCTTCTCGCGCTCCACGAAGTTAAGCGTGGTTGAAACTTTCTTGTACATCTGCTTCTCCTTGTGTATTTTGTAAAGCGGGCACGGGCAAAAATAAAAACGCCCCATATATCGGGACGCAGTATTGCGAGGTCCCACCGTTTGTCCCGGTCTCGGCTTTGTATTTACCTATTATATTATCCGCTCTCTTTTTTGTAAACCCCCCAATTTGGGGGCAAAAGGGGAGGCTGTCACGCTTTTTTCACTTTAAATTGCTCATTAGAGGTATGAATGAATAATTTTTTGTGTTACTATTATGTGGATAGTTTAAACTCGTAGGTGGTATGCTTATCGATATGACTCAGCGTGGCATACCGGGGAGGTAAAAATTTGAAGAGAAGAAACCTTACAACGCCGATAGTATATCTTATAATGCTGGTGGTCATCGTGGTGCTGGTATCCGGCTTTGATCCCTTCGGGGCGGAGAGCAGCAAGATAAGCTATTCGGAATTTATAGATGACGTAAGGGCAGGGAAGATAGAGGCTGCGGAGGTCACCAGCCTGAAGCTCGTCGGCCTCTACAAGGACAGCGAGATAAGCCGGGATATTTTCCCGGATAAGGCGGACTTTTACACCTACATACCCTCTGTCGATATACTCCGCGACGACATGGAAAAGGTCACGGCGGAGCTGACCGGCAAGGATCCCGACGAAATAACGCAGGCGGATTATACATTTTCGCTGGTGTTCAACCCAACGCCGGGGCCGTCGCTCATTGAGCAGCTTATGCCGTACATAATGCTCTGCGGCTGCCTGGTGCTGGTATATGTGCTCATGAACAGGGCGCAGGGCGGCGGAAGCAACATAATGAACTTTGGCAAGAGCCGCGCAAGGACCGCCTCCGACGGAAAAAAGGTCACCTTTGCAGACGTTGCGGGTGCGGAGGAGGAAAAGGAGGAGCTGCGCGAGGTCGTCGAGTTTATGCGCTCGCCGAAGCGGTTCACCGAGATGGGCGCGCGCATACCCAAGGGCTGCCTGCTTGTCGGCCCTCCGGGCACCGGCAAAACGCTGCTTGCAAAGGCCGTTGCGGGGGAGGCCGGCGTTCCGTTCTTCTCGATATCCGGCTCGGACTTTGTTGAAATGTTCGTTGGCGTCGGCGCGAGCCGCGTGCGCGATCTGTTCAATACCGCAAAGAAGTGCGCGCCCGCAGTTGTGTTTATAGATGAGATAGACGCGGTCGGCCGTCAGCGCGGCGCAGGCCTGGGCGGCGGGCACGACGAGCGGGAGCAGACGCTGAACCAGCTGCTCGTTGAAATGGACGGCTTTGCCGTGAACGAGGGCATAATCGTCATCGCCGCGACCAACAGGCCGGACATACTCGACCCGGCGCTGCTGCGCCCCGGCAGGTTCGATAGGCAGATAACCGTCGGTTATCCCGACGTAAAGGGCAGGGAGGCCATTTTGCAGGTACACGCAAAGGGCAAGCCGCTGGGCAGCGACGTTGACCTCGCCGTGCTTGCAAAGCGCACCAGCGGAATGACCGGCGCCGACCTTGAAAACGTGCTCAACGAGGCGGCAATACTCGCCGCCCGCTTCAAGAAAAAGCAGATAACCATGACCGAGCTCGAGGAGGCTATCACCCGAACCGTCGTTGGCCCCGAAAAGCGCAGCCGCGTCGTTACCGAGGAGGACAAGAAGATAACCGCGTACCACGAGGCGGGTCACGCCATAGTTGCCCTCAAGATGGAGCACTGCGACCCGGTACACGAGGTATCCATAATACCGAGAGGTCAGGCGGCGGGCTATACCATGACCATGCCGGATAACGACGACAGCCATATTTCAAGGGGTAAGATACTGGATCAGATAGCGATGAGCATGGGCGGCAGGGTAGCCGAGAGCATCGCCCTCGACGATATATGCACCGGCGCGATAGGCGACCTTAAGCACGCGAGCGACCTTGCAAGGCGAATGGTCATAGAGTTCGGCATGAGCGACGAGATAGGCCCCGTGTTCCTTGGCGGCGATTCCGAGGTATTCATAGCCAAGGACTGGGGACACCAGCGCAACTACTCAGAGGAGGTCGCGGCAAAGGTGGATAAGGAAATGCGTCGCATACTCGAGGAGCAGTTTGAGCGGGCAAAAAAGGTGCTGCTGGACGAGCGGGAGGCGCTGGACCGCGTGGTCAAGTACCTCATCGAGTATGAGCGCATAACCGGCGAGGAATTTGAAAAGATATTCCGCAACGAGCCGGTCGAGCTCATGTCCTACAAGGAGCGCAGGGAAACGCTGGAAAAGCCCGATGAACCCGAGAACGGCGAGGAGCCGGAGCGGGAACACCAGGACGGCGAAAAGCCGGAGCAGAGGTATTACCGCCCCGGCGAGGTTGAGGAGCAGGACGAGTAAAAAACAGAGAACGCGGGCGAAGATGTCAGCTTCGCCCGTTTTTTATGAGCGAGAGGCAAAAAATGCAGAAGTTTGATCTTCATATACATTCAAACATGTCGGACGGCACATATGACCCGGAGGCTATACCCGCCCTTGCAAAGCAGCAGGGCGTAAACTATATTTCGCTCACTGACCACGACACGACGGCGGGCTGCGAGGCCGCAATAAACGCCGGGCGGGAAATTGGGGTAACAGTGATACACGGCATAGAGCTGGACGTTGAGTTTTCGGCGGAGCTGCATATACTTGGACTTAATGTTGACCCCAAAAGCGGCGCAATGGCGCAGTTTGAGGCCTGGCGCGGCGAGTGCAGGCGCAAGCGCAACGGGGCGATACTGGATAAGCTGGAGCGCTCCGGCATACACGCGGAGCGGTACATGGAGCACAGCAGGGGAAACGACACCCGGCTGCACATTGCAAAGGCGCTGGTTTCGGGCGGGTATGCGGAAAGCGTAAGGGACGCATTCAAGAAATACCTTAATGAGGGCGGAATAGCCTTTGTGCCGGGTCTGCGCCCCTCAAAAAAGGAGGCTATCGAGCTGATACTTCATTCTGGCGGGAAGCCGGTGCTGGCGCACCCCTGCCAGATAAAGGCGGACGTAAACAAGCTGGCGCGTGAGCTTGCGGATTACGGGCTGTGGGGGATGGAGGCGTTTTATCCGTCGTCAACGGCGGGGCAGAGGAGCGGCTTTGTCTCCATAGCTGCCCAGCTCGGCCTCTGCGTCACCTGCGGCAGCGATTTCCACGGCAAAAACCGCGAAACCGTCATCGGCTGTGCCTACGAGGAAACGCCGCTGCTCGAGCAGGCCTGGCGCGAGTTTTTCGGCGAAAAGCGGGTCTGATATTTGGTATTGCTTATGGCTGTGTCATTTGTTATAATAGCGGTGAATTTTATAAGGGGGTATATCGAAAAATGTCCGGCGACGGTACTATTAAGATTTTTGCGGGCAGCGCCAGCAAAGAGTTTGCAGCACAGATGTGCGATTATCTCGGAAGTCCCATGGGAAAGTGCACCACGCACATATTCTCCGAGGGCAATACCTTTGTTCGAATCGATGAGAGCATAAGGGATAAAGACGTATACTTCGTGCAGACCCTGGGACTTGATCCCAACAACGAGTTTACCGAGCTGCTGTTCTTCCTCGATGCCTTTAAGCGTGCCAGCGCAAACAGCGTCACCGCCATAATACCCTACTTCAGCTACGCCAAGGGCGACAAGAAGGACGAGCCCCGCGTTTCCATCCGCGGCCGCGTTTGCGCCGAGTGCATCGAGCTTGCGGGGGCGGATCGCGTTGTCACGATGGATCTCCACGCCGCGCAGGTTCAGGGCTTCTTCAAGAAGCCGGTGGATCATCTCTACGCACAGGATCTTCTCTGCGCGTATGCAAGGTATCTGGGCATTGTGGACGACAACCTCGTCGTCGTATCCCCCGATGCGGGCAGCGCAAAGCGGGCAAGGCTCATGGCAAACGAGCTGGGCTGCGCCGTTGCGATAGGCGACAAGATGCGCTCCGGCCACGACGAAAACGCCAAAGTGCTCGAGATAATCGGCGACGTAAAGGGCAAGAACTGCATAGTGGTGGATGACTTCACCATATCCGGCGGCACCCTCGTTGACGTTGCGCATGGGCTCAAGGACAAGGGCGCAAACGACATATATGCCTTCCTTTCCCACGTTGTGCTCAGGGAAAAGGGCGTTGAAAAGATCGAGAACAGCCCGATAAAGCTGCTGGTATCCACAGATACCGTAAACTGCCCCGCCGTAAAGGGACACGAAAAGATAAAGATACTTTCCGCCGCGCCCATGTTTGCGGAGGCGGTGCGGCATATACACGACCGCATGTCCATGAGCAACCTCTTTGACAACCCGAGCCAGAGGATGCTCACCATGAGCTTTGCAAAGCAGATGTCGCTGGACGATATGCTCAGCATGCACAAATAAATACGGCTTGTATCAACGCCTCGTGACATTGCTGCGGGGCGTTTTTCTTTCGGGTATAATGAATGAGAGGTGCTGCATGGAGGAAATGAGCTTTTGCGGGGCGCTCGGCATACGGCGCGGGGCGACCGCGATAATCGGCGGCGGTGGAAAGACCAGCCTTATGCTGCAGCTTGCCGGCGAGCTTTGCGCCGCCGGCAGCGTTATAATATGCACGAGCACGCATATTTGGCGGCCGGAGGGGATAGCCGTGCTGGAAAGCGCAAAAAAAGAAGAGATCGCCGCGGCGCTTGTGCGGTATGGCACCGTGTGCATAGGCGAGGCGGAGGGGGAAAAGCTGACTGCGCCGGGGCTGCCGATAGAGCAGCTGACGGACATTGCCGACTATGTGGTAGTTGAGGCGGACGGCTCAAAGGGGCTGCCGCTCAAGGCGCACAACGCCAGCGAGCCTGTCATACCGCAGGGCGCAGGGGTGATATATGTCGTTGGGGCGGACGGCATAGGCAAGCCTATCGCCGAGGCTGCGCACCGGCCGGAGCTTTATGCTGCGGCGCTCGGGGTGGATGTGAGCCACACGGTAACGCCAAAGGACGCGGCGGCGATGGTGGACTACGGCAGCACGGTGCTCTTCAACAAGGCGGAGAGCCAAGCGGACATTGAAAACGGCAGAGCCTTTGCGGCGGCCTTTTGCGGCAGAACGGTCATCGCCTCGCTCAGGCAGGGCAGGGTGGTCGAGGTGATAGGCTAAACCCTGTGCATGACCGGTTGCATGTCCTTAAAGGTCGCAACGTAGGGTATGCCGGCTGCGCGTATCATATCCAGCGCTTCGCATAGGCGCTTGCCGACCCTGTTTGGCCGGTGCGCATCTGAGCCGGTAGTTACGTATTCACCGCCCAGCTCGCGGTAGCGGCGGAGTATATCCAGCCCCCATGCGGGGTCGTCCAGCCACGCGGAGGTGTTGACCTCCGGCGCCTTGCCCCGGCTTATCAGCTCGCGGAATATGCCGTCAAAGGCATCAGGTGCAAAGGAGTACAGCATTGCGCGCTCGGCATACGGGCTGTGCTTTGCGCAGAAGTCATAGTGACCCATCACGGAAAAATCCGTCGCCCTTATGCACTCAAGCGCCTTTTCAACGTATGCCCGGTAGGCCTGCTCCCGGCTTTTGCCGGCAAAGTATTCCGGATAATAGGCGTCAACGCCGTCCACCATGTGCACGGAGCCTATTATAAAGTCGAGGTGACAGCCGGCGGCATAGGCATGCGCCGCGTCGCTCGCCGCCCTGTCCCTCATGCCTATCTCCATGCCGAGCGATATGTCGATATCCGGAAACAGCGGCCGCAGTGAATCTATCTCGCGGTTGCGCGATGCGATATCCGCCGGCGGCATGCCGCTGCCGTCAAAGTCAACGTGGTCGGTAAAGCAAAGGTGGGTTATTCCGGCGCTCTGCGCGGCGCGCAGCTGGTCGATGACGGGCGTGTCGGAATCCGCCGAGTAACAGGTGTGTACGTGGTAATCAAAAAGCATATTTTTCTCTCCGCATATCGATTTCAACAAGCCGTATTATACATCAAAAGCGCCCCGAAGTCATTGACTTTTAAGCAGCGATAAAATATAATATACGCGATATCGGCATGTTCGCCAATAAGAGTGATGCCGCAACCGCAGGGCTGTCGTTTTTGGCTGAAATTCCGGCTGAAAAGGGGCCTTTTTCTTTTGTTCAACATTCTGTATCGGAGGAAATATACATGGCAGAGCGCTACGATCACGATAAGGTAGAGCTGAAATGGCAGAAGATATGGGAGGACGCCCATTGCTTTGAGGCAAAGAGCGACTATTCCATGCCCAAGTTTTACCCCCTTATAGAGTTCCCGTATCCATCGGGGCAGGGGCTTCACGTTGGGCATCCCCGCTCCAACACCGCGCTGGATATAATCGCCAGAAAGCGGCGCATGGAGGGGTATAACGTGCTTTACCCGATAGGCTGGGACGCATTTGGCTTGCCGACCGAGAACTACGCCATAAAGACCGGCATACACCCCGCAAAGGTCACGCACGACAACATAGAGCATTTCCGCGCACAGCTGAAGCGGCTGGGCTTCAGCTTTGATTGGAGCCGCGAGATAAACACCACCGACCCCGCCTATTATAAATGGACGCAGTGGATATTCCTCAAGTTCTTTGAAAAGGGGCTTGCATACAAGGCAGAGATACCAATAAACTTCTGCACCTCCTGCAAGGTCGGCCTTGCAAACGAGGAGGTCGTGGACGGCGTATGCGAGCGCTGCGGCGGCGTTGTCGTTCAAAAGGTGCGCAGCCAGTGGATGCTCAAGATAACCGAGTACGCTCAGCGGCTCATAGATGACCTTGACGACCTCGACTATATCGAGCGGGTAAAGACGCAGCAGAAGAACTGGATAGGCCGCAGCGAGGGCGCGGAGGTAGTGTTCTCCATCGAGGGCTACCCCGAGGGGCTCAAGGTATACACCACCCGCTGCGATACCCTCTTTGGCGCAACGTATATGGTGGTCTCCCCCGAGCACCCCATAATCGAGGCCATGCAGGGCGTTATAGAAAACATGGACGAGGTGCGGGAATATCAAAAGGCCGCCGCCCGCAAGAGCGACCTTGAGCGCGCCGAGCTGAACAAGGAAAAGACCGGCGTTATGCTGAAGGGTCTAAAGGCCACCAATCCCGCGACCGGCAAGCCGATACCCGTATGGATATCCGACTATGTGCTCATGGGCTACGGCACAGGTGCTATAATGGCCGTTCCCGCGCACGACGAGCGCGACTGGGAATTTGCAAAGAAGTTCGATATGCCCATAATCGAGGTAGTCTCCGGCGGAAAGGACGTTCAGCAGGAGTGCTATTCCGACGTTGAAAACGGCGTGCTGGTAAACTCCGGCTTTCTGAACGGGCTGACTGTCAAGGAGGCCATCCCAGCCATGATAAAATGGCTGGAGGAGAAGGGAATTGGCACCAGGAAGGTAAACTACAAGCTGCGCGACTGGGTATTTACCCGCCAGCGCTACTGGGGCGAGCCGATACCGCTCGTGCACTGCGAGAAGTGCGGCTGGGTGCCGCTGCCATACAGCGAGCTGCCGCTAAAGCTGCCCGAAATAGCCGACTTTGAGCCGACGGACGACGGCTCCTCCGCCCTTGCCCGCGCGACAGACTGGATAAAGACCACCTGCCCCAGGTGTGGCGGCCCCGCCGAGCGCGAGACGGACACCATGCCCAACTGGGCGGGCTCAAGCTGGTACTTCCTGCGCTATTGCGACCCGCACAACGACAAGGAGCTTGCGAGCAGGGAGGCGCTGGAATACTGGCTGCCGGTGGACTGGTACAACGGCGGAATGGAGCACACCACGCTGCACCTGCTGTATTCAAGGTTCTGGCATAAGTTCCTGCACGATATAGGCGTTGTGCCGACCAAGGAGCCGTATAAAAAGCGCACCAGCCACGGCATGATACTCGGCGAAAACGGCGAAAAGATGTCCAAATCCCGCGGCAACGTCGTAAACCCCGACGATATAGTCGAGGAGATGGGCGCGGACGCCTTCAGGCTGTATGAAATGTTCATGGGCGCCTTTGACCAGCCGATACCCTGGAGCACGCAGGGCGCAAGGGGCTGCCGCAGGTTCCTCGACAGGATATGGCGCATGCAGGATATGCTCAACGACTTTGACGGCATACGCCCCGAGATGATGGCATTGGTACACGGTACCATAAAGAAGGTATCCGAGGACTACGAGGCCATGAAGTACAACACCGCCATCGCCGCTATGATGAGCATGGTGAACGAGCTGTATAACAACGGCAGCGTATCAAAGGAGGAGCTGCACATACTGCTGACGCTGCTCAACCCCGTTGCGCCGCACATGACCGAGGAGCTGAACCAGCTGCTTGGCTACGAGCAGCCGCTGTACTGCACGCCCTGGCCGAGCTGGGACGAGAGCGCGCTGGTAAAGAACACCATCGAGTACGGCGTTCAGGTGAACGGCAAGATACGCGCCCGCATAGAGCTTCCGGCGGATATGCCCAAGGAGGAGGTCGAGGCGGCGGCAAAGGCGCACAAGGACGTCATACCCTTCCTCGAGGGCAAGACGGTACGCAAGGTCATAGTCGTAAAGAACATAGTGAATATAGTCGTTGCCTGATAACGGCAAATAAAGCAAATGCCGCCCTAAGAGAGCGGCATTTGTGCTATACGGAGGGAAAAGCATGAACGCTGAATATATGGAGTACGCGATAGCGGAGGCAAAGGCTGCGTATGCCGAGGGGGAAACGCCGGTCGGCGCCGTAATAGTAAGGGATGGGCGCATCATCGCCGCGGCGCATAACCTGACCGAGAGCCGCGGGGATTCCACGGCACACGCGGAGCTGCTGGCGATACAGGCTGCGGAGAGGGCAGCGGGGCGGCGGCTTACCGGCTGCACGCTGTATGTGACTATGGAGCCCTGCTCGATGTGCGCGGGGGCGGCGCTCAACAGCCGCATTGAGGAGATAGTGTTCGGCGCGTTTGACCCGGAGATGGGCTGCTGCGGCAGCAGAACCGACGTTACCGACGGAAGGCTTGCCCGCAGGGCGATGGCGCTGGGCGGGGTGATGGAGGAGGAGTGCAAAACGCTGCTAAGCCTCTTTTTCAAGGAAAAAAGAGGCAAATAGCCTGACCAATGTGACTATATCTTGAACTTTTGCAGAACCTGCCCCGCTTTTAATACGGCTTTAATCTTTTCGGGATATACTAAGCACAAAGAAAAGGATGAAAGGAGCGCAGAACAATGCTTAGAATGAACGAAGAAACAAGAAAAAGGACAGAAGCAAGGGAAGCGGTCGAGGCGATGAACGAGCTTATGGGGCATGATGAATGCGAAACGACAGGGCGCGGAAGCACTGTACAGATACTTTCTGCGCTTATGCTTTTAGGCGGTATACTGCTTAAAAAATTCTGAAACATATGATATAATGCCCATATCCCATATAGGATATGGGCATTTGCTTTGTAAAGGAGAGAGCCATGCGGATCCTGGTAGTAGAGGACGAGCGCGACCTCAATAACGTTATATGCAACAAGCTGAAGGCCTCCGGTTACAGCGTGGACAGCTGCCTCAACGGCGAGGATGCGCTGGATTACATACACGCCGGCAGGTACGACGGCGTGCTCATGGATATCATGCTGCCCAAAATAAACGGTTTTGAGGTGGTAAAGCGGCTGCGTGCGGAGGGGGACAGGACGCCTGTGCTCTTCCTTACCGCGCGGGACGCCGTTGAGGACATAGTTCACGGGCTGGATATAGGCGGCAACGACTATTTGATAAAGCCGTTTTCGTTTGACGAGCTGCTTGCGAGGATAAGGGTAATGGTGCGCAGCAAGGAGCAGGGCTACGCAAGTGTGCATACCCTTGCAGACCTGCGGCTGGACAGCGCAGCGCGCACGGTATACCGTGGGGATACCGAGATAGAGCTTTCGCCGAAGGAATTTGCGCTGCTTGAGTATATGATAATCAACAAGGGGAAGGTGCTCAGCCGGGAGGCTATCGAGGACCACATATACGACGCGGACTATGAGGGCGGATCAAACGTCGTAAACGTATACATACGGTTCCTGCGCCGAAAGATCGACGAGCCGTTTGAAAAGAAGCTGATACATACCGTGCGCGGCGCGGGGTATGTGCTGAAGGAAGAGTAAAGCTATGGAAAAAAAGAAGCCCGAGCAAAAGACAAAGGTCAAGAAGATAAAAAAGCCCAAGCACAAGTTCTGGGAGACAATATCCGTAAAATTCATAATCATATTCTGGTTCACGCTGCTTATGGTCATAGTGTCCGCGCTGGTGATGGTGTTCATGCTGACCGCAAGCAGGCTGACTATGGAGCAGGATATGCAGCGCAGGGTATTTTCCGGCGTAAAGGCGAACAGCAACGACCTGAAATACGAAAACGACGCGATACAGGCAAAGAGCGGCTTCCAGTATTATGTAAACGGCGTGTACTGCCTGATATACGATGCAAACTGCGACAAGGTCGCGGGGGAGTACCCCGAGGGGTTCACGGCGGAGCTGGGCTTTGAGGACGGCATACTCCGAACGACGGAATCCGGCGGCAAAAAGTACTATGTATACGACAGCTATATAACCTTTAAGAACGGCAAGCACGCATGGATAAGGGGGGTATCGTTGACGACGACCACGGTTACCGTCGCAAGCACCGTTGCAAAGGTGGCTTCATACGTTCTGCCCGGCGTCGTAGTCGCCTCCGCAGTCGGCGGGTACTTTATAACCCGCGCCGCGCTCAAGCCGATAGACCAGATAGCAAAGATGTCGGACGAGATATCCGAGGCGAGCGACCTTTCCCGCCGGCTGAATATGCGGAACGTGACAATGGAGGCGTACATACTCGGCCAGAGCTACGATAAAATGCTGGAGCGGCTGGAGCGCAGCTTTGATATGGAAAAGCAGTTCACATCGGATGCATCGCACGAGCTGCGCACGCCGACAGCCGTAATAATCTCCCAGTGCGAATACGCACAGGAGCACGACAAAACGCCGGAGCAGTTCAGGGAGACTATAAGCGTCATAAAGCGGCAGGCGCGGCGGATGAACGCGATGGTATCGCAGCTGCTGAGCTTTGCAAGGATGGAGCAGGGGACGCAGAAGGTGAAGCTGGAGCATGCGGACGTCAGCGACATAGTCGAGGCGGTGTGCGAGGAGCAGTCCGAGCTGAACCCAAGTGTGGATTTCCAGTACGCCATAGACCCGAACATAGTATCCGGCGTTGACGTTACGCTTTTCAGCCGATTGGTCGAAAACCTGATATCCAACGCCTGCAAGTTCGGCGGAAAGCATATAAAAGTCGGCCTGTACGAGGAAAACGGGCAGATATACCTGTTTGTGCGGGATGACGGCATTGGCATATCCGAGGAGGACCAGAGCAAGGTTTGGGAGCGGTTCTGGCAGGCGGATCCGTCGCGCAGCGGCAACGGCAGCGGCAGCAACGGGCTCGGGCTGTCCATGGTAAGGGAGATTGCAAAGCTGCACCGCGGCGACGTAACGCTGCAAAGCGCCCCGAGGCAGGGCAGCACCTTTACGCTGAAGATGCCCAAGGAATAAACAATAAGAATAAAAAGCCCCGCTATCGGGGCTTTTGTAATGCCGCTAAAAGCTGAGCCTTTCCATCCTGTCAAAGGCTTCCTTTATTGTATCCTTGCCGCAGGCGCACACGAGGCGGATATGCCCTTCCCCCGCCGCACCGAAGGCGGAGCCGGGGGTCGCTAATATGTGGCACTTATCCAGCAGCAGGGCGCAAAACTCCGCCGAGGTCAGGCCGGTCTTTTTTATGCTCGGGAATACGTAAAAAGTTCCGCCCGGCCGCTGCATGGAAAGATACGGTATCTTGCTTATGCGCTCGTATGCGTAAAACACCCGCTCGCGGTACTGGGTGATGTACCTTTGCTGTATGTCCTCGCGTAGCTCAAGCGCCTTTATCGCCGCCCTCTGCGACGGGGCAGGGGCGGAATACACCAGCGAGTTGTTTACCTGCATTATCGCGGTGACTATATCCGCGGGCGCTATTATGTAGCCTATGCGCCAGCCGGTCATCATGAAGTTCTTGGAAAAACTGTTCAGCGTTACGGTGCGCCCAAGAGCCCCGGGGAGGGAGCATATCGGCGTGAAGCGCTGAGTAAACATATACCGCGTGTATATCTCGTCCGCAACGATGAGCAGGTCGTGTTCCTCCGCAATGCCTATGAGCAGCCTCAGAGTATCAATGCCGTAGGCTGCGCCGGTCGGGTTGGTCGGGTTATTGAATATTATGGCCTTTGTCTTGGGCGTAATGGCGGCGCGGAGCCGCCTTTCGGCTATCGCATAGCCCTCAGATTCGTATGTTGGCACCTCAACGCATACGCCGCCAGCAAGCTCTATCTGGCTGCGGTACATGGTGAAATACGGCGAAAAGACTATTACCTCGTCGCCCGGATCCAGCAGCGCAAGCATCGCAAGCCCCATGCCCATGCAGCTCGAGGCGGTTACGACGACGCTTTCCCGGGAAATATCAACGGAAAAATCCTCTTTATATGCCTTTATGACAGCATCTATCAGCTCCGGGTCGCCCTTCGGGTCGCCGTATTTGGTGTATCCCAGCCGAGCGTCCGAAAACGCGGCGTCGATTATGCGGTCGTCGGTTATGAAGTCGGTATCGCCGATGCTGAGGTCGATTATGTCGGAATAGCGCGAGAGCGCCCCGGTATCCAGCGAAAGCCCGCCGGAGACTGACTGAAACCGCTTTGCAACGAAGCTTTTCATGCTATGCCTCCTTTGGGTAGGGTACTACGGTCGAGCCGTTGGGTATGAGCAGTATGTCGCTGTTCTCGAGCTTTGCGGCGCGAAGCAGGCTGTCGATGTCGCTGTACGCCTCGATGCCCATCGGCGCAAGTGAAGCGGGATCTGCCTTTGTGAGCAGCATTATCCTGTATTTCTGCGCCTGCTCGCAGTTCTGAAAGAATATATAGCCGGGTATTGTGAAGCCTGCTTTAAGCTCCTCATACAGCCTGCCCGCCTTGAGCGGCTCTATCCAGTCAAAATACTGCGCGGGGCCGCCGCCGTCGATGGCCTCCATGAGCACTATCATGGTTCCGCCCGCCTTGAGCCCGCTTTCAACGTTGTCTATGGTTTTTGTGCCCTGATATAGCGACATATCCTTCGGGTAGCCGCCGCAGCTCGTTATTATGACGTCTGCGCGGCTGTCTACCGGCACGCGGTATATTTTATCGACCTCGCGGCAGGCTTGCTTCCATGCCTTGTCCGGGTCGCCGGAGATGATATGCGAGAGCTGCATATCCGCGTTCATAACGAGGTTTATGCCGAAAAGGTTCCTGACCATCGCCGCCGCCTCGCACATATCCTCGTTTAGAGGGTTGCCCTCGGTCACGCCGTTGCCTATGAGCGGGTTGGAGCGCGGGGCGAGCATATCCAGCGAGTGCAGATGGTTCTGGCGAATCGTTTCAAGGCTGCTTATGCCGGGCAGTATGCTCTTTCGCCCGCCGCCGTAGCCGGCCATAACGTGATAGGTGCAGGCGCCCAGCATTATGACCTTATCGGCGTTTGCGGCGAGAGGGTTTATACATACCTCGGTGCCAAAGGAGGTCGTGCCTATGTATACGAGATCCTTTGCCGTGCAGTCGTGGTTGACTACCCTTATCCTATCGAACACGGCGTCGGTAACGAGGGTGCGCAGCTCTGCTTCGCTGCCGCCTATATGGGTGCCGTTCGCGATTATTATGGTTATGTTTGAAGCAGCAACGCCGCATTCATCCGTGAGGTAGCTTATTATGTGCGGAACGACCAGATCCTGCCGCATCCAGAAGCGGGACATGTCGCTGACTATCAGCGCGACCGTGTCGATAGGCTTTACCCAGCCGCGGAGCGGAGAATGCTCAACGGGGCAGCTAAGCGAAGCGAACAGCGCGGCGCGTATATCCTCTATCTTGGGCACCGGTGTGCCGTGCAGCTCTGTGACGCGGCTTTCGTTCAGCCCGAATGTGACGCTGCCCTTGCCGTATTTTAGGGTGTAATTCTTCATTTACTTTACTCCTGCTTTACTCCTGTTTTACTTCTTATGAAAAAACGCCCGAAAAAAGGCTTTTCCGGGCGCATACCGCAAATATATCAAAGCACCTTTGAGAGGAAGCTGATGAGCCGCGGGCTTTCCGGGTTGGCAAAGAACTCATGGGAGGGCTTATCCTCCTCGATTACGCCGTCGGAAAGGAATATCGTGCGGTCGCTTACCTCGCGCGCAAAGCGCATTTCGTGCGTTACGACTATCATCGACATGCCGTCGTCCGCAAGCGCCTTCATAACGTCCAGCACCTCGCCGACCATCTCGGGATCCAGCGCTGAGGTCGGCTCGTCAAAGAGCATGACCTCGGGGTTCATCATGAGCGCGCGCACTATTGCAACGCGCTGCTTCTGCCCGCCGGAGAGCTGTGCGGGGTATGCCGTCAGCTTGTCGGCAAGGCCGACGCGGTTTAGCAGCTGAAGCGCCTTTTCCTCCGCCTCCGCCTTGTCCATGCCCTTTATCTTTACAGGGGCTGCGGTCAGGTTCTTGAGCACGTTCATGTTGTTGAAAAGGTTGAACTGCTGAAAAACCATGCCTATCTTCTGGCGGTAGAGGTTGATGTCGTTGTGCTTGTCGCATATATCCGTGCCGTCGAATATTATCTCGCCGGAGGTCGGCTGCTCCAGCAGGTTGAGGCACCTTAAAAACGTGCTCTTTCCGCCGCCGGAGGGGCCGATTATCGCAACGACCTTCCCCCGCTCAAAGGTGGTTGTGATGTCCTTTAGCACCTCCAGCTTCCCGAAGGACTTTGAAAGGTGGTTTACCTGTATCATGAGGCTATTTTGTTCCATTGGACATCCTCCTTTCCATATAGGCAACGAACCTGCCGCTTATAAAGGTCATTATAAAGTACAGTATCGCGGCGATCGCCAGCGTTTCGAGGCTTACGTAGGTCAGGGCGATGACGTCCTTGCTGCGGAACATCAGATCGGCAATGCCTATCACCGAAACTATGGAGCTCTCCTTTATGACGGTAACGAACTCGTTGCCGAGCGCGGGCAATATGTTCTTTACAGCCTGCGGCAGAACTACCATCGTCATGGTTTGGGACTGCTTGAAGCCGAGACTTCTCGCGGCCTCCGTCTGCCCGTGGTCAACGGCCTGTATGCCGGAGCGGATGACCTCCGCAACGTAGGCGCAGCTGTTCATGCTCATTGCAACTATGCCGGCGGCAAAACGGGAAAAGTTGGGTATCCAGGAGATATCCGGCAGCGTTATGCCGGTCATAGGCAGGCCGTAGAATATGAACATCAGCTGAACCATGAGCGGCGTTCCGCGGATAAACTCGATATAGGCCGTTGCAAGGTACCTGAGCGGCTTGATTTTGCTCATTCGCAGCATTGCCATCAGCGTACCCAGTATGGTGCCCAGCACCACGGAGAAAAACGCGATAATGAGGGTGTTTTTAATGCCCTCGCTGAAGAATGAATTGTATTTTGTGAACAGGGTCCACATCCGTTCTATAAATGCCATTTGTGCGGGCCGCCTTTCTTTTTAGCTTGCCTAACTGTAAAAGCCGAACCCGGGGCTTTGTGCCCCGGGCACGGCTGACTTAGCAGTTGTGTATGGTGTTTCGGTTATTATGCATCGGCCTCGAGACCGAGGGAGCCGGCGAGGGCGACAGCCTCGTCATAGGCGGTCTGGAAGGAACCGTCAGAGGTGACCTTGGTTATCACTTCGTTTACGGCGGCTACGAAGTCCTCATTGCCCTTTGCGATAACGGCGGCCTTACCAAACTCGACCTCGTTGGGATCGAAGCTGAAGGTTGCGAGCGCCAGCTCGGGGTTGCTCTTTACAAGCTCATCGGCCACGGGGGCATCTGCTACCAGAGCGGCGATGTTGCCGGCGGCAACTTCCATGCCCAGCTCGGGGTACTTATCAAGCTCAAACAGCTCGCTGTCGCTCAGCACGTTCTTGATGAGCAGGGACTGTACGGTGCCCTTCTGTGCGCCGACCTTCTGGCCTGCGAAGCTCTCCTTGGTGGAGTAAACGTCCTCGTTGCCCTTCTTTACTACTACGGCCTGAGCAGCCTTTTCATACACCTCGGAGAAGTCGATGACCTCTGCCCTCTCCTCGGTTACGGTGAAGGCGGCGATGCCGATATCTACCTGACCGGACTGAACGGCGGGAATGATGCCGTCAAAGCTCATATCAACGACCTCGAGCTCAACGCCGAGCGCATCGGCTATCTGCTGTGCGAGCCACATATCGCAGCCAACGAAGTTGGCGTCCATATCCTTGAACTCATAGGGGGCGTACTGTGCCTCGGTGCCGACGACCAGCTTGCCGCTTTCCTTTACCTTCGTCATCAGCGCGCCTGCCTCGGCGGTCGCTTCGGCTGCTGCTTCCTCAGCGGGGGCGGCGGTCTCGGTTGCTTCCTCGGCGGGGGCTGCTTCCTCAGCGGCGGGCGCGGAGCAGGCTGCCAGCGACAGTACCATCATGGCTGCAAGAGCCAGTGCAAACAGTTTCTTCATTTCAGTGTCCTCCAAAATATCAAAATATTTTTTAACTCACTCAGGTGCTCTCTTGCCGAGCACATGGTTTATTATACACGCAAAATTCGGTTTGTAAATACCCAAATTGCAAAAATATAAAATTTTTTTGGTAAAATGCGCATAAAACAGCCCAAAATGCATGATAAATGGGTATATGCAGCATAATTATACAATCAGCTTATGCATTATGCCTTTTTGGCTGCCTTGCGGAGGCTATTATTTTAAGAAAAAGAAAATACCTGTTTACAAGCGGGAGAGAGGTGTAATATAATGCGAAAGGTTTCGTTATAGGCACAGGTTATACTTGACTTTTATGGAAAATGGGCAAAAAATGCCGATAAATACTGATAAAATCGGCTTATGCTCATTTTTTTAACAGAGTAATAGTAAGGCGTGCATAGATAAGCGTAACTTATAACAAATCAACTTATTCTCAGGAGGGATATCGGATGGAGCTTTTGAATGAGCTTTTCGGAAACGTGCTGAACTTTACCTGGCAGCAGGGAGTGATGATACTCATAGGCTGCGCGCTGGTATGGTGTGCTATCAAGAGGGAGATGGAGCCCTCTCTGCTGCTGCCGATGGGCTTCGGCGCGATACTTGTCAACCTGCCCTTTGTAAACACAGAGGCGATAGAGACGCTGTTCAATGCGGGCATTGCAACGGAGCTTTTCCCGCTGCTGCTCTTTATAGGCATAGGCGCCATGATAGACTTTGGCCCGCTGCTTTCAAACCCGAAGATGATGCTCTTCGGCGCGGCGGCGCAGTTTGGGATATTCTTCACCCTCGGCATGGCCCTGCTGTTCGGGTTTGACCTCAAGGACGCGGCGAGCATCGCCATAATCGGCGCTGCGGACGGTCCAACCAGCATATACGTTGCAAACTACTTCAAGTCCAACTATCAGGGGCCGATAATGGTTGCAGCGTACAGCTATATGGCGCTGGTGCCGATAGTTCAGCCGCCGGTAATAAAGCTCTGCACGACCAAAAAGGAGCGGTGCATACGCATGCCGTACAACCCGAAGTCTGTATCGCAGACCACTCGCATACTCTTCCCGATATTCGTGACCGTCATTGCCGGCACGATAGCGCCAAAGAGCGCGGAGCTTATAGGCTTCCTGATGTTCGGCAACCTCGTAAGGGAATGCGGCGTGCTCGGCAGCCTTTCGGATACCGCGCAGAAGGATCTTGCAAACCTCATAACGCTGGTGCTCGGCCTGTCGGTGTCCTTCAGGATGAAGGCGGAGATGTTCGTAACGCTGGAAACGCTGGTCATAATCGCGCTTGGCCTCGTTGCGTTCATATTCGATACCGTGGGCGGCGTTATGTTTGCAAAGCTGCTCAACCTGTTCTCAAAGAACAAGGTGAACCCGATGATAGGCGCGGCGGGTATTTCGGCATTCCCAATGTCCAGCCGTGTCGTGCATAAGATGGGACGCGACGAGGATCAGGGTAACTTCCTGCTCATGCATGCCGCAGGCGCCAACGTTAGCGGGCAGATAGCCTCGGTTATCACGGGCGGCCTCGTGATAACCCTTATAGAGAACGCCATAGCGGCGATGTAAAGGAGGAAAAGCGATGTTTGATCTGCATTTTGACCCGCAGGCATTGATAAATGTGCTGCCGCTGCTCGGCAAGGGAATACTTGGCGTTTTCGCCGTTATCTGCGCGATATGGGCGCTTGTTGCCGTAATGAACAGGACGACGGAGAAAAAATAAGCTACTTCAACTAAAAAAGCCGCTTCTGCGGCTTTTTTTGCTGTTTATTGCTCTATTACCTCTATTATGTCGCCGGGCTTTACGTTGCCGCCGGAGAGTATCTTTACGAATATTCCCTCGCGGGGCATCACGCAGTCGCCCGCCGCCCTGCGTATCGCGCAGTCGTTGTGGCATTCCTTGCCTATCTGCGTTACCTCTGCCGTGGCGGTGCCGAGCCTCAGCCGCGTGCCGACCGGCAGTTCGTATAGGCATATGCCCTCGGTAAGTATGTTTTCGGCGAATGCGCCCGGCGCAAGCTTAAGGCTTATCCTCTGCTGCAGCTTTGCAACGCTTTCCGCCCCGAGCAGGCTCACCTGACGGTGCCAGCTGCCGGCGTGCGCGTCGCCTGTTATGCCGTGGCCGGCCTGCAGCACGGCCTCCGGCACCGGGTGTTTTTGAACCCCCCGCTTTTCGGATATGCATACGGCGATTATCTTAGCCATTGTGGTGCTCCTCCGCCTGCGCGCCGCATTCCCCGGCCCAGCCGTGCAGTATGTCTATGCCGTGCCTGAGCGCCGGCAGCACTGCGCCGAGGCACTCGCGCGCCGCCTTTTCGCTGCCCGGGCAGTTTATTATCAGGGTGTCGTTTCGTATGCCCGCCGCCTCGCGGGAGAGGCAGCCCCGCGGCGTTATGCGCATGGACTCCGCCCGCATAGCCTCCGGTATGCCCGGCGCCTCGCGCTGAATGACCGCCTTTGTAGCCTCCGGCGTAATGTCCCGCTTTGAAAAGCCCGTTCCGCCCGTCGTGACGATGAGGCAGGGGGAGAGCCTGTCCGCGCAGAGCGCGAGCTCGGTCTTGATTTTTTCAATGTCGTCCGGCAATATGCCGTAGTGTGTTATTTCATACCCGTTTTTCTCAAGCAGCGCGATGAGCGCAGGGCCTGCCGTATCCTGCCTCAGCCCTGCATAGCCCCTGTCGCTTACAGTTATCACGGCCGCCGTATAGCGGCGCTTCGTATCTGACATAGCTTCCTCCTTTATACCCGTATAAACTCGCCGGACTTGCCGCCTGCCTTGTGCATAAGGCAGATGCTCTCTATGGTTATATCCCGCTGCACCGCCTTGCACATGTCGTATATCGTCAGCGCGGCGGTCGCCGCCGCCGTCATGGCCTCCATCTCGACCCCGGTCGAGCCGGTGCAGCTCACCGTTGCGAATATGTCTATCGTATTTTTTTCGTCGTCCGCCTCAAACCGTATGTCCGCGCCGGTGATAGCTATCGGGTGGCACATCGGTATAAGCTCCGGCGTGCGCTTTGCGCCCATTATTCCGGCAATCTGAGCCGTAGAGAGCACGTCGCCCTTTTTGATGCCGCCGGTTTTTATAAGTGCATAGGTGCTTTTGTTCAGCAGCACCCGCGCCCTTGCCGTTGCCGTTCGCAGTGTCGGGGGCTTTTCGGATACATCCACCATCCGCGCCCGCCCCTGACCGTTAAAATGGGTAAATTCCATGCTATCCTCCTATCCTGTTCATATCCCGCGCCGATTCCGACCGCTCGCTGCATGAGAGCGCGCAGTGCTTTTCCGGCTTGTGGGCTATCGCAAGCGCTATGCGCTCCTTCAGCTCGCTTCCGCTGAGCCCCTTTACGGATATCTCCTCGGCGGAGTGCAGGCAGGGCTTGAGCTTTCCGTCCGCCGTCAGCCGCAGCCTGCTGCAGGCGGGGCAAAAATGCTCGCTCAGCGGGCTTATCAGTCCGACCGTACCTGCGGCGCCGGGCAGCCTGTAAAGCCGCGCAACCCCGTCCGCACTGGCAGGCACAAGCTCCGGCAGCTGCTTTAATACCGTGTCTGCCGGCAGGTAAGCCCCCTCATCAAAGGGAACGGCGCGGCCTATCGGCATAAGCTCAATGAACCGCACCTGATACGGCCTATTCAGCGTCAGCTCGGCAAGGCTGCGTATTTCGTCGTCGTTAAAGCCGCCTATGAGCACCGCGTTTAGCTTTATGCCGGTAAAGCCGGCTTCCTCCGCCGCTGCAATGCCGCGCAGCGCATCGCTAAGGCTGCCGCCGCGAGTCATTTTGCGGTATTTATCCGGATCCAGCGTATCGAGGCTTATGTTCAGCCGCATGAGCCCCGCCGCCTTTAGCTCCGCCGCGAGACCGGGCAACAGCGTTCCGTTGGTGGTCATTGCAAGGTCGCGTATGCCGTCTATTTTGCTAAGCTGTTTACACAGCTCTGCAACGCCGCGGCGAACCAGCGGCTCGCCGCCGGTCAGGCGTATTTTAGTAAAGCCCAGCTCGGATGCCGCCCTGGCAACACCATATATCTCCTCAAGACTGAGCATATCATCGTGCCCTTTTTTACATATGCCCTCACCGGGCATGCAGTAGCGGCAGCGCAGGTTGCACCTGTCCGTAAGGGATATTCTAAGGTAATTTATTTCCCGTCCATAGCCGTCAGTCATTATGCCGCCTCTTTTTTAATAAGGATATCATACGGTATTTTAGCATGGCCAGCGCCGATGCACAATCGTTATACTTGCTAAAATATAAAGAGTGGTTTATAATATAACAAAAGCGTTATTCTTGCTTAAAAATAACGCTGCTGCGGAGGGACTTAAATGAAGCTGATAAGGACAGAGGACGCGGTAGGTCATGTGCTTTGCCATGACATAACCCAGATAATAAAGGGCGTAACAAAGGACGCGGTGTTCTGCAAGGGGCATATAGTGCGCGAGGAGGATATACCCGTGCTGCTGAGCGTTGGCAAGGAGCACCTGTATGTATGGGAGACGGACGAAAACACGCTGCACGAAAACGACGCGGCGGAGATACTTCGCGATATATGCATGGGGGATAATATGCGCCCGACGGCGCCCAAGGAGGGCAAGATAGAGCTCATCGCAGAGAAGGACGGGCTTTTTATTGCGGACGTAGAGCGGCTTAGGGCGGTGAACTCCCTTGGGCGGATGATGATAGCGACCCGCCCCTCCGGCTTCACCGTTAAGGCGGGGGACAAGCTGTGCGGAACCCGCATAATACCGCTGGTAATAGAAAAGCAGACGATGGAGCAGGCAAGGGCTGCGGCGGGGGATAAGCCCATACTGCGCCTGCTGCCGCTGCGCCGGCTGAAGTACGGCGTCGTTGCAACTGGGAGCGAGGTAAGGAAGGGGCTTATAAAGGACACCTTCACGCCGGTGATCGACGAAAAGCTGGGCGAATACGGCTGCCAAATGATAGCCGCCGAAACGCCGGGCGACGACACGGACGCGATAACCGCCGCGATAGGCGAAATGATAGCCAAAGGGGCGGAGATGGTTATATGCACCGGCGGGATGAGCGTTGACCCGGACGACCGCACCCCGCTTGCAATACGCAATACCGGCGCAAGGGTGGTTTCCTACGGTGCGCCCGCGCTGCCCGGAGCCATGTTCATGCTGGCATACGATAAGAGCGGTATACCGATATGCGGCCTGCCCGGCTGCGTTATGTATGCAAGACGTACGATATTCGATATAGTGCTGCCGTATCTGCTCGCGGGTGAGCCGGTAACGGAAAAAATGCTGAGCGGCCTCGGAAACGGCGGACTCTGCCTCAACTGCGAGGTCTGCCGTTACCCGAACTGCGGCTTTGGCAAGGGAATATAAAATGCGATACTTACGCGACTGCGTTTGTATATAAACAGTTCAAACAAAAAAGGAGAAAAAGACAAATGAAGAAGCTTGTAGCAATGCTGCTGGCAGCCGTTATGGTAATCGGCATGACCGCCTGCGCCGCCCCTGCGGCAGAAACCGCCCCCGCTGAGGAGACCGCAGCGACCGAAGAAGCCGCCGCGACCGAGGAGACCGCCGCGACCGAAGCCGAGCCCGTTGAGCTCATCGTATTCGCTGCCGCCTCCATGACCGAAACGCTGACCCAGATATCCGATATGTATAAGGAAGTTGCCCCCAATGTGACCCTTATCTACAATTTCGATTCCTCCGGCACGCTCAAGACCCAGATCCAGGAGGGCGCGGAGTGCGACCTGTTCATTTCCGCCGGTCAGAAGCAGATGAACCAGCTGGATATCACCGCCGACCCCGAGGTCAACACGGAGCAGCTGGACTTCGTGCTGGAAGGCACCCGCATCAACCTGCTTGAGAACAAGGTAACCCTCTGCACCCCCGAGGGCAACCCCAAGGATATAAAGAGCTTTGACGACCTCGCCGAAAAGCTCAAGGCCGGCGAAGTGCTCATGGCTATGGGCAACAGCGATGTGCCTGTCGGCCAGTACACCCAGAAGATACTCGCCTACTACGGCCTCGACGAGGAGCAGCTCGCCAAGGACGGCGTTATCACCTACGGCACAAACGTTAAGGAAGTTACCACACAGATAACCGAAGCCTCCGTGGACTGCGGTGTTGTGTACTGCACCGATGCCTTCAGCGCCGGCCTCACCCCCGTTGACTACGCCACAAAGGAAATGTGCGGTCAGGTCATCTACCCCGCCGCCGTATTGAATATCAGCAAGAATCAGGAGGCTGCCAAGGAGTTCCTGGCATACCTCCAGACCGACGACGCCATGAAGGTATTTGAGGGCGTCGGCTTCGCGCCCGCCGCATAAGCCGCAGCAAAGAAAAACCTTGCTTCGCGGGGGATTTTGACCCCGCGAAGATTTTTATTTAAGAAAACGGAGGACGCCGATGGACTGGTATCCGCTTTACAATTCACTCAGAATAGCCGCGATAAGCTGTGTGCTGGTGTTTTTTACCGGCATTTTTGCGGCGTATTATGTAGCGAGGCTGCCACGCGCGCAAAAGGGCATACTGGATGTGATACTGACGCTGCCGATGGTGCTGCCGCCAACCGTCGTCGGTTATTTTATACTGCTGGTTTTCGGGGCAAAGAGGCCGCTCGGCATATTCCTTGCCAGATATGGCATAAAGTTCGTAATGACATGGTACGGCGGGATACTCGCCGCCGCGGTCGTCGCCTTTCCGCTCATGTACAGAACGGCGCGCGGCGCATTCGAGAGCTTTGACGAAACGCTGGCCTACGCCGGCAAGACGCTCGGCCTTTCAAACAGCTATATATTCTGGCGGATAAGGATGCCGTACTGCCGTCAGGGCATACTGGCGGGCACGGTGCTTGCCTTTGCGCGTGCGCTGGGCGAGTATGGCGCAACGAGCATGCTCATAGGCTATACCCCGGGGCGTACCGCGACGATATCCACCACGGTATACCAGCTTTGGCGCACCAACGACGAGGCCGGCGCATTCTTCTGGGTGATGGTGAACCTTGCGATATCCGCCGCGGTTCTGCTTACGGTGAACATGCTGGAGCGCAAGGCGAAGGGAGGCAGAGCATGAGCCTTATAGTTGACATACGCAAAAAGCTGGGCAGCTTTTGCCTCAGCTCCGCGCTGGAGGCGGAGCGCGGGGTGACCGGCATACTCGGCCCCTCCGGCTGCGGAAAGAGCATGACCCTCAAATGCATCGCCGGCATTGAAAGGCCGGACAGCGGGCATATAGAGCTGGACGGGACGGTGCTGTACGACAGCGAGCGCGGGATAGACCTGCCGCCGCAGCAGAGGCGGGTAGGATATCTTTTCCAGAGCTATGCGCTGTTTCCGAACATGACGCTTATGCAGAACATGCTTTGCGGGCTGAGGAACCGCAGCGACGCAAAGGAGCCGCAGCGCGAGGCTATGGAGATGATAGCCGCAATGGGGCTGGAGGGTCTGGAAAAGCACAGGCCGTATCAGCTCTCCGGCGGGCAGCAGCAGCGCGCGGCGCTCGGGCGCATACTCATAAACAGGCCGAACCTCCTGATGCTGGACGAGCCGTTTTCCGCGCTCGATGCGTACCTGCGCGAGCGGCTGCAAAGGGATATGCAGGAGTTCATAAAGGACTATGGCGGCCCGGTGCTCATGGTAACGCACAGCAGGGACGAGGCATACCGGCTCTGCGGCAGCATAGCCGTCATGGAAAAGGGCAGCCTTGCCCGGCCGCGCAAAACCGCCGAGCTCTTTGACAACCCGCGCACGCTTGCCGCAGCCAAGCTCACCGGCTGCAAGAATATATCCCACGCAAGGCGTATAGGGGCGCACGAGCTTTACGCCGAGGACTGGGGTATTTCGCTCACAACGGCGAAAGAGCTTGAGGAGAGCCTGAGCGGCGTTGCGGTTCGCTCGCACGACATACGGGCGGACGAGGCGCAGAACAGGCACCGCATAGCCTGTACCGACGTCATTGAGGATCCGTTTGAGCTGACGCGGCTGTTTTTCTTCGCTGGGCATGGGGACGCGGAAAACGCGCTATGGATGAAGCTCCCCAAGGAGCCTGAAAGCGCGGCGCCTACGGAAATAGGCATTGCGCCGGACAAGGTGCTGCCGCTTTACGGCGAATAAAATACGCTGATACAAACAAAAAGAACAAAGACCCGGTGGACTAGGCCGGGTCTTTATTCTTTAGGGGGAGAAATCTTATGGATGGAGTTATTATCTCACAGCGGTCTTCCCTGCTGCGAGTATTATGATACAGCATGATTGCGGCGGAAAAATGCATAATTCATGTACAGTGGGTAAAGTAACTATTAACAAACCGTGTACGCCAAAAAGCGGCAAAAAAAAGCAAAGAGCCGGTAAAACCGGCTCTCTGCCTCTTAGGGGGAGAAATCTTTATGGATGGAGTTACTATCTGCAAGTTCTTTCCTTCTGTGATTGTTATATTACCAGCAAATTGTGGCAAGAAAATGCAGAGCGGGTGTCTATTCGGCAAAGTAAATATTAAAAAAGCATGAAAACGGGCTTTTTTGCCTGTCAGCTGGTGAAAAGCGCCTTTTTTATACTCCCTGCGAGCAGCTTTGGCGAGCTGCCGCAAACCTCTTTCCCGCCGACCTTTGCTGCAAGCGCTGCATCGCCGAGCACCGCTGCCGGGAAGCCCGCAAGCAGCCTGTCGCGGTATTCTGCGGCTTGGGCGAGGAACAGCGCGGCGTTCTCGACCTGAATGAGCCGCAGCGCAATTCCCTGCACCGCAAGGAACATTGCCGCCCCCCTTGCAAGCTCGGCCATGCCCGGCGGGAAGAGCAGCGCGCCGTCTCTTAGGCCATTGTGCGGGTCGGCGAGTATATACGCTCCCCTTTGCATATCCTCCCTTGGCGTAACGTAGCAGCCCATGTTTACCTCCTCAAAAAAACGACCCCGCTTTTTACGGCGGGGTCGAAGGGGTTGCTTTTAAGCTGTCTTAAATCAGACAAGACCCTGAGCCATCATGGCGTCAGCAACCTTCTTGAAGCCGGCGATGTTTGCGCCCGCTACGAGGTTGTAGCCAAGACCGCACTCCTCGGCAGCCTGAGCGGAGGCAGCGTGGATGTTGGTCATGATGTGATGGAGCTGGGTGTCAACTTCCTCAGCCTTCCAAGCGAGACGCTCGGCGTTCTGGCTCATTTCCAGACCGGAGGTGGCTACGCCGCCCGCGTTAACGGCCTTGGAGGGAGCAACGGTCAGACCCTTGTCCATGAGGAAGTACAGAGCCTCGTTGGTGGTGGGCATGTTGGCAACCTCGATGTAGTACTTGGTGCCGTTGGCAAGGATCTGCTCAGCCTCGGGCATGCCGATTTCGTTCTGATATGCGGCGGGCATGCAGATATCGCCCTTTACTTCCCAGGACTTCTTGCCGGGGACGAACTTTACGCCGAACTTATCGGCATAGTCCTGAGCCTTGTTGCGGCCGGAGGCGCGCATCTCGAGCATGTAGTCCAGCTTTTCCTTGGTGCAGATGCCATCGGGATCGTAGCAGTAGCCATCGGGGCCGGAGAGGGTGACGACCTTTGCGCCGAGCTGAGCAGCCTTGGTGGCGATGCCCCAAGCGACGTTGCCGAAGCCGGACATTATGATGGTCTTGCCCTCGATGCTGTCATGCTCATGCTTGAGCACTTCGCATACATAGTAGATAGCGCCGAAGCCGGTAGCCTCGGGACGGATCAGGGAGCCGCCGTAGCTGAGACCCTTGCCGGTGAGAACGCCGTTCTCATAAGCGCCGCGAATGCGCTTATACTGGCCGAACAGATAGCCGATCTCGCGGCCGCCTACGCCGATATCGCCGGCGGGAACGTCAACGCTGGGACCGATGTGACGCTGGAGCTCGGTCATGAAGGCCTGGCAGAAACGCATGATCTCTGCATCGCTCTTGCCGTTGGGGTCAAAGTCGGAGCCGCCCTTGCCGCCGCCCATGGGCAGGGAGGTCAGGCTGTTCTTGAAGGTCTGCTCGAAGCCAAGGAACTTCATAACGGACAGATTTACGTGGGAAGCGAAGCGCAGACCGCCCTTGTAGGGGCCGATGGCGCTGTTGAACTGTACGCGGTAGCCGCGGTTTACGTTTACCTTACCGGCATCGTCTACCCAAACAACGCGGAACTCGACAGTGCGCTCAGGCTCTACGAGGCGCTCGAGAAGGGCTGCCTTCTCGTATTCGGGGTGCTGCTCGATAACGGTCTCAAGAGAACGCAGAACCTCTTCTACGGTCTGGATGAATTCCTTCTCGTTACCGTCGCGCTTTTTGCACTTTTCGATCACGGATTCGATGTAAGCGTTCATTTAATTGTTACCTCCACGATTTATTAAATATTGCTTATTGCCCTGTGCTCGGACACAGGGAAACTTAATGTTACAAAATGAACACAATTAAACCGGCGGAAGTACTCTTTCGCCTGCCCTTATGATAATTCCGAAATCCGCGAATGTCAACAATATTAAGTAATAAATAGGGGGGAATTATGCAAAAATAATTAGCTTTTGACGTTAAAAAAATCACAAACAAACAAAAGAAAAGGGCGCCCTTCAGCGGGAAGGGCGCCGCGAGCCGAGACCCGGCCTTACAGGCTGAAGAGCAGCTCGTCATAGCCGGGGAACGGCCAGTATTCCTTTGCGGTAATTGTTTCGAGGGCATCGGAGGCGTCTCTTAGCGCTGCCATTGCGGGCAGCAGCGTATCGCGGCAATAGGCCGCGGCTTCGCCGTTTTCCGCCGGCGCTGCGGCTATCGCGTCAAACAGACCGCCTATGCGCTTGTGCAGCGCCTCCACGCCTGCGGAAAGCCCGCGCAGCAGCGCATATTCCGCATCGTTTGCAATGCCGAGCCTATCCTTTGCGGAGACCGCCTCGGCGACCTTTGTTTCGTAGCCTATCACAGCGGGGAGTATGCTCCGCTGTGCCATGCTGAGCATGGTGTTCGCCTCGATGTGTATCAGCTTTGCGTAGTTTTCGAGGGATATCTCATACCTTGAGCGCATCTCCCGCTCGGTATATATGCCCCACTTGGTAAAGAGGGCGATGTTCTTTTCGCTTACGAAGCAGGGCATCGCGTCCACCGTGGTGGGCAGGTGGGCAAGCCCTCTGCCCTCGGCCTCCTTTACCCAGTCGGCGCTGTAATTGTTGCCGTTGTAGAGTATGCGCTTGTGGTCGCGCATGGTATGGCGGATGATCCTGAACGCCTCGCGGCGGAAATCCTCCGCGCCCTCCAGCCTGTCCGCAAACTCTGAGACAGCCTCGGCAACGATGGTATTTATCACGGTGTTGGCATCCGCAATGGACTGGCTGCTGCCGAGCATTCGAAACTCAAACTTGTTGCCCGTGAAGGCGAAGGGAGATGTGCGGTTGCGGTCCGTCGTGTCTATGCGCAGCCGCGGAACGGTGCATACGCCGCTTTCGAGTATCCTGTCTCCGGCGTCCTCGTATTCCTCCTTGTGCTCTATCGAGGTCAGCAGGTCGTAGAGGGTATCGCCGAGGAACATCGAAACTATCGCCGGGGGCGCCTCAAAGCCGCCGAGGCGGCAGTCGTTGCTGGCGGAGGCGCAGCATACGCGGAGCAGCTCCTGATGCTCATCGACGGCCTTTATCATCGCAGCGAGGAAGAGCAAAAACTGCAGGTTGTCCTTTGGGGATTTGCCGGGCGCGAGAAGGTTCAGCCCGGTGTCGGTCGAAAGCGACCAGTTGTTGTGCTTGCCGGAGCCGTTCAGCCCCGCGAAGGGCTTTTCGTGGAGTATGCAGACCATGCCGTGCCGGAGGGCGGTCTTTTTCATTATCTCCATCACAAGCTGGTTGTGATCCGTTGCAGTGTTGGAGTCTGCAAATACCGGTGCAAGCTCGTATTGACCGGGGGCGACCTCCTTGTGCTCCGTCTTTGCAAAAACGCCGAGCTGCCACAGCTCGTTGTCAAGGTCGCGCATAAAGTAGCTCACGCGGGGGGAGATAGCGCCGTAGTAGTGGTCGTCCATCTCCTGCCCCTTGGGCGATTTGGCGCCAAAAAGAGTGCGGGAGCAGAAAACGAGATCCGGCCGCTTTTCGTAGAGCGCCTTTTCAACGAGAAAATACTCCTGCTCCGCGCCGGAGGTGGAGATTACCTTTTTAACGTCCTCATGGCCGAACAGCCGGAGTATGCGCAGACACTCGCGGTTTATGAGATCCATCGAGCGGAGCAGCGGGGTTTTCTTGTCCAGCGCGTCCCCGCCGTATGAGAAGAACAGCGTCGGTATGCAGAGCGTGTCGTCCTTTATGAAGGCGTAGCTGGTCGGATCCCATGCGGTGTAGCCCCTTGCCTCAAAGGTCGGCCTCAGGCCGCCGGAGGGGAAGCTGGAGGCGTCCGGCTCGCTCATTATCAGCTCCTTGCCGGAAAACTCGATTATCGCGCTGCCGTCCCTGCCGCGGCCGAGAAAGCCCTCGTGCTTTTCTGCCGTAACGCCGGTAAGCGGCTGAAACCAGTGCGTGTAGTGCGTTGCGCCCTTTTCCAGCGCCCAAGCCTTCATTGCGTCCGCAACGGCGTTTGCAACGTTGATGTCCAGCGGCTCGCCGGTTCGTATGGCGTCCCTGAGCGCGCCGTAGGCCTCTCTGCTCATGCGCTCCGCCATAGCGCGGTCGCTGAACACCAGCTCGCCGAAGTTCTCGGTAAGATTATCCATATGATACTCTCCAAATATATAAAAATCGTTTGCAAAAAGCTATAATACCTGAGTGTATAATCACGGGCGGCAAAAGTCAATAAAAATCCCGGCGAACGGGGCGGTCATACCAGCAGCCCCTTGAGCGTATATACCGCAACGGCGATGCTTTCGCGCATATAGTTGTTTACGGCGGTGTACCAAATATCCGGCGCGCCGTAGCCCTCCGCATCGATGCCGTTCATTCTGGCGACCCTGCCGGCGCGGTATATATGGAAATTAGTGGTAACGTAGGCGACCGAGGCGCCGGGGAACCGTTCGTCGAGTATCGCCTTTGAGAGCTTGAAGTTCTCCCATGTACTTTCGGACTTATCCTCTTTTATTATGCGGCTCTCGTCTATGCCGTTTGAAACGAGGTAGCGCTTCATCGCCTCCGCCTCGCTTATGTTTTCGCCGCTGCCCTTTCCGCCGGATACTATAACGGTGGTATTCGGACTCTGCTCAAGGTATTCGAGCGCGGCATCCAGCCGCAGCTTGAGGGTCAGCGAAACCCTTTCGCTCCGAACGGCGCAGCCCAGCACTATGAGCACGTCCTTGTTGTATTCCGCCCTTTTGCTCGCGGCGGAGCGGAGCATCAGCCCCATGCAGCAGAAAAACACTATTGCCGCGGCGTAGCAGAATATGACCAGCAGCCTTATATAATGCCCGATCGGCGTTGCAAACCAGCCCGAGAGATGCCTGCCGAATATGCCTATAAAGATGAGCGGCACCCCCATTATCGCGGGCAGAACGGTACCGAGGTTGCCGTTGCATACCGTTGAGAGCCAAAGCGTATCCAGCGTCATCAGCGCGCCGGCCGCCCCGAGCAAAAAGTACATATGGATATACCCCCTGGAAGGCGCGATTGCCGTTTTCCTTAATAATAACATCTTACCGGGCGCAGTAAAATAAAACAAACTGTAAAAGCACGGCAAAAAGATATGCGGCGGTTTGTAATGGAACGTGGTTTATGCTATACTCTAACGAGTATATAATTATGTTTATAATGCCCGTTTGTCGGGCTTGCGGAGGAAGATAATGGGATTTATAGACAAGCTGCTGGGAAATACCTCTGAGGCACAGGTGAAAAAGCTGATGCCTATGGTAAAGCGGATAAACGACCTTGAGGAGAGCACCGCCGCGCTCTCGGATAAGGAGCTTCGGGCAAAGACAGACGAGTTCCGCGCGCGCCTGAATAACGGCGAGACCGAGGACGACATACTGCCTGAGGCGTTCGCAGTGGTTCGCGAGGCGGCAAAGCGCACCATCGGCCAGCGGCATTACGACGTTCAGCTCTTGGGTGGCATAGTACTGCATCAGGGGCGCATAGCAGAGATGAAGACCGGCGAGGGCAAGACCATAACCGAAACGCTGCCGGCATACCTCAACGCGCTTTCCGGCCACGGCGTGCATATAGTTACCGTGAACGACTACCTTGCGGAGCGCGATGCGCAGTGGATGGGCAAGATATACCGCTTTCTCGGCCTCTCCGTCGGCTGCATAATACACGAGAAGGACAACGACGAGCGCCGCGAGGCCTACGCCGCCGATATAACCTACGGTACAAACAACGAGTTCGGCTTTGATTACCTGCGCGACAACATGGTGGTATACAAGGCGCAGATGGTTCAGCGGGAGCTCAACTACGCCATAGTTGACGAGGTGGACTCCATACTCATAGACGAAGCGAGGACGCCGCTCATAATATCCGGCCACGGCGAGGAATCTACAGATATGTACGAGAAGGCAGACAGGTTCGTTTGCCGGCTGGAGCGGGGCGAGAATATTGTAAAGCTCAGCAAGTCGGATCAGCTCATGGGCGTTGAGCAGCCCGAGAGCGGGGACTACATGGCGGATATAAAGGCGCGCACCGTAGCCCTTACCGCGCGGGGAATGGAAAAGGCGGAGAAGTTCTTCGGCATCGACGATATTTCAAAGGAGGAATACTCCGAGCTGAACCACCACATCCATCAGGCGCTGAAGGCACACGCCCTCTTTGAGAGGGATAAGGACTATGTGGTGCAGGACGGAAAGGTTCTCATAGTCGATGAGTTCACCGGCAGGCTGATGCTGGGCAGGCGGTACAGCGACGGGCTGCACCAGGCGCTGGAGGCCAAGGAGGGGGTCACCGTTGAACGGGAGAACCGCACCCTTGCTACCATAACCTTCCAGAATTACTTCCGTATGTTCAAAAAGCTGGCCGGCATGACCGGCACCGCAAAGACGGAGGAGCAGGAGTTTCAGGCGATATACGACCTTGACGTCGTTGAAATACCCACCAACCGCCCGCTTGCGAGGAAGGATCTTAACGACATAGTATACACCAACCAGCGCGCAAAGTTCGACGCGGTGGTAAACGAGATAGCCGAGGTACACAAGACCGGCCGGCCCATACTTGTCGGCACCATATCCGTTGAAAAGAGCGAGATGCTTTCGCGTATGCTGAGCATGCGCGGCATAAAGCACGAGGTGCTCAACGCCAAGCTGCACGCGCGCGAGGCGCAGATAGTTGCGCAGGCGGGCAAATACGGCAACGTCACCATAGCTACCAACATGGCCGGCCGAGGCACCGATATACTGCTGGGCGGCAACCCGGATTTCCTCGCCCGTCAGGAGCTTCTGCGCGACGGCATGGAGGAGAGCATGGTCGAGGAGGCGACCGGCCACGCCGACACGGACGATGAGGAAATACTGGCGGCTCGCGGCAGGTATGCCGAGGCATACGCCAGATATAAGGCTGAGACTGACGCGGAGCATGATAAGGTCGTCGCCGTAGGCGGGCTGCATATAATCGGCACCGAGCGGCACGAATCGCGCCGCATTGACAACCAGCTTCGCGGCCGTGCGGGCAGGCAGGGTGACCCCGGCTCAACGCGGTTCTATGTATCCATGGAGGACGACCTGATGCAGCGCTTCGGCGGCGAAAGGCTCAGGGACCTCATGCAGAAGATAAGCCCGGATGAGGATATACCCATCGAGGCTGGTATACTGACAAAGCAGATAGAATCCGCACAGAAGCGGGTGGAGAGCTATAACTTCGATATCCGCAAAAACGTGCTCCAGTATGACGATGTTATGAACCGCCAGAGGGAGATAATTTACGGCCAGCGCCGCCGCGTGCTCATGGGCGAGGATATACACGATTCCATAATGGAAATGGTGGATGAGACCATGGATATCCGCTGCGCGCAGTTCTGCCCGGGCTCCAACCCCAGCTCGGAATGGGACACCGAGGGGCTGCGCAGCGAGATACTCAACGTTACCGCGATGGACTGCGGAAACGACATTGCCGGAATAACCGACGCGGAGGAGCTGAAGGAAGCGGTTCGCGCATTTGCACACAGAACCTACGAGCTAAAGGAGCAGGGGCTCATGCAGGCCGCGGCGCAGCTCGGCGTAGATGCGGATATGCGGGAGCTGGAGCGCGTCGTTCTGCTCCGCTCAGTAGATGAGCACTGGATGGATCACATAGACGCGATGGATCAGCTTCGTCAGGGCATATCGCTTCAGGCGATCGGCCAGAAGGATCCGGTCGTGGCCTACCGCAACGCCGGCTTTGATATGTTTGACGAGATGGTGCAGGGCATACGCGAGAGGACGGTGCGCAGCCTGTACCACGTTGTGATATCCGCGGGAGCGACAAAGCGGCAGCAGGTCGCAAAGCCGGTCGAAACGGCGGGAGACGCGCCGGCCAAGCCAAAGCGCATAGAGAGCAAGATAAGCCGCAACGCACCCTGCCCCTGCGGCAGCGGCAAGAAGTATAAGCAGTGCTGCGGCAAGGATAAATAAGCGAAACAAAAAATATATTTATAAAGGATGTGAGCAAGGGTGATCCAGTTGGATGAATGCAGGCAGCAGCTTGCGGCAATGCAGGAAACACTTTCAAAGGCAGGTGAATCTCTTTGACGTCGCGGGATTAGCGGCTGAAAAGGATAAGCTGGAGAAGGAAATGGGCGCAGCCGGCTTCTGGGACGACGTTGAGGCTGCAAACAAGGCCAACCAGCGAATGAAGGTAATAACGGCAAAGCTCGAGAAATACAATAAGCTCAAGAGCCTCCTTGAGGACGCCGAGGTAATGGCGGACATGGCGGAGGAGGGCGACGACCAGGAGATGGCGGACGAGCTGCAAAAGGATATGCCGAGCCTTGAGGGCAAGGTCGAGGCGCTCAAGCTCGAAACGCTGCTCAAGGGACCGTATGACAGGCTGAACGCCATACTTTCGCTGCACGCGGGCGCGGGCGGGACCGAGGCGCAGGACTGGGTATCCATACTTTACAGAATGTACACCCGCTACTGCGAAAGCAAGGGCTGGACGGTCAAGGAGCTTGACTACCTCGCCGGAGACGAGGCGGGCATAAAGTCCGTCACCTTCGAGGTCGAGGGCGACAACGCCTACGGCTACCTCAAGGCGGAAAAGGGCGTTCACAGGCTGGTGCGCATATCCCCGTTTGACGCCTTCGGCAAGCGCCACACCTCCTTTGCTTCTCTCGATGTCACCCCGATATTCGAGGAGGACACAAACGAGATAGAGATAAACCCGGACGATATAAGGATAGACACCTACCGCTCCGGCGGCGCGGGCGGCCAGAACGTAAACAAGGTCAGCTCCGCGATAAGGATAACCCACTTCCCGACCGGCATAGTCGTTCAGTGCCAGAACGAGCGCAGCCAGCTTCATAATAAGGACATGGCCATGCGTATGCTCAAGGGCAAGCTGCTGGAGCTCGCGGAGCGGGAGCGCATGGAGCACATGGCGGAGATAAAGGGCGAAATGAAGAAGATAGAATGGGGCAGCCAGATACGCTCCTACGTCTTCCAGCCCTATACCCTCGTTAAGGATCACCGCACCGGCGTTGAGGTCGGCAACATACAGTCCGTAGTGGACGGCGACCTCGACCCCTTCATAAACGCCTTTTTGGTGCAGTCCTGAATATGAACAAAAACGCACCCCCTGTTCGGGTGCGTTTTGGCTTATGCGCCTTGTAGCGCCGCTTATGGCATTTTGACATGCTATTCAAATAAGCGATATGCAGCCAAGGCAAAATGTGATAAAATAATCAAGAAAAAACAGGATAAAATATGGAGGTTTAAAATATTATGGCAAAGAAAACGGTTGAGGATGTAAACGTACAAGGCAAGCGGGTTCTCGTGAGGGTGGATTTTAACGTTCCCCTTCAGGATGGCAGGGTCGCGGACGATAAGCGCATAGTCGCAGCACTCCCGACCGTGAAATACCTTCTTGAGCACGGCGCAAAGGTTATACTCTGCTCCCACCTCGGCAGGCCAAAGGGCGAAAGGAACATGGAGTTCTCCCTTGCTCCCGTTGCAGAGAGGCTCGGCGAGCTGCTGCCCGGCGTTAAGGTTGCCTTCGCACCGGACTGCATAGGCGAAGATACGGAAAAGATGGCAAAGGAGCTCAAGGCAGGGGAGATTCTGCTGCTGGAGAACCTCCGCTTCCACAAGGAGGAGGAAAAGAACGACCCGAATTTTGCAAGAGAGCTTGCCTCCCTTGCGGATATATACGTATCCGACGCCTTTGGCACCGTTCACCGCGCCCACGCTTCTACCGCGGGCGTTGCGGCGTACCTGCCCGCCGTTGCCGGCTTCCTTATAGGCAAGGAGCTGTCCGTAATGGGCGAGGCGCTGGATAACCCTGTTCGCCCCTTCGTCGCGATACTCGGCGGCGCAAAGGTCGCGGACAAGATAGGCGTTATAACCAACCTGCTCAATAAGTGCGATACGCTGATAATCGGCGGCGGCATGGCCTATACCTTCTTCAAGGCGCTGGGCTACAATATCGGCAATTCCCTGCTGGATGAGGACAGCATAGACCTTGCGAAAAAGCTGATGCTGGATGCGGACGCAAAGGGCGTTAAGATGCTGCTGCCGGTGGATACCGTGGTCGCAAGGGAGTTCAAGGCGGATGCCGAGTATAAGACGGTGGATTCCGACAGCATACCAGACGGCTGGATGGGCATGGACATAGGCGAAAAGACCGCGGCCATATTCGGCGAGGAGATAAAAAAGGCCGGCACCGTTGTATGGAACGGGCCCATGGGCGTTTTTGAGTTCGATGCCTTCGCAAAGGGCACGGCGGCCGTTGCAGAGGCCTGCGCCGAGTGCAGGGGCACTACCATAATCGGCGGCGGCGATTCCGCAAGCGCCGTAAAGAAGCTGGGCTATGCGGACAAGATGACCCACATATCCACCGGCGGCGGCGCGAGCCTTGAGTTCCTCGAGGGCAAGGTGCTGCCCGGCGTAGCGGCGCTCGGCGACAAATAAAGCGTGAATAAATTTTGAATTGGAGATAAATGACCATGCGAAAGCCCATAATTGCAGGAAACTGGAAGATGAACATGACCCCGTCCGAGGCGGTCAGGCTGGTTGAGGAGCTAAAGCCCCTCGTTAAGGATGCAAAGTGCGATGTAGTTATCTGCCCGCCCTATGTTGACCTGCCCGCAGCCGCGGAGGCGATAAAGGGCAGCAATATACACCTTGGCGCGCAGAACATACACTGGGCGGACAAGGGCGCCTTTACCGGCGAGGTATCTGCGGATATGCTCAAGGAGCTCGGTGTTGAGTACGCGATAATAGGCCACAGCGAGCGCAGGCAGTACTTTGGCGAAACGGACGAGGCGGTAAACAAGCGCGCAAAGGCCGCGATAGCCGCGGGGATAACCCCGATAGTCTGCGTCGGCGAATCGCTTGAGGAGAGGGAGAGCGGGCTGACCGGGAAAAAGGTCAGCGGCCAGGTGCAAAAGGACCTTGAGGGCATTGCGGCGAGCGACGCAGCAAGGCTGGTCATAGCCTATGAGCCCATATGGGCGATAGGCACCGGCAAAACGGCGACGGACGAGCAGGCAAACGAGACCATCGGCATGATAAGGGCGACGGTCGCCGGCATGCTCGGCAGGGAAACCGCAGAAGCCCTTCGCATACAGTACGGCGGCAGCATGAAGCCCTCCAACGTAAAGGGGCTCATGGCCATGCCGGAGATAGACGGCGGCCTCATCGGCGGCGCAAGCCTCAAGGCTGTGGACTTCGCTCAGGTAGTGAATTATAATGATTAAGGTGCGCGGCTTGCGCAGGGCTATCATTTGACGAACAGGAGAGCTGTATAATATGAAGAAAATGACCGCACTTATAATACTCGACGGCTTCGGTTACCGCGAGGAGGCGGCAGGCAACGCAATAAAGACGGACGGGATAAAGAACATTTCCCGCCTGCTTGCGGAATACCCGCATACCCTCATCGAGGCCTCCGGCGAGGATGTTGGGCTGCCGGAGGGGCAGATGGGCAACTCCGAGGTTGGCCATATGAACATTGGCGCGGGGCGCATTGTTTATCAGGAGCTTACCAGAATAACCAAATCCATTAAGGACGGGGACTTCTTTGAGAACCCCGCCTTCTTGGGCGCTGTGGAAAACTGCCGCAGGCACGGCTCGGCGCTGCATATATACGGCCTCGTAGGCACTGGCGGGGTGCACAGCCACGAGAAGCACTTCTTTGGCCTGCTTGAGCTTGCAAAAAGGCAGGGGCTGGACAAGGTATACGTTCACTGCTTTATGGACGGGCGGGATGTTCCGCCGGAGAGCGGCAAGGGCTTCATAGAGGACTTCCAGAGGAAGATGGCCGAGATAGGCACCGGCAGGATAGCCACCGTTATAGGCCGCTATTACGCTATGGACAGGGACAACCGCTTTGAGCGGGTGGAAAAGGCATACGCCGCAATGGTATACGGCGAGGGGAACTACGACACCGACCCCGTGCACGCCATGCAGGCGAGCTACGACGCCGGCGTTACGGACGAGTTTGTCGTGCCGACGGTCATAACCGAAAACGGCAGGCCGGTAGCCACGATACAGCCGAATGACAGCATAATCTTCTATAACTTCAGGCCGGATAGGGCAAGGGAGATCACCCGCGCCTTTATAATGCCGGACTTTGACGGCTTTGAGCGCAAAAAAGGCTTTTTCCCGGTGCATTACGTCTGCATGACGCAGTACGACAAGACGTTTGAGGACAAGGTGGACATAGCCTTTAAACCGGAAAAGCTGAATAATACCCTCGGCGAGTACCTTGCCGAAAAGGGCAAGACCCAGCTTCGCATAGCGGAGACCGAGAAATATGCCCACGTCACGTTCTTCTTCAACGGCGGCGTTGAGGCGCCCAACCCCGGCGAGGACAGGTGCCTTATACCCTCACCAAAGGTCGCAACCTACGATCTGCAGCCCGAGATGAGCGCATACGAGGTCACCGAGGAGGCTGTAAAGCGCATAGACAGCGGCAAGTATGACGTCATGATACTCAACTTTGCAAACCCGGATATGGTCGGCCATACCGGTGTTATGGAGGCGGCGGTAAAGGCGGTGCATACAGTCGACGAGTGCACGGCGAAGGTTGCCGAGGCGATACTGCGCAACGGCGGCAGGGCGCTTATCACGGCAGATCACGGCAACTGCGAGCGGATGCTTGCAGATGACGGCGTTACCCCGTTCACGGCGCACACGACCAACCCCGTTCCCGTAATACTGCTTGATGATGAGCGAAAAAATGCAAAGCTGCGTTCCGGCGGCAGGCTGTCCGACCTTGCGCCGACCATGCTCGAGCTTATGGGGCTGGAGCAGCCGGCGGAAATGACGGGAAGAAGCCTTATCGAAGGGTAAAAAGTGATTGATTTTTGACTGTGGCCGTGATATAATAGCTTTCGCGTGCAATACAGAAAGTATTCCATGGGGAGGAAGTATATATAATGCAGACTTTGACCACAATCCTTAATATCGTGCTGATAATACTGTCTATCGCTATGATAGCCGTTGTGCTTATGCAGCAGACCAAGAGCGCGGGCCTCGGCGGCGCTTTCGGCGGGGATACCCAGTCCTTTACCGCAAGGGGACAGAGAGCCAGCAAGGAAGCCAAGCTCCAGCGCCTGACCAAGATATTGGCGGTAGCCATAGGCGTTATTGCCATAGCTATGGCGATACTGGGCTGATATAAAAGCAACCGCAACAGGGGCGTGCCGCAGGGTATGCCCCTGTTTTTGTTGAGCCTTGTTTTGAATTAAAACCGAGAACCGAAAAAGAAGGAGGTATATATTGGATATAAACGAGCTTAAAGAGATAATAATACCGACAATAGCCGATGCGGGCAGGCCGCTCGGCGCAAAGGATATTTCGGGGCGCACGGCACAGCTCGGTGCCTCGGAGAAAGAGATAAGCGCGGCGCTCGGCCTGCTTTCAAAGGAAGGGGAGCTGGTAATGACCCGCCGCGGCAAGGCGGCGCTGCCGCAGCAGCTTGGCCTCAGCTTTGGGCGGATACAGGGCAGCGGGCGCGGCTTCGGCTTTTTTATGCCGAGGGACGGCGGCGAGGATATGTTCATAGCGCCGGAGGACATGAACGGCGCGCTGCACGGCGACCTCGTATGGGTGCGCAGGCTTTCCGGCTCTTTCCGGGGCAGAAAGGACAGGGGCGCCGTTGAAATAATTGCCGAAAGGGCAGAGAAGCGCATAACCGGCGTGTTTGAAGCGGACGGCGAATACGGCGGCTACGTCATACCCGATGAGAGCCGATTGGCAGAGGATGTGCTCATACCGACGTCGCATACCGGCGGGGCAAAGCAGGGGGACAAGGTTGTTGCCGAAATAACCCAGTACCCCGGCGCAAGGCGGCCGATGCTGGGCAGGGTGATAGAGGTGCTGGGTAGGCCGGGCGAAAAGGGCGTGGATATGCTCTCGGTGATACGCAGGCTGGAGCTGCCGGATGAGTTCCCGAAAAGCGTGCTTGAGCAGGCAGAGGGGCTCTGCGCTTCAGGCGCGGCGGAGCTTGCAAAAAGGCGGGATTACCGCGGCCTGCTTACCGTTACCATAGACGGCGCGGACGCAAAGGATCTCGACGACGCGGTGTCGCTTGAGGTGATGGACGGGCTTTACCGGCTCGGCGTGCATATTGCAGACGTGAGCCACTACGTTCGCCGTGGCAGTCCGATAGATGCCGAGGCGTATAAGCGCGGCACCAGCGTATACTTGCCGGACAGGGTGCTGCCGATGCTGCCGGAGAAGCTCAGCAACGACCTCTGCTCGCTCAACCCAAACGAGGATAAGCTCGCGCTTTCCTGCGTTATGGATATTGACCAAAGCGGCAGGGTAATACGCCACAGTATTGCAAAGAGCGTGATACGCTCCGACCGAAGGCTGACCTACGATGAGGTGAACGCGCTCTTTGCCTCGGGAGACAGCAAGGAATATGGCGAATTGCAGCCGATGCTGCTTGAAATGCGGCGGCTGAAGGATATACTGAGGGCAAAGCGGCAGCGGCGCGGGGCCATAGACTTTGACCTGCCGGAGGCGGATATACGCCTCGATGAAAACGGCAGGGCGGTAGATGTTGCGCTGCACGAGCGGGGCGAGGCGAATATGATGATAGAGGAGTTCATGCTCGCCGCAAACGAGACCGTGGCGCGGGAGGGCGTTGAAAAAGGGCTGCCGCTCATGTACCGCGTACACGAGGCGCCGAACGAAGAGCGCATAAAGGAACTCAACGCCTTTTTGCATACGCTGGGCTACGGTCTTGACAACGCGGAGGGGGTTCAGCCGGCCGACGTTCGCAAAATGCTGCTAAAGGCCGCCGGAACGCCGGAGGAGCGGGTGATAAACAGCGTTACGCTCCGGGCAATGTCCAAAGCAAAGTACAGCCCGCAGTGCGAGGGGCATTTCGGGCTTGCGGCGAAATACTACTGCCACTTTACCTCGCCTATACGCCGCTACCCCGATCTGCTGGTACACAGGGCGCTGAGCGAGGCGCTCGGCGGCGAGCTGAGCGAAGAGAGCCTAAAGCGCTGGAACGGCTATCTGCCCGCAGCAGCAGAGCAGTGCTCCGGCCGAGAGGTAACGGCGACCGAGGCGGAAAGGGCGGCGGACGACATAAAGAAGTGCGAATACATGACAGAACACATCGGCTGTGAGTATTCCGGCATCATATCCGGCGTTACCCAGAGCGGGCTGTTTGTTGAGCTCGGCAATACCGTTGAGGGGCGGGTACGGGTCGAGAGCATCCGCGGGGACAGGTATCAGCTCGACGAGAAGGGCTTCAGGCTGGTCGGCAGGCTTTCCGGCTTCCAGTACCGCCTGGGCGACGAGGCTCGCGTGCGGGTTGCGGGCGTCGATATGGAGAATGCGAGGATAGAGCTGGAGCTTATCGAAACGCAAAGGGCGGCAAAAAGGCCGCAAAAGCCCGCAGCCGGCTCGACAAAGGGCAAAAACAGTGATAAAATAAAAGCTCCTAAGAGCAGGAAGGGAGGGCGCGGGCTTGGCCACAGCAAAAGGCACCAAAAGGGTCGCAGAAAACCGAAAGGCACGGCATGAGTATTTTATCGAGGATACCTATGAGTGCGGCATCGCACTTGCGGGCACTGAGGTAAAGAGCATACGCGCCGGCAGGGTGAACCTGAAGGACTCCTACGCGCAGGTTCGAAACGGGGAATGTTACCTTATAGGCATGCACATAAGCCCGTATGAGCAGGGAAATATATTCAACCGTGACCCCTTCCGCGAGCGCAAGCTGCTGCTGCACAAGAGCGAGATACGCAAGCTGAACGCGCTTGCGCAGGTTGAGGGATACAGCCTTATACCGCTTCAGCTTTACTTTAAGGACGGCAGGGTAAAGCTCGAGCTTGCGGTAGCCAAGGGCAAAAAGCTGTATGACAAGCGCAGCGACATAGCCTCGCGGGACGCAAAGCGCGAGGTTGAGCGGCGAATGAAGGAGGAAAGATTCAGGTAGACCAAAGCCTTTGAAAAAAGGCGCGATGTGTGATATAATAATGCTGCGGGGAGGAGTCAGCCGCCCCCGCGCTGCTTTGGGGTCGTAAATGGTTTCGACGGGGATCGTGGAGGCCGGATAAGCGAGCCGAAGACCCGTGCTTCGTTAAAAACGGGAAAAACTTAAATTTAACTGGCAAATCTGATTTTGCACTCGCTGCCTAATTAGGCTGCGCGTCGGCCCGGCGCTTCCCGCGGCTCCGGTAACCGACGTCATCAATGCGGGGAACCAGCCTGCTTAAGCTTTGCGGCAGGTGGGATCTTATGAAGCTACCGACGCCCCGATCCTGTTGGCGGGAGCCGCTTTGGCGAAGGGAAGGATAATACACCAACTACGCTCGTAGAAAGTCTTGTTGACAGGTTTTCGGACAGGGGTTCGACTCCCCTCGACTCCACCACGAAGTACGGTAGTCCATGATACAATGGGCTACCGTACTTTTTTATTTTTCTGCTGGAAAAGTCCTTATATCAAGCAGTTTTCCGAGTAAGGGGGTGCAAAAGTCCTTGATGCTCAGATTTTTCTTTTTTGCCGAAAGTGCGCTGCTGATTTTTTTCTTTGCACCCCCTTATGGGAAAAATCAAAAAGTAAGTGGAAATATCAAAAGGTTGCTGAGAATAATCAAATAGTTCCTTGATGTATGTTTGCTATGCATTTCCGCTCCCACAGGGAGAGTCAATGTTCCTGCTGATTTTGATACAATAGAAAAAGCCTTCTCCGG
>CAVIAA010000009.1:0-57906 GCA_963640685.1 Acutalibacteraceae bacterium
TTTTGCCTCTCACATTCGTTCCCGGGCGGCAAAACCCGCAGAGTAAGAAAACCTCCGGTTTTCATCCGTTTTGACGCACATGTCGTCAAAGCCGGAATAAACTTAAGTGGCTGCACCCCTTAACAACCCTAAGATTTTTCGGCAGCCCCCCGGCTCTCCCTTTGGGAGAGCTGTCACCGCAGGTGACTGAGAGGGTCTTTCAGCCTTTTTGGTTTGGTATGGTCACGGCCCCTCTCCGTCCTCGCTGCGCTCGGCCACCTCTCCCAGGGGGAGAGGCAAGTGACGCTCACGCGAAATCAAATGATACAAGAACGGGAACAGCAGAGCATACTGCCGTTCCCGTTAGCTGTCTTATGATGCCCGCCTTCGACGGGTCTTTTTTATTTTGGGCTTTGTTCTGCTTTAATAGAAGGTCGCGACCTCCTGCTCCGGCCTTTCGGCGGGGTCAACGCTTATAACATGCAGCACAGGCCCCTTTCTGCCGTAAAACTTGCTGAAGCGCAGCTCTATTTTGGCGGTTATGATGCCCCATGTGCGGTTCTTGAGCTTCTTTGCCTCCAGCCACTTGCAAACGAGGCCGCTGTACTGTATATCCTCAACGCAGCAGGTCATAACGTGCCTGCCCGCAACGAACATGCTGTCCGGCATCTTGGCGTTTTTGGCGATGAGCGCCTTAAAGCGAACGGTTTTTCCGCCGTATTTCTCCATTTCCTCCGACATATCCCTGTACCAGAGGGCATAGTCGCTGTCCTCTATGACTATCGGGTCGGCGTCCACGTCAAAGGGCAGCGGATCCTCTATCTCGTCGTATTCCACCCGGCCGTCGGGGTATTCGTAGGCGATGTTCACCCGGCGGGACACGCCGCGAATTATCTTGTGTATCTCCGGCTTGTCCAGCTCCGGCGTTGCCCGGTTCAAAACTATCAGCTCCGCCGTCATGAGCTTGTCCACCATAAGGCTGCGCATATTCGCGTTGTAGCTCAAAAAGCTCCGCGCATCCGCAAACATGAACTCCTGATACACTATCCAGTTTTCCGGCATTGCCGAGGCAAGGTCGTTGAGGCTCCACATGCCGTTGTACTCGATAAGCACGCGCTCCGCCCTTGCCTTTGCCGCAAGCGCTGCGAGGTTCGCAACGTTTATCTCCTCCGGCGCGTTTATCTCGGCGATGAGTATATTTTTGCCGCCGCCGGGGAATTTTGAGGTGTCCAGCTCCTCAATGCCCTCCTCGCACTGCAAAAGCAGCGTCCTTTCGCCGGAGTTGAACCGTTCGTCCTCAAGCGTTTCCTGCATGAAGCGGGTCTTGCCCCCCTCAAGGAAGCCTGTGAACATATATACCGGTATTTCTTTCATAGGTCGAGCGCCCCTTGTCAAACGCCGAACAGCCCCGCAAGCGCCTGCTCGTTGAGCTTTGAGCCTATTACGCACAGCCTGCCCATTACAGAGGCCGCGCCGCGGCGAACGTTTACCTCGCCCGGCACATAGTCAAAGTGCAGCCAGCAGCCCTCGCCCTTTACGATGCCCTTTGCGCGCAGCACCGCGCCGTATTTCTCCGCGTCGTCCAGCGCCATGAGCGCGCTCCTGAGCTCCTCCTCGCCGAAGGTCCTGGGGGTCTCAACGCCCCAGCTCGTGAACACCTCGTCGGCGTGGTGATGGTGATGGCATTCGCACTCGGGGTCGTCGCACTCGCCGTCGTGGTGGTGATGGTGATGATGCTCGTGCTCGTGCTCATCGTCGTCATGGTCGTGGTCGTGATGGCAGCAGTGGTGCTCATGCTCATCGTCGTCATCGTCGTGGTCGTCATGGTGGCAGTGCTCGTGCTCGTCCTTATCGTCATGGTCGTGGTGATGATGCTCGTGCTCGCTCTCCTCGCGCAGCAGCTCAAGCTCCGCCTCCAGCGTGTTGCGCTTTTCCATTGCCTCGAGTATCTGCGCGCCGGTCAGCTCGTCCCAGGGGGTAACTATGAGCGACGCGTTTTGGTTGTGCTGCCGCAGCAGCTCAATTGCGGTGTTCAGCTTATCCGGGCTTATTTCGCCGGTTCTGCTTAAAATTATCGCGTTCGCGTGCTCGACCTGGTCGTTGAAGAACTCGCCGAAGTTCTTCATGTACATCCTGCACTTGTTTGCGTCTACGACGGCTGTAAAGCTGTTGAGTGCCAGCCCGCCTGCCCCGGCGTTTTGAACCGCCCTTATGACGTCGCTGAGCTTGCCGACGCCGGAGGGCTCGATGAGTATGCGATCCGGCGCATACTCCGCAACGACCTTATTGAGCGCCTTGCCGAAGTCGCCAACCAGACTGCAGCATATGCAGCCGGAGTTCATTTCGGTTACTTCTATTCCTGCATCCTGCATAAAGCCGCCGTCAATGCCAATTTCGCCGAACTCGTTTTCGATGAGCACCAGCTTTTCGCCCCTGTACGCCTCCGCGATCAGCTTTTTTATCAGCGTGGTCTTGCCCGCGCCGAGGAAGCCGGAGAAAATATCTACCTTTGTCATTTTGCCTTGCATCTCTTTTCCGTAGTTTATTCTTGCTTCAGGGGACATCGCCCCTGCAACTTCGTATTATAAAGCAGCGCGCGCCGGTTATTCAAGCCTTTGCGGCCAAAAGTCACCGTCAGTTGACAAGAAAAGAAGGAGCGCGCGGCTCCTTCTTCTTCAGGCGGTGATCAGATTTACAGCCCCATCTCGTCCTTGACCTCTTTGAAGCACCTGACCGCAAAGTCGAGGTCCTCTTTTGTGTGGCCGGCGGAGATCTGAGTGCGGATGCGGTCCCTGCCCTTTGGCACGACGGGATAGCAGAAGCCGACGACGTAAACGCCCTTTTCCAGCATTCTCGCTGCAAACTCGTTGGCTACCTTGGGGTCGTAGAGCATCACGGGAACTATCGGGTGCTCGCCGGGCAGCAGGTCAAAGCCGCACTTTTCCATTTCGGCGCGGAAATAGCGCGCGTTCTCGTGTACCTTGTCCCTGAGGGCTGTGCTCTCGGTCAGCATGTCGATGGTCCTGCAGGCGGCGGCGCATATTGCCGGGGCAACGGTATTTGAGAAGAGGTACGGGCGGCTGCGCTGACGCAGCAGGTCAACTATCTCCTGCCTCGCCGCGGTGTAGCCGCCGGAGGCACCGCCCAGCGCCTTGCCGAGGGTGCCGGTGATTATATCCACCCTGCCCTCGACCCCGCAGAACTCCGCCGTTCCGCGGCCGTGCTCGCCCATGAAGCCCGCGGCGTGGCTGTCGTCCACCATCACCAGCGCGTCAAACTCGTCCGCAAGGTCGCATATGCCCCTGAGGTTTGCGATGTAGCCGTCCATGGAGAACACGCCGTCCGTCGCTATGAGCTTTATCCTGCAGCCGGAGTCCTTTGCATCCTGAAGCTGGGCGCGAAGATCCTCCATGCTGTTGTTCTTGTAGCGGTAGCGCTTTGCCTTGCAGAGGCGAACGCCGTCGATTATGGAGGCGTGGTTCAGCTCGTCGGATATCACGGCATCCTCCGGCCCCAGCAGCGTTTCAAACAGGCCGCCGTTTGCGTCAAAGCAGGAGGAATACAGTATGCAGTCGTCCATCTTCACAAAGCCGGCTATCTTTTTCTCCAGCTCCTTGTGTATCTCCTGCGTTCCGCAGATAAAGCGGACGGAGGAAAGGCCGAAGCCCCATTTATCGTAGCTCGCCTTTGCGGCCTCGATGAGCTGCTGATTGTCCGAAAGGCCGAGGTAGTTGTTCGCGCACATGTTGAGCACGTTCCTTGCAGCCGTGGTGTCTATCCGCGCCCTCTGCGGGGTGGTGATTATTCTCTCGTTCCTTGCGGTGCCGGAGCGCTTTATCTCCTCAAGCACCTCGCCGTAATGCCTTATCGCTGATTTCATAGTGCCTGTTCCTTTCTGTTTTGTATTTTTCCGTGTTTTATTGCTTACTTCGTCCAGTCCAGAACTACCTTGCCGCTCCTGCCGCTTATCATCGCCTCAAAGCCCTTTTCGTAGTCCCTGTAATTGAATCTGTGGGTTATCATCGGGGTCATATCCAGCCCGCCCTCGACCATCGCTATCATCTTGTACCAGGTCTCGTACATCCTGCGGCCGTATACGCCCTGTAGCGTAAGGCTGTTCCAGATTATCTTGTTTATGTTTATATCGATATTGCCGGGGTGTATGCCCAGCAGGGCTATCTTTCCGCCGTTTCGCATGTTGTCTATCATGGTATTGAGCGCCGCAACGCTGCCGCTCATCTCAAGGCCAACGTCAAAGCCCTCTACCATGTGCTGCTGGCCGAATATGCTTTCGAGCTTTTCCCGCGCAACGTTTACCGTCGCCGTTGCGCCCATCTTCATTGCCATCTCCAGCCGGTAGTCGTTTACGTCCGTCACGACCACGCTCCTCGCGCCGTTGCGCTTGCATATCGCCGTCGCCATCATGCCTATCGGGCCCGCGCCGGTTATCAGCACGTCCTCGCCTATTACGTCGAACATGAGCGCCGTGTGCGTCGCGTTACCGAGGGCATCAAAGAAGGAGACCACGTCCTCGGGTATCCCCGCAGGTATGGGCACTACGTTGCTCGCGGGTATGCAGAGATACTCCGCAAACGCGCCGTCCCTGTTCACGCCGACGCCCTTTGTGTTCCGGCAGAACTGGCCGTTGCCGGCGCGGCAGTTGCGGCAGTGACCGCATACGATATGCCCCTCGCCGGATACTATCTGGCCGATGTGATACGCCGTTACGCCCTCTCCGAGCTCGGCTATTTCGCCTACGTATTCATGCCCCGCGACCATCGGCGGCTTTATGTTCTCCTGCGCCCACCGGTTCCACTGGTATATGTGTACGTCTGTGCCGCATATCGCGGTCTTGTGGATTTTTATAAGCACCTCGCCGGTTCCCGGCCTGGGCTTTGGTACCTGCTTTAGTACGAGACCGGCTTCCGGCGCCGCCTTTACCAATGCGTCCATCATTTCCATTTTTCTGCCGCTCCTGTTTTATAAATTTTAAGGATATGCCGCTTTAGTCCCCGTGTCCGTATTCAAGGGACATCTAATAATAGTATATCCCAAATTTTGCCGTTGTAAAGGGGAAAATGAGCTTTTTTCGCTGTCCGTGCTTTGCGGACTGGTGTGTTTTCAGCCCCGCGGCATATTTGCAAACTACTGATGGCGCGGCGGGCGCAGATATGATATAATAGCTATAAATATTGGAAAAAGGCAGTTCTTTTGTACTTTACTGAAAGGAGATTATTGAAACATGGGTCTTTTACAGGCAGGCGTAGGCTCGTTGAGCGGCGTACTTGCGGATCAGTGGCGCGAATACTTCTACTGCGAGGCCATGCCGGAGGACGTTCTGGTCACCAAGGGCGTTAAGCGTAGCGGCAAGCGCGATTCCAACACCAAGGGCAGCGACAATATCATTTCCAACGGCTCCATAATCGCCGTAAACGAGGGGCAGTGCATGATGATAGTCGAGCAGGGCGCGATAGTTGAGTTCTCAGCGCAGCCCGGCGAATTTGTATGGAATAACTCCACCGAGCCTTCGATATTCTACGGCGGCCTCGGCGAGGGGCTCAAGGCCTCCTGGGAAATCCTCAAGAAGCGCTTCACCTTTGGCGGCGACACGGCCAAGGATCAGCGCATATACTACTTCAACACAAAGGAGATAGTCGGCAACAAATACGGCACCGCCAACCCCGTCCCCTTCAGGGTAGTATACAGCAACATCGGCGCGGGGCTCGAGCTTGAGGTCTCGGTAAAGTGCTTCGGCGAATATTCCTACAAGGTAACCAACCCGATGCTGTTCTACAAGAACGTTTGCGGAAACGTCACTGCGGACTACACCCGCGACCGCATAGACAGCATGATGCGCACCGAGATGATGACGGCGCTTCAGCCCGCCTTCGCCCGGATAAGCGACATGGGCATAAAATACAGCTCCCTGCCCGGGCACACCACCGAGCTTGCGCAGTGCCTGAACGACGAGCTCTCCGCAAAGTGGCGGGATCTGCGCGGCATCGAGATGGTGTCCCTCGGCATAAGCTCCATAAAGGCCAGCGACGAGGACGAGCAGCGCATTAAGGAGCTTCAGCAGAGCGCTGCGCTGCGCGACCCGACAATGGCCGCGGCGTACCTCGCAAGCTCGCAGGGCGCGGCCATGCAGAACGCTGCAAAGAACGAGGGCGCGGGCGCGTTTGCGGCCTTCGCCGGCATAAACATGGCGCAGGGCATGGGCGGCAACGTCGGCAACCTGTTCCAGATGGGCGCACAGCAGCAGTATCAGCAGCAGCCCCAGCAGCAGTATCAGCAGCCCCAGCAGCCCCAGCAGACGCCTGCCAACGGTTGGAAGTGCGAATGCGGCGCGGTCAACACCGGCAAGTTCTGTGCCGAGTGCGGAAAGCCGCAGCCCAAGGCCGAGGGCTGGACATGCGCGTGCGGCGCTGTGAACAAGGGCAAGTTCTGCCCCGAGTGCGGCGCAAAGAAGCCGGAGGGCGCGCTTCTCTACAAGTGCGATAAGTGCGGCTGGGAGCCCGAGGACCCCGCGCATCCCCCGAAGTTCTGCCCGCAGTGCGGCGATCCCTTTAACGAGGGCGACATTAAGAAATAAGCACGGTTAAGCACAATATAACCCTTACAAAACGGCGCAGGGGGCGAGCGGCTCGCTCCCTGCGTTTTGCAAATAACCGCTGTTTTTTTGAAAGGCAAAGGTTTAACGGAGAATGATACGCTGCGGCTTTGAGCAGGGGTCTGCCCTAACGGGCTGCACCGCCGTGCAGAACATATTTATACTGGAATACATGCCGAAGGCGCCGGAGCTTTACACAAAGGCGTACCTTTTCGGGCTGATGCAGTGCGGCAGCAGGCGGCTGGAAAACGCCGACCTCTGCGCCTCGTTGGGCATTGACGAAGCAAAGGCGGTCGAGGCGTTCTTATACTGGCAGGATATGGGGCTGGTGCGGGTGAGCGAGCAGCAGCCGCTCTCTGTCGAGTACCTTACGGTATCCGCAGCGCCCGCAAAGGGCGGCAGCAGAAAATACGCCCCGCTCATCGCGGCGCTGAGGCAGGTCTGCGGCGCAAGGGTGCTGACCCCCGCAGAGCTTTCTAAAATTTACGACTGGGTAGAGGTTTTCGGCCTTGAGGAGGCGGCGGCGGTAATGCTGGTTCGCCGCTGCATCGAGCAGAAGGGGCCGTCGGTCAAGATACAGTACATGGACAAAAAGGCGCGAGCTTGGGCGGAGGACGGCGTGCTCACCGCAGCAGAGGCGGAGCAGCGGATAAAAACCGAGGACGAGCTGCAAAGCGGCGCAAACGCGCTGCTCTCCCGCTGGCGGCTGAGCCGGCGGGCTACCGAGGACGAGCTTTCGCTGTATGAAAAATGGACGAAGGACTGGGGCTTTACCGAGGAGGAGATACTCGCCGCCTGCCCGATGACGACGGGTGCCGCAAAGCCCAGCTTCAGCTACCTCGACTCGGTGCTTGCCGCTATGCGCTCGCAGGGCGGCGTTGAGGAGGCGATACGGGCGGAAACGCTCAACGCGGAGCTTGCGCGGGAGATATTCGCCCGCTCCGGCCGCAGGGGCAGCCCCGGGCGGCGGGAAAAGGAGGCGGTCTCCACCTGGGTCAATTCATGGCACATGCACCCGGAGGTAGCGCTGCTCTCGGCAGAGAGGGCGGCAGGCTCCAGCCACCCCTTTGAAAAGACCTGCAAAATCATGGAAGCGCTGCACGAAAAGGGAGTGACCACGCTTGTTGAGGCGAAAAGGGCGCTTGAGCAGCAGGCCGAGCCCGCGAAAAAGCCATCGTTTATGGGCTACAGCCAGCGCGGCTACACCGACGAGGAGCTCAGGAGCATCGGCATAACGCTGCTGGACGGGGAGGATATATGAAGCCTACGCCGGAGCTTATATACGAATACAGAGAGCGCCGCGAGCGGGCAGAGCGGCAGGCCGAGAGCCGCCGAAGGGAGGCCTACGGGAAGCTGCCGCGCCTTGAGGAAATAGCTGCCGAGCGGCGGCAGGCCGCGTTTGAGGCGGGGCTTGCATCGCTCAAGGGCGAGGACGCAGAGCCGCTTTTGCAGCGCGTAACCGAGCTGAACCGGGAGGAGGCCGAGCTGCTGAAAAAAGCCGGCCTCCCCGCAGACTACCTTCTGCCGCGCTACCGCTGCGCCGAGTGCCGCGACACCGGCTACACCGGCGATACCGTAAAAAGGCTCTGCCCCTGCATGAAGGCGCGGATACTCGAGCAAAAGTACGCCTCCTCCGGAATCGACCCCGAGGAGAGCTTTGCGCTGTTTAGAACCGATATTTACCCGAGCGAGGGGCAGCGGCGGGCGTCCGTTGCCGCAATGCGGTTCTGTCAAAAATTTGCAGAGGAGTTCCCGAAGCAGGAGCCGCGGGGCCTGCTGCTAATCGGCGGCACCGGGCTTGGCAAGAGCTATCTGCTAAACGCCATCGCCCTCGAGGTATCGCAAAAAGGCTTTGAGGTATACAAGACCTCGGCGTATAACCTTATAAATTCCTACATGGAGAGCTTCCGCACGAGGACGGAGCAGCCGGACGTCATATCGCCGGACATGGTGATAATAGACGACCTCGGCACAGAGCCCATGATAAACACCGTTACGCGGGAGACGCTCTTTTCGCTGCTGAACGAGCGGCAGACCGCCAAAAAGGCTACGCTTTGGGCAACGAACAGGGACTTTTCGGATATCATCGCGGCCTACGGCGAAAGGTTCTTTTCCCGCCTTGCCTCCCCGCGCGAAACGGCGACGCTGCGCCTTGAGGGGGCAGACCTTCGGCTGAGGCTGAAATAAATTCACATAAGCAGAGGCTACGATGACACACAGGCTAAGGAGGCTCGCCGCCGCGATAACGCTGCTCGCGCTTATGATATGCTCGCGGGCGGCGGCGGTCACGGTCGTTTGGATGAGCGACACGCAGAATTATCACAACGCATACAAGCCGATATTCGACTCCATGACGAGCTGGATAGCCGAAAAGCAGCAGGAGCTGGATATCCGCTTTGTGCTGCACACCGGCGACGTGGTCGGCAACCGCAGCTCTGAGAGCCAGTGGCAGCAGGCAAGGGATTCGCTAGGCGCGCTTCTTGAGGCGGATATACCCTTCCTCGCCGTCTGCGGCAACCACGACGTCGGCTACAGAATGGATTACTCCAACTACCTGAAGCACGTCGGCGGCCTTCGCCCCGCCGCAATGTCGCAGGAATACGGCGACACCGGCAGCAGGTACGAGCTGTTTTCGGCAAACGGCAGGAATTATATTTTCATGGGCATAGCCTTTTCAAACAGGGGGCCCTCCGACGAGGAGGTGAGCTGGATAAACGGCGTGCTGCGGCAATATAATGACAGAGACGCCATAATCATAACCCACAGCTACCTTAAAAAGAGCGCCGCATACACGACGCAGGGCAGGGTGATATTTGAAAAGATAGTAAAGGCCAGCCCAAACGTGTTCTTAGTGCTCTGCGGCCACTGCAGGGACATTTCGGAGCGGACGGAGGAGCTGGACGACGACGGTGACGGTCAGCCTGACAGGACGGTATACGCGATACTTTCAAACTTTCAGGGCAGCCGCGCGGGCGGCGGCGGGTATATGCGGCTGATGAACTTTGGCGAGAGCGAGATAAAGCTCACGACCTACTCACCGTATTACGACTCAAGTGAATATTCACGGGGAAAGACCGAAACGACGGTGCCGCTGCCCTGATTGCGGCGCGGCGGAAATTGGGATATAATAACCGGCATGGAAGAGAAAAATATGCTTGATAACGGGCTCGGCGACGAGCTTGAGCAAAAAACGGAAGAGGCGGAAAGCCGGCTCGAAGCCGAAGCCTGCCCCAACGGGGGCGCGGCGGAGGAAGCAGAAAAAAACCAGCCCGAGGCCGAGACCGAGGAGGAGCGGGACATAATCGACCGCGCCGTTGAGGCGGCGGCGGAGCAGGAGGAGCAGGACGACGGCTTCTTCGGCAGGTACGTTTGGGACGAGGAGACCGGCAGGCTGTATGAGCTGACGGAGGAGGAGCCGCGCGAAAAGGGCAAGCGGCTGCCGCTGCTGCTGCTTCTGCTGCCGGTTATTGCGCTTGCGATAGGCGCGGCGCGGGGGGTGAGCCTGCTGCCCGCCGGCTGCTACGGCGGAACCTCGATACTTTCAGAGGCCGAAATGCCGCCGGAGGAGCGAACCGACATGCCTGAATCGCAGCAGGCCGCGAGCGAGGCCGCGGCGGGCGAGGAGTACATACCCGCGGCGATAATAATTGACGGCAAAACGCGGGCGGTGCTTGCGAGCACAGAGGCCGCGGAGCAGCTCATTGAGGACGTTAGGAGCCACTTTGACGAGGCGGTGCTGGAGGAGGGCGAGCGCACGAGCGAGCTGTACGGCACGGTCGAGGTACAGCCGGTTCCTGATGCCGGGGCCGAGGATATACAGAGCTACGACGAGGTATACGCGAGCTTTACCTCTTCCCGCAGCCCGCTGAAGATAATGACCACCGTTACATCGCGGGAGACAAAGGAGCTGCCCTTTGACACCGAAGCCGAGAGGGACTCGACCCTTGTCGAGGGGACGTACATAACGCTTACGCTCGGCCGCGCCGGCAGCAGGACCACCATAAAGCGCACGGTATACATAAACGGCGAAAAGAGCAGCAGCCGCAGCAAGACCGAGACCGCGACCATCGAGCCGGTGGACACCGTGATACTCAAGGGCACGGATAAGGTATCCGACGGCGAGCCGGGCAGGCACGAGGGGGAAAAGGGCAAAGAGGCGGATAGCCTCAGCTTTGCATCGCCCATCGATGCGGACGTAAGCTCCAACTTTGGCCAGCGGGACGGGGTGCTGCACCTTGGGCTGGACTACAAGGCGGAGGAGGGCACGGCGGTCACCGCAAGCGAGGCGGGAGCTGTCGTATGTGCCCTTGAACGGGGCGGCTACGGCAATATGCTGGAGATCGACCACGGCAACGGCTTTGTTACCCGCTACGCGCACCTCTCGGAGATATCCGTTTCGGTCGGCGACAGGGTCACAAAGGGGCAGCAGGTTGCCCTTTCCGGCAGCAGCGGAGGCTGCGAGGAGCCATGCCTGCACTTTGAGCTGCGCATCGACGGCATTGCGTACAACCCGAGGTACTACATTGAGAAATAGCGGCGGGGGGCTTCCCCCGCTGCTTTTCCTTGCAATAAGCCCTGAGCCATAGTATAATTACTTGGTTAAGGCAGCGGGTTTACTCCGGCTTTATCAGAATTGTTTTTTTATTGGAGCATAAATGGCGTATTATCGAATAAAGGGCGGAAAGCGCCTTGAAGGAGCGGTGACCATAAGCGGGGCGAAAAACGCCGCGCTTGCGATAATCCCCGCCGTTATTCTCTCGGGCGAGAGCTGCCTGCTGGAGAACCTGCCGGAGATAGAGGACGTTCGCAAGGTCGAGGAGATACTCTCCAGCATGGGCGCGGAGATTTCCAGAACGCCGGACGGCAGCATGAGGATAGACCCCGAGGGGATAAACACCTTCAGCGTCACCGGCGAGATGGTGCACTCCATGCGCGCATCGTATTACCTGTTGGGTGCGCTGCTCGGCCGCTATAAGCGGGCGGAGATCGCCCTGCCCGGCGGCTGCGCCATCGGCCAGCGGCCAATCGACCAGCACATAAAGGGAATGCGGGCGCTGGGCGCGGAGATAGTCATTCACGGCGGAACGGTAAAGGCACGGGCGGATAAGCTGCGCGGCGCCGAGATATACCTGGACGTCGTGAGCGTCGGTGCAACCATAAACATAATGCTCGCTGCTGTCGCAGCCGAGGGCATGACGATAATCGCCAACGCCGCAAAGGAGCCGCACGTCGTTGACGTTGCAAACTTCCTCAATATGTGCGGCGCAAACGTAAAGGGCGCGGGAACAGACGTTATAAGGATACAGGGCGGGCGCAAATTGCACGGCTGCACCTATACCGTGATACCGGACCAGATAGAGGCCGGAACCTTCATGATAGCCGCGGCTGCGACGCAGGGCGACGTTATAATCAACAACGTCATACCCACCCACCTCGAGGCGATATCCGCAAAGCTGATGGAATGCGGCGTTTCGGTTACCGAGGGGGACGACGGACGGGACTTCTTCATAAGGGTTTGCGCGGACAGGCGGCCGAGGGCGGTAAACATTAAGACGCTGCCCTACCCCGGCTTCCCGACAGACCTTCAGCAGCCCATGATGGCGCTGCTGTCGACCGCCGAGGGCAACAGCTACATAATGGAAAACATATTCGAGAACCGCTTCAACCATGTTCCGGAGCTTGCAAAGATGGGCGCAAGCATATCAATAAGCTCGCGGACGGCGACGGTCGAGGGAGTCGAGCGGCTGTACGGCGCGCCTCTTTGCGCAAGCGACCTCAGGGCAGGCGCGGCGCTCATAATCGCGGCGCTTTCGGCGGAGGGGGAGAGCACAATAGGCCAGATACAGTTCATCGACCGCGGGTACGAGTTCATTGAGCAGAAGCTGCGGGCGCTGGGCGCGGATATAGAGCGCGTTGAAGAATAAATTCGGGAGAGCTACAGAATGGAAAACAGGCTTAAAATAGCTGCGGCGCTCGCCGCAGAAACGGGACTTGACGCGGGGGAGCTGACAGGCTGGCTTGAGACCCCGCCCGACCCCGCTATGGGGGACTACGCCTTCCCCTGCTTCAAGCTCGCAAAAACGCTGCGCAAGGCGCCGAACGCCATCGCGGCGGAGCTTTCGGAGAAGATCGGCCATATAGACGGCATCGCCCGGGTTGAAGCCGCGGGCGGCTACCTCAACTTCTTTGCGGACAGGAACGCCCTCGCTGCGGCTACCATAAGCAGGGTGCTGGACGCCGGCAGCGGCTACGGCGACAGCGACATCGGCGGCGGAAGGAACGTATGCGTCGAGTACTCCTCTATAAACATCGCAAAGCCGTTCCACATCGGTCACCTGCCGAGCACGGCTATAGGCAATTCACTGTATAGAATTTACAAGGCGCTGGGCTACAACGCGATAGGCATTAACCACCTTGGCGACTGGGGCACCCAGTTTGGCAAGATGATAGTCGCATACAAAAAATGGGGCGAAAAGCCGGTTCCGGAATGTACCGTTCGGGAGCTGGTGAAGCTCTACGTCCGCTTCCACGAGGAGGCGGAGAGCCACCCCGAAATGAACGACGAGGCGCGGGCGTGGTTCAGGAAGATAGAATCCGGCGATAAGGAGGCGGTTTCGCTCTGGCAGCAGTTCAAGGAGCTGACGCTAAAGGAGGTCGGACGGGTATACGACCGGCTCGGCGTACACTTTGACAGCTACGCCGGCGAGAGCTTCTATGAGGACAAGATGGGCGCGGTTATAGACGAGCTGCGCGAAAAGGGGCTGCTGAAGGTGGACAAGGGAGCGACCCTTGTTGACCTTTCGGAATACGACATGCCGCCCTGCATAATCCTCCGCTCGGACGGGGCGACGCTGTACGCCACGCGGGACCTTGCGGCGGCGATATACCGCAAAAGGACATACGACTTTGTAAAGTCGCTCTACGTCGTTGCATACCAGCAGAACCTGCACTTCAGGCAGTTCTTCAAGGTGCTGGAGCTGATGGGCTGCGAGTGGGTAAGGGACTGCGAGCACGTAAACTTCGGCATGGTATCGATGGAGGAGGGAACTCTCTCCACCCGCCACGGCAACGTGGTATACCTCGAGGACGTATTAAACGCCGCGGTTGAAAAGACCGGCAGCATAATCGCCGAAAAGAGCCCGAATTTACCGGACAGGGACGCTGTAGCATCCTCAGTCGGCGTAGGCGCCGTGGTGTGGTATATGCTCTACAACAGCCGCATAAAGGACGTGACCTTCTCCTGGAGCAAGGTATTGAATTTTGACGGCGAAACGGGGCCGTATGCGCAGTATACCCACGCGCGGTGCTGCTCGGTTCTGCGCAAGTCCGGCGGCTATGACCGCAGCAGGATAGACCCCGCCGCATTTGGCGACGAGGCGACGGCGGCGCTGGTCAGGGCTATTGCGGCCTTCCCGTCTGCGGTGCTCTCTGCCGCGGAAAAGAACGAGCCTTATCTCGTTTCCCGCGCAACGATGGAGGCTTGCACCGCCTTCAACAGGTTCTACTTCTGCAACACCATACTTGCGGAGGAGGAGGGGGTCGCCGCGGCGCGCCTTGCGCTCACGGACGCCGCGCGCATAACCATCAAAAAGGGACTCTACCTCGTTGGCCTTGAGGCGCCGGAACGTATGTAAAGCGCCGATACTGCCTTTTTGCCCCCGAAAGCCCCAAGGGTTGTTAAGGGGCCGCAGCCCCTTAAATTTATTCCGGCTTTGGCGGCGTGTACGTCAAAACGGATGAAAACCGGAGGTTTTCGCACTCTGCGGGTTTTGCCGCCCGGGAGCGCAGCGAGAGGCAAAACGCGAAAAAACTCGCAAAGGTGGCCTTTAGCCACTTTTGCGAAATAGCATTTAGGAGGGAAGAGAAAATGCTGGATATCAAACGTATTCGTCAAAACCCGGAGGCACTCGTTGAGGCAATGCGCAAGCGCCGCAACAAGGGCGCGGACGTTACCGCGCTGCTGGAGCTGGACGCAAAGCGCCGCGAGGTGATGCAGGAGGTTGAGCAGCTCAAGGCAAAGCGCAACGAGGGCTCCGCAAAAGTGCCCGCGATGAAGAAGGCGGGGGAGGACACCACCGCGCTCATGGCCGAAATGAAGGAGCTTGGCGCCAGGGTTAAGGAGCTGGACGACCGGATAGCAGCGATGGACGAGCAGCTTCAGTCAATGCTGATGAGCGTTCCGAACATTCCGCACGAATCCGTACCCGAGGGGGCGGACGACAAGGCCAACGTCGAGGTTCGCCGCTGGAGCGAGCCGACAAGGTTCGATTTTGAGCCCAAGGCACACTGGGACATCGGCGAGGATCTTGGCATACTGGACTTTGCAACGGCGGGCAAGATAACCGGCGCGCGCTTTACGGTTTACCGCGGCTTGGGCTCCCGGCTTGAGCGGGCGATAATCAACTACTACCTCGACACACACACCCAGAACGGCTATACCGAGATATTCCCGCCGTATATGGTAAACCGCGCCTCCATGACAGGCACAGGCCAGCTGCCAAAGTTTGAGGAGGACGCCTTCAAGGTTGCAAATACCGACTATTTCCTCATTCCCACCGCGGAGGTGCCTGTTACCAACATGCTGCGCGGCGAAATAATCGACGGAAGCCAGCTGCCGATAAAGTACTGCGCATACAGCGCCTGCTTCCGCAGCGAGGCGGGCTCCGCCGGGCGCGATACCCGCGGGCTGATACGCCAGCACCAGTTCAACAAGGTCGAGCTGGTCAAGTTCACAAAGCCCGAGGACAGCTACGACGAGCTGGAGTCGCTGACCCGCGACGCGGAGAAGGTGCTTCAGGGGCTGGGTCTGCCGTATCACGTCGTTACCCTTTCCACCGGCGACCTCGGCTTCTCCAGCGCAAAAACCTACGACATCGAGGTATGGATGCCGAGCTACGGCAGGTATGTTGAAATAAGCTCCTGCTCCAATTTTGAGGATTTTCAGGCGCGGCGCGCACAGATACGCTTCCGCCGCGAAAAGGGCGCAAAGCCCGAGCTCGTGCATACCCTCAACGGCTCCGGCGTTGCGGTCGGCCGCACAGTCGCCGCGATACTCGAAAACTATCAGCAGCCGGACGGAACCGTTAAGGTGCCCGATGTGCTGGTAAAGTACATGGGCTGCGAGTATATCGGCAGGTAATATTTTTGAACAAAGCAAAAGAGCGGTTCGCCGCTCTTTTTTTGCTTTTATTTCCCTACGCAGAAGCGGGAGAATATGCGGTCGATGACGGAGGCGTCCACGCTTTTGCCGGTTATGTCGCCGAGGGCTATCAGCGCCGCGCGAAGGTCGGTCGCGATGCAGTCAGGCTCGCTTGCCTGGAGCGCAGAGGAGAGCGCATTAGAGCAGCTCCTGAGCGCCGCAATATGGCGGGAGTTTGTGACCAGCGCGCTCTCGCACTCCGGCGCTATAAGCTCCGCGATCTTATCTATGAGCGCGTCTATGCCCTCACCCGTCACTGAGCTTATAAAAACGCAGTCCACGCCGAGCTCCGCAGCAAGCGCCGCGGCCTCTGCTCCGTCGGATATATCATTTTTGCATATCACAGCGAGCCGCCTGCCCGCTGAGCTCAGCAGCCGCCGCTCCTCATCGGTCGGGGCTTCTCCGCCGTCCATTGCGATGAGCAGCAGATCCGCCCTTTGGGTTATCTCCCGCGCCCGCGCAACGCCTATGCTCTCCGCGGCGGAAGCCGCCTCCCTCAGCCCCGCCGTGTCAAACAGCCGCGCCGCAATGCCGTTTATCAGCAGCGCACCCTCTATGACGTCCCGCGTGGTTCCGGCCTCGGGGGTGACTATCGCCCTGTCCTCGCCCAACAGCGCATTAAAGAGCGAGCTTTTTCCGGCGTTTGGCCGGCCGAGTATCGCAATTCGCGCCCCCTCGCGCACCATCCTTGATGAGAGGCCGCCGGCTATCAGCGCGTCCGTCTCCTGCTTTGCCCGAAAAATCCCCTCCGGCAGGGCGGAGAACACGTCCTCCTCAAGCTCCTCCGGATAGTCTATCGCCGCGTCGATACCCGAGAGCAGGTCGAGAAGCTCGTTTTCAATGGCGTTAATTCTATTTGAAAGCGCACCCTGAAGCTGCTCCAGCGCGGAGGCCGCGCCCCGCTCTGATGAGGCAGTTACCAGATCCATCACCGCCTCCGAGCGCGCAAGGTCGAGCTTACCCGCCAAAAACGCACGCCGCGTAAACTCTCCGCCCTCAGCCGGGCGCATGTTAAGCTCGCCCAGCCTGCCGAGCACCCTTTTTGAAACGGCATAGCCGCCGTGAATGTACAGCTCCGCCATGTCCTCGCCGGTGTAGCTCTTTGGCGCCTTAAAGTAAACCGCCATAGCGTCGTCGATGGGCTGCCCCTCTGCCGAAGCTATGCTGCCGTGCGAAACATAGCGGTGCCTTATCTCGCCTGTGAATATCTCCTTCAGTGCGCCGAGGGTATCGCCCCCGCTTATGCGTATTACCGCAATCGCCCCGCCGACGGGGGTCGAAAGCGCGTATATAGTGTCGTTCATGTGCTTCCTCCGTTTGGGTATATACAAGAGCATACCGCGAAAAGGCCGCCCGCGCAACAGCGGAGGCGGGAAATGTTGATATTTCCCGGGAGCGGGTTTTCTGTTATAATGTAGGTTGGAAAGAAATTCGAGGTAATTTTCAAATGACGAGCTATATCGGCGGAAGCTACGATGCAATAGTACTGGGCGCGGGGCACGCGGGGTGCGAGGCGGCGCTTGCGCTTGCGCGAATGGGGCAGCGCACGCTTTGCCTTACCATGAATCTGGACAGCGTTGCGCTCATGGCCTGCAACCCGGCCATCGGCGGAACCTCAAAGGGACACCTCGTTCGGGAGCTGGACGCGCTGGGCGGCGAAATGGGCGCCGCGGCGGACGATACGTTTATTCAGATACGCATGCTAAACACCGGCAAGGGCCCCGCGGTGCATTCCCTGCGCGCGCAGATGGACAAGCGCAGGTATCACGAGAGGATGAAGCGCGCACTTGAAAAAGAGCCGCTGCTCGACCTTAAAATGGGGGAATGTGAGCGGATACTGACGGAATCCGGGCGGATAGCCGGCGTCATCGCAGGCGGGGGGATAGAATACCGCGCCCGCGCAGTTGTGGTAGCGACAGGGGTATACCTGAAGAGCCGAATACTGATAGGCGACTACGTTACCGAGGCGGGGCCCTCCGGCATGCTCCGCGCAAACGGGCTTTCAGGCAGCTTGACCGAGCTTGGGTTTGAGCTGCGCCGGTTTAAGACCGGCACGCCGCCGCGGGTGAACCGCCGCAGCGTCGATTTTGACAGGATGGAGCCGCAGGCAGGCGACGTTCCCTCGCCGCGCTTCTCCTTTTTGAGCGACGGGGGGGAGCGGGAGCAGCAGCCCTGCTATTTGACCTACACCAACCCCGATACGCACGAGATAATACTCCAAAACATACACCGCAGCAGCATGTATTCGGGGCTGGTCACCGGCACGGGAACACGCTACTGCCCCAGCATTGAGGACAAGATAAAGCGGTTTGCGGACAAGGACAGGCACCAGCTCTTCGTTGAGCCGGAGGGGCTGTCTACCGACGAAATGTACCTTCAGGGAATGAGCACCAGCCTGCCATATGACGTTCAGGTCAGCATGCTGCACACGATACGGGGGCTTGAGCGGTGCGAGATAATGCGCCCGGGCTACGCCATAGAGTACGACTGCATAGACCCGACGACGCTTTCGCCGGTGCTCGGCTGCAAGGCCATAGAGGGGCTGTACTTTGCGGGGCAGATAAACGGCAGCTCCGGCTACGAGGAGGCGGCGGCGCAGGGGCTTTACGCCGGAATAAACTGCGGGCTGTACCTTAAAAACGAGGAGCCGCTGCTGCTCTCCCGCGCTGATGCGTATATTGGCGTGCTTGCGGACGACCTTGCGACAAAGGGCACAAACGAGCCGTACCGCATGATGACATCGCGGGCGGAATACCGGCTGCTTCTAAGGCAGGACAACGCCGACCTTCGCCTGACCGAGCGGGCGCGGCGAACAGGGCTGATAAGCGAAAAGCGCTACGCAAGGCTTATGCAGAAGCAGGAGGGCATTAAAAAAGCGACTGACGCGCTGAACCGGGGCGCGAAGCCGACTGCGGAGCTCATAGCCCTGCTGGAGGACAAGGGGCTGGGCGGCCTGAAAAACGGCACGAAGCTCATGGACATACTCCGCCGCGAGGGGATAAGCTACACCGAGCTCATGCGCGCGGCAGCGCTGCCGGAGGTATCGCCCGAGGCTGTGGAGCAGGTCGAGATCGCCGCAAAATACGAGGGATACATTGAAAAGCAAAAGAAGCAGGTCGAGCGGATGCAGGAGCAGGAGAGCCTGCTGATACCCGAAAATGCGGATTTTTACGCGATGGAGGGGCTGCGGCTGGAGGCGAGGCAGAAGCTCTCCGCCATACGCCCGCGCAGCATTGGCCAGGCGAGCCGAATAAGCGGTGTTTCGCCGGCGGATATAGCCGTGCTGCTGATTCAACTTAAGCTGCTGGAGGGTAAATGATGGATATTCGGTCAGTACAGGCGGTTTTGCCTGTGAGCGGCGAGGCCGCAGAAAAGCTGGTTCGGTATTATGAAATGCTCATAGACTGGAACCGGCGCATGAACCTTACCGCGATAACCGATGAGGGCGAGGTTTTGACCAAGCACTTTGCGGACAGCCTGCTGCCGGAGCAGCTGATACCAAAGGGGGCTGCCGTTATCGACGTCGGCACCGGCGCGGGGTTCCCCGGGCTGCCGCTGGCCATCGCCCGCGGCGACATCAGGCTGACGCTGCTGGATTCGCTGAACAAGCGGGTCGGCTTCTTAAAGGAGGTATGCGCCGAGCTTAAAATAGACGCCGAGTGCATACACGCGCGGGCGGAGGACGGCGGAAGAAGCCCCGCGCTGCGCGAAAAATTCGACGTTGCGGTCTCCCGCGCCGTGGCAAGGGTGTCTCCCCTTGCGGAGTACACTGTCCCTTTCCTTAAGGTCGGCGGGGTATCGCTCATGTACAAGGGGCCGCAGGCGGAGGAGGAGCTTAAGGAGGGGCAAAGGGCGCTGGAGCTACTCTGCTGCGAGGGGCGGATAGAGCGCTTCCCGGCGAGCTGGGGCGAGCGCAACGTCATAGTTCTACAAAAGCTCAGGCCCACCGCAAAGGCATACCCGCGCAAGGCGGGCACGGCGGAGAAAAAGCCGCTTTAGTATAATAATTTCAGGAGAATAGAGCGTATGTCATTTGAATTTACACTTGCGCCGAGGGCGACCGAGAGCAGGCGAAAGCTGATGGAGATACCGGTTGAAAAAATCGTTCCGAACCCGAACCAGCCGCGCATTACCTTTGACGACGAAACCATTGCCGAGCTTGCGCAGAGCATAAGCCAGGTTGGGCTGATTCAGCCGCTTGTCGTTCGCCGCGCCGCGGGCGGGTATGAGCTTGTTGCGGGGGAGCGGCGGCTGCGCGCCTGCAAGTCGCTCGGCATGGAAAAGGTCACCTGCATAATCGAGGACGAGATGCCGGAGGAATCCTCCGCAATGGTTGCGCTGATTGAAAACCTTCAGCGCGAGGATCTTCACTACATGGAGGAGGCGCAGTGCTACAATGCGCTGCTGCAAAGCTACGGCATGACGCAGGAGGAGCTTGCGGGGCGGCTTGGAAAGAGCCAGTCCTCAATTGCAAACAAGCTGCGGCTGCTCAAGCTCTCGCCGGCCGTCGTCAGCGCAATTCGCGAAAACGGCCTTACCGAGCGTCACGCCCGCGCCGTTTTAAAGCTGAAGGGCGAGGAGGAGCAGCTTGAGGTTATCAAAAAGACCGCTCAAAAGAGCCTTTCGGTTAAGGACACCGAGCGCCTCGTTGAAAAGACGCTGGACAGGCTGTATGACGAAAAGCAGCCCGGCGCCGCGCCTCGCCCCGCAATAATCCGCCAGGTGCGGGATTACCGCCTGTTTATGAACACCGTGAACTCCGCAATAGCCGTATTGCGCGATTCCGGCATGAGCGTTGAGGTTGAGCAGGAGGATATACCCAATGGGGTGGATATACACATAAGGGTAGTTGGTGAAAAATAGTTAGAACACCCTTGACCAATGCGTATTAAAGGCGTATAATACTATATGTAAGGGAGAGCGTCCATGAAAACAAAAGAGCTTATAGAGCTTTTGGAGCGCAATGGCTGGAAATTCAAGCGGCACGGCGCTAACCACGACATATACACGAAGGACGGGCAAAGAGAGAGCATCGTCAGGCACAGAGAGACCGACGAGGAGCTTGCAAAGGCAATAATCAGAAGGCGCGGGCTGAAATAGGCCGAAGCCGGGCAAAATAAGGCTGTATAAAGGAGGTATAAAATGAAAACCGCATATCCTGTCGTTATGACGCAGGGGAAGGAGTTTGTAGTAGTATACATACCCGATTTTGACATAAACACGCAGGGGAAGGACGTTCCGGACGCTATTGAGATGGCGCGGGACGCTATCGGCATAATGGCGATTGACATGCAGGACGACGGCGAGCAGCTCCCCGCTGCATCTTCCCTTTCGGCGGCTCAGGCGGCAGCGCCGGGCGGCGGAATGGTTTCGCTCGTTGACGTTGACCTTGAGGAATACCGCAGAAAAAACGACCTCCGCGCCGTTAAAAAGAACTGCACAATCCCCTCCTGGCTGAACTTTGAGGCGGAGCGCGCCGGGGTAAACTTTTCCGCCGTGCTTCAGGCGGCGCTGAAGCGGGAGCTTCACATAACCGGCAGGTAAGCCCGAGAGCTAACCAAAAAGAGCGGTTCTCCCGCTCTTTTTCTTATGTTTATTTTTTTGTTATTTAGCTACGCAAGGCCAAGGAAGCCGAGGATGCTCTGCCATATCGTCATGTCGCCGGTTTTGGGCAGAGCGGGCAGGGCAGGCACCGGCGAGGGGGTCGGCGTCGGGTAGGTATACCATGAGTAGCTGTTGCCGCCCGAGCCGTGGTATGGCGTTGCGGTCGGGGCTGTTGTCGGGGCTGTTGTCGGGCCGGGGTCGGGTTCGGGCTGGGTCTGTACCTTCAGCACGACATAGCCGGTTTCATATGCCACCTCATAGCCCGCCGCGTCGCTGAAGAAGCAGTTTGCATACGCCGCGTCGTTCGTAGCCGCTACCTTTACCGGTTTTCCCTCCGTTGGCGCTGTCTCTGTGGTCACGCCGATAGTTCTATATCTTGTATCAAGGCCGTCGCCGATGGTTATCAGCCTGTCGTTCGGCAGATAAACGTTGTTTGCGTTGTTTACGTTGCCATCTTTGTCCTTCGTGTTGCCGGCGATGTCCGCCGAGCCGGAGACGGTAAAGGTTCCGTTCTCGAAATACACGCCGCCGCCGTTGGTCGTCGCCTCGTTACTGCCGATGCCTGTGCCGGAAACGCTGAACTTGCCGCTCTTAATGTACACGCCTCCGCCGTTTTCTGCTTTGTTGTAGGAAACTCTGCCGTCGGTCATGCTCAACGTTCCGCCGGCGTTATACACGCCTCCGCCGTTTTCTGCTCTGTTGTAGGAAACGCTGCCGTTGGTCATGCTCAACGCTCCGCCGGCGTTATACACGCCTCCGCCGTCACGCTTCGCTGTGTTGTTGTTAAGGCTTCCGCCGGACATAGTGAACGATGCTTTTGTTTCGCCTGCGCGGCTGTTAAACTCTACATACACACCGCCGCCGTTGCCCTTTTCTTTTCCTACAGTACCCAGCGCACTGTTACTGCTGATGCTGCCGTCCAGCATATTGAAGGTGCTGCTCTGCACCATTACGCCTCCGGCATTCTGTCCCGCACTGTTGCTATTAATGCTTCCTTTGTACATAATGAAGGTGCTTTTCTGACCGAGAGCCACACCGCCGCCAAAGTCTTTCGCCTTGTTGCCGGTTATCCTGCCGCCGTACATGTTGAACGTTAGCCCAGTGGAACCGTTGCCGAGAACGCGCACACCTCCGCCGTTTCCATCTCCGTCAGGTATATTTGTCAGGTCATTCCCTGCGATATTTCCGCCGTACATATTGAAGATAAACGGGCCAACGCTGCTATTTGTGTCTCCGCAGTACACCCCGCAGCCGGCTTCGCCGCTCTTGTGGGTGATATTGCCGGTGCTCTTGCAGTCGGTAAGGTTAAATGTGCCGAATATTTTAACTGTCGGCTCATAGTTCGCCCCGAAGATGCTGTGCCCGTTCAGGCAGAGGTAAAGGGTGTAGTTTTCCGGAACTTTAAGCGATTTGGTCAGCACCACGTCGTTGGTCAGGTAGATATAGGCGGTGTTGCTTTCTTTATAGCTAATATCGCCGCCGCTCCACGCCGTCCAAGTCTGGTTCGCAGTATGCGTTGTGTGGTTGCCGATACTTGTACTGCCGCAGCAGACGCAGTGGGTATGCTGCGTTGTTCCTCTCTGCTTTAGCACCAGGTAGCTTTTTATCTCTTCCGTCCCTTCCGCTACCTCGTAGGCTACGTCGTCGCTGAAGAAGTAATTCGCATAGTACGTGTCGCTGTTCGTGCCGCTCGTGAGCTGCACGGTGCTGTCACCGCTGGGTTTACCAGAAGTAGTTACGCCGATGCTGGCGTTGCCGGTCAGGCCGCCTGTTCCGATGGTTATTGTTTTATTTGTATTTGGCAGAAAAACGTTGTTTGTCGTTTCTTGTTTATTGTAGTCGGTATAGTATGTGTTTCCCAATATTCTCGCCGAGCCGCAGACGGTGAAGGTGCCGTTGTTATATACTCCGCCGCCGGAAGCTGCTGTCTTGTTTCCGGATATCTCTCCGCCGTACATGTTGAAGATGCCGTTGTTGGATACACCACCGCCGGGGTCGGCATAATGGTATCCTTCGTTCGTGTTGCCGGTGATCCAGCCGCCGTACATGTTGAAGGTGCCGGCCTTGTAGCTGCCGCTTTCTTGGATATACACGCCGGAGCCGTAAAAACCTGTTTCGTGGGTTATCTTGCCGGTGTTTTTGCAGTCGGTAAGGTTGAGGGTGGCATTTACGGTTATGGTCAACGTATCACTCGTCTTTTTGCAGGCGAGGGTATACCCGTTCAGGCAGAGGTAAAGGGTGTAGCCGTTATTAACGGTAAGCGTATCGGTCAGCACTACGTCGTCGGTCAGGTAAATATAGGCGGTTTTAGTTGTTTCATCATATGAAATATCGCCGCCGCTCCACGCCGTCCAAGTCTGGTTCGGGTCGTGCGTGGTGTGGTCGCCGATATTTTTATCGCCGCAGCAGATGCAATGTGTATGTGTATGTGTATCTTCATCCGCAAGCGCGGCGGAGGGGAGCAGGAGCAGGGCAATAAGCGCTATAAAAAGCAGCGGCGATAATCTTTTCATCTTTATACTCCTTTACTACGGCAAAAATATTTCAAAAAAGCAAAACAAAAAAGGCCGCAGGCGAACGGATGCCGGTTCGCTTACAGCCTCAGTGTATCACGCAAGGGCGGCGGATACAAGTAAAATCGGCCTAAAGTTTTGCAATATATTCCGTCAGGTCAAGCACCTTTGTGCTGTAGCCCCATTCGTTGTCATACCAGGCGATGAGCTTTACAAAATCGTCGCCCAGCATTATTCCGGCCTGCTTATCAACTATGCAGGTATACGGGTTGCCGCGCAGGTCGCTGGAAACCACCTCGGCATCGAGGCAGGTGAGTATGCCCTTCATGTTGGTCGCGGCGGCGTCATCAAGGGCGGCCATTATATCCGCATAGCAGGTCTTTGTAACCAGCTTTGCGGTCAGGTCAACCACGGACACGTCGTTTACCGGGACGCGGAAGGACATTCCGGTCAGCTTTCCGTTAAGCTCGGGTATGGCCTTGCCAACGGCCTTTGCTGCGCCGGTCGTAGAGGGGATAATGTTATTGAAAACGGAGCGGCCGGTGCGCAGATCCCTGCTGCCGGCACGGGAATCGACAGCCTTCTGCTTTGCGGTTGCGGAGTGAATCGTAGACATGAGCCCGCGCTCGATGCCGAACCTGTCGTTAACTACCTTTGCAAGGGGGGCGAGGCAGTTGGTTGTGCAGGAGGCGGCGGAAACTACGCTGCTTGCGGGGTCATACTCGGTGTGGTTCACGCCGAAAACGAAGGTCGGCGTTTCCTCGTCCTTTGCGGGCGCGGTGATGATGACTTTTTTTGCGCCGCCCTTCAGGTGGGCGGAGGAGGCGGCGGTGGTGTTGAATGCGCCGGTGGATTCAATAACATAATCTGCCCCAACGCTGCCCCAGTCGATATTCGCGGGGTCGCTCTCGCCGAAAATGTGTATCCTCTTGCCGTTTACGATTAGGTCGCTGCCCTCTGCGCGAACGCTGCCGGGGAAGCAGCCGTGAACAGAGTCAAACTGGGCGGTGTACGCCATGTACTTCATATCGAGGTTGCGCAGGTTTATTCCGCACAGCTCAAACCTTTCCGGCTGCTGCGCGATTATCCTGAATACCGTCCGTCCGATCCTTCCGAAGCCGTTGATGCCTATCCTGATGGCCATTGCTTTTCCTCCAACTTAATTATAATTTTATTTTAGACGTGCATTGTTTCTTCCAAGTTCGGATTATATTTTATGCGGGCATATATGTCAATCGGGGAAAGCATAGTTATTAAAATACCGAGGAAAGTTAAGGGCTTTTCGGGGCTTGCCTGAAAAAATAAGCCCCCCTTCGGGGGCTGGGGGTTATTTCTGCTGTTCCTTTTTTCGCATCTTTATCTTGAGCATTGCAAGCGCCTTGCGCGCATCAAGCGAATCCACCGCGTTTTCGCCAACGTTTTCGCTCTCGATTCCCTCCGGGTTTTTGGAAATATCCACTATCGCATCGAGGTATTCGTTGGTAACGACGAACTGCGCCATGGTTCCGGAGAAGTTCAGGCCGGATACCGGAATGTTGCGTATGCCGAGCTGATAAACGGTGTTGGTGTAGTCAACGTCGCTGTTGCCCCAGCCGTCGCTGGAAACTATTGCGCCGTCCGCCCGCATGCACTCCGCCCAAACGGCGGCGCGGGTACCGACGAGGTGCTTCTCCTCGTCCGCGTCCGGCGTGCCGACGATTATGATGCCCATGAGGTCAATTTCGGGGTCTGCGGATACGACCTCGAGCAGCGGGTCCCTGAAGTGATGCAGAGAGGTTTCTTTTGTAGAAGGTCCTATACCCATTTCGCATATCCTCCTTATGTTACTGCATGGAACGGATAATGCCGTCCCGGTATTCGTTCGGGGTAACTATCACCGGCATATTGCCCATATCGATTATGCTCTTGCCGCCCTCGGCGCTGCTCGGCTCCTTGCCGAAGAGGTGCGTGTCGTACATTGCGCCCTGGCCTGCAACCTGCTTTATTATGACTACCCGCTTTGCCCCGGGGCGAACCGTGTCGTAATAGGTGTGCCGCTCGGTGCAGAGGTCGCCCTTGAAGTGCTTTAGCTTGTCGCGGTAGGTCTGTATGAATTTGTCGCATATCTGGTGCGCGCGGGTGCAGGCGCTGCGCTCCTGTCCCTGATGCGACTTGAAGAGGAAGTCAAAGCTGATTATGACGTCGTTGCTGCCCGGGGTGCCCGCCTTGTCGAGGAACAGCTTATCCTGAAGGTTGCCCTCGGAGGAGCCGAATTCATAGGTCTGCACGCCGTCCACGTCAACGCCGGTCATCATGAAGTATACGCCGGTGAGCGTATGCGTGATGCCCTCGCCGAGAATGCCCAGCACCTTTGTGGAAACCGGAACTATGTCCATTATGGTATTTGTCCAGCGGTCATGGTCGCCGGGCTGAATGAGCTGAAGGTCGATTTTTTCGATTATGTCCTTGTTTTCCTCCATAAGCTCATCGAGCAGCTCGCGGCTGAGCGTCATTTTGCCGTCCGCCGTAACGTCGTTGTGCTCGCCCCATTCCACGCTGTTTATATGGAAGGATTTAATAACGAGCCGGCGAAGATTTATCTCCTGTGCCATCTGTCGTTCCTCCGTTTGTATTTTTTGGGTCAAGAAAATCTTATAATAAACATTGTTAAAAGTAAAACGGGATGTTATAATAGTATCTATAAGACTTTCTTGTGGAAGGGCATATCATGGACGCTGCAAAATTAAAGGTTCTTATAAAGGCGGTTGAAGCCGGCAGCTTTTCCGCCGCGGGGGAGCAAACCGGCTTTACCCAGGCGGGGGTGAGCTACATAGTAAAGACGCTGGAGGACGAGCTTGGCTTTCAGCTTTTGATACGCGGCAAAAAGGGGGTCAGGCTTACCCCGCGGGGCGAGGCGCTAATTGAGTACATTCGCGCGGCGGACGCGGCGAACGACGCGCTGCTTTTGCGGGCGGATAGCCTGCGAACCATGCAGACCGAGCGGCTGCGCATAGGCGCGCTCAACAGCCTTTCCGTTGCGTGGCTGCCGTCCGTCATCGCGGCGTTTTCGGCGGAAAGCCCGGAAATGCAGATAGACGTTCAGGAGGCGGGAACGGACAGGCTGGCCGATATGCTGCACACGGGGGAGGCGGACTTTGTTTTCACCAGCGCCCAGCCCAAGGGGGCGGACTGGATACCGCTTGCGACGGACAGGCTTATGGCGGTCATGCACCGCGAGCACCGCTTTGCGCCGGAGAGCCGTATACCGTTGCAAATCCTTGCAAAGGAGCCCTTCATAATGCCGGCGCCGGGGTTCGATACGGATATCGAGCGGCTTTTTCAGCGAACGGGAATAAAGGCGAACGTGATCTTCACCTCGATGGACGATTATGCGATAGTTTCAATGGTTCAGCACGGGATAGGCGTGTCGGTCGTGCCGGAAATGATATTGAAGGGGCGGGAGGAGGGCCTTGCGGTGCGGGAGCTTGCGCCCTGCCAGTACCGAAGGCTCGGCATTGCGATATCCTCGCTCTCCGCCGCTTCCCCCGCCGCGGCGGCGTTTATCGCCCTTGCCCGCCGGGTCGTGCCGGGGCTGGGAGGTCAAAAGCCAATATAGCCTTCAAAACCCAGCATATACAGGGCTAGTGCAAAGGAGCCGTTTTTTTCATCAGCTATGCGCCGCAATTCTTCAATAACGGTATCATGCGGAATGCTTATGCTATTCGCATTCGAAACTACTTCCTCAATGACGCCGGGAAGAGCCATGCACATCTTATAAAATGCGTTCGCCTGCCCAGTAACAGTTCTATAAAACTCATCCATACTGACACGTCGTATACGTCGGTGCCTTTGCTTTGTGCCGTCAACCGAAACAGACCAAGCAATGTTCTGCGATTTTTTCGCAATCGCTTCTACCAGAAAACAGGCGCAATCATCATCTGATAGAAGCTGTCCCTGCATTTTCATATACGTTTTTGCGCTGGATGCTGAGTTCATGGTGTTGTGTTTATTTTTCATTTCAACATATACCGTTTGCACGGTGCCACATTCGGGAACATCCGTACCTTCCGGCCTTGATACAATAACATCCCAACCTTCTTGGGGGACGGTACAGCCTCGCATATACTGAAAAATACGCTGGTGAAAATAGCCTATGTCATTGTTAGTGGATTTGTCCCTCTGCCGGAATATCTCGTTTTTTATAATTTCCTCCCAGCTATATCGATATACGGTTTTGTCAAATATTAGCTTTATAGGATCGACAATATTACTGTTAAACCTTTTTAGGTCAAACGGTACTAATTTATCGCCATAGTTTTTAATGGTGTCTTGAACGTGGCATTTAAAATCCTGTTCCGCAATAAAATCTAATTCCCACATTTTTCCTGCTCCAATCCCTTTCGTATTTCTTTAGCGATATCAAAGGCTAGGTTTACTGGAACGGCGTTGCCAACCTGCTTGTACTGGCTGCCTACATTGCCACAGAATTGCCATTCATCCGGGAAAGACTGTATTCTGGCGTTTTCCCGAACGGTAAACGGGCGAGGTTTCTCCGGGTGGCAACGCTCGGTTTGCTTTTGCGTAGGTGAGGTCAAAACAGCAAGAGACGGCTCCTCCATGCTCATACGCCGCAGGATGCCGGTTCTTCCGCCGCCCATATACCAGCAGCTCTTCATGTATTCCTTGGCTATTTCCTCCGGTATATCGCGCCAATAGCCGCCCGGAGGGACTAGCTTGAATATATCCTGCTTATAAGAAGAGTATTGGATTCCCGCACTTTCGGGTACATCCTGAAGAACATCGCGCAGGACAGGTTTATAACTGTGCGGCTTTGGAAATTTAATGGATATCCTGCCGACCAAGTCATTGCGGATGCCAATGGTAATAAGCCTTTCTCTCTTTTGCGCGTTTCCGTAGTCCCATGCGTTCAGTACTTTTGCCTGTACTGTATATCCATTTTCGATAAAAACGTTGAGTATGGTCTTATAGGTTCGCCCGTTGTCATGCGAAAGAAGCCCCTTTACATTTTCGAATAAGAAGGTTTTTGGCTTTAGCTTTTGCAAAAAGATTGCATAATGGTAAAACAAGGTTCCTCGGGCATCCTCTAACCCCAAGCGCTTGCCGGCATAGGAAAAAGCCTGACATGGTGCGCCACCTGAAAGTAAATCAAGTTCACCCTCTTTAAGGTTAAAATACTCGGTTAAATTCAGTGGGGAAATGTTGGCTATATCATCGCAAATCACATTCCACTCAGGACGATTTGCTTTAAGCGTATCCGCAGCATCACGATCAAATTCTATAAGTGCAATATTATAAAAGCCCGCTCTTTCAACACCTAGCGCAAGACCGCCTGCACCAGCAAACAATTCTATAGTGCTGAACGGATGAGTTGCGCTCTGCGGCAGGCTGCCATTAATGGGTTGGTTCAATTCCACGACCAATAACCGCCTTTCTATTTGATTTTAATTGTGCGGCTCAAGAGGCTTGGCCGCAAAACGTTACCGTTATTATGACACAAGGGCAAAATTTCTACAATACGGTATCTTCATTCTTCTACCACCCTCCCCTCAAGGTACCCGAGCACGCTCCCGCCCGGGAAGTGCAGCTCAAGCCTTGCGGCTGTGAGCGCCTGCGCTGCGGCTTTGTTTTCGCGGTTAAAGCCGCGGTCGCCGTATTTGTCGTCGCCGAGTATCGGGCAGCCGATATGCGCAAGGTGGGCGCGTATCTGGTGCGTTCTGCCGGTTATCAGCTCTACCTCAAGCTCGCTTTTGCCCTTTCCCGCGCGGAGCACCTTATATTTCGTTATCATCTCGCGGCTGTTTGGAGCCGGCCTGTCGTAGACCACAAGCCGCGCCCTTTCCGCGTCCTTTATGCAGTAGGCCGAGAGCGTCGCTTCTTTTTTTGGCGGGCAGCCCTTTACTGTGCAGCGGTAGAATTTTCTTATGGTTCGCTGCTCGATGGCGTCCGTAAGCGCCTCCAGCGCCGCCTTGCTCCGCGCAAAAAGCACCAGCCCGTCCGTGTTTACGTCCAGCCTGTGCGCGGGGTATGCTTCGCCGTAGGCCGAAGCCAGCCTTGTCTCCAGCGAGTCGCCCTCCCCGTCCGCCGCCGCGGTTTGCAGCCCCTTCGGCTTAACTGCGGCTATTATGTTCTGGTCGATAAAGGCTATTTCAATGCCCTGCGCCGCCGCGGGCAGTATATCCGAAAACTCCCGCCATACGCCGCCCCCCGGGCAGGAGCAGAAGCGCAGACGGGTGTGCAGCGTCGGGTGCTCGATATCCAGCGCACATGCCCAGAGCGCTATCTGCTGCCCCGGCACGGCAGCCCTGTTGTACCGCTGGTCTCCCCAGAGCGGAAAGCCCGCCCCCGCGAGCTGAACCCTTATCTGATGGTGCCGGCCGGTATGCAGCTCGACCCTGACAAGCGTTTTGCCGTTTCGGTATGCGAGGGGAAAATACTCCAGCCGCGCAGGCTTTGCGCCCGGGGTGCCTTCGGGAACAAGCGCGCTGCTGCCGGTTTTTTCGTCCTTGAGTATATAGCCCGTGAGCGCGCCGCCGGGGGCTCTGCCCTCAACGACCGCAAGGTAGCTCTTTTTTGCGCCGTTGCCGCCGAACTGCGGGGAAAGCCGCGAGGCCGCCTTTGAGGTGCGCGCAAACACCATGACCCCGCCGACCGGCCTGTCCAGCCGGTGAACAAGCCCGAGGTATACCTCCCCGGGCTTATTGTATTTATCCTTTATATAGCCCTTTAGCAGCGTCAGCAGGTCATTATCGCCGGAGCTGTCCGCCTGAACCGGCATGTTCGCCGGCTTTTCCACGGCTAAAACGTGGTTGTCCTCGTAAAGCACCGGTATCATGCCTGCCACCTGCCGGAGGCGCCGCAGGGCAGAACCATATTGCCCCGCTTTATGGGCAGGCCGACCTCGTCGGACTGTATGCTGCCGCCGCGGCTGCCGAGGGCGCATTTTAATACGTTTGAAAGCACGCTCGGCGCAAGGCCGGTCGTGTATGAGTTTATCAGAAAGAACCTCGCTTCCTCATCCAGCAGCTTTGCCGCCTGCTCAACGAGGGGATACAGGTCGTCCTCGATCTTCCACATTTCGCCGCCGGGGCCGCGGCCGTAGCTCGGCGGGTCCATCAGTATGCCGTGGTATGTCCTGCCCCGCCGCTGCTCCCGCAGCACGAACTTCATCACGTCATCCACGATAAAGCGAATCGGCGCCGCAGCAAGGCCGCTCGCCGCGGCGTTGTCCTTTGCCCAAGCCACCATGCCCTTTGCCGCGTCAACGTGAACCACCTCCGCCCCGCTTGCGGCGAGGGCGACGGTTGCGCCGCCGGTGTATGCAAAGAGGTTGAGCACGCGAAACGGCTTTGCGCTCTCTTCAACTATTTTGCGCATCCAGTCCCAGTTGACCGCCTGCTCCGGGAACAGGCCGGTGTGCTTGAAGCCGGTCGGGCGAACTGTAAAGGTAAGATCCCTATACCGTATGCTCCAGCTCTCCGGCAGCTGCTTCTGGTATTCCCAGTGCCCGCCGCCCTGCGCGCTGCGTATATACCTTGCGTGAACGCCCTTTGGCTCCTTCATAGGCCAAACGGCCTGCGGATCCGGCCGCAGGAGGGTGATATCCCCCCAGCGCTCGTGCTTGCTGCCGTTTCCCGCGTCGATTATTTCATAGTCCTTCCAGCCTGAGGCAAGGTACATCTCTTCTCCTCCAAAGTTAAAGTGTTTTTTCTACGCCGCAAGGCTTATCAGCAGGTTGAGCCGGTAAAGCACCCGCGCCGCGGCGGATTCATCTACCATGCTGATTATAAGGTCAAACTGGCTGAGCACCGTAAGCGCTATCGGCACCAGCATGAACAGCAGCAGCAGCGCAAGCATTCCGCGGATAAGCCCCAGCGCGCCGCCCAGCAGCGCGTCGTGCCGCCTGAGCATCGGGAACGGGTCGGCGTAGTCCGCGCCGTTTATGACGAGCGAGAGCAGCAGGCGAATTAGAGCAAACAGCAGCAGAAACACCAGTATGTTTATGAACACGCCGACTATGGTCTGGTTAAAGTAGTCGCCAAGGGTAACTACGCCCTGATCCGCAAACGCCTCCCGCGCAATGTTCTTTGCAACCTCCCGCCCCATAGGGTACGGCAGGTTTGAGGAGGATATTAGGTCGTTTATCTCGGCCGTTGACAGCGAGGATATCTCCGCACGAACGTACTCCGGGTTTGAAATGAACTCGCTGCCCTCGGTGTAGTACAGCATCATGTTATAAAGGCTGGCGTTGCCCTTTACGCCGGCTGCCGCGAGCGGCTTAAATAAAAACGCAAGCAGCGCCGAAATGACGTATGCGCCGATGCTCAAGAGGGTATTCAGAAACCCCTTGTAAACGCCGAGCAGAACAAACAGTATTACTATCGCGATAGATACAGCGTCTATGATATTCACGGTGGTTCCCTCCAGTTCTTTTAGCCCTGAGCGATGTACAGCCTGTCCCCGCTCGAGAGCAGCACACAGGTATCCGAGAGCTTGGTCGCCGAATCGATGGTCACGGGAAGGCTGCTCTGCGAGAGCAGCTTGCCGGTCGTGGAGTAGCTGTATACCTCGTTTGGCGTGTATACCGTAAGGCGGTTCTTCAGCATAAACGCAGAGAGCGCGCCCTTTGGCAGCGTAATGCTGCTTATGACGGGGCTTGCAATGTCCCCCTCCGGCATTATGTATATCTTTGCAACGCTGCCGCCGCCGCGCTGGGTGTATACCAGTATCACGGAATCGCCGACCGCGCTGTCCGAAAGCTCCCAGCCGTATATCGATGTCCTGTACGCCTCGCTGCTGCCGGCGATATTGTAGCGGATTACGTCGCCGGTGCAGGATAGGAAAATGCTCCTGTTGGTAAAGACTATATCCCCGACAAGCTGCCCGTGAACGCTCATTACGCCGGTCGTCCGCTTTGTGGAAAGGTTGTAGGTCGTAACGGTGGTAATGGGCGTTTGGGCGGTAAGATCCATCTCCATCGTCCATAGCGTATTGCCCTGAAGCGCGGAGAAGCCGAAGTCGATGAGCTCCACCTCGCTGAAATCCACGCTGTCCGCCTGCTGGCCAAGCTTGTCAAATACCACCAGCGTCTCGTCCCCCGCGCCGTCCTGCTGAAGAACGGCTATGTACTCGCTGCCGCACTTAACGTCGAGCACCTTTCCGGAGGTTGCAAGCGGCTCGGACAGGCTCACTACCTGCACCGCCGCTTCGTTATACAGCGCCGCAAGCCCGCTCGATGCCGTCAGCTTGAGCTCCTCGGTGTTTATCTTGTAGGTGGTGTCCTTCTTGCGGTCGGTCAGGTCGTTGTAGCAGAGCCTGCCGTCTGCAAAGTACAAAAAGCCGCTGCCGGTATAGGTGTAGTTCGCGGTTGCCTCAAAGGGCAGCTCCTCAAGGCTGCCTGTGCCGCGGCTCAGCTTTTTAACGAGATTTATTATGCCGATCGTCAGCAGCACCGCGGCGACGGCGCCGCCCGCTATCATGGCAAGCCGCAGCACTGCGCGGCTCTTTTTCTTAACTACAAAGCGCTTTTTCTTTTTCTTCCTCATCGCGGGCTCACTTCACCCCCTGTTCCGGTAAGCATATTTATTGCGCCGGGCAGCAGGCGAAAGCGCGCCGGCATACCCGAGCCGAGCTCCCCGTCGTAGTTCAGTAAGCACTCCTCCGGGCAATCGACGAAAAGCTCCCTGGTTCTGAAGTATTCCACCTCGGCAAGGCCGGTATGCCTGCCCTTTATAAAGCCTGGCAGCAGCCTGAGAAACCTGCGCCTGCTTATCTCGCTCACTATGCACACCTCGAGCAGCCCGTCAAACGGGTCCGCAAAGGGGGTGGCCTTCATTCCGCCGCCAAAGTACGCGCCGTTGCCGACGGATACCATTATCGCGTTCTTTTTCCATTCCCGCTCCCCGTCCCGAATGGTCAGATGCAGCGTTCTCAGGTGCACAAACGCGCCGGCGACGCCCAATAGATACGGCAGCATGCCCTTCAGGTTCTTCCTGTGCTTTTCGTGCCGCAGCAGAACGTCAACGTCAAAGCCGAAGCCCGCAACGTTTATAAAGAACCTGTCGTTGACGTACCCCGCGTCCATTTTCCGCGGCTTATCCGCAAGTATCACATCGAGCGCGCCCTCCGGCTCTGTCGGTATGTTCAGCACCTTTACAAGGTCGTTGCCTGTTCCGAAGGGGAGTATGCCCATTATGGCGTCCGTCCCGAGCAGCCCCGCCGCGACCTCGTTTACCGTGCCGTCCCCGCCGACTGCGACTATATATTTTTCGCCCCGCTCTGCCGCCGCCCTTGCGAGCTCCGTCGCGTTGCCCTTGCAGCGGGTCAGCTCATAGGTATAGCTTATCCCCCGTTTGTCGAGTATCGCCTTTGCGGCGGAGAATTTATCTATCGCGTTTTTGCCGCCCGCAATGGGATTAACTATAAAATGCAGCTTATCCATAGCAGTACACACACATCTCCATTATGATGATCCACAATAAATAATAATCCAAAAATTCCGGATTGTACATAGACAGCCTGTGAATTATCCGTTTATAATATTTTATAATATAAAAAATTGCCTTGAGGAGGTGCAACGTGAAATTCACAAAAATGCAGGGACTCGGCAACGACTTTATTATCTACAAAAGCGGGGAGGTTCCATCGGCTGAGCGGGCGGCCGGGCTTTGCCGCCGCGGAAGCGGGATAGGCGCGGACGGGCTTATGATACCGCTGCCGTCCGACAGGGCGGACATAGCCATGCTGCTCATCAACAGCGACGGCAGCGTTGCGCCGATGTGCGGCAACGGCATACGCTGCTTTGCAAGGTTCGTATATGAGGAGGGCATGGTAAGAACCCCCGAAATGACCATCGAAACACCGGCGGGGGTACGCCGCGCAGAGCTTATATTCAAGGGCGGCAGCGTTTGTGGCGCAAGGGTGGATATGGGCGCGCCTCTACTCGGCAGGCCGGACATACCCATGCAGGGCAGCGGAGAATGCCATATGGAGCGTATAACCGCGGGCGGGCGCGAGTTCACCTTCTCCGCCGTAAACACCGGCGCGCCGCACATAGTCGTGTTTGACAGCGCGACGGAGGCTGATATAATTAAATACGGCCCGCTGCTGGAGCGGCATGCCATGTTCCCGAAGGGGGTAAACGTAAACTTTGTCGAGGTGATGCCGGACGGCAGCCTGTTTGTGAGAACATGGGAGCGGGGCTGCGGAAGAACGCTTGCCTGCGGCACGGGCAGCTGCGCCGCGGTGGTCTCTGCAAGCCTTGCGGGGCTTTGCGGCCGCTCTGCGACCGTAAAGCTGGCTCTGGGCGAGCTTATGATAGACTGGGCGGAGGACGGCAGGGTCTACATGACCGGGCCTGCTGAGAGGGTATTCGAGGGCGAGGTATAGCCCGCCCTTTTTTGAAAGGAGCTTTATTACAACATGCATTACACGCTTTACCCAAAGGGGGTCTGCTCATCGCAGATAGACCTCGACGTTACCGACGGAAAAATACACAACCTCAGCTACACCGGCGGATGCAGCGGCAACCTGAAGGCGCTGGGCGCGCTCTGCGAGGGTGCGGACGTTAAGGACGTGGTATCGAGGCTATCCGGCATAACCTGCGGCTACAAGAGCACCTCCTGCTCGGATCAGCTTGCGACGCTGCTTGCAGATGCGCTGAAGGACGCATAGCAATGCGGCTTTCTGCGGCGGCTAATTAAGGCCGCCGCCTTTGTTTTTATTGACACGCCCCGTATATTGAAGGATAATATTAAGATACGCAAATAATGCTTACTGAAAGGGCTTTTTGATAACAATGGAAGAAAACCGCGCTTCAAAAAACTTTATCGAGGAATTTATCGAAGAGGACATTCGGGAAAAGGGACTTACCCACATACAGACCCGCTTCCCGCCCGAGCCTAACGGCTACCTGCACATCGGCCACGCCAAGGCGCTCGCCATTGACTTTTCCATGGCGGAAAAATTCGGCGGCAGCTGCAACCTCCGCTTTGACGACACCAACCCGACCAAGGAGGACGAGGAGTTCGTGGACGCCATTCAGGAGGATATCGCGTGGCTCGGCTTCCATTGGGACAACGTTTTCTACGGCAGCGACTACTTTGACCGCTGCTACGAGCTTGCGGTAAAGCTCATCAAAAAGGGAGCTGCCTACGTTTGCGACCTTTCAAAGGACGAGATGCGGGAATACCGCGGAACGCTGACGGAGCCGGGCAAAAACTCCCCCTGGAGGGACAGGAGCGTTGAGGAGAACCTCGACCTGTTTGAGCGCATGAAAAACGGCGAATTTCCGGACGGGAGCAGGACGCTGCGCGCAAAGATAGACATGGCCTCGCCAAACCTCAACATGCGCGACCCCGCGATGTACAGGATAATACACATGAGCCACCACCACCAGGGCGACAAGTGGTGCATATACCCGATGTACGACTTTGCGCACCCGATTCAGGACGCCATCGAAGGCGTTACGCACTCGCTCTGCTCGCTGGAATACGAGGCGCACAGGCCGCTGTACAACTGGGTCATAGACCAGTGCGAATTTGAAAACAAGCCGAGGCAGATAGAGTTTGCAAGGCTCAACATAACCAACACCATAATGAGCAAGCGCTACCTGCGCCGCCTGGTCGAGGAAAAATACGTTTCCGGCTGGGACGACCCGCGTATGCCGACGCTGTGCGCAATGCGGCGGCGGGGCTACACGCCGGAGGCGATACGCGACTTTTTGAACCGCGTCGGCGTTGCAAAGGCGGATTCCACCGTTGAAACGGCCATGCTGGAGCACTGCGTCCGCGAGGACCTCAACGCCACAGCCCCCCGTATGATGGCGATACTGAACCCGCTGAAGCTGGTCGTTGAAAACTGGCCGGAGGAGAGGACGGAGCAGGTCGAGGTCGAGTACCTGCCGGACTGCTCGACCGGCAAGCGCAGCGTTACCTTCTCCCGCGAGCTGTATATCGAGCGGGAGGACTTTGACCCGAACGCACCCAAGAAGTACTTCAGGCTAAAGCCGGAGGGCGAGGTTCGCCTCAAGGGCGCCTACGTCGTAAAATGCACCCGCTGGGACACCGACGAAAACGGCAACGTCACCGCGGTTTACTGCACCTACGACCCCGAAACGCGGGGCGGCGAGTGCGAGCGCAAAATAAAGGGAACGATTCACTGGCTGAGCTGTGCTGAGGCGGTCCCTGCCGAGTTCAGGCTCTATGAGGAGCTCATGCTGCCGGAAACCGGCGAGGAGAAGGACTTTGTGGAGCGGATAAACCCGGACTCCATAAAGACGGTAAACGGCTTTGTCGAGCCGGAGCTTGCAGCTAAGCAGCCCGGCTACCGCTGCCAGTTCATGCGCACCGGCTATTTCTGCGCCGACCCGGACTACACAAAGGAGCACCCGGTTTTCAACCGCACCGTCGGCCTCAAGGACAGCTTTAAGGCATAACGGCTTTTACAATGGCTTTTAAGGAATAAGAAAGGATATGAAAATGCAAGTACGCACCCGCTTTGCGCCCTCACCAACGGGCTATATGCACATCGGCAACCTGAGGAGCGGCCTTTACGCCTACCTCTTTGCGCGGCACAACCACGGCAGCTTTCTGCTCAGAATTGAGGATACCGACCAGGAGAGGTTCGTTGAGGGGGCGACCGAGCTCATCTACCGGACGCTCAAGGACGTCGGCATGAACTGGGACGAGGGACCCGACATCGGCGGCGAATACGGCCCTTACGTTCAGAGCGAGAGAAAGAGCATGTACCTGCCGTATGCCGAGCAGCTCATAAGGAGCGGGCACGCCTACCGCTGCTTCTGCACAAAGGAGGAGCTTGAGGAGCGCCGCGCCGCCGCAGCAGCTAAGGGCGAAACCTTCAAATACGACAAGCACTGCATGCACCTGACCGAGGCCGAGATACAGGCAAAGCTCGATGCAGGGGTTCCGTATGTGATCCGCCAGAACGTTCCTACCGAGGGGACGACCAGCTTTACCGACATGGTTTTCGGCACCATAACCGTAAACAACGCCGACCTTGACGACAACGTGCTCATAAAGGCGGACGGCATGCCTACATATAACTTTGCAAACGTCGTTGACGACCACCTGATGAAGATATCCCACGTCATGCGCGGAATGGAGTACCTCTCCTCAACGCCAAAGTATAATTTGCTCTACGAGGCGTTCGGCTGGGAGATCCCGCAGTACATACACATGACCCCGATAATGCGGGACGCGCAGCACAAGCTATCCAAGCGGGACGGCGACGCATCATATGCGGACTTTGTGGATAAGGGGTATCTGAAAGAAGCGCTGGTAAACTACGTTGCGCTGCTGGGCTGGAGCCCGGGGGACGACAGGGAGATATTCTCGCTAAGTGAGCTCTGCGAGGCGTTTGACGTTTCCGGAATGAGCAAGTCCCCCGCGATATTCGACCCGGAAAAGCTGACATGGATGAACGCGCAGTACATAATGGCGCTCTCAGGCGAGGAATTTACGGCGCACGCCATGCCGTGGTACGAAAAGGCGGGAATTGCCGGCATGGACACCGCGATACTTGCGCGGATACTTCAGCAGCGGGTTCGTGTGTTCAACGAGATACCCGAAATGGTGGATTTCCTGACCAGGCTGGACGAGGGGTACGACATCTCCCTCTTTACCAACAAAAAGAGCAAGACCGACGCCGAAATATCCCGTCAGGTGCTGAGTATGGTAATACCCGCGCTGGAGGCGCTGCCGGAATGGAGCGAGACGCTGATACACGATACGCTCATCAATATGGCGGCGGAAAAGGGAATGAAGAACGGAACGCTGCTTTGGCCGGTGCGCATTGCGCTTGCGGGCAAGGCGGTCACCCCCGGCGGGGCGATAGAGATTGCGGTGCTGCTCGGGCGCGAGGAGGCGATGCGCAGGCTGAGGCTCGGCGCAGAAAAGCTCGCTTAAAATAAAAATAAATCCCCCTTTCAGACAGGCAATCGTAAAACAGTTAACGGAGCGTATCGGTACGAATACGCTCCGTTTCTCATGCCAACATGCCATGTAACGGGGTACAGACCCCCGGCTCTCCCTTTGGGAGAGCTGTCGCCGCAGGTGACTGAGAGGGTCTTGCAGGCTTTTTGGTTTGGTATGGTCACGACCCCTCTCCGTCCTCGCTGCGCTCGGCCACCTCTCCCAGGGGGAGAGGCGGGGGACGCTCACGCGAAATCAAATGATACAAGAACGGGAACAGCAGATCATTCTGTCGTTCCCGTTAACTGTCTTATGATGCCCGGCCATTTGCCGCTCTTTTGTTTTTTATAAGTCCGCTCCGCCGGTCACGGGGTTGGCCTTTGCGCTCAGCTCGGTCACCGTCAGCTTTATCACCGCCGTGCGGGGAACGGCGCTCCGGCTGTATTCAAAATTCTTTGTCTCCTCGTGCCGCGCCATTATGATGTCGTCTATGGCGTGCTGCTTTTCCTCGCCCTCAAGGAAGGCCGCCTCCGCCCTGCCCATGACGGACTTATACCGCATGGTAACGTCCTTTTGCTCAACTATGCAGTCCATTCTGATGGGTATGTCCATTTCGAAGCTGCAGCGCGGGTTGGCCTTGAGCATCTCATACTTGCGCCCCGCCATCGCCCCGTGAACGTACAGGCAGAGCTGCCCGTTTTCCGCGGTGTAGGCAAAGTTGAGCGGAACGATGTACGGATAGTCCCCGTCCGAAAGGCCGAGGCGAACTATCTCGCAGCTGTCCACGATGCTTATGATCTCGTTAAAGTCGGTAACCTCTCTGTCTTTTCTGCGCACGGTCGTTTCTCCTTTTTTAATTTATTTTTGTTTATTATATTTAATTTTTGCCGTTCACAGCCCTGTAGAGTCGTTTGCTCACAAAAAGCGCAAGGCAGAGCTTTGCAGCGTCCGGCAGTATAAACGGAACGACGCAGGCGAGCAGCGCGGCGCCGAGGGTTATGGTCCCCTTTGTTTCGCCGTATACCTTAATGAACCACGCGGTGCCGAAGGCATAGCAGACGAGGAGGCCAACGAGCAGCGCAAGCGCCTTTTTCGCGGCGCTCTCCCCCTTTAGCAGGGCGTATATCGGGCACATGAGCAAAAAGCCGGTTATGTACCCGCCGGTAGGGCCTATCAGCGCGGAAACCCCGCCGTTAAAGCCGGAAAACACCGGCAGGCCGGCTGCGCCGAGCAGCATGTAGACGGCGATGGCTATTGCCCCGTCCGGAGCGCCGAGCAGCAGCAGCGTAAGGAACACGCCGAAGGTCTGCATGGTAAAGGGGGGCTGTGTGGGTATGCTCAGCCACGCGCAGGGCGCAAGCAGCGCCGCGCAGAGCGCGATTCGGGTCATTCGCCTGACGTTCATGCTTTCTTCTCCATAAGATCATTATACTTTGTCTTTATCAGCTGCGCAAGCTCGGCTCCATTGCCGGTAAACGGCTCGCCAAGCTCCGCATACATTTCCCGCCGCTCGCGGAAAAGCTCTCTCAGCCTCTCTGCGCCCTCCCTCAGCAGCGGCCGGTTTGAGGTGTCGATATCCGCTATGGTCTCCTCGATGTCGCGGTATATCCAAACGACACAGCCGCTTGAGCGCATATACTGCCGGTTGTCCTCGCGGCAGACCACCCCGCCGCCGGTGGATACTATGCCAAACGGCAGCCTGGAAAGCGAAAGCAGCACCGAATGCTCAAGCTCCCGGAAGCCCTCCTCGCCCTCCTTTGCGAATATATCGCTTATGCTCCTGCCCCGGCTCTCTATTATGCTGTCGGTATCGTAAAACGGCAGGCCGAGCAGCTCCGCCGCAGCCCTGCCCTTTTCGGTCTTTCCGCAGCCCATCATTCCTACAAGGTATATCATGCTTTATCCTCCATACATTCCGTGAGCGCAAGGCACAGCGCCGCCTCCGCCGCGAAAAGCCCGCGCAGGGCAATGCAGCCGTCGTGCCTGCCGGCAATTTTAATTTCGGCGTTTTCGCCTGTTTCCAGGTTTACCGTGCGCTGCGGCAGCGCGATGGACGGGGTCGGGCGAAAGAAAACGCTCACCAGCAGCGGCGCGCCGTTTGCCATTCCGCCGTTTATGCCGCCGGAGCGGTTTGAAAGAAGCGATACACTGCCGCCGTTCATACACAGCGGGTCGTTCGCCTCGCTCCCGCGCAGCCCCGCAAGCTCCTGCCCCGCGCCGAAGCCGACGGCCTTTACCCCGGGAACTGCAAACAGCAGCGCGGAGATGACGCTCTCCAGCCCCTCCCAGAGCGGCCCGCCTGTGCCGACAGGCAAGCCCACCGCGCAGAGCTCAACGCTGCCGCCGAGGGAATCGCCGAGAAGCGCCGCGGACTCTACCGCGCGCAGCATCTCCTCCCCCTTTGCCCTGTCCAGCGCCGGCATGTCAGAATCGCGCAGGGCAAGAAGCGTGCTTTCGTCGGTATTGAGTGGGTCGAGCGGCAGGTCGTGTACTTTTCCGATGGAAAACCAGTGACCGCCGACCGTGACGCCGCGGCTTAGCAGCAGCTGCCTTGCGACCGCACCCGCAAACACCAGCGGCAGAGTCATGCGGCCGGAGAACATTCCGCCGCCCGCCGGTATGCTGCCGTATTTTACATATGACGGATAGTCGCAGTGCGAGGGGCGGGGCAGCGCGGAGATATTCTCGTAGTCGCTCGGCCGCGCGGCCGAATTTTCAAACTCCACCCGCAGCGCTTTGCCGTTTGTAACGCCGCCCTCAACGCCGGATATATATATCGGCAGGTCGGTTTCCGTTCGCCCTGTGCCGCCTCTTCTGCCGCCGCGCCGCCGGTCTATGTCCCGGGAAATAAGCGCCTCGTCCAGCCGCAGCCCCGCGGGCGGGAGCATTGTAAGCCCAAGCCGCTCCTCGTGCGAGCCGCCGTATATGCACAGCTGCATTTTGCCAAAGGGTGAAAGGCTCATTCCATGCGCCCTCCCATCCGTATAAATTCCTCAAGAAAGCCCGGGGCGGACTTTGCAATGCACTCCGCGTCCTCTATCTCCAGCCCGCCGGAGAGCCCAGAAGCCATCATGAGCAGCATGGCTATTCTGTGGTCGCCATGCGCAGAGCAGCGCGCGGGGTGCAGCGGCGCGCCGCCGTTTATGGTAAAGCCGCCGCTCTGCTCGCTAATATCCGCGCCGAGCCTTGAAAGCTCGGTCACTATGCTCGCTATCCTGTCGGACTCCTTTAGCCTTAACCGGCAGCCGTTATACAGCCGCGTCCGCCCGCTTGCGGCAAGGCCAAGAAGAGCCGCAGCCGGCGCAAGGTCCGGTGTTTGGGAAATGTCTATGTCGGTGCCGGTAAGCTCCGCACGGCCTGCAAAAACGCAGTCGCCGCTTACCGATACATCGGCGCCGAAGCGGCGGAGCAGGTCGATTATCGCCCTGTCCGGCTGAAGCGAGGCGGGGGAAAGACCGGAGACGGTCACACTGCCGTACACCGCCCCCGCCGCGAGCGGCAGCGAGGCGTAGCTGTAATCCCCCTCGAGCGCAACGCTCTGAGCGGAGAAGCGCGCCGGAAGCACAATAAGCGTATGCTCGTCCTCCCATTCGCACACCCCGCCAAAGCGGGAAACCGCGGCTCTCGTAAGCTCAATATAGCCGCGGCTCTGCGGCGGCGTAGTCAATATTATCCTGCTCTTATCCGCAAGCAGGCTGAGTGCTATTATCAGCCCGCTTATATACTGCGAGGAAACGTCCCCGCGAATTTGAAAATCCCCGCTCGAATAGCCGCCGGATATGCAGTCGCCGTCTGTTTTTACGCCGTGCGCTGAAAGAAGCTGCTTTATAGGCTGCATCGGCCGCGCCGAAAGCGCGGGGGAAAGAAGGAACTCCGCCTCGCCTGCAAGCAGCGGCGCCGCGGGGTACAGCAGCCGGTATACCGTTGCGGACTCGCCGCAGTTGAGCGTTACCCGCCGCTTTTTTTGGGTATTGCCTTCTATTATTATAACGCTGCCCTGCACGGCTGCTTTTGCGCCGAGCGCCTCGGCACAGCCGAGCGCCGAGAGTATATCGCCCGAGAGCGATCGTGCGCCGTATATGCGGCTTTCCCCGTTTGAGAGCGCCGCAAGCAGTATGTACCGCTGCAAAAGGCTCTTTGAGGGCAGCGCCGTCATGCTGCCGCGTATGTGCCCACAAAAGCGGGTCATGCCATCAGCCCCAGCGCGGCGTCGCACAGCTCTGATATAGGCATGGGCACTATCACCGCCCTGCCGAGCTGCTTTAGGAACACGGCGTTGACCGTTTCGCCGTCTCCCTTTTTGTCCAGCAGCATCGCGGCGCGGAAGGCTTCCTTATCGGTATTCCGAATATCCGTAGGCAGACCTGCGGAGGATAGGGCGGATATTAGCCGCTCTGCCGTCCCCCTTTCGGTTATGCCGCGGCTCTCGCCTATTTTTGCCATAGCCGCCATGCCTATTGACACGCCGAAGCCATGCAGCAGCTCAAAGCCGCTCGCCCGCTCCAGCGCGTGGCCGATTGTGTGGCCAAAGTTCAGCTCCCGCCGTATGCCGGTATCCTTCGGGTCGGCCTGAACGTACCCGGCCTTTACCATTGCGGCGCGGTAAACCGCCCAGCCGAGGTCGGAGGGGTCGGCCGAGAGGTCGCCGGAGGCTATCGCCCCGCACTTTATGACCTCCGCCATGCCGGAGGAGATGTGCTCACCTGGCAGCGTTGAAAGCAGCGCGGTGTCGGATACCACCATAACCGGCTGGTAGAATGTACCGATAAGGTTCTTTCCGCGCGGATGGTCAATGGCGGTCTTGCCGCCGATGGAGGAATCCGCCTGCGAAAGCAGCGTCGTTGGGCAGTGAATGAGCGGCACGCCGCGGCGGTAGGTTGCCGCAGCAAAGCCCGCAGCGTCGCCAATCGTGCCGCCGCCAAAGGCTATCACGGCATCCGAGCGGCCGATGAGGCTATCCATAAGGCCGGAGTATATTTCAAAAAGCCCGTCGCAGCTCTTTATTCCCTCGCCAGGGGGGAGAATTATGCTGGAGGCGCGCACCCTTGCCCGCTCCAGCGTTTCCATAAGCGAATCAAGGTGCAGCCCCGCCACCGTTTCGTCCGTTACCACCGCCGCGCGGCGGAACCCCGCAAAGAGGCTGGCTTCCTTTATCATTCCGGGGCCTATCTGTATGCCGTATTCGCGGCCGTCTGCGTTTACCGTTATCCTCATGCTTTTTCTCCAGTGTATATCATGCCAAATTTCTTCAAATATATAATATCACAAATCGCGCCTCCGGCATATGGAAAAATCCGCGGCAATGGTGTAGAATCATATGTCGAGAGAATTTACGGAGGAAAAACGCATGCTCACGGCTTTGAAAAGGGCGATGAAGGAAAAGAACACAGATATGCTGCTGATACCGACGCAGGACCCGCACGGCTCGGAATACCCGGAGGAGCACTTTAAGGCGCGGGCGCATTTTTCCGGCTTTACCGGCAGCGCAGGCACTCTGCTGGTTTGGCAGGGAGGCGCGGGGCTATGGACGGACGGCAGGTACTTCATTCAGGCGGCGCGGCAGCTCTCCGGCAGCGGCATAGAGCTGTATAAAATTGGTGAAAAGGGCGTTCCGGCTCTCGAGGAGTACATAAAGGCAAACCACTGCCGCAGGCTGGGCGCAGACCTTTCGGTGCTTTCCGCAAGGCAGGGCATAGAGCTTGCCGATGCGGGCGTTGAGCTCGTCGACTGCGCGGAGCTCATAGACGGCTGCTGGGAGGGCAGGCCGGCTCTTTCCGGGGCGCCGGCGTGGATACTCGAGGATTCGCTCGCGGGCGCGGCCGCCGGCGAAAAAATAGCCGCCCTCCGCCGTGAAATGGCAGAAGATGGGGCTGCTGCCTGCATACTCAGCGACCTTACCGACACCGCGTGGCTGTTGAACATACGCGGGGACGACGTAAAATACCTGCCCGTGGCGCTGTGCTATGCGATCGTTGAGCGGGAGCGGGTGCTGCTGTTCATGGACGCAAAAAAGGCAGCGGGCATCGCCGAAAGAATGGCTGCCGAGGGGGTCACCCTGCTGCCCTACGAAAAGGTTTACGACACGGTAGCGGGCTACGCTGCGCCGGTCATGGCGTCGCTGTCCTCGCTTAATTATAAGCTGTACCTTGCGGCAAAGGGCTGCCGCATCATCGACCGCGACCCGGTTCAGCTGATGAAATCCGTCAAGAACCAGACCGAGCTTGAGAATATGCGCGCCGTGCACATAAAGGACGGCGTCGCCGTCGCCCGCTTCATGCACTGGGCAAAGACCGGCGCGGATAAGGGCTACACCGAATACGAGGCCGCACAAAGACTGGAGGGCTTCCGCCGCGAGCAGGAGGGGTTCATGTACCCGAGCTTTGAGACCATCGCGGGGTACGGCGAAAACGGCGCGATAGTGCATTACTCGCCGGAAAAAGAGACCGCCGCGCGGGTATCGCCAAGGGGGCTGCTGCTGGTGGATTCCGGCGGGCAGTATATGGGCGGCACTACGGACATAACGAGGACGATAGCCCTTGGCAGCACCACAAAGGAGGAGCGCCTTGCCTACACCGCGGCGCTGGAGGGCATGCTGTCTGTCATGACGCTGCGCTTTAAGGCGGGCTGCACCGGCTGCAATCTGGACTGCATGGTTCGCGAGCCGCTCTGGAGGCAGGGGCTGGACTATAACCACGGCACCGGCCACGGCGTTGGCTATATGCTATCGGTTCACGAGGGGCCGAACGGGCTGCGCTGGCAGCGCCGCGCCGAGGGCTGGGAGTTTTTGCCCGGCATGATAACCTCGGACGAGCCCGGCGTATACGTTGAGGGCAGCTTTGGCGTTCGGCATGAAAACCTGATAGAGTGCCGCGACGCGGGGGAGGGCTTCCTGGAGTTCGCCCCGCTCACCTATGCGCCGATAGACCCCGACGCTGTGGATACCGCAGTGCTTTCGCAGGAGGGGCGGGAGCGGCTCAACGCCTATAACCGCGCGGTGTATCAGAAGCTGTCGCCGCACATGCGGGCGGAGGAGCTGTCCTGGCTTCGGGAATACACGAGGGAGGTATGAGCTTGAGTAAGGGGAAAAGGCTTAAATTCGGCGAGCTGGCCTTTGTGCTGGGAACGTTTTTTATAGCGCTTGGCAACGCGCTCATGACAAAGGGCGGGCTCGGCATGGGCATGGTCACCTCGCAGTCCTATATAATTTCGCTCGGCGTGCCGTTTCTGACCTTCGGCATGGCGGATTACATGTTGCAGGGCGTGCTGCTGATAGGGTACTATATACTTGTAAGGCGGTTTGAATGGAGGAACATACTCTCCTTCTTTTCTGCCTTCATATTCGGCGTAGTGCTGGACGGGATAATATGGCTGATGCGCGGCATTCAGCCAACAGGCCTTTTTGAGCGGATACCCTACTTCATATTCGGCCTGCTGCTCAATTCCTTCGGCGTTGCGGTGTTCTTAAAGACCTATCTGCCGCTTCAGGTGTATGAGCTGTTCGTAACCGGGCTTGTGGAGCGGTTCGGCTTTAAGCTAAGCCGGGCAAAGACCGGCTTTGACCTCTGCTGCTGCCTCTCCTCGGTGCTGCTCTCGTTTGCGTTTTTCGGGGAGCTGCGCGCCGTCGGCATAGGCACGGCGATATGCGCCCTCTGCTCTGGGACGCTCATAGGCATATACACCCGAATAATGGATAAATACATGGACTTTTCCCCGGCGTTCCCAAGGCTGTACGCCTTCTTTGCGGAGGGCGAAGGCTCAGAGAAGCCGGCAGAAAGCTGATATTATAAATAACAGACCGAACTTAACTTGAACGGAGGATAAAGCATATGCAAAGAACACCCGGCAGCGGCGGAAGGCAAAAGCGGGTATCCGGCAGCGGAAGCGTACACAGGCGGGGCAGCGGCCTCGGGACGGGGCCGGTGGGCTCCGGCGGCGGCTTTGGCGGCAGCAGCGGTGGCGGCGGGAATCGCTCCGGCGGCAACCGCTCCGGCAGCGGGATGGGGCTCATCGCGCTGCTCATAGCCTACCTGCTCGGCAGAAGCACCGGCGGCGGGGGCAACGGCGGGCGCAAGGGCGGCTGCCTGAGCCGCATACTGCTGCTCATCGTGATAATCGCCATAGGCTACATGCTGGTTCGCTGCGTTGCGGGGAACCTGAGCTATGACGCATCATACGACAACGACCTGCAGCTGGTTCAGGCCGAGGCCACGCCTACGCCGAAGCCGCAGCTCGCCCAAACCGAGGCTGTTGCCGCGGACACCACCGTATCCAACAAGGCGCGGGACAAGCGCACCGTAATACGCGGCGGCGGCAGGGACGTATACACCATAATGGTGTACATGTGCGGCACAGACCTTGAAAGCAACTACGGAATGGCCACATCTGACATAAACGAGATGCTGCATGCCGAGCTTTCGGATAACGTCAACATAATAATCGAGACCGGCGGCACGCAAAAGTGGCAGAACACCGTAATAAGCAGCAAGACCAACCAGATATATCAGGTAAAGAACCAGGGCATACTGCGCCTTGAGAGCGACCTCGGCAAAAAGTCCATGACCAAGGCCGCGACGCTCACCGAGTTCATACAGTACTGCGAAAGCAACTTCCCTGCGGACAGGTACTCGCTCATAATGTGGGACCACGGCGGAGGCTCCAACACCGGCTACGGCTACGACCAGAACTTCCCCGGCAGCTCCATGACGCTGGACGTGTTCAACAAGGCGCTGAAGGACGCCGACTGCGTGTTCGACTTCATAGGCTTTGACGCCTGCCTTATGGCGACGCTTGAAACAGGGCTTGTCGCGGAGCAGTACGCCGATTACCTCATCGCAAGCGAGGAGACCGAGCCGGGCTGCGGCTGGTACTACACCAACTGGCTTACCGAGCTTTCAAAAAACACCTCGATGGATACCGTATCCATCGGCAAGAACATAATCGACGACTTTACCACCGCCTGCCGCCAGCAGTCCGCATCAAACCAGACCACGCTGTCCATAGTTGACCTTGCGGAGCTTGCGGGAACGGTGCCGGAGGCGTTCAACAGCTTCGCGTCCTCCACCGTTGCGCTGATAGATTCCGATGACTACGCCACGGTTTCCAACGCGCGCAGCCGCACAAAGGAGTTTTCCTCGGATATAAACCAGATAGACCTCATAAACTTTGCGGATAACCTCGGCACGGCGGAAGCAAAGGCGCTTGCGGAGGCGCTGCGCGGCTGCGTAAAATACAACCGCGTTTCCCGCTCCCTTGCAAACGCAAACGGAATATCCATATACTTCCCGTATAAAAAGCTGTCCTCAATGAGCAGCATGGTGGATATATACGACGAGATAGGCATGGACAGCGAGTATACCAACTGCATAAGGAGCTTTGCCTCGGTGGCCTCCGGCGGCCAGCTGGTCTCCAGCTCAACCGGCTCCCCGCTCTCCTCCCTCTTCGGGGATATGAGCGGCAGCGGCAGCAGCTCGAGCATGCTCGGCGAGCTGCTTTCCTCCGCCCTCTCTGGCGGTAGCTCCTCCGGCTATTCCTCAGCCTCCAGCTACGGCGACCTGCTCGAGATGTTTGCGGGCATGCGCTCCGGCGGCACAAACTGGCTGGATCGCGGCCTCATGACCTCCTCCGAGGACTTCTACTCCGCCCACAGCCTTGACCAGTCCCGCCTCGTTGCAACCGACAAGGGCGGCAGGAAGGTGCTTTCGCTTACGGACGACGAATGGGAGCTGGTTCAGGACGTTGCGCTCAACGTATTCATAGACGACGGCGAGGGGTATATCGACCTCGGCATCGACAACACCTATGAATTTGACGACGACCTCGACCTCGTGCTGGATTACGACAGGACATGGATGGCGATAAACGGTCAGGTAGTGCATTACGAGCTGATCTCAAACGACGTGGACGGCGACAGCTATGTCATAACCGGCAGCGTGCCGGTGCTGCTCAACGGCGAGCAGGCGGAGCTTATACTGGTATTCACCGACGAGGATCCCTACGGCACGGTTGCCGGCGCAAGGATGCTCTACGACGAAAAGCAGACCGATACCGTCATGAAGGGCCTGGTGGAGATAAAGACCGGCGACACGCTGGATTTCCTCTGCGACTTCTACGGCTACGACGGCAAATTCATCGACAGCTACATGCTGGGCGAGCAGCTGACCGTTGCGGGCGAGCTCACCATAACCAACGTCGACATATCCTCCGAAAAGGCGCTTTCGACCTACCGGCTCACGGATATATACGGCGCGGAGTTCTGGACAGAGGCGCTGAACAGCTGAAAATATAAACCTGAAAAAAGACGGAATTTTCCGCTTGCTTTATCCCCCGCGCTGTGTTAGTATATCTCTCAACGTAGAGCTTTAAGGCTCAGTGCAGAGACACTGGCAAGGCTGCGGGGGATAGCTTTCCCACACATATATTCTGATAGCTTGGCATTAACGCCTTATCAGGCCTTGTCTCAGCGCGGCAAGGCCTTTTTTCTGCGAAAAAATAACTTACGGAGGGCGGAAGATGAAGCAGATGACCTTCAAGGCGCAGCTCATGAACGAGCGGGACGTTGAGCGGGTGCTGGTGCGGCTCGCCCACCAGATAGTTGAAAAGAACCACGGAACAGACGGGCTGTGCCTCATAGGCATAAAGACCCGCGGCATACCCCTTGCAAAAAGGCTTGCGGAGAACATAAAGTCCATCGAGGGAGTGGAAATACCGGTGGGCGAGCTGGATATCGCCATGTACCGCGACGACCTCTCAAAGGTGTCCGGAGACCCCGTAGTATCCGAGACCAACGTGCCGTTTTCGGTGGTCGATAAGACCGTTGTGCTGGTGGACGACGTTATATTCACCGGCCGCACCGCGAGGGCGGCGATGGACGCGGTGATGGAGCTCGGCAGGCCGGCGCGGATACAGCTCTGCACGCTCATCGACCGCGGCCACCTTGAGCTGCCTATACGGGCGACCTTCGTAGGCAAGAGCATACCCTCCTCCCTCAGCGAGGTGATAGCCGTAAGACTCAGAGAGCAGGACGGGGAGACGGGCGTTTCGATATACGAGCGCTGAAGAACGCGATAAACTCCCGAAAGGGACAAAAATATTAAATTCAACACACAAGGAGGACTACCAATGTCAAACGTAAAAGTCGGGACCGAAGCTATCTACGACGCAAGGAGCCTCGGCGTACCGAGAATGATGGTGCTGGGCGTTCAGCACATGTTCGCAATGTTCGGCGCGACGGTGCTGGTTCCCGCGCTGACCGGCCTGAGCGTATCCTCAACGCTGCTCTTTGCCGGCCTCGGCACGCTGCTCTTCCACCTGCTGACCAAGAAAAAGGTTCCGGCCTTCCTGGGTTCCTCCTTTGCCTTCCTCGGCGGCTACTGGGCTATAGCCCCTAACGGCGAGCCCGCGCTGCTGCCCTATGCCTGCGTCGGCGTCGTATGCGCCGGCCTCATGTATGTGATTCTCGCCGCGCTCTTCAAGGTATACGGCGCAAAGAAGGTAATGCGCTTCTTCCCGCCGATAGTTACGGGTCCTGTCATAATCTGCATCGGCATGAACCTCTCCGCGACCGCGATAAACTCCTGCTCCGCAAACTGGGGCATTGCCTCCGTCGCCATAATCGTCGTCATCGCCTGCAACATCTGGGGCAAGGGCATGATAAAGATAATACCGATACTGCTCGGCGTCGTCGCCTCCTACGCGGTGGGTGCTGTAACCGGCAACGTTGACTTCTCGACGGTACACGACGCCGCATGGATAGGCCTGCCCTTCAAGATGGAGGATACGGTATTCTCCCTCATAGGCAACGCCGATACCTCCCTCATCGTCTCCTCCATAATCACCATAATGCCCATAGCGCTGGCCACCATGATAGAGCACATCGGCGATATCTGCGCGATAAGCTCCACGGTTGAGCGCAACTACCTTGCAGACCCCGGCCTGCACCGCACGCTGCTCGGCGACGGCCTTGCGACCTCGATGGCGGCGCTCTTCGGCGCCCCGGCAAACACCACCTACGGCGAAAACACCGGCGTGCTTGCCCTCTCCAAGGTATATGACCCCTGCGTTATCCGCATAGCGGCCGGCCTTGCGGTGCTGCTCAGCTTCTGCCCGAAGTTTGCGGCGCTCATCTCCGCAATGCCCACCGCGACCATGGGCGGCGTATCCATGGTGCTCTACGGCATGATATCCGCAGTCGGCGTCCGCAACGTCGTTGAAAACAAGGTGGACTTCACCAGCAGCCGCAACGTCATAATCGCAGCGCTGATAATGGTGCTTGCAATAGGCATCACTTACAGCGAAGCGGGCGCGGTAAAGCTCGGCTCAATAAGCCTCTCCGGCCTCGCCGTTGCCGCCATAGTCGGCATAGCGCTCAACGCCATACTCCCCGGCAAGGACTACGAGTTCGGCGTGGACGAGCAGGGCGACACCTCGGTAAACTTCAAGGTCTGATAAACGACAGGCGAATAACAGCTGCGCTCCCGGTTTTTTCGGGGGCGCCTTTGTTTATGGATTATTTGCTTCACTTGGCGGAAGATTATGGTATACTTATTATAGAAAAATATTGTATCGGTGAGGTAAGAGAAAATGAAGCTTGCAGAGGCTCTTTCGGAGCGGGCGGATATACAGAAGCGGATACAGCAGCTGAGGGACAGGCTGAGGCGCAGCGCGCTGGTTCAGGAGGGGGAAAAGCCCGCCGAGCAGCCGGAGGCGCTGCTGGAGGAATACGACAGGCTTTGCGGCAGGTATGAGGAGCTCATACGCCGCACCAACCTGACCAACGCGGCGACCATCGAGTGCGGCGAGAGCCTTACGGCGCTGCTTGCAAAAAGGGACGCCATGAAGGAGCGGATAAGCGGCCTTAATGACCTGCTGGACGAGGCGCGAAGCTGCACTGCCCGCGCCACCCGCAGCGAAATAGTAATACGCAGCACGGTAGATGTTTCCAAGCTGCAAAAGCAGCTCGATGAGCAGTCCAAGGCGCTTCGCGAGCTGGACGTTCGCATTCAGGGGCTTAACTGGACGACAGAGCTCATTTAAGCAGAAATAAGCGCAGGTAGCGCCACCGGGCGGGCTTTCTCCCCCGGCGGGAGTAAAATGCCGAAAAGTACATTGGTTCGCGGGGAGCAGCGAGGCGGTTCGAATCCGCTTTACAAATATGCTCAGCACATTTACACCCGCATCAAAACACAGCACATTTACTACCGATGAAGCCGACGGCGGGCGCGAGGGTGGGAACGGGGAAATATACAAGAATTATTTATAAATATACAGGAGGAAGCGAAAATGTCAAGGGTTCTTCTTATAAACGGCAGCCCGAACGAGCGCGGCTGCACCTATACCGCGCTTTGCGAGGTCGCCTCGGCGCTTGAGAAAAACGGCATCGAGAGCGAAATAATTTACCTGGGCAAGGCGCCGGTTCCGGGCTGCATCGCCTGCGGAAGGTGCAGGAGGGACGGGCTGTGCTCCTTTGGCGGTCAGGTAAACGAGGTATTGAAGCGGCTGGACGAGTTCAGCGGAATAGTCATAGGCTCGCCGGTGCACTACGCGGCGGCATCGGGGCAGATAACCTCTTTTATGGACAGGCTGTTCTACGCCGGCGGCAAGCGGCTGCGCGGCAAGGTCGGCGCAGCCATCGTATCCTGCCGCAGGGGCGGCGCATCTGCGGCGTTCGATCAGCTCAATAAATACTTTTCAATATCCCAGATGCCTATCGCGACCTCGACCTACTGGAACCAGGTTCACGGCAACACGCCGGAGGAGGTGCGTCAGGACGCCGAGGGTATGCAGACCATGCGCATGCTCGGCGAAAACATCGCATGGCTCATACGCTGCATCGAGGCGGGAAGGGCCGCAGGCGTAAAATCGCCGGAGCAGGAAAAGCGCATCGCGACCAACTTTATAAGGTAGGGCGGCTATGAGAGCAGGTCTGTTTATAGGTCCGCTGGACAACTGGCTGACTAACAACGGCTTTGACTGGGCGGTGACGCTCGGCAACATACTATTCGCGTTTCTGCTTGCCGGCATCGCCGCGGGCGCGGTCGGCAGGGCTGCGGGGGCAATCGCAAGCGGCAGGCTCAAAAAGCTGCACGCCGACCAGCCCAAGACGGCGCAGCGGATAGAGACCGCGGTGTCTGTTTTCGCAAGCATAAGCAAATATGTGTTTTACTTCATAGCGCTGGCGGTATCCGCGGGCGAGCTCGGCCTTGCAAGCGCAATGAACTCGATGCTTGCGGCAGCGGGAATAGGCACCCTTGCGCTCGGCATCGGCGCGCAGAGCCTGATAGGCGACATAGTGACCGGCCTCTTCCTGCTGTTTGAGGATCAGCTTGCGGTCGGCGATTACGTACTTGTCGGCGACGTTGAGGGAACCGTTGAAGAGCTTACGCTGCGCACCGTGACCATATCGGGCTGGAAGGGCGAACGGACGATAATACCCAACGGGCAGGTAAAGAAGGTCGTAAACTATTCGCGGCATGATTACCTCGCGGTGGTCGAAATAGACATAGACCGCATGACGGACGCGAACAGGGCGGCGGCGCTGCTGGGCGAGGAGATGCAAAGGGTGCTGGACGGAATGGGCATTTCTGCGCCGCTCAGGAGCTGGGGGGTCGTAAGGGCCGATAAGGACTCCGTGACCATACGTGCAAGCGTTCCTACAACGGTGGAAAATCAGTGGCAGATACAGCGCGAAACGCTCAACGGCGTCAGCCGGCGGTTCTCTGAGGAGGGAATACCCCAGCCGATATGCCGCCACATAATAAAGGAGAGCGACAGCCTTGGTAACTGAGTTTGAGCTTGGCGACAGGATACAGATGAAGAAGCCGCACGCCTGCGGGAGCAACGTTTGGGTAGTTACCCGAACCGGGGCGGATATAAAAATTCGCTGCACCGGCTGCGGGCGGGTAGTCATGCTGGACAGGCTGGATTTCATTAAAAAAGCAAAGAAAAACCTTGGGAGAGAAGCGGATGAGAGCTGAAAGAGCGGGGCTTAACAGGGCGGAGCACAGGGCGTTTTCGCTGTTAAACTGGGTGTGCAGCATAATTGCTGCGGCGGTCATAGTTGCGCTGGTGTTTACGCTCTGGTTCACAGGAATCAGGATAAGCGACTCCGGAATGAGCCCAACGCTTTACCCGGGCGACGTCGTGCTCTTTGACAGGCTGTCCATGCACATATCCATGCCCAAGCGCGGCGAAACGTATGCCTTCAGAACCGAGGGCGGCACCTCGGTCGGCCGAATAATAGGTCTGCCGGGGGACAGGGTTGAAATTCGCGAGGGAAATGTATATATATCCGGCTGCCTGCTTGATGAAGACGCATACAGGCCGGAGGGAAGCTGGGATATGGACGGGGTAACGCTCGGGCAGGGCGAGTTTTTCATAATGCCGGACGACCGGCAGAGCGGCGCCTGCGACCCGGCGGCGATGCGGGTAACGCAGGACAGGCTGATAGGCCGCGCCGCACTTCGCGTTTCGCCGTTCCTTACCGCCTGCTTCTTCAGGGCGTAGAAAACAGCGGAAAAAATATGGATCATCTCGGCAACGATACGATTGATCTCCTTCGGGTCATCGTGGCGGTGCTGTATCGCCACATAGGAGGCACCGCCCAGCATAAAGGAAATTTTGGCGGATACCTCAAGCGATGCAGAGCTATCGTTGTGGTATTCGATAAGCTTATAGTTCAGCCGCTCCAGCAGCGACCAGAGTGACTCGGCCGGGAACAGGATCATGATTTCCTGCTCTTTCTCGCGGACAGCACACCGTATCGCTTCCAGAAACTCGTCCGGCGCTGAGAAAAGCGTATCCCTGCGGGTCACGCTTTGAAAAATATCGTCCGCCAGCTCGGCGCGCATGGTCTATATCAACTGCGGGATATCCTCATATGCAACCCATGGCGCATTTCGATGCTTGAAGTTATGTAACCTTGGTTGTATATTCTACCACGAAAACCCGAAAAGGGAAAGGAGCTTCAAAAATGGTATTCGGCCATCCGCTGATTGACGGCGGCGAAACCTGCCTGGGTGAGCTCAGCAAGCTGGTGCTTGCCTGTGTGTTTGCCATCGCGCTGATGATCATCTACCGCAAGCGGATGAAGCCGATTGATGTGGAAAAGGACAGGATCGTCTTTATCATCCCGGCCATGCTGCAAACATACAACATCATCGTCGGCTTTGGCATGGGCATCAAGCTGAGCTATATTCCGGTGACGATCTGCACTATAATTATGGCACTGTATCTGGGCTTCCTTTGGCACAAAGGCAAAAAGAGCCTTGCCCCGGCATAACAGATATTCGGTTGCTTAACGATTACAACATAGAAAAAGCCCACCGCAATTCTATCAAAATTACGGTGGGCATGTGGTGGAGCATAGGGGATTCGAACCCCTGACCTCAACATTGCGAACGTTGCGCGCTACCAACTGTGCTAATGCCCCATAGCATGTGTATTGTACAACATATGCGCACAAAAATCAACCCGTTTTTAAAAAAGTTCTTTCCGCCGTTGACAAAGCGCCGCTTTAGCGATATAATAATCAAGCACGCTAAGTGTGTGCGCCCTTAGCCCAGCTGGATAGAGCGTCTGGCTACGGACCAGAAGGTCGCGGGTTCGAATCCCTCAGGGCGCGCCAAAGGAAAAGAATACCCCATGCGGGTGTTCTTTTTTTGCTTTTACCCCGCCTTCCTCCCCTTGCACCCCTCCCGGTGATAGGATATAATATTTACTGAAATAATAAGTTTTGGGGCGGAACACCCCATTGACACAGGAGCGATTTATATTATGCACCAGCTTAACAAGAGGAGCGCAAACGCGCTGTATGCTGTGATTCAGGGGCTGTACTTTTGCAGCTTTGCGCTGATAAGCGGCTATGCCTCCGCATATCTGCTCAACCGCGGGTATACCAACGGGCAGATAGGCCTTATGCTCGGCATCGGCAACATCGGCGCGGTCAGCCTTCAGCTTTTGACCGCCTCCGTCGTTTCAAAAACCGGGGTAAGGCTCGGCAGGGTAATTGCCGGCGTAAACGCCGCAATGGTGCTGGTTTCGCTTGCGCTGCTGCTGCTGCCGCTGAGCGGTTTGGCGTTCTGCATTGCGTATGTGCTGGTGTATACGCTGCTCTCGTCAATGCAGCCCTCCGTAAACTCGCTCTTTCGCGGGTATAACGAGGCCGGCATAAAGGTGGATTTCGGCGCGGCGCGCGGCGTTGGCTCCGCTGCGTATTCGACCACCAGCCTCTTGACCGGCCTGCTGATTCAGCGGCTTTCGCCGAACATTCTGCCCGGACTGTATATGATACCCTGCATACTGCTCTGCGTTGCGGTTACTGTGTTTAACGCGCCAAACGTTGCGGACAGGCCGACCGGCTCCGCAGCCCCCGCCGAAAAGCGCATACTCATGCGGGAATATCCGCAGTTTTATATGTTCTTTGCAGGGGTAATGTGCCTTGCAACGTCATATGGCTTTACCGAGACCTTCCTGCTTCAGATAATGCAGCGCATCGGCGGCAACAGCGCAAGCCTCGGCATTGCAGCGTTTATTTCCGCAATGACGGAGCTGCCCGCAATGATGCTGTACCGCCGCTTTGCGGATAAGATGGGCAACAGAAAGCTGCTCATATTCGCCGGGTGGATGTGGGCGGCAAAGAGCTTCATTATCATGCTTGCGCCAAACGTTACCGTTATATACCTTGCGGAGCTTCTTCAGTTCGTCGGCTTTGCAATTTACGTTCCGGCGGGCGTTCGCTTTATCGCCCATACCCTGCCCGAGGGCGAGTTTTTGAAGGGTCAGGCGCTTGTCGGCAGCGCATTCACCGCAGGGTACCTCATCTGCTCCTTTGTCGGCGGGCCTATGATAGACCTTATCGGCCTCAACGCGACCCTTTGGGGGGTTCAGCTGTTCTCGGTGGGCGGGGTGGTGCTCTTCACCCTCTCCATGCACAACAGCCTCAGGCGCTTCCCGTCTCAGCTTGCCCCGAAAGGGCGGTAGCTGATAAATAAAATTTTGATATGAACGGAGGAAACATGACGATGAAAAAATTTACACCGCTGCTCCTCGCACTTTTAATCGTGTTGCTTCTCTTCCCCGCGGCGTCGCTTGCGGAAGAAACTCACGCAGACCACTGCGTCTGCGGCACGACTTCAACGGTCAATGGCCATACGCACAGTGAAACTTTTCCGACATGGGAGGGTATTACCAGCTTTGAAAATCTTTCCGGGGGGGGGGTACTACTACCTTAAACAAGATATAGAACTGAGCAGAGCATGGGCTGTCAGAAATGATATAACCCTCTGCCTGAACGGGCATAGCCTCACCGGCGCAGAAGATCAGCCTACCATAGACGTAGAAAGTGGCGGCAAGCTGATACTTACCGACTGCAAGGATGACGGAAAGGTGACCCACAAGGACGGAGCAAACATCTATGGGGTGGGGGTTGCTGCAGGCGGAACCTTCACGATGTACGGCGGAAGCATTGCCAAAAACCAGCACTTATCTAGTGGCGGCGGCGTTTATAGCAACGGCACCTTCAACATGTACGGCGGCAGAATTGCCAACAACGAAGCAGCGCAAGGCGGCGGCGTTCATAACAACGGTACCTTCAACATGTACGGCGGCAGTATTACCGATAACGAAGCAAAATACGGCGGCGGCGTTCTTAGTGGTGGCGCTTTCACGATGTACGGCGGAAGCATTACCGACAACAAAGCAGCAGACGTGGGCGGCGGCGGGGTGTATTTGTGGGACGGAACGTTTACCGTTTCCGGCGCGCCGAAGATAACGGACAACACCTTCAATAGCAATAAGAGCAACGTTTATCTGCCGAACGGAAAGATGATAACGGTTGGAACAGGCGGCCTCAATCAAGACGCGGCGACAATCGGCGTGACCACAAAGACGAAGCCCGAAGTCAACGCGCCGGTGCAGATCACTACGGGCAACGCAACGAGCACAACATTTTTCCGGAGCGAAGAGGGCTACGAGGTGGCAAACGACAGTAATAACAATGTCGTGCTGCGGGTAAAGCCCAGCCCAACAGCAAGCCCAACGATAGCCCCGACGATAGCCCCGACCGCAACGCCATACCAC
>CAVIAA010000010.1:0-51875 GCA_963640685.1 Acutalibacteraceae bacterium
AAAGGCCGAAATAATCCTATCCTGCCTGCCTGCCTGCCTGCCTGCCTGCCTGCCTAGAGATTATGGCGCAAGCGTTCATTCAGCAGTCAACCCCTTTCCAAAAAAGCTGTACGCAAAAATACACTTGTCGTATGGCGGTATTGTAACACATTCTTTCTTAAGTTTCAATAGAGGGTCAAAAAGCTATTCGCCCTCCGCCGAGCTTATCAGCTTTGCGCCGTTTCCGTCGCTTAGCCAGTCGTATACCGTTTCATCCGGCTCTTCGCCGCCGGTATATTTTGCAACGGTAAAATGGAAGCCGTCTCCATCGCACCTGACGGTCGTAACTATGCCGTCGGCATGAACAACGGTGGATACCCACACGTTATCCTCAAATTCAACGGTTACGCCGTGCTCCTCGTCGCCGTTCTGGCAAAAGCTGAGCGTGGAGGACGTCAAGGTTCCGCTCAGGGTCGATCCGTCGCTGTATTCAAATAGAAGGTCATATCCCTGATCGCCATTATCGGCCTCGCTGCCGCTGGCAAGAGCCGGGTCGGCTAAGCCAGGCTCGGGCTGCTCATTTGGCGTGCTCTCAGGCTCCTGTGCGGCTGCCTCCTCAGCCTGTTCCTCGTCGCCTTCAAGATATATTGTCTGGCCATGCGGAACGATAGCGCCCTGCCCCTCCGCAGCGCCCGTAACGGAGGAAGTAAAGATGTTGTCACCATCAGAAGAAAGCAGCCAGCTGAAGGTAGCGTTTCCCTCGGATACGGCAAGGTCGTGGGAGGCGAGCTGAAGCAGCGTATCGGCCGCCTCGGTGCTGTCATCCTGCTCAAGCCTGCTGCGGAAAAGAGCCTCCATCGCCTCGGTTGCAGACCGGTAGTTGGAATAAAATATTGAAACAGGGTTTGTGTCGATAGCTACCTGGGCAAGCGGCTCCGGCGTTGGCTCTGCGGCCTCCTCTGCCTGCGCAGGCTGCTCGGGCTGGTTTTGTGCCCCGCAGCCGGCGCATAATGCCATTGCAACAGCAAGGATGAGCGCCATCATTCTCTTCACTGCTCATCCCTCCCCTCTAAGTATTCCGTTATTCCTTCAAATATGCCCGCAGCGCACTTATCCTGATAGGATGCGCGGCAAAGCCTCGTGTCCTCCTCCGGGTTGGTCAAATACCCCATTTCGATCGTAACGACAGGGCTGATTGACCAGTTGAAGCCGGTTTGGTTAGCGCTGTAAACTGTTCCCCTGCTCTGCGCCCCGGTTGCGGCGCAAAAGCCGTTGAGCACCGCCCGAGCAAGGCTGTCGCTCTCTTCGCCTATTGGGGCTTCCTTCTTGGGTGCGATCATCAGCGCGCCCTTTATCCGCTTTGAAACAGAGCTGTTGCAGTGTATCCGTACCCAGAGATCGACCCCTGCTTCGTTCATCAGCTCGGCGCGCTCTCTGTTTGAAATGGACACGTCGTTCGTCGTGCGCGTCATGACCACAGTTGCCCCGGCATTCTGAAGCAGAGATGCGAGCTTTGCAGAAACGGCGAGGTTTATGGCGTATTCGTTCACGCCCGTGCGAACGCCCACGCCGCCGCGGCTCATGCGATCCTTTGTTGTCGTTTCATCGCCGGGCGATACCTGCTCCTGCCCGCCGTCCGCCTTCAGCTGGTGACCCGGGTCTATGCCGATTATCACGCCGCTCAACGACCCCGGCTGTTCGGCGCCGGATACCGGCACGGCAAAAGCAGCGCTGAAGCAAACCAGCGCCCAAATGCAAAGCAATAATACCGTTGTCCGTTTAAATACCGTCATGTTTCGCGTCCGTAACATAAATTGCACCAAAATGGCACCTTTTTATATTCTACACCCTGCCGTGTCTTTTGCAACCCCAAGCACCTTAAACAAACTGTTAATAATGCATTTTTCAGCGGAGCTTTTCAAAGGTCAGCCTTCCGCCCCTTATCTTTGCCCTGACGCTGTCGCCGAGGCTTATCCGGCCAGACAGCAGCTCCTCGCTGAGGCTGTCCTCGACCTGATGCTGTATTGCCCTCCTCAGCGGCCTCGCGCCGTATACCGGGTCAAAGCCGTCCTTTGCAAGCTGCTCAACCGCGCCATCCGAAAAGCTGAGCTCTATGCCCCTCTCCTTAAGCCGCGCCGCAACGCTCCTGAGCATGAGCCGAACTATCCTTACCGCCTGCTCCTGCTCCAGCGGGCGGAACACTATTATCTCGTCTATCCTGTTCAGGAACTCCGGCGAAAAGGTTTTCTTCAGCTCGGCCATCATTTCCTCGCGCATTTTCTCATAGCTGAGCGCAGGGCTTTCGCTGGCAAAGCCTACCGCCCTGCCCCTCGCTGCGCTGAGCGCGCCGACGTTTGATGTCATTATTATCACGGTATTCCTAAAGTCCACCGTTCTGCCCTTTGAATCGGTCAGCCGGCCATCCTCCAGCACCTGAAGAAGTATGTTGAATACGTCGGGATGCGCCTTTTCTATCTCGTCCAGCAGTATAACGCAATAGGGCTTCCTGCGCACCCTTTCGGTGAGCTGCCCGCCCTCCTCAAAGCCGACATAGCCCGGCGGCGAGCCGACCAGCCTGCTGACGCTGTGCGGCTCCATGTATTCCGACATATCCAGCCTTACCATTGCGTTCTCATTCGAGAACAGAACCTCGGCAAGCGCCTTTGAGAGCTCCGTCTTGCCAACGCCAGTCGGCCCAAGAAAAAGGTATGAGCCTATCGGGCGGTCGGGATCCTTGAGCCCTGCCCGCGCCCTGCGTATCGCCCTTGAAAGAGCCTCTACCGCCTCGTCCTGCCCTATCACCCGCTTATGCAGCTCATCCTCAAGGTGCAGCAGCTTACGGCTCTCGTCCTCGGTAAGTCTGCTTACGGGTATCCCCGTCCAGGCGTTTACGACCTCTGCTATGCTGTTTTCCGATACCACGCACTCGCGGTCGTTCCTTGCCCGCTCCCAGCTTGCCTTTTTCGCCGCAATCTCGTCCCGCATCGCGCGCTCCTCATCCCGTATGGCCGCCGCGCGCTCAAAGTTCTGGTTGCTTACAGCCTCTTCCTTTTCCTTCAGCAGCGCCGCAAGCCTATCGTCCAGCTCCTTCATTCCGCTCGGAACGACATACGCCGCAAGCCGCACCCGGCTCGCCGCCTCGTCCATCAGGTCGATCGCCTTATCCGGCAAAAACCTGTCCGATATGTACCTGTCGGAAAGTTCGACGGCAGCCCTTATGGCCTCATCGGTTATAGTAACCTTGTGGTGTGCCTCGTACCTGTCTCTGAGGCCAAACAGTATTGCGGCAGCCTCCTCCTTCGTCGGCTCGCCCACCGTGACCGGCTGGAACCTTCGCTCAAGTGCAGCGTCCTTTTCTATGTATTTTCGGTATTCGTCCTGCGTTGTTGCGCCTATGACCTGCATTTCGCCGCGGGCAAGCGCCGGTTTCATTATGTTCGAGGCGTCTATGCTTCCCTCCGATGCGCCCGCGCCAACTATGGTATGCAGCTCATCAATGAACAGTATGGTGTTTCTGTTCTCCGACAGCTCGTCTATTGCAGCCTTTATACGCTCCTCAAACTCGCCCCTATATTTCGTCCCTGCCAGCATGCCACCGAGATCCAGCGTTACGACCCGCTTGTTTTTCAAAAGCTCAGGTATGCTGCCAGACGCTATGCGCTGCGCCAGCCCCTCGATTATCGCGCTCTTGCCCACGCCCGGGTCACCTATAAGTACCGGGTTGTTTTTGGTTCGCCGCGTCAATATCTGTATTATGCGCTGTATCTCGTTTTCGCGGCCTATTACCGGGTCAAGCTCGCCGCTCTTCGCCTGCCGCGTAAGATCCCTTCCGTACCTGTTCAGCACCGGGGTATCGTCGTTCTCGGTTTCCCTCGCTCCCTCAGGCTTTCTCGTCGTGCCCGAGAGCATTTGGCAAAGCAGTGTGAAGTCAACGCCGAGATCCTCAAGTATATGCACTGCAACGCAGTCCTTCTCGCGGATTATGGCAAGCAGTATGTGCTCTGTGCCTATATAGCTGTTTTTAAGCGATTTTGCCTCATACAGGCTAAGCTCAAGTATTTTCTTTGTGCGCGGTGTATAGCCGAAGCTGTCTGTAAAGTGATAGTCGCCGTGACCCACCAGCTCATCTGCCCTTCGCGAAACGTCTCTTTCGCTGACGCCGAGCTGTGTAAGCGCCCTTGCCGCTGCGCCCTCGCCTTCTTTTATGAGGCCCAATAGCAGATGCTCACTACCGACGTAGTTATGCCCCATTTCCTTTGCGCTATCCTGAGACAGCGCCAGCGCCTTTTTCGCACCCTCGGTAAATCTATCTATAAAGTCCATATCGTTCTCCCATATTTCAACAACAAAACAATGTTTTTTATATTTTAATGCATAAATGCAATTTCGGCAACGAAAAACGGCTCCCGTTTTCGCGGGAGCCGTGAAATGTCTGTCAGCCTTGAAAGGGACCGTCCATTTCTCACTTGCAGGTTTATTATAACCCGCCGTACAGAAACTTTCATCACAAAACCATTACAAAGCAATCAAAAGTCAATTAAGCTTCGGTTTGTTTTCTGTTTTGTCAATCTTTCAGGGCAAAAGAAGCGCAAATTACGTTTCCCTCCGTCCCTTCTCGAACCGTTACGCTGAACCTGCCGTAGTCGCCCTTGAGCTCGTCGGACTTTCCATTCTTTGCCGCCTCTCTCATAAGCAAAAGCATATCCGTCTTGTCCCCGTAGGTTACCTCGCCCAGGATATCTATGCCGCTTATGAGCGCGGGCAGGCTCTTTTCCTGCCAGGCACTCTCCAATTCGTATCTTTCAAGCCGCTGCTCATAGAGCGAGAGCTGAACCGGCGAAGGATCCTCCGGCAGATCGTTTGGCTTCGCGGCCGCCGGACACTCCAGCGTAAAGCCGCATACCCCGAGACTCCTCATTGAGAGCACAAGCACCGCCTGCTGCTCCAGGCCCTCTCGGCTGAGCAAATATCCCTTATCCGGCGCATATTCCGCCGAAGCGGTACATTCCGCATCCAAGCCATATTGCTTCGCCCGCTCAAAAAAAACGGTCTCCGATGGATATACCCGCTCCGGCTCGGCCGTTGGCTGCGCGGCCTGTGCAGCAGTCTCCGCCGTCTCTGCCGTCTTAATTTCGCCGCGGGAGAGCATATACAGCACGGCGCAGCAGAGCATCATCGCCGCCGTAAAAAGCACGCCGGCTATCGCCCTGCCTTTTTGCTTTTTTCTTTTTCTTCCGCTATCGGAGCTTTCTCTCCTGCTCATCGGCATCCTCCCCAAAAGCACGCTTCAATACCTGTTCGATATCCTCCGCCTGCGTTCTGCCCGTCTTCTTCAGCGCCGACCTGAAATATTCAGGCACCGCAGCGGAAAAACGCATTCTCTCGCCGGTAGACGGATGTGTGAGCTCCAGCCTTGCCGCGTGCAGCGCCTGCCCCTCGAGGCCAAGCCTCGGCTTTGCCGCGCCGTATACCGTATCTCCGGCTACCGGGTGCTTTGTATGCGCCATGTGTACCCTTATCTGGTGCGTCCGCCCGGTTTCCAGCACCGCCTCTATCAGCGTATATTCGCCGTACCGCTCCAGCACCCGCCAATGCGTAACAGCGCTGCGGCCGTCCCTTACCACGGCCATCTTCTTGCGGTCAACCGGGTGGCGGCCAATCGGAGCATCTACGGTGCCGCTGTCCTCCCTTATATTGCCATCAACTATTGCTATATATGTTCGCCTCGCGGAATGCTCCTTTAGCTGTGCCGCAAGCGATGCATGCGCATTGTCGTTCTTTGCAACGACGATAAGGCCGGAGGTGAGCTTGTCTATCCTGTGAACTATTCCCGGGCGCAGCTCGCCGCCTATGCCGGAAAGCCCCTCAAGGTGATACATAAGCGCATTGACCAACGTCCCGTCCGGGTTGCCCGGCGCAGGGTGCACCACCATGCCCTTTGGCTTGTCTATAACGGCTATATCGCCGTCCTCGTATACTATGTCTATCGGTATATCCTGCGGGATTATATCGACCTCTTCCGGCGGACGCAGCACAATGGTAACGGTATCCCCGCACTTTAGCTTGTCCCTCGCCTTTGCTATGGCGCCATTCAGCAATACATCTCCCGCCGCTATCATTCGCTGAACTGCGGAGCGGGTGCTTCCGCTCTCCCTCGCGCAGAATACATCGAGCCGCTCCCCCGCCTCGTCCGCTATAAATTCCTGCTCGTGAATTTCATCGTCCTGCTCTGTTGTGAGCTGCACCCTGCTCATACGCCGTCCTCGCCCGCATCCGGCTTTTTATCCAGCATATCAAGATATTTTTTGCCCTTAAAGAACAGCATATCTATCACCAGCAATCCGCAGCCTACAGTCACCGCCATATCCGCAACGTTAAACACCGCAAAGTTTATTGCCGCAACATATATCATGTCCCGAACGTAACCCAGCATCACCCTGTCTATAAGGTTGCCGACGGCGCCGGAAAGCAGCAGGCAAAGCGAAAAGGTCATCATAAAATGCAGCCTCTTGCGCTCCTTTATGAGAAAACAAAGTATCGCGGCACAGGCCGCGGCAGTCACGATAAGGAAGAACCACTTTCCACCCTGCAGCATACCGAAGGCTGCGCCCCGGTTTTCAATGTACTTCAGGTGCAGTACTCCGTCCCATATCCTATACTCTCCGTTTGCCCGTAGCCACGTTTCCGCCCAGCGCTTGCTAAGCTGATCTGCCGCCAGCACCAAGACCGCAGCTATGGCCGATATAGTTAAGTTCCTCTTTTCCATCGCTTCTCCAGTTACGCTTATTTTTCCTTTTTCTCGGTGTATATGTACCATTTATCCACGTTTCGCATTATATCAGGCTCTCGCAGATCCGTCATGCCTTTTATTTCGGCAGCGCATACTATGCTGTCCAGCCTGAAATACAAAGGGATAAACGGGAGCTTCTCGGCAAATGTCGTCTGAAACTTTGAGGCTGCCTCCTTGTACGCAGTCTCATCCGCCGCACTCATCATATTACACGCAAGCTGATACAGCTCTTCATCATAATACCTGCTGTAATTGGCCGAGCCATTCTGTGCGGTAAGCTCTCTCATGTCTCCGTCTCTTCCGACATTCAGACCTATAAGCGCCAGATCGTATTCGCCGGCTAAGAGCATATCGGTATACTCGTTTTTATCCGACGCGACCGAAAACGGCGCCGTAACTATCTCGGTCGCTATGCCTATCTCCTCAAGCTGCTCCGCTATTGCTGAGGCGGCGTTCTTTCTCGTGCTGTCCGTGGAATCATTTACGAGTATCTGAAGGCTCAGCTCTGTAAGCGCCATGCCGTTCTTCTCCAGCCGGCCGTCCTCGTCGCTATCCTCCCAGCCCGCCTCTTTAAGAAGCTCCAGCGCCTTTACCGTGTTGTAGTCATACAGTTTTGACTTTGCATCATATATCCACGAATCTGGTGCAATAGGCACGTCGCAGGCCTGCGCACGGTTCATGTATATGTTGGAGATTATCTTGCTCCGGTCCAACGCATAGGCGAGCGCCCGTCGAATGCGTATATCGTTGAGCGTCTGGGAGTCGTTGTTTATCAGCATTATCTCGAGGTTCTGGGTCATAACGTCCGTCACCGTCGTTATGTCGTCCTGCCGATACTGGCCAACCGTGGTCGCTGATGTCGGTACGATATCGAGCTGCCCCGCGTTGTATGAAGCAAGCGCCGTATCGTTGCTGTCCCGCTCGACGAATACAAAGCTGTCTATATATGCCCGCTGCTTCCACCAGCCCTCGTTCGCCGTGAGCCTAACGGCATCCCCCGCTGCGCTGCCGTATTCATACGGGCCTGTCCCAAGCGGGTAGTATGATACGGTACCCTCTCGCATTATCGGGAAGTTCAGCGCGTAAAGCGAGGCATACCCCGGGTCTTTCATAACTACCCTAAGCGTCATGTTGTTTACCGCCTCAATAGAGTCTATGGTGTCCGCAGCATAGCTGTAGTAGCAGTCCTGGCCCAGCCCCTTAAGCCTCTCAAATGTGGAGACAACATCGCTCGCCGTAAAGGGCTTGTTCACCTTTTGCCACTTTACCTCTGCCCTCAAATTTACCGTCCACGTCGCTCCTCCGTCCTCGGTGGTCCAGCTTTCCGCAAGCTCCGGGCTCAGCCTGCCGTCGTTGTTTACTGTGATAAGGCTTTCATACACCAGCGAGAAAAAGCACAGCATCTCCTCGGTGTTCACCATTAGCGGATCTGTCATGTCGGCGTTGGTCGGTATGTACATTCTTATCTCGCCGCCCGGTGCGGGCTGCGACTCCTCCACCACCGGAACTTCAATATCCAGCCCAAGCTTTTGCTCCTGAATTTCGCCATTTACTGCAGTGCAGCCCAGCGCAAATGCGCATAACAGCGCCATAGCAAGCGCCGCAAGCCTCTTAGCCCAGCTGTGCAGCGTATATCTCCGTATATTTTTCGTATGCTCTCTGTACCTTCTCAACGTATCTTTCAGTCTCCTTAAAGGGTATTTCCACAAGCTCTCCCCCGGAGGAATATCTTTCATCCGCAAGCCATTTTTTAACGTTGCCCGGGCCTGCATTGTAGGCTGCCGCCGCCGTCCTCCTGTCGCCGGAAAATGTATCCAGCAGGTATTTTAAGTACCAGCAGCCGAAGCGTATGTTAGTCTCGGGTTCAAAGAGCTTTTCCTCCGAAAAGCCCTCCACCTCCAGCTTTTCCGCTATCCACTTGCCAGTGTCCGGCATTATCTGCATAAGTCCCCGCGCTCCGGCTTTTGAAACTGCATCGTGCCGGTTTGAGCTTTCGCAGTGTATCACGGCGGCAACGAGATACGGATCGACGCCAAATTCCTTTGAATATTTCTTTATCTCCGAGGCATACTGCAGCCGGTATGACCGTTTTTCCAGCAGCTCGCCCACCTGCCACGCAACGGCACTCAGCAGCACAAGCGCGCAGAGGCCGACGCACACCGCACGCGGCCAGTTAACCCTTATTTTCTTGCGGCACCTGCCGCCCTTTTTTCCCTTTGCCGTCATCTTTCTCCAATGCTCTTTTATAGAGGTCGTCCGTCTGCCGGTAAAGCTCAGCCAAGCTGCCGTCGTTTTCGATTATTTCATCGGCATACGGTTTCTTTTCCCCGTCGCTCATTTGGGCTGCGATGCGCGCCATAGCGCTCTGCCTGTCGAAGCCGTCCCGCGCCGCTATGCGGTCTATGCGCTGCTCCATAGGCGCGGTAACCAGCCACACCTCGTCCGCCATGTCCTGCCAGCCGGATTCTATGAGCAGCGGAACATCCAGCACTACCACCCTGCTGCCCGCCCTTTCTGCCGCTTCTGCGGCGCGCAGCATTTCATCGCGTATTATAGGGTGCAGTATGCCGTTTAGCCTTTGCCGTGCCGTATCTTCTGCAAATACCAGCTCAGCCAGCTTTTTTCTGTTCAGACTGCCGTCCTGAAGCAGCATTTCATCGCCAAGCTCGCAGGCTATGCGCCGCAGCCCCTCGCTTCCGGGCAGCACCGCGCTGCGTGCAAGCTCGTCCGCGTCTATGATCGCCGCACCAAGCTCCCTCAGCCTATCAGCGGCAACCGTTTTGCCGGAGGCTATGCCTCCCGTCAGGCCGATGCGCATACGCCCCTCCTTATTTTATTTCGTATCGAACCAGCTATGGCCTGAGCTTACCTCTGCTATAAGCGGCACCTTAAGCTGCATGACGTTCTGCATACAGTCTGAAAGCAGCGCACGAACGCGCTCCTCCTCCTCAATCGGGGTGTCGATTATCAGCTCATCGTGTATCTGCAGTATGAGCTTTGCTGCAAGCCCCTCTTCCTTAAGCCGCCTGTGTACGTTGACCATGGCCATTTTTATTATATCTGCGGCAGTGCCCTGAATAGGCATATTCATCGCTACCCTCTCGCCAAAGCTGCGGGTATTGTAATTCGACGAGGTTATCTCCGGCAGCTCCCGCCGCCTGCCCATCAGGGTGGACACATAGCCCTTTTTGCGTCCCTCCTCAGCACAGCGGTGCATATACTCCTGCACTCCGCTGTACTTTTCAAGGTAACGGCTTATAAATTCCGCCGCCTCTCTGCGGGAAACGCCTATGTTCTTTGCAAGGCCGTAATCGCTTATGCCGTAAACTATGCCGAAATTGACCGCCTTTGCCGCGCTGCGCTGCTCGCGTGTCACGCTTTGAATGTCCACTCCGAACACCTCTGCGGCTGTACTTCTGTGTATATCCTCGCCGGAGTTAAAGGCGGCGATAAGCCCCTCATCCCCGCTTATATGGGCAAGCAGCCTAAGCTCTATCTGGGAATAATCCGCCCCGACAAGCACGCACCCCTGGCTTGCAACGAACGCCTTGCGTATCTCCCTGCCAAGCTCGGTCCGCACCGGTATGTTCTGCAAGTTGGGCTCGGTTGAGGATATGCGCCCCGTTGCGGTGATATTCTGATTGAAGCTGGTATGCACCCTGCCGTTTTTTGTAAGCGCAAGCAGCCCGTCTACAAACGTGCTCTTCAGCTTGGAAAGAAAGCGATATTCCAGCACCGGCTTTACTATCGGGTGCTTATCCTCCAGCGCCTCCAGCACCTCCGCATCTGTCGAGTAACCGGACTTTGTCTTTTTCTGCGGCGGCAGGCCGAGCTTTTCAAAAAGCACGGTACCAAGCTGCTTTGGCGACAGTATATTGAACTGTTCTCCCGCAAGGGAGTATATCTCGGCTTCCGTCTCCCGTATTCGATCGGCAAATTTATCCGAAAGCGCGCTCAATACCTCACGGTCTATGGCAAAGCCCTCCCGCTCCATATCGTAAAGCACCTCGACAAGCGGCAGCTCGACCTTTTCATACAGCTTATACAACCCGTTTTCCTTCATCTCGGCAGTCATTTTTTGCTGCAGTGCAAGCATTGAAGCAGGTGTCGCCGCCATGCCGCGCTCCGCGCAGAGCGTTTTAAGCGCATCTGCCGGGTGTATGGCATGCAGCAGGTAGTCCGCTATCATAAGGTCAAATGTGCCGCCCTTCAGCTCAATGCCGTACGGGGCAAGCAGATGCCTCGTCTTTTTGCTGTCAAAAAGGCACTTTTCAACCTCTTCGCTCTGCAGAACCGGCTTTAGCGCCGCATACACCTCCTCTGCGCTGAGACCCGCTTCAAACAGCGTTGCGCCAAGCGATATGTCGTACTGCGTCCTGCTGTTTTGCGCTATGTGCATGCGCTCATCCGTACATGCGGCGATGCGCCTTGCGCCCTTGAGCGCCGCGGCCAGCCCCGCAAGCTGCTCTGCGTTTGTTATATCCTTATGCTCAGTCTCCGCCTGCTCCTGCTCCTCTGTTGGGGCATCGCCCACCGGCAGCCGCTGCACGAGGCTCCTCAGCTCCAGCCGGTTCATCATGGGTATTCCGCCGGCCATGCTCTCCGGCTCAAAGCGGCAGTCCTCAAGGCCTATCGAGATAGGTGCGGCCGTGTCAATTATTCCAAGCCGGTAGCTCATTCTTGCGGATTCGGGGTAGTCGATAAGCTTTTGGCGCAGCGCACCCTTTTCCTGCTCCGCGCTGCTCAGGGTGTTTTCCAGTGTGCCGTATTTTTGCAGCAGCTTCAGCGCTGTTTTTTCACCCACCCCGGGTATGCCCGGCAGGTTGTCGCTGCTGTCACCCATGAGTCCCTTTAGGTCCGGCATTCTCTCCGGCTCAAGGCCATACTGCTCCATGAGCACCGCCTTATCGTATTCCACAGTCTCGGTTATACCCTTTTTAGTCAGCAAAACGTGAGTATGATCGGTAATAAGCTGCAGTGCATCCCTGTCCCCCGTCACGAGCAGTACATCGACGCCGTTTTTGTTGGCGATTCTCGACACCGTTCCAAGTATGTCGTCTGCCTCGTACCGTTCGCATTCGCATACCGTTATGCCCATCTCGCTCAAAAGCTGCTTGAGCAGCGGGAACTGCGCCCGAAGGTCGTCCGGTGTTGCCCTTCTTCCGGCCTTATATTCTGCATACTGCTCGTGGCGAAAGGTTGGACCGTGCATGTCAAATGCGGTCAGCATATAATCCGGTTCATATGAAAGCAGCTTTAGCAGCATACTCACAAAGCCGTATATCGCCCCCGTAGGCGTGCCGTCCTTCGCCGTCATGGCCGGCAGGGCATAATACGCCCTGTGCATAAGGCTGTTTCCGTCTATCGCTATCAGCTTTTTCAACTGCATATACCTCGCATCGATCCAATGTTTGTCTTATTAAAATAACACACGGAGCGCCTTTTTACAATCGGCACCCCGTGAACTTACGGTAAATCCGTGGTCATTCCTTTATTACAGCATAAACTATCGGCTCCGCCTCCGGCTTATTGCTGCCGACGCATATCGCGCCCCTTAAAGTGGCGATAGCCTCCTCCAGCCTGCACTCATCGTTTATGTACATAGTTGCCACCGGCTCATCTTTTTTTATGAAGTCTCCCCTGCGCTTATGCATCACAAGCCCCACGGCAGGGTCGATAATATCCGTCTTTTTTGCCCTGCCCGCGCCCAGCATTTGAGCGACATTGCCAATATCCGCGGCGTGCATTTTTGTTATGTAGCCCTCTTTATCAAGGCATATCGGCAGCTTCTTCCCTACAATGCAAAGCGAATCCGGGTTTGCCATGCAGCCCGCCGCGTCCCTTGCGCCGAGGGCGGTGAGCATCGTCTCGAACTTTTTGAGCCCCGCGCCGGTCGTTATCGCTTTCTTCAGCTTCTCCCGCGCCTTGGCGCTGCTGTCTGCAACGCCGGAAAGCATGAGCATATTCTCTGCTATGAGCATACAGACCTCGTAGAGCATATCCCCCTCCGGCACATTGCCTGAAAGCACCTCTATGGTTTCCCTTATCTCCAGCCCGTTTCCTATCGCCATGCCGAGCGGCTGGTCCATGTCGGTTATCAGCGCAATGGTCTTTCGCCCCAGCGCATCGCCTATATGCACCATCGTCTGCGCCAGTTTTTTTGCATCCTCAAGCGTATGCATGAATGCACCGGTGCCGCACTTTACATCCAGCACTATCGCATCGGTACCTGCAGCGAGCTTTTTACTCATTATGCTTGAGGCAATGAGCGGTATGCTCTCCACGGTGCCCGTAACATCTCTTAATGCGTACATGAGCTTATCCGCGGGGACGAGGTTGCCGCTCTGCCCAATGACACAGAGTCCGTCCCGTCTTACCATTTCCTTGAACTCGGCAACGCTTCTTTCAACGCAAACGCCGGGCACTGCCTCCAGCTTATCCAGCGTTCCGCCGGTATGCCCAAGCCCCCTGCCGCTCATCTTTGCTACCGTGCCGCCGCAGGCCGCAACCAGCGGCGCGACCACCAGCGTGGTAGTATCGCCGACGCCGCCGGTGGAATGCTTATCGACCTTCACCCCGGGAAGATCCGAAAGATCCACCGTATCTCCCGAATGCATCATGGCCGAGGTAAGCTCGCTGACCTCGCCGTCATTCATTCCTCGCCAACAAACGGCCATCATCCACGCCGCCATCTGGTAATCGGGTATGTTTCCCGCAGTATACTCGTTTATTATGTACTGTATTTCTTCTTTTGAGTGTGCCTTGCCCTCGCGCTTTGCGATTATCAGATCTACCATTCTCATAAAAAAACGCCTCCGTTTTTCTCAGCAAGCCGTTCTATTCCTCTTCGACGCCGCCGGTTTCCATATCAAAGGTGATATCTATAGTATATTTCTTTCCGCCAAGGCTGTCCAGCGCTTGTTCAACGGTATCTTTGATTTCCTGTTCCTGCCCCCTCAGGTCGTCCGGCAGCACCATATCAAAGGACAGATTTATACCGTTTTCTCCGGCATTCATCCTGAAATCGTGTATCGTGAGCCGACTGTCCCTTATTTTTATTATAGCATTCACCAAGCTGCGGGCACTGTTCAGCTCCGGGTCGTCGGTTATTACCGGGTCATAGTGTATCACAAGGTGCGTGCCGTATTTTTTCAGGCACTCCCGCTCCATGTGGTCTATACACGCATGGCAGGCCATAGGCGCCTCGTTTTTGTCTATTTCAACGTGTATGCTGGCATATCTTCTGCCCGGGCCGTAGTCGTGTATCATAAGGTCGTGGCAGCCAAGCACCATCGGGCAGCCGTTGATATACTCGGTTATCTGCCTTTGCAGCTCCGGATCGGCACACTCTCCCAGCAGCGGGGATATGGTTTTCCCCATCAGCTCCGCCCCGCTGTATAGTATAAACAGCGACACGCAAATGCCCATCGCCCCATCCGCCCGCACATCAAAAAAATGCTCGGCTGCAGAAGCGGCAAGCACGGCTGCGGTAGCTATAACATCGTTGCGGCTGTCCGCCGCCGTTGCAAGCAGCGCCTCGGAGTTTATCTTCCTGCCCATCTTCAGGTTAAACAGCGTCATTAGCAGCTTGACTGCTATTGAAGCAAGCAGTACGCACACCGCCGCGTCGGAAAGCTCGACAGGCTCCGGCGAAAGCAGCCTTTCAACCGAGCTCTTTGCCAGCTCAAAGCCTATAAACGTCACCATAACCGCTATCGTAAGGCCGGCCACATACTCTATGCGTGCATGGCCATAGGGATGTTTTTTGTCCGCCGGCTTTTCCGCGAGCCGAAAGCCCAGCAGCGTCACGGCGGAGCTTGCGCCGTCCGATAGGTTGTTCAGCCCGTCCGCCGTTATTGACACGGACGATGCGGCATGGCCGACTATGAGCTTGCCGGCGGCGAGCACACAGTTGCAGGCTATCCCGATCACGCCGGACATTTTGCCTATCCGCGTTCGCTTTTTCATATTCAGGCGATCGGTATTTTCCATTTCTTCCTCCATAAAACAGCTGCACGAAACGATCGTTACCGAAAAAAACAAGGTAAAGAAAAGCAGCCACACCGCGTGGCTGCCGAATTGGTGGGGATGGAGGGGCTCGAACCCACGACCTCATCGATGTGAGCGATGCACTCTGACCAGCTGAGCTACATCCCCGTAACATTGGGTATTATAACTCAGCCACGCATATTTTTCAAGTATAATATTTTTGTCTATCCCAGTATCCGCCGGCAGACGCCATCCCAGGTAAGGCCTTTAAGGGATATTTGCGGGCAATCTGCCGCCGCTGCTTGCCTTATTGCCTCCGCTATGCGCCTTTCGAACGGTTCAGTTTCCCCCGGCGCGGGCGTATCCGCGTCCTTCATTTTGGGCGGACAAATATACACTATACCGTTTCCCGGCAGTCTCTCGTCCATCCATTGGCGTATGCCCGGCAGATCCGTGCATACGGTTTTCATGCCGCAGGCCATTGATTCTGACAGTACCAGCGGCAATCCGTCAAAAAATGACGGTAGCACAAAGACATCTCCCCGGTTAAACTCCTCCGCAAGGCGGCTCTGGCTGAGCGGGCCGAGCAGCTCCACATCAAAGCCGTCTTTTTCTATCAATTCTGCCGCTCTCTCGTGCTGTTCGCCGTTCCACCCGCCGGCAAGGCGAAGCGAGAACCGTTCCCGCTCCCAGCCGAGGTATTTAAGCGATCTGAGCAGACAAAAAACGCCCTTCTGCTCGGATATTTTGCCGGCATAGACCAGCCGCGTTTCGGCATGCGGTTTTCTTTCACCGCGGTCATAAAATATGCCGCCGTTGTAGCCGTTGCCAACCACGCACACACGGTCGGGCAACGCTCCATAGCAGCTGATTATCTCATTTTTCTGTTCGTAGTGCAGGCAGCATATCCTGTCAAGCCTCGCTACTGCTCTTTTGATCCGTTCCCGCTCCAGCGGGTTGGTATACATCTGCCTGAGATCCGTCCCGTGGCACATGCCCCAAACCTGCCTATTCGGCAGCAGCTCGCGCACTATCGCAGCAAGCAGGTATAAGTGATGGCATATTATAACATCCGGCCTGAACTCCGCAACTGCCCTTTGCACTGCGCTGCCAAAGGCATGCTCGAACTGCCGCACCATTTCCGCCGTCATATCCCTGTATCTGGTGCTTTCATACGGCATCTCATCCGACATTCCGCACACCGAAAATGGCAGCTCCGAGCTGTTGTAATATACCGGGTAAAAGGCGACTCCGGCGGGAAGCTCAACCGCGTCCTCCTTCGTAAGCCCCGCTATCACCGCCTGCTCATGTCCTATTTTATCAAAGCCGCGCACCGTTTCGCTAAGGTAGACCCCGCTCCCGGTCGAGCAGGGCTTCTGCGCGGTTATGCTGAGTATACGCATCTATAAAATACCTGAAATTCCTCCATTATTTAATGGATTTTATCACGGTACGGCGGCAAAAACAAGCTGTCGGCCGTTTATTGCGGATTTTTCCCGCCCATAAGGCTGCCAAGCATACTCATAAGCGGGTTCTGACCCGGCTGGCCGCCTCCCGATTGAAGCGTGTTCATCAGCTGCATGACCTGCATTATATTGCCGATATTGCCCAGCGCACCCATGCCTCCCATATTCGGCATACCAAAGCCGCCCTGAGGCATGGCATAGCTTTGCTGCGGTTGGGGCTGTGGCTGGGGTTGGGGCTGCGGCAGGCCGAGAGTATAAGCTATATGTGTTCGCTCGCCCGGGGCGAGGAACGGCTCCATGGCGGAAAGATACTGTGCCGCCCTCTCGGGCCCCTGCTCTGCCCTTATCCTGCTCGCCATCATAAACGCCGGTGAGCCCTCGTGACCCTCCTGCCTTCTTTGCGGCGTGGACGCTGCTGTTCTCTGCATAACTGTACCCTCCCCCTTATCTATAAACATTCTATGCAGTGAGATACAGTTGTGAACCTTCGGCTGTCCTATGGCATATTATTATGCGGAGGTGATTCGATGAAACGAAGCTTGCGCGGCAGCAGGCAGCAGCCTGCCCCGTGTATGGACATGAACGAGCTGAACAAGGCGGCACAAAACGTCGACCCCGCTATGCTGAACGATGTGCAGAGCGTGGTGGATAAGTACGGCGGTAGATCCGAGCAGGAGCTTATAGGCGAGCTGGCGGCAGCAAAGCGCAGCGGAGCCATAGACCCCGGAGAGCTTGCCTCTGTTGCGGGGCGCATAGCGCCAATGCTTAACGACGAGCAGAAGCGGCGGCTGGAATCGGTGCTGAGGCAGCTCGGTCAGTAAGCAAAAAGGGGCCTGCATCGGCATATGCAGGCTCCTGATTTTTTTACGGCTTTGTTCACTCCAAAAAATCCTTGAGCTTTTTGCTTCTTGAAGGGTGGCGCAGCTTGCGCAGCGCCTTGGCCTCTATTTGGCGTATGCGCTCGCGGGTAACATTGAACTCGCGGCCGACCTCCTCAAGGGTCCGCGCCTTGCCGTCATCAAGCCCGAAGCGCAGCCGCAGCACCTTTTCCTCCCGCGGCGTAAGCGTATCCAGAACCTCCATAAGCTGCTCCTTGAGCAGCGTAAAGGCCGCCACCTCTGCCGGAGCCGGCGCGTCGTCATCGGGTATAAAGTCGCCAAGGTGGCTGTCCTCCTCCTCGCCTATCGGGGTCTCGAGCGACACCGGCTCCTGCGCCACCTTGATTATCTCGCGCACCTTCTCCTCGCTTATGCCCATCTCGCGGGCTATCTCATCCGGCCGCGGCTCCCTGCCGTATTCCTGAAGAAGCTGACGGTTTACGCGGATGAGCTTGTTTATGGTCTCAACCATATGAACAGGTATCCTTATCGTGCGCGCCTGATCCGCTATGGCTCTGGTTATCGCCTGACGTATCCACCAGGTTGCATAGGTCGAGAACTTATAGCCCTTGCGGTAATCGAATTTTTCAACCGCCTTTATCAACCCGAGGTTGCCCTCCTGAATAAGATCGAGGAAAAGCATGCCGCGCCCAACGTAGCGCTTTGCGACCGAGACGACGAGGCGCAGGTTGGCCTCCGCAAGCTGCTGCTTTGCTTCCTGGTCGCCATCCGCCATTCGCTTTGCTATCTCTATCTCCTCCGCAGCGCTCAGCAGCGGAACCTTGCCTATCTCCTTGAGATACATGCGAACAGGGTCGTCTATCGCTATGCCCTCGGTACCGCTAAGGTCGGATTCTATATCCGACATGTCATTGGAAACGTCCTCCTGTGAGTCCATTTCCTCCACCACATCTATGTTCATGGCCTCAAAGCGGTCGTATATGCGCTCTATCTGCTCGGAATCCAGCTCCAGCTCGTCCAGCGTATCCATGACCTCCTTATAGGTCAGCACGCCCTTAGTGCGGCCAAGCTCTATCAGCGCGTCTATTTTCGTGCCGGCTCCCTTAGTCCCCCTGTTTTCCGGCTCAACGGTCACCTTTGCTTCTTCCTCCGGCACTACGGTTTTCTGTGCTTTTTTGATGCTCTTCTTTTCCAAAGCCGCCACTCCTTTGCTTGTGTTGATAATCGGTGCTTTTGTCACTCTATTTTAATTCTGCGAGCTTCTTTACCAGCTCTGCGTATTCTCTTTTCTTCTCATCTCTGCCATCCGTCTGTATTTCCGCGGCAAGCTCATTTATCCTTTCGTTCAAGCCATCCCGCAGCATTGCGGATACACAGTCTCTCGCGGTATTTACGGGATCCACGATGCCGTCCTCGCTGCCCAGCGCCGCGCTGACGCTCTCCGCCGCTTCCTGCGGCAGCTCGGACAGTGCAAGCGGCATATCCAGCCTTTTGCCCTCAACGCTCATTGCGAGCAGCTTCTCGGCAAAGCCGTTCAGCGCCTCGTTTGAGAACCTGACGCCGCGCCTGGTCATTTCCTCGGCAGCCGTGAGCATCGCATCCTCGGATCTTATCATGCAGCAGAGCAGCGTTATTTCGGCTTTATTCGGTGTTTTCGCCATTTCTCGGTTCTGCTGCTTAGTATTCCTTATATTCCCAACGCTATTCTCCGCCCCGCCACCAACGCCGCACTGGCGCAGTATTGCATCCCTTGAGAGGCCTGTCCGCCGCGCTATGAGCGGCGCATAGCGCTCCTGCTCCACAGGCTCCAGCCTGCCAAGCAGCGCGCTGGCTTTTTTTGCATACTCCTCCCGTCCGTCCGCCGTTTCAAGGTTCAGCCCCTTCATAAGGCTATCCAGCTTAAAGCCGTTGAGCGTCAGCGCCTTGTCCTTCAGCGCAAGGTACTCCTGCCCGCCAAACTTTCTTGCGTAATCATCCGGGTCCATGCCGTCCGGTATCACTATGACCCTTACATCGAGTCCTTCTTTTGCGAGTATATCCAGCCCCCGCATGGTAGCGCTCTGCCCGGCAGAGTCGCCGTCGTAGCTTATGTATACCTTGGGCACATACCGCTTCAGCAGCCTTGCCTGCTGCTGCGTGAGCGCCGTGCCGAGGCTTGCAACGGCGTTCGTCACCCCTGCCCTGTGTAGGCTTATTACGTCCATGTACCCTTCTACCATTATCAGATCAGCAAGCTGCTTACCCCTTTGCAGGTTCAGCCCATACAGATTGTTTCGCTTGTTGAATATCGGCGTTTCTCCGGTATTCAGGTACTTTGGTGTGTCATCGCCCATCGTTCGCGCACCGAAGCCCAGCACCCGCCTCGTGGTTGAGATTATAGGGAACATCACCCGGTTGCGGTAGGTGTCGTAATAGCCATCCCTGCTCTTGCCCTTTATCACAAGGCCCGCTGAAAGCAGATGCTCCGGCGAATAGCCCTTCTGTGTCATATACTTGAACAGGTTATCCCAGCCCGGCGGGGCATACCCCAAGCCAAACTGCGTTACCTCGGCCGCACCTATTCCACGCCTTGTGAGGTATTGCTGTGCCTCGCTGCCCTCGCTGCTCAGCAGCCTTTCGCGGTAAAACAGCGCCGCATCCCTGCAGGCGGCATACAGCCGCTCCTTGAGCATGCGCTCCTGCCGCAGCCTGTCGTCGTCAACATCATCTGGGAGCTCCATTCCCGCCCGCTGGGCAAGGTAGCGTACAGCCTCAACATAGGTCAGTCTCTCGGCATCCATTACGAACTGGACAACGCTGCCTCCTGCATGGCAGCCGAAGCAGTAATAAAACTGCCCGTCAGGCACAACAGAAAATGAAGGCGTCTTTTCGCTGTGAAAGGGGCAGCAACCCCAAAGCCGCCTTCCTCTCGGCTTTAGCTGGGTATACTCGGAGGCGATAGCGGCAAGGTCGCTTTTGCTGAGCAGCTCGCTCATCCATGCATCCGGGAATATTGCCATTGCCTCCTCCTCTCGCCTTTATCCGACAGGTTGCCTTATTCTGTGCAAATATTGAAAATCCTTTTTTAGTTTATTTACATTCTGCTCCATTCTCTCGGAACAAAAAGCCGCTCGTAATCCGTTATCGCGTAATTATCCGTCATGCAGGCGATATAATCCGCAACTATCCTTTTTTTACCGTCCGCTTCAAGGTTCATGAGGAACTCATTCGGAAGCTCCTCGACGTGGTCAAGGTAGTAGGCAAACAGCTGCTCAACGAGAAGCTTGCCCTTGTTTTCCTCCCCCTTTGCCTTTGGGTTGAGGTATACGCTTTGAAACATAAATTCCCGCAGTATGCCGAACTGCTCGGTCACATCGTCGCTCATGCTTACCTTCGGCTTGGTGAAGCTCTGCTCAAGTATGTCGAGTATCATTGTATTTATGCGCTCGCCATGCGTGCTTCCAAGCACCCTGTTGCAGCTCTCGGGTATATCCTCCGGCAAAAGCACGCCGGCCCTTATCGCGTCATCTATGTCGTGGTTGATGTAGGCTATCCTATCCGCGATGCTCACAACGTAGCCCTCAAGAGTACACGGCCTGCCGCTGCGTCTGTGGTTAAGTATCCCGTCGCGCACCTCGTAGGTAAGGTTGAGCCCGCGCCCCTCGTTTTCCAGTTTTTCGACGACGCGAATACTCTGCTCGTTATGCGCAAAGCCGCCGTCCTCCTTGAGCAGAGTATTCAGCACATCCTCGCCGGCATGGCCGAAGGGGGTGTGTCCGAGGTCGTGCCCAAGTGCTATCGCCTCGGTTAGATCCTCATTGAGCCTCAGCCCGCGGGCAATCGTCCGCGCGATCTGGTTTACCTCAAGGGTATGTGTGAGTCTTGTGCGGTAATGATCCCCCAATGGCGAAAGAAATACCTGTGTCTTGTGCTTCAGCCGCCTGAAGGACTTGCAGTGTATTATCCTGTCTCTGTCCCGTATATACTCGGTGCGCACCGGGCAGGGCTGCATCGGGTGCTCCCGTCCCCGCGTATTTGCCGACAACGCCGCATACGGTGAAAGCAGTTCTCTTTCCCGTTCTTCGATAAATTCCCTGTAGTTTTTGCTGCTTACTGTAGCCATACGAAAAACACCTCCGGCGCTTTTCTGTCTCTTTCTCTGCAAAAACCAAAATTCCTTTTTTACTGCCGCATTTTTTCCTTTATGGTATAAAAAAACGCCCGAAAACGGGCGCAGCGCTTGCTCTGCTTATTGAGCCGCCTTATGCGGGGCGTCCTTTTGCAGCGCAAGTATCACCACCGCGGCGAGTATCATCACTATTCCTATCAACGCCTCAAGGCTAAGCGGCTCCTTGTAATAAAACACGGATACCATCACGGCAATGACCGGCTCTATCGTTGCAAGTATGCTCGCCTTGCCGTTTTCCAGCGTTTCAAGGCTCTTATTGTAGAAGTAATACGGCACTGCGGCGCACAGTATGCCGCCTATTACCGCAGCAGGCAAAACCTGCGGCGTGCACACCCGGCTGACCGTATCCACCGGCCCCGCCAGCAGCAGCGAGCTTGCCGAAGCAACGATAAAGGTATACAGGTTTATAGTCATGGTCGGATACTTTGGCACCGCAAAACGGGTAAATATCGTATAGCTCGCGTAGGTTATGCCGGAGAGTATCCCCGCCGTGAGACCAAATGCGGATACGGTACCCACACCCTCGGTTATGCCGCTGACCAGCACGCAGCCGCAGACCGCTATCGCCATTGCGGCAGCCTTGACCCTTGTTATAGGCTCCTTGAATATCACCGCAGAAAAAATAACGACCCATATCGGTGCGGTATACTGCAGCACGCCGCCGACGGCCAAGGAGCACAGCTTGGTCGATGTAAAATAGCACCAGCAGAACAGCGTAACGCTTATAAAGCCGGAGCATAGGAATATCCAAGCATCATTCACTTCAAGGCGGAACGCCCGCCTGTCCGTTGCCAGCGCAAGTATTATAAAGGTTATCGCGCTTATCGTCGTCCTCACTGCGGATACCTGCATTGCGCTGAAGCCGAAGGAGGTCATGGTCCTGCCGAATATACCGAGGCTGACGCCCCAGCTTATTCCGGCACACAGAGCATAAATAACGCCTTTGTTTTTCATTTTAACTTAACTAAGCTATACCTCAAGCTTCTGTAATCGCACGAAAAAAACCAACCGGTTGGGGCTGGCCTTTATCGCGTCTATAAAACGGGCAATTCTTTTGGCTTAAATTACTTTGCCGCGAGCTTTATTGCCAACTGAGCCTTCTTGCGATTAGCAGCGTTCTTATGGATAACGCCCTTACCGGCTGCCTTATCGACGGTGCTTACAGCGTTGACATAGGCGCTCTCAACAGCAGCCTTGTCATCGGAAGCCAGAGCCTTATCAAAGCTCTTGACAGCAGTCTTAACCTGAGACGTGATCATGCGGTTGCGAAGATTCTTCTTCTCGCTTACGCCCACGCGCTTCAAAGCGGACTTATGGTTAGCCAAAACAATTCACCCCCTGTGTCTTTTTTACTCGAACGGAGTTGATTATAACACACAAAGCTGCGCAATGCAACCCCGATTTTCTACGTATCGGTGCTTTTTCGCAAAATATTATACCGGCTGCGACGCCATAATACAGGTATACTATTTACTTTGAAGGAGCTTTAAGCAAAAAAATGTCGGTAAGCATACGAACTGACCTTGCGCTGGAATCAAGGGAGCTCAACCCCGATATAGCCGGCGTTGAGGAGCAAACGGAGGAACTTGGGCGCATCACAGTTTCACGTATAAGCATAACCGGGCGTGAAGCGGCAAAGAAGCTGGATAAGCCCATCGGCAGGTATATCACGCTGGACGCGCCGGAGCTTGCAAGCAGGCCGCTGGATCTTTTTGAGGAGGTGAGCAAGGCGCTTTCACAGGAGCTGGAGTCGATGCTCGGCACGCTGCCGGAGGACGGGACGGTACTCGTGGTCGGCCTCGGCAACAGGGCAATAACCTCGGATTCGCTGGGCCCGCGCGCGGCGGAGCGGGTATACGTCACGAGACATGTTGCGGAGTATATCCCGGAAGCACTACCGACCAAGGCTCGCTCGGTATGCTCAGTGGCCCCCGGAGTGCTTGGCGTAACCGGAATTGAGACCATGGAGATAGTCCGCGGAATCGCGGAGCACACAAGGCCGGATATCATAATCGCAATAGACGCGCTCGCCTCCCGCAGAGCCGCCCGCATAAGCACGACGATACAGCTGACGGATACCGGCATAAGCCCGGGAAGCGGCATAGGCAACAACCGGCTCGGGCTGAACAGCGAGGCCTTCGGCATTCCGGTTATCGCGATAGGCGTGCCGTTGGTGGTTTACGCCGCAACCATAACACAGGAGGTAATATCGCTTATTGCAGACCGGGCTGAGCTTTGCGGCGGTGAAGGGCAGCTTTATGAGCTTGCGCGGGAGGCGGCGAGCGAAGGCCTCGGCGATATGATAGTCACGCCTAAGGATATAGATTCCATTGTTGAGGATATGTCCGGCATAATCGCGACAGGGTTGAACATGGCGCTGTTTGGAAAAAGCCTGAACGACGTGCGTATGCTCATCGCTTAGTCATACGGCGGCTCCCTCGCTCATAGCCTTTTAGCGGAGGGCTTGTCACTTATGCGAAGGAACAAAACGCGCGGCCGCAGGCGCCGTATAATTACCCCATTCACCATATTGTCGCTGCTGCTGTGCATCTGGCTGGTCAGGCTGTGCTTATATAGGTTCGCATATACACATGATGCGAATACCGAGAGCCAGTCCATTTTGCCCCGGATAGAAGCGGAGGAAAGCGGCGGCATAAAAATAGAGGTCATATCCGATGACCTCACGGTAAGCGAACCTGCCGACGGTAAACCGGCCGTATTGATATACCACACCCACACGACGGAGGCGTATCTGCAATCCGGCGAGGAATATAAGGAAAGCGGCAAGTGGCGCACACACGACAACGGCAAAAACGTCGTCGCAGTCGGCGAAAAGCTGGCAAGGCTCCTGCGCAGCCGCGGCATCGCCGTGATACACGATACGACAGACCACGAGCCGCCGAAGCTCGCCACGTCATACTCCCGCTCGGTAAAGACAATGGAGAGGTACCGCGAAAAATACCCCTCAATAACCATGTATATAGACCTGCACAGGGATTCCTACGGGAAGAACCCGACTGAGGCCGCCGACTTTGTTACCATCGACGGCAAGGAGTGCGCAAGGCTTATGTTCGTCGTCGGCACTGGCAAGGGCGCCACCGGCACCGGGTACACCGATATGCCTGACTTTGACTCAAACTATGCCCTTGCAGATCGAATAACAGGGCTGCTCAGGGAAGTTGATTCGGAGCTTGCCCGCGACATACGGGTAAAGCCCGGGCGTTACAACCAGCACATATCAAATCAATGCCTTCTTGTTGAAGTCGGCCACAACGCCAATACGCTCGAGCAGGCGATGAACAGCATAGATTATCTCGCCGCAGCGATAGCCGCCGTGTTCACGCAGGGCAACGGTTAGTCTTCGCTCTCCCCCTGATCCTCGTTTGCCTCCTCCGGCTCCTCTTCGGTCGGCTCAAGTGCGATGGCGATGCGGCTGTTTATCCCGGTTATCTCCTCCGGCGGCAGCTTGAGCACCTCCCGGTCGTATGTGAGCAGTCCGTTCGTCTCCCCCTCTACGTCGCTCAACTGGGTATAAACCGCCGCACAAAGACCATTTTCTATCGCGGGTATGATCTCCTGCTCGTAGAGCTTTTTGTATGCCGCCATGAGCCCTTCTTTGTTTTTGAGCCGCTTGTAGCCAAACTCCCTGGTTTTCTCGCTATGCCCCTCGATGCGGAGGCTATAACCGCCGCACTCGGTAAGCGCAGCCGCCCTGCCCTTATCGTCCGCCTTGAACTTATACGGCTTAAAGTAAACATGACGGCTGTAAATATCGCCTGCGCCCTGATCGTGCCAGCCACTCGAATGGTCTACCAGCCTGCACGGGTCAATGCTGTGCAGCCTTGCGGCTATGTCTGCCGCGTTGAACTGCCCCCAGCCCTCGTTGAAAGGCACCCAGACGGCTATGCACACACAGTTGTACAGCGCCGATACCATCTCATCCAGCTCGCGGACAAACTGCTCTCTGCCCTCCTCGCTCTGTCTTGCAAAGCGGGCATATCTGTTATCGCCCATGTTTGCCCCGGTAAACAGCGGTGCAGTCACAGTCAGAGGGTCGTATTTCTCCCCGCCGTTCGGCATATCCTGCCAAACCAGCATACCCAACCTGTCGCAGTGATAATACCATCTCAGCGGCTCCGTCTTGGCGTGCTTTCTCAGCATATTGAAGCCAAGATCCTTCACGGTCTGTATGTCATTCACCATTGTCTCATCGCTGGGCGCTGTATAAAGACCGTCCGGCCAGTAGCCCTGATCCAGTACGCCGTTATGAAAATACGGCTCTCCGTTTAAAAACAGCCGCTTTATGCCGTTTTGATCCTCTTTGAGCTCTATTTTCCGCATTCCAAAGTAGCTTTCCACCGTGTCATCGCCCATTTTTACCGAAAAATCGTAAAGATGCGGTTCCTTGGGCGACCACGGCGTAAAGCCCTGCACGCTCATTCGAAACGGCCTGTTTGTCTCCCCCTGTGCCACAACAAGCCCCATGCGCGCCGTGCAGGGGCGCGAGCAGGCGGAGCACACCGTAAGCTCGACCGCCGCCTCATCATAGAGCGGCCGTATATAGAGGCCGGTTATGTACTCCTCCGGCACGCTCTCCATCCATACCGTCTGCCATATGCCGCTCTGCGGGGTATACCATATGCCGCCCTTTTTTGTTTTCTGCTTGCCGCGGGTATGCCATGATGCATCGGTAACATCCTTTACCTTTACGACGAGTTGATTCTCCTCCCGCAGTTCTGCGGTTATATCCACCGAAAAAGGGGTATATCCGCCGGTGTGCGAGCCGACCTCGATGCCGTTGAGGTATACCCACGCCATTTGATCCACCGCGCCGAAATGCAGCAGCACCCTCCCTATATTGAACCCCTTCGGCAGCGAAAATTCCTTAACGTACCACAGCGTATCCTCCGGCTCGACGGTTCTGCCCACGCCGGAAAGCTCACATTCCGGCGAAAACGGCACGAGTATCTCCCCGTCCAGTTCATTTGGCAGGCCATCTCCCGCAGTAATGGCATAGTGCCACAGCCCATTCAGGTTAATATAGCTGTCGCGTCGCAGCTGCGGCCTCGGGTATTCCTGCAGCACTGCGTCCTTATCGATATTTGCTCCCCACCGCGTTATCATCTGCGTTCCTCCGTGTGCGGACATGCATGTATCCGCCTTATGCACTTTATTATATTACATATACTCTCTTTTGTCATTGTGCGGTTTACAATAGCGCAGGGTTTATTATATAGTAAATATATGGAATCAATAAGCAGCAGAAAAATACACCTTCGCCCCCGCCTTCAGGCCGCGGCGGACATGATAGACGGCGTTTCCGTTGCAGCGGACATCGGCTGTGACCACGGCAGGCTTTCCGCGGCGCTTTTGCAGCAGGGGCGTGCAGAAAGGGTCATAGCCTCTGACATAAGCGCACCCTCGCTTGAAAAGGCCACGGCTCTAGCCTCGCTCTGCGGCCTTGCGGACAAGCTCACTACAACCGTATCCAACGGAATGACGCACCTTGGCCCAAACGATGCCGATGCCATCGCCATATGCGGCATGGGCGGCGAGCTTATTGCCCGCATACTCTCTGCAAATATGCCCGCAGCAAAAAATGCAGAGCGAATAGTAATGCAGCCCATGCGTGGCGTTGAGGAGCTGCGGCAGTTTCTCCGCAGCGGTGGCTTTTGCGTATTTGACGAACGGCTGGTATACGACGGCGGAAGGATATATCAAATAATCGGCGCCAAAAGCGGCGCTCCCGCCCCGCTCCCCTCTTGGTTCCCTGAAGATGAATATTCCTTTGGCCCGCTGCTCTTTGAAAAGGCCGACCCGCTGCTCATTCCAATGCTGGAGAGCTACCGCAGCGGTCACCTCCGGCGGCTGGAAAAGGCGAAAAAAAAAGGCGTAACGCCAAGCGCGCTTACCGACATAATAAGCCGCATTGACGGATACATTAAGATAGCACAGGAGATGCAAAAAAATGAAGCTCGATGAATTTATAAAAGTCATGAACGACATAGCTCCTATGGAGCTTGCCGAAGAATGGGACAATCCCGGGCTGCTGATAGGCACCCGAAGAGCTGAGATAAAAAAAGTGCTCGTTGCGCTGGACTGCTCCGCTGCAACGGCAAAAGAGGCCGCCGAGTGGGGCGCAGACCTGCTGCTCACGCACCACCCGGTGTTTTTTGGCGGCGCAAAGCACATACTGCCGGACGATCCGGAGACCGCAGCTCCCTTTACGCTGCTTGAAAACGGCATAGCCCTCTTCGCCGCACATACCAACCTTGACACTGCTGATGGCGGCGTGAACGACTGCCTTGCAGAGGTATTCGGCCTTGAGGACGTGCAAAAGCTGCCGCCGGAGGGACTTGGGAGGATCGGCACCCTGCCGGAGCCGCTTCCATTTGCCGAGCTCGCCGCCCTTGCCGAAAGCAGACTTGGCACCCGTGTACGCATAACGGGCGACGGCAGCAAGCTCATACGCCGATTTGCGATGATCGGCGGCGGAGGTGCCGGCGAGCTGTTCAGCGCAAAGGCAGCCGGTGCAGACGCCTACATCACCGGCGAAATGAAGCACCACCTTGCCATTCAGGCAGACTTTATAGGCCTATCGGTAATAGAAGCCGGGCATTACGAGACCGAGCGCATTGTATTGCCCCGCCTCATTGAACGTTTACAGGCAGCCTCAAATGATGTACAATACAGGTTGACTCTTTCGGAATCGCCGTGCCTGAGGGGGATCTGAAGCTCCCCCGCTGCACGATCATTATATGGAGGTAGAAGGATATGACAAAAATCGATGATCTCTGGTCCTATGACAAGGCAGAGCAGGAGGTTACCGCAATAGACAACCGCCTGAGATCCACCCCCAACAGGGCAAGGCTGAACAAGCTGCACAGCTTTTTGAGCGAGCAGCAGACTGCCGTTGCCGGCATTTCCAAGCAGATAGATGCAAGGGGCGCGCTGATAGCCAAGCTCGCCGTGCAGTGCCAGGAGCTTGAGCACAAGATCGAGCTCGAGGTATCCGAGTTCGATACGATGGAGAACGACCCGGAATGTACCGCTGCAGAGATGACGGAATCCCGCCACTCAATGGACGGTCTGCTAGATCAGCTGAACTCCCTCCGCAAGGAGCTTAGCGACGCTATGGCTTATATTGAAAAGGCCACGGCCGAATATAAGGACACCTACTCCAAGGCAGGCCGCGCAAAGAAGGAATACGATGCGGTGCGCGCCGCCTGCGAACAGGAGGCACAGGATGCAAAGCCGGAGCGGGACGCGGCACTCGCCAACGCCGAAAAGCTGCGCGCAGCTGTAGACCCGGCGCTTATCCGCCGGTACGATGCAATACATGCGAACCATGTGCGTCCCATGGCAACGGTTGAAAACAGCCAATGCAGCGGGTGCCGTATGTCGCTGCCGACCGCGATCGTTAAAAAGGTTGCCGCAGGCACCGAGCTTGTAGAATGCGAAAACTGCGGGAGGATATTGTATTCCAAATAGTTTTGGTTTAAAATAACCCTTGCGAGTAAGACAGGTGACCGCATGCGGCTTGACCGTATGAGGAAAGTCCGAGCTCCATAGGGCAGGGTGCCGGATAACGTCCGGCGGAGGCGACTCCAGGGAAAGTGCAACAGAAATATACCGCCGCGTTATCGCGGTAAGGATGGAAAGGCGAGGTAAGAGCTCACCGGCGGCTTGGCGACTTGTCCGCCCTGTAAACCCCACCCGGTGCAAGATTGGAATGGGAGCATTTAATGGCGGCCCGTCACGCTCCTGATAATCGCACGAGCCTGCCGGCAACGACAGGCCTAGATAGATGGTCACCCAGGGATACACATCCCGGACAGAACTCGGCTTACGGCTTGCTCGCACAAGTTTTTGCGGTAAGAAGCGGATACTGCTCCGCTTCTTATTCTTTTCGCAGCTGCGCAGCAAAAGAACCCGGCTGGCACCCCGGGTTCTTATTCTGTCGGTTATTTAATTTAATGGCACTGCGTTTATATCAGTTTGCCTTTACCATGAAGCCCATGATGCCGGGGATGATGCAGAGGCCGAGACCGATCCAGAAGTTCATGTTAAGGAAACAGGAACCGAGGGCAGCTACGCAAACGAATACGGCAGATACGATAAGGAACAGCTTTTCTGACATTGTTATATCCTCCAGATAATAAATTTACTCTTGCCTTGAAGCAAGGCGTTGTTTTTTCTATCTGTCTATAATATAACACTGCCCGCGCTGTTTGTGAAATAAGTGTTTCTCATGGGCTCATAAAACTTTTTTAAGCCCCGCCGTGCTCCTTTTTCCAGCGCTTTATGCACTTGAGGAATTTTGCTGCGGCGGGCTTATCGTCGCAGTTTTTCTTATAGTAGCTTGCGCCGAGTATGCGGCTGCATGGCGGGTCGACCGGCAGTGCCTTTACCCGAGAATGTGACTGAATGGTAAACTTGGTAATTGTTGAAAGAGCTATTCCCCGCTCTACCATTGCTATGACCGGAGCGTTATACGGAGAGGTGACGTTGAACTGCGGCACTATGCCGTATTTTTCGATCTGCTTCGCCATCGCCGCCTCATCCGCCCAGAACACAGGCGCAACAAACGGGTGTTTCTTGAACTCCTCCATTGGAAACGAGCTCATGTCCCCGGTCGGAAAATCCAGCGGCAGCACCGCCATTTCAGGATCCTCCACCAGCGGTATCCACTCAAAGCCCGGCAGCTTCATCTGCCCGCCTATGCCGAAATCTATGCTTTCGTCCTTCAGCCAGCCAATTATATCGTCATAGCTGCCGACGGTGATATTCACCGTGATATTCGGCGCTTCGCGGTTGAAATCCGCAAGTATCTCGGGCAGCAGCACATCCGCCGTGCTCGGGTACGCCGCTAAATTGAGCACGTTCCCCCGCCTGCCCTTTATCTCGTTTGCCTTGGCTATCAGCCTGTCCTCGCATTCCACCATGTCCTGTATGCAGGGGAGCAGCTCCTCTCCCTCTTTTGAAAGGCGTATGCCGTTCGCGTCCCTTATCACAACGGGGAAGCCAAGCTCCTGCTCGGTGCTGTTTATGGCATAGGTAAGCCCGCTCTGGGTATAGCCCAGCTTTTCCGCCGCCTTTGTCATGCTGCCGTATTTCAGCGCCTCCAGTATGATATTGAGCTTCTGCACGTTCATTTCAGGTTTCTCCCCACTTTTGTTTATCTACGTATGTGTTATCGTCATGCACTTTATGCGTGTTTTCTATGTCCACACTATATTAACATCAATTTGAGATTTCTTCCACAGTTTCCTGCTCATCTTTTTGCGCCGGTGCGAATACCTTATACAAATACACGCATGAGAGGATCATAATATATGACAGGCTATTCAAGAAGGAGAAGAAAAAAAAGCGGCGTTCGGGCGATTGCGACGCTTATATTGCTTTCTGCCGGGGTATATCTTATTACCGTCTCCCCCGCAGGCAGGTGGCTGAGCGAAAAGGTCATGGCTCCGGCTTTTTCCGCACTTGCCGAGCTGCCGGCGGGTGACTGGTTCTCGTCGCCTGAAAGCTCGGTGCCGGATGGCGACGTGCTGAGCGTAAGCCTAAGCAGCAATAATGCCGTTACATCGAGGCTGGATGTACCCGCCATCAGCTGCTTTGCGCTTCAGCTCGGCGCCTTTTCTTCTATGGACAACGCCGAGGCGCTCTCAGATGAACTGAAGGCCGTTGGCGATGCAGGCTATGTATATAGCGACGGCGGCGTATACCGCGTGCTTACCTGCTGCTACGAAACGGAACCGGAGGCGCGCACGGCGAAGGAGCAGCTGAAAAGCGGCGGCACCGACTGCGCCGTATACGAGTTCACCGTGCCATCCGTTGCGCTGAGCGTGACCGCCTCGGCTGAGCAGGCTGAGCAGCTAAGCTCGTGTTTCTCCGCCCTAAGCGCGGCTCGAAGCAGCCTTTGCTCCGCCTCCGCCGGGCTTGAAAACGGCAGCATGACAGAAGCTCAGGGCGCAGCGCTGCTGCGTTCGGCGCTTGAGGAGCTTTCCGCCGCCTGCACCCCGCTGGAGACATACCGCGAAAGCGCCCCCGCAATAGGCAGCCTGCTAAGCTGCTGCGATAAATGCAAAGCGGCGCTTTCCTCGCTTTCCGCCTCCGCCTCGCTCCGGCCGGAAATCAACTCCACGCTGATTGAGCTCTCCGCCCTGTATTCCGATATGCTCAAGGGCTTTGTTAAATAAGCCAAAGAGCGGTTTTACCGCTCTTTTTCTATTTGGCGGGCATTATCGCTCTCGGTTTTTTCTATAAAAAGCTCCTCGTGTCCCTGCCTTACCAGAGCTATACAGAGCGAAAGCAGCAGTGCCGTTCTTTCCTCCGGCAGGTCGGGGTCTATAGAAAAGTCCTCCCTTATCCTGCGCATCCTGTACAGCACGGTATTGCGGTGAGTAAACAGCCTTTCGCAGGTATCCTTGAGCGACCTGCTGCAGCTCAGGTAGGTATACAGTGTAAGGCAGTATTCACCGTTGTTTTCAGCGTCATATCTGTACAGTCCTTCTATCTTCTCCCCCATCGGGTATCCCTCGTTTGCAAGCAGCCGGATCATCATGAGCACGGCATAGCAATTTTCGCCGGCAGCAAACGGGCCGTCATTCCTTTCGGCAAGGTAATCCAGCAGTCTCCGCACCCGCCTGTATCCTGCGCAAAGGCTGTACAGCCCCTCCATAGGCTCCGATATGACGACCCGCAGATCATATTCTGCAGCTGCCCTGCTCACGTCCTCGTATTTGAAGCCTCCATGCAGAAACAAAATAATGCAGTCATCATACGGGAACGGATTTGAAGCGTGAAAATCATGGCGCAGCCTGTCCCTGAGCATATCCGTCTTAAGCCCGTCCATAGGCTCCGCGGGTTTTATCAGCACGAACCGTTCCGGTTCAAAGCCGCCCAGATAGGTTTCCTTCGCCTGCAGCTGAAAAAAGTCCTGGCTTTTGAATTTTCCCTCTATCAGGTTTACCAGCACCTCCTCCGGCGTTGCGGTGATTCCGCCCCGGTGCCTTTCAAAATACATCTGCTTTGCGATGAAGGAGTTAATCAGGGCAAAATCCTCATCGGGCGCAGCAGGCAATGCGCCTTCCTGCACAAGGCAGAGGGTATAGCCCATCCTGAGCTCGCCGCACTTCAACTCGCTTATCCTGCAATGGTATCCCGCCGGCGAGTGCAGCAGCACCTCCCCCTCCAGTGCGCTGGAGGCTATCAGTGCGCTCTCATCGTACGACAGCTCCCCGTGGCGTATCACTCCGTCGTAAGGGTCGGCTATGCCGTCAGCCCTGTAATACGCGGCAACATGAAAGCTGTCGTCGATCACCATGAGCGGGCAGCCCATGGCCCTGCCCGCGGCGTTTGTAAGCTCTCTAAGGCTGTTTGTATTGAGGAATGTACGAAGTATTTCGTCGGTCATAGTCTCCTCCGCTTTGTGCTGGCGGCACAGTTTGCTTTCTTTTGATTATATCGCCGGAACATTGTCCAATCAAGCCCCCGGAGTATAATAAAGACATAAAAAGAAAGCGACCCCGAGGGGCAGGGCCCCAAGGGAATAAGATAAAATAACAGAGCTTTCGAACGGAGGTATTTATTATGTTTGAACTTAAGCCTTATACCCACAAGAACAACGGTCTGTATTACAACCCCTTCCAGACGATGGACGAATTTGAAAAGAATTTCTTTAATCCTTCCTTCTTTGAAACCTCGCTTGAGCAGTTCAAGACGGATATAAAGGATGAAGGAGACAGCTACACCCTTGAAGCTGATCTGCCCGGCTTCGACAAAAAGGACATTCACCTTGACCTGAACAACGACCTGCTGACCGTGAGCGCCGAGCGCCACTCCGAACACGAGGAAAAGGACAAGAAGGGCAAGTTCGTAAAGTGTGAGCGTTCCTACGGCTCCTTCAGCCGTCAGTTTGACGTATCCGCCGTCGATACCGATGGCATCAAGGCCAAATACGAAAACGGCGTGCTTACCCTGCATATGCCCAAGAAGAGCGTTCAGCTTCCTTCCGCAAAGCGGCTGGAGATCGAATAAAAGCAGAATAAGTCAAAGCCCCGAGGTACACCTCGGGGCTTGTTTTTTTGCCTTATTTACTCTTTTTTCTTATCTGCCCCGCGCTGGCAGGCCTTAACGAGCTCCACTATGGGTATCACCAGAACCGCAAGGCCGAGCGCTATGCCGTACTCATCCCAGCCAACTGGGGTGAAGCCGAACAGATCGGCTATCGCAGGCACCTCAAGAACCAGGGTCGTTATGACCAGCGCGCCTATCATCGCGCCCCAGAGTATTTTATTGTGCCCCGGCAGGCTGAAAACGCTCTGCCGCTGCGAGCGCATATTGAAGCTGTGGAATATTTCGCACATATTCATGGTAAGGAACGCCATGGTCATGCCGTGCGGCGATACGCCCACGGGCATTTCAAAGTGACCGACCTCCATACAGTGACCTATGATGTACGAGGTAATGGTTATAACCGTTATCAGCAGACCCTGATACGCGATATCCACGCCGAGGCCGCCGGAGAATATGGTATCGTGGCTGTCCCTCGGCGGGCGGTGCATGGTGTTTGGCTCTGCGGGCTCGAGGCCGAGGGCAAGCGCCGGGAAGCAATCGGTTATCAGGTTGATAAAGAGCAGATGCACGGGGCTCAGCAGAGTAAAGCCAAGCAGCGTTGCAAAGAACACGCCCAGCACCTCGCTCATATTGCTTGCAAGCAGGAACTGTATAGTCTTGCGGATATTGTCGTATATTCTCCTGCCCTCATCTACTGCCGAAACTATAGTTGCAAAGTTATCGTCGGAAAGCACCATATCCGCAACATTTTTGGTAACATCGGTGCCGGTTATGCCCATGCCGACGCCTATATCTGCGGATTTGATGCTCGGTGCATCGTTCACTCCGTCGCCGGTCATTGCGGTTATCGCGCCCTTGCGCCGCCATGCGGACACTATACGCACCTTATGCTCCGGCTGTACCCTTGCGTATACGCCGCACTTGTCTATTACCTCGTCCAGCTCCTCATCGCTGAGCCTGTTCAGCTCCTTGCCCTCCATCGCCTCGGAAGCATCGTCTATTATTCCGAGCTCCTTTGCTATCGCAACGGCTGTGTCCTTGTGGTCGCCGGTTATCATTACGGGGCGTATGCCCGCGGCGCGGCATTCCTCGACCGCAGCACGAACCTCCGGGCGGACGGGGTCTATCATGCCTACAAGGCCAATAAAGGTTAGCTGCTGCTCAAGGTTTGCAGGCTCGGTGTTCTCCGGCATGCCGACCCAGCGGCGCTCCGCCGCCGCAAGCACCCTAAGCGCCTTTTCCGCCATGCGGTGGTTATCAGCAAGTATCTCACTGCGCATTTGCTCGGTCATGGGCAACACCTTGCCGTTTTCAATGTAGTAATCACAGCGGGCGAGCACCTCGTCCGGCGCACCCTTTGTGTACTGAATGACGCTGCCGTCCTTGCTGTGCAGCGTGGACATCATCTTTCTTGAGGAATCAAACGGAGCCTCGCCTATACGGGGCTGCGTCTTTTCCAGTTCCCGCTTATCGCAGCCGCTTAGCGCACCGAAATTCACAAGGGCAGCCTCGGTAGGCTCACCCTGCGCGCCCTCCTCGGTCAGCTCCGCATCGTTGCAGAGGGACATTGCGGTTGCAAGCAGCTCTGTGGATCCCGTATGCTCGACGACAGTCATCCTGTTCTGGGTGAGTGTGCCGGTCTTATCAGAACATATGACCTGCGTGCAGCCCAGCGTTTCCACGGCGGTAAGCCTGCGGATCACGGCATGGCGCTTGCTCATATTAGTCACGCCTATTGAAAGAACGACGGTAACAACGGTCGCAAGCCCCTCCGGTATCGCCGCGACTGCAAGGGATACGGCCACCATAAAGTTGTCCAGTATCGATTCCGCAGTGAACTGCCCGTCCATTATGAGGTCAAATACGAATATAAACACGCAAATGCCGAGCACCAGCTTGGAAAGGGTATTGCTGAGCTGGCTCAGCTTGCGCTGAAGCGGGGTCTCCTCCTGCTCCGTCTGCGCCAGCACATCGGCTATTTTGCCCATCTCGGTGTCCATGCCGGTCGAGGTAACAACGGCGCGCCCGCGGCCGTATACGACGGTTGAGCCCATGTAGCACATATTCTTCCTGTCGCCCAGCGGCACGTCGCTGCCGAATATCGCTTCGACTGCCTTGTTTACCGGAACGCTCTCGCCGGTCAGCGCGGCCTCCTCTATTTTGAGCGAGGCGCTTTCCAGCAGCCTTCCGTCCGCAGGCACGGCATCTCCCGCCTCCAGCACAACTATATCGCCCGGAACGAGCTGGCTGCTTTCAACTATCTTCAGCCTTCCGTCGCGCATGACCTTGCACTTTGCCGCGGTCATCGTCTGCAGCGCTTCTATCGCCGCCTCCGCCTTGCTCTCCTGTATAACGCCCAGCACGGCATTGAGCAGCACCACGATGAGTATTATAAATACCTCTGCAAAGCTCTCGCCGGATATGGCGTTGGTTATGGCCGATACGCCTGCCGCCGCAAGGAGGATAAGCAGCATCGGGTCCTTTATCTGCTGAATGAACCTTTGCAGCAGCGTCACCTTTGGCGCCTCGCGCAGCTTGTTCTGTCCGTATCTGCCGAGCCGCTCCGCCGCCTCCTGCTCGGATAGACCCTTCAGTGAGGTATCCAGTTCCTTTAATACCTCTTCCGTCGTTCTCTGGTACGTTTCGCTCATTGAATGAATACGCTCCTTTGTCCTTTGATGTGCGATAAAAATAAAAAACCCACGCGCAAGCACACAGCTTACGCATGAGTCTCATTCTTTAAAAGCAGCCCGGGCGAACGGATCGCCGTACTGACGCAACTGCCTCGCAAAGCCGCGCTTTGCGGAATTACTCCCTCAGGCAAAAGCATTGAATATCCTCAACACTGTCCGAATATGATACCCGCGGCGGCGAATTTTGTCAAGCGGTTTGTTTGCCCTCCCTCCTGTAAAACCGCACAAATTATTTTATATGTACCGCACCGCGATTTAATGGTATACTGACACCAGTATATCAATTCTGTCATTTTGGGGAGCAGCTTCAGCAATGAAAGTGGTACTTAAGGATCTTACAAAAAAATTCCCGGGGCAGGGCAAGGGTGCACCGGATGTTATCGCCGTTAATAACTTCAACGTTGAAATACCAGACGGGAAGCTCATTGGGCTTCTGGGTCCCTCCGGCTGCGGCAAGAGCACTGCGCTCAACCTCATATCCGGCCTGCTCTCGCCGACCAGCGGACGCATTTTCTTCGGAGATGACGACGTTACCGACCTGCCGCCGGAAAACCGCGGCGTTGGGCTGGTATTTCAGAATTACGCGCTCTACCCCCACCTTACCGCAAGGCAGAACATACTCTTCCCGCTGCAAAACCTGAAGGGCAAGGATAAACTGCCCAAGGAGGAAATGCTCAAAAGAGCATATGAGGCGGCAAAGCTTGTTCAGATAGACGGCCTTATGGAGCGCAAGCCAAAGGCGCTCTCCGGCGGGCAGCAGCAGCGGGTGGCGATAGCGCGGGCGCTCGTTAAGATGCCGCGCGTACTGCTGCTGGACGAACCGCTTTCCAACCTCGATGCGCGGCTGCGCCTTCAGACCCGCGAGGAGCTGCGGCGAATACAGCAGGAGACAGGCATAACCACCATATTCGTGACCCACGACCAAGAGGAAGCCATGAGCATATCGGATATGATAATAGTCATGGAATCCGGCGTCATACAGCAGACAGGCAAGCCGCAGGAGGTATACGATGACCCGGTGAATATGTTCGTTGCAAAGTTCCTCGGCACCCCGCCGATAAACATATTCCGCGGCAAGGTCTCAGGCGGCCGGCTCTTTATGGGCAGCGACTGCGCGCTCTCGGTAAACGGCGCACCGGACGGCGAGCTTTTCGCCGGCATCCGTCCCGAGGGGCTTATACCCGACTCCGCCGGCTCGCTTTACTGCGGCTTCAGGCGCGTTGAGGTAATGGGGCGTGACACCAGCGTAATATTCACCCACCCGAGCGCCTGCGCGGATTCCGCCCGCGCGATAGTAAGCTCCTCCGGCAGCATTGACGGCTCCTCCGGCAGCATTCGCTTTTCGCTCAGGCCGGATAAGGTTTTTCTCTTTAGCAGCGACGGTACACGCATAGGCTTTGAGGTATAATTATGGAAAAAAATAGCGCAAAGGGCTGGCTCTACCTGCTGCCCGCCATACTGTTCCTCGGAGCTTTTATGGTATACCCCCTTATAGATGTATTCGTATACTCCTTTGAGGAGGGCTATAACTCCGCCTCGCAGACCTTCTTCGGCATCGGGCTGTACAACTATTCCTATGTCCTGCGCGATCCGTATTTCATTCAGGCGCTAAAGAACACCTTCATTCTGGTGATCATAACCGTTCCCGTTTCAACGGGGCTTGCGCTGCTGATATCCGCAGCATTGAGCTCCGTAAAGAAGCTGCGAAACCTTTTTCAAACCGTGTATTTTCTCCCATACGTCACCAACACGCTGGCCGTTGGGCTGGTATTCATGATACTCTTCAAAAAAACCGCCTACACCGACGGCCTCGCAAACCTTATATTGGGCTGGTTCGGCCTGACCCCTGTGGATTTTATAAGCGGGCCGTACTGGGCAAGGATGTTTGTGCTGTGCTTTTACACCGTGTGGACGGTAATGCCGTTCAAGATACTGATACTGACGAGCGCTCTGGCCTCGGTTGACCAAAGCTACTACAACGCTGCGAGGATCGACGGTACATCAACGCTGCGCATATTCACCAGAATAACTCTGCCGCTCATCTCCCCTATGATATTCTACCTCGTGATAACCGGCTTTATCGGCGCGTTTAAGGCCTACAACGACGCGGTCGCCCTTTTTGGTGCCGACCTTAACGCTGCTGGCATGAATACGCTTGTCGGCTACATATACGATATGCTCTACGGCAACAGCGGCGGCTACCCCTCCTTTGCCTCCGCCGCGGCTGTGATACTCTTTGCGATAGTGCTCACGATAACCTGCATCAACCTCATCGTAAGCAAGCAGCACGTTCATTATTGATGGAGTTCAACATGGAAAAGCATACCGACTACGCTAAAATAGAAAAACAGCTAAGGCTCAAGAGCAGCATACGGAGCACGCTGGTGCATATACTGCTCTCCGTTTGGGCGCTCATAGTGCTGTTCCCGTTTTACTGGATGGTGCTGTCCTCTCTTAAAAGCTACAGCGCGTATAATTCCGAGTACATACCGCAGTTTTTCACCCTTTCGCCAACGCTGCAAAACTATGCGGACGCATTCAGCGAGGTTCCGCTCGGCAGATATTTCGCGAATACGCTCGTCTTTACCGTGATCACCACCCTGCTCATGCTCGTCGTCATAACCCTCGCCGCCTTCGCCTTTGCAAGGCTGGAATTTCGCGGCAAGCGACTCACCTTTGCGCTGCTGCTTTCGCTTATGATGATACCCAACGAGCTTGTGATCATCACAAATTTCGTTACCATAACCGAGCTTGGGCTCAGAAACACCTTTACCGGGCTCATACTTCCCTCCGTCACCTCGGTATTCTATATCTATCTGCTTAAGGAAAACTTTGCTCAGATACCAAACGAGCTGTATTACGCCGCAAAGGTAGACGGCACATCGGATTTCAGATACCTTACGAGGGTGATGATACCCATATGCAGCCCGACCATGATAACGATAGTCATACTCAAGGTAATAGAATGCTGGAACGCCTACGCTTGGCCGCGTCTCATAACGGATGACGAGAATTATTTCCTCGTTTCAAACGGCATACAGGCGATACGCGAGGGCGGCTTTGGGCGGGAAAACATACCAGCTATGATGGCGGCGGTGGTAGTCATATCTCTGCCGCTGATTGTCCTGTTTCTGATATTCCGCAACAGAATAATGGATGGCGTATCCAGAGGAGGTACAAAGGGTTAGCATGAAGAAAAGAATTATATGTCTGCTGCTTTGCGCCGCCCTTGCGGCCTGCCTGCTCTCCGGCTGCCACGGTTCAAGAGGGCTGAAGGCGTTTTCCATGCCGGAGGGCTTTGACAGTTCAAAGAGATATGAGCTGACCTTCTGGGCAAAGAACGACACAAACAAGACGCAGACTGCGATATACGAAAAGGCAATTGCGGACTTTCAGGCGCTTTACCCGAATATAAGCGTCAATTTGCGCCTGTATACCGACTACGGCAAGATATACAACGACGTAATAACCAACATCGCCACGAACACCACCCCGAATATCTGCATAACCTACCCTGACCACATTGCAACTTACCTGACCGGTACTAACATCGTCGCCCCGCTGGATGAGCTGCTTTACCACCCGGAATACGGCCTTGGCGGAAGCGAGGTGCGCTTCGCCTCCCCGTCCGCCGATGAGATAATTTCAAAGTACCTCAATGAATGCCGTTTTTCCGGCCACTGCTACGCGCTGCCGTTTATGCGTTCAACAGAGGCCTGCTATGTAAACAAGACCTACCTCGAGGCAATGGGCTATACCCTGCCGGAAACGCTGACATGGGACTTTGTATGGGAGGCCGCCGATGCCGCGACAAGGAAAAACGCCGACGGCACGTATGCCGTAAACGGGCAGAAGGTGATGATACCCTTCATATATAAATCTACCGACAATATGATGATACAGCTCCTTCGTCAATACGGCGGCGGCTATTCAACCGACGAGGGCGAGGTGCTGATCTTTAACGATACTACGCGGGAGCTGCTGTATACTATCGCCGCCCACGCCAAGACCGGCGCCTTTTCAACCTTTAAAATATCCAGCTATCCCGCCAATTTTTTGAACGCCGGCCAGTGCATATTCGCAATAGACTCGACCGCCGGCGCAACATGGATGGGCACCGACGCCCCGCTTTCGGATATAAGCCCGGATAAGCTGGTTGAGTTTGAAACGGCGGTAATGACCGTTCCGCAGCTCGACCCGGAGCACCCGCAGATGATATCTCAAGGGCCCTCCGTCTGCATATTCAACAAGAGCGACCCGCAGGAGATACTTGCTTCCTGGCTGTTTGTGCAGTATCTGCTCACGGACGAGGTCCAGTCGGCATATTCCGAGACCGAGGGCTATGTTCCCGTTACCCGCAGCGCGCAGCAATCGGCCGGATACCTCGATTATCTCTCCCGAGAAGGGCAGGACAGCGAGCATTACGACATAAAGATCAAGGCTGCAAAGCTGCTGCTTGCAAACGTTGAGAATACATTTGTGACGCCGGTATACAACGGCTCCGCCTCGCTTCGCGATGCGGCAGGGCAGCTAATTGAAAGCGTTACCAAGTCCGTCCGCCGAAAGGAAACGGTAAACGATGCGTATATGGACGCGCTCTTCGAGGACGTTGCCGCCCTGTACCGGCTGAACGGCACCGGGCGGCAGGGTGTCCTTCTGGAAAATGCGGAAAGCTCCGAACCGCTGCCCGCCGCCTCACGGGCGCTGCTCTGCTCCCTCGCCGCAGCTTGGGCGCTTATTGTAACATACTATATACGCACCGCAATAAAAAAGCACCGCAAAGGCGTTTGATATAGGCATCGTTTTGTTGTATAATCAATGGCGTAATAAAGCCGCTCCCAAACGGGGCGGCAAAATAAAAGGAGAAAAAACAATGAAAAAGCTCATAGCAACGCTGCTCCTCATCTGCATGGCGCTGGCCTTTGCCGGCTGCGCACAGAAGGCTCCCGAGGCCGAAGCCGCTACCGAAGCCACCGAGACCGAGTCCCCCGAGATAGAAGTCTTTGAGGAGGATGTAAAATCCGAGGGCGTGATGACCTACGCCGAATACATGGCTGCCGATATGGACGCTCAGGTAGTCGTTGAGACCTACGTTCAGGCCAAGCAGTCCTGGTGGGAGGACAAGGCTACTCTCTACACTCAGGATCATGACGGCGCATACTTCATTTACGAAGCCGCCTGCTCCGAGGAGGACTATGAAAAGCTGGTTCCCGGAACAAAGCTCAAGATTACCGGCTACAAGTCCGAATGGTCCGGCGAGATCGAGATAATCGACGCCACCTTCGAGATCGAGGATGGCAGCTATATTGCCACCCCCATTGACGCAACAGATCTGCTCGATCAGGATGACCTCATTGACCTCCAGAACCAGCTCGTCTCCTTCAAGGGGCTTACCGTTGAAAAGATCGCCTACAAAAACGACCAGCCTGGCGACGACATCTATGTCACCTTCGGCCTTAACGGCGCTTCCTACGATTTCTGCGTTGAAGCATACCTCACCGGCCCCGATTCCGAGGTCTATACCACCGTTGGCACCCTCAATGAGGGCGATGTCGTTGACGTTGTGGGCTTTCTCTACTGGTACGAGGGCGTAAATACCCACATAACGGGGATAAACCTCGCGCAGTAACACCAGCCGCAGGCAGGGCTCCGCACGGGAGCCCTGTTTTAGTGCAAAAAGCAAGGGCTCCATTTTGGAGCCCTGTTTTTCTTATTTTTTGTACAGTCCATCGTATAGCTGCTTCTTGTTGGTTTCAAGGTCGTTCACTCTAAGCATGCCGTTTTCGTCCGTATCCCATGTGCCGTCTGCGGGTATGCATATGCTCTTGTACTCCATCTCCTCTGCTTTGATTATTTCGTACCCGATATCATGCAGGACAGAGTAATCAAGGTTCGTTCTGATGCTGCCTGAAACCAAACTCAGCAGCGGCAGCATCGCCTCCTTTGTCGCAGTCTTTCGCATATTCATAACGGCGGATTCGACAAGCTCCAGGCTGCGCTTGAGCCCACCCATCTGCTCCTCACCGCTTATTTCGTCCATTGCATATACCATGCTCGCGCTGCCGTTCAGCGTTACCCTGCCGGCCTTCACGTTGCCCTCGCCCAGCGCCTTGTTTATGTAAGCTGCCTCGGCAAAATCCACCTTTACCCGTATGCCGCCGAGCAGGTCTATCATCGCCCCGAGGGACAGCGTATCGGTGCAGGCATAGTATTTTATATCCAGCCCAAAGCTGTCGTTTACGGCGTTTACGAGCCCGCCCGCGCCATCGTTTTTGTATATATCGGAAAGCCTCTCTCCGCCGAGCAGCAGCTCTCTGTGCAGCGCCGCCACGCTCAGCCGCTGACCGAAGGAATCAAAGGAGGCTATGAATATCATATCTGCCCCCGCCGTCCCTGCGGAAAGCGGGCTGTTTTGAACTGCGATGAGCACGCCTGTCGTAAACTTGTCTATCTGCTCCCTTGAGTACACCTCATCGCCCTCACCTGCGCGAAAAGATGCGTCGCCGATATCGCGCAGGAGCAGCATCCCCGCCGAAAGCGAAAGCGCCAACACCAAGCTCAGGGCGCATATTGCCATTTTAAGCCTGTTTCTCAGCTTATCCTGCGTCAATCCCCATTCAGCCCCTTCTCAGTGTATTCGCCAATAACTATCATATCCAGCAGCTTGCGTGCCTCCCCGCTGCCGGAGGGCTGGTTGATTATCTCGCCGTTGAACACCATTATCGCGCTGCCGCCGCCATCGAGGTTGTACGCCTCCTTGAGCCCCATGCGGGAGCAAAGCTCCTTCATCTCGTCGAAGTTCATGCCTATCGAATAGCCCTTCTGCCGCCCGTCTATCACGATAAGGCAGTAATGTCCCGGCTCGTAGTAGCCAAGGACGCAGCGGGGGCTTCTGCCCTGCTTTTTAACGTCGCTCTGCGGCTCGGAGTCCCTCATTAGCGTAGGCCCAAACTGCCAGCCCTGCCATGCGCCGCGTTTCAACGCCCTGCTGCTGTCAAAGTCCTCAAATTCCTCGGTTTTAAGTGTTCCGTCAGTGTACAGCACACAGGTCGAGCGCTCCGGCCTTGCCGTTTCCGCGGTCTCCGTCCCGCCGCTGCCGTAATAATACGGCGTCGGCGCAGCGTATGGGTCAAAGGGCTCCGGCGTTGGCGTTGCCCGCAGCTCCGCCTTGCGGTAAAGCTCGCCGTTGCGTATTACGAGCCCATTCAAAAAGTCGCCGTTCACGGCAATTATCGCGTCGTTGTCGCTTGCAATATCCTCGGCGCTTTGCCTCTTTCCGCGGAACTTTCCGCTGGAAAAGGCCGTTCTGAAGCAGTTTATGTTGCGCATCCATATATCCGCAACGTAATACGTCACCCCATCGTCCTCGTTCTTCTTTACGGCGATCTTCAGCTCGTCGCTCTGGTAGCTGTAGTCCGATGTTGCGCCGGTGTCATAGCTTGGGAAGTTCACGTTCTCGATGTCACCGGGCTTTGGCGCGCGCGTCGGCGCAGGCGTAGGCGATGGCGTAGCCTTTATAACCGGCACAGGCGTTGCGGATGCGGTCATCCCGTCGTGCTGCCGCTGGCCACTGCGTATGCTGAGCAGCAGTATATCTGCGCCTATCGTCACACAGCAAAGAATGGCCATAACAACTGTTATGCCCCAGAGCACGCCGGTGCTCAGCTCCCTTTTGCTCCGTTTTTCCATCTGTCTATCGCAGCAGACCTTTCTGTGTTTTCGGCAGGAGGTCATGATACCTCCGATGAGCCTATATTATACCAGAATCAGGGCATATATACTTGTAAAATTTGTATAAAAACCTTTTATGCGTCAATTTTCATAAACTCGCATATCCTGCCTGCGGCGTTCTCCATGCGCAGTTCTTCTATTGCAGCCGCCATTTTGCCGAGCTTGTCTTTGTCCCTAAGCAGGCTTACGCACAGCCTTCCGAGCTGCGCCGCCTCTGCTGTTGCCGCCGCGCCGTTGCTGACAAAGAAATCGAGATTGCGTCTCTCGCAGCCGCCAACCGCGTCCGCAAGCACCAACGGCACTCCCTTTATCGCCGCCTCGGTGGTGCTTATGCCGCCGGCCTTGGTAAGATACAGATCGGCGCTGTCCAGCATAAGCGACATATCGTTCACATATCCCCTTATGTGTACCCGCGAGCCGTAGCCGCGGGCGCGGAGCTTCCTCATGGTTTGCTTATTCGTCCCGCATATAACTGTAAGCTCTGCGTTCTCCGGCATATTCGCCGCTATCTCCTCCACGACCTCCTCTATGGGACCGCAGCCCATGCTGCCGCCCATTACGACCATATGCAGGCAGTCGGGCGATATGCCGTTTCTTTTCTTTGCCTCCGTTTTTTCGGTTCTTTCGGTAAAAATGCTCCTTACAGGTATCCCGTACGGCAGTATGTTCTGCCTTGGTATGCCGAGCGACTCAAATTCCTCCGCAAGAGCGGGATGCGGTATCACCGTCGGCAGTCCGATCTTTTCGCAGCCCGGGCTTGCTGTGTAGTCCGTTGCGACAAAGCAGGCGGGCAGCGTCAGCGCGCCGCTTCGCTTCAGGCCGGTAAGCATCATCGCCGGAAACAGATGTGTGCATATAACTCCGTCGTACCCTCCGACCCTTATCGCCTTTTTTAGCCGGCGCGCCCCGCGGCGGATCGCCCTATACGCCGCCGTTTTACGGTTGACGCTGACCGGATGCCTTTCGGCATAATCGTATCCCCTGCCGTAAAGCCGCGGAAAGTACCGGTACAGCCTCGTATGCCAACCGGAAACAAAGCGCGAGGTTCCGCTTGATATAAACGCCAGTCCATCGGCTATATATGCCCCGTCGCCGCGCTTTTCCAGCTCCTCGGCTATTGCCTTTGCGCAGGAGTTGTGTCCCTCCCCGGTGTTGCAGCTAAGTATAAGCACGTTCATCTGTCGTTTTTCTCCTTTTTCCTTCGCTTTTCGTATATCCGTACCAGTCTCGGTCTGTTATACCGTTGTATGAGTATGAAGGGCAGATTCCCCAAAAGGAAATATGCTCCATACAGAGCCGCCCCGCCGGCGCCGGGCATTATGTACAGCACGCCAAGCCCGAGAACGCTCAATATGACGTGCGTAAGCTCCGCAACGCAGGTCTCGCGTATCATAATCAGCAGCGTATCCGCGTCCGTCGCCGTCATTCGCTTTTGGGGCATGACGTTTGGCAGTATCCGGCTCATATCCGGCACCCTTGCCTGCCATTTACCTATGGCGATCGCTTCGTACAGTTTTCCGTCCCGTTCAAATGCATAGGCTCTATACGGGAACAAGGTATGATCAAACCACCTTTTCGGCAGCAGCCGCCCGACAGCAAAGAGCGCTATGCCTATTACGATAAAGTAACCACAGCCTATCAGCAGCCGCATGTCAGCTTCTCCTTATCTTCTTTCTTCCGTCGGCAGGCCAAGAGACAGCCCATCAGGGTCACTGTAAACACCGCCGCCATTGCTATATATGCAGCATAGCTCCCCGCGTAACTGCCCGTAGCGTCGCACACGCTGCCGCTGAAAACAGGACCCATTGCGGAGGTCACGCCCGAGAGAGACATTATTATGCCGTTTACCCTGGCGAACGCCCTTTCGCCAAAGGCCTCGCGCGATATTATAGGCACCGCCACAGAGCCAAAGGCAAGGCCTATTGAGAAGAACGCTATCTCGCATATGAGAGGCACCGTACCCGGTAAAAGCAGCGCCGAAGCGACCGTCCCCGCAAGGAACACTCCGGATATTGCCGTTGCCTTTACGCTGCCCAGCCTGTCGTATATCCAGCCGAGCGACAGCTTTCCCAGCGCAAGGGAGGCCATATTTCCGGATACCGCTGCCGAGGCTGCCGATATCGGATACCCTATATCCGACATATACGCCGGAAAGGTTGCAGAGTAGCCGGTATTTGCCATGCTCAGTGCGCAGAGGCAAAGCGCTATTATATAAAACGCTGGTTTTCTGAGTATCTCGCCTAACTCTGCCCCTTCAGGCTCGCCTATATGCTGATGCGCTTCCTCCGCGTTTTTCTCGCCATAGGGCAGCAGACCCTTTTCTGCCGGCGTATCACGAACTATAAACGCGCCGGGCAGCACCGCAAGCGCAACCACGCCGCTCATCACGGCAAAGCAGCTTCTCCAGCCGACAGCCTCAATGAGCCTGCCGACGACCGGGCTGAACAGCATGCCGCCGATACCCGTCCCCATATATGTCATTCCAACGACTAGGCCGCCCCTCTCATGGAACCAGTTGCCGAGTATTATCGCAAACGGCACATACGAAAGCAGCCACAGCGAGCACCCCGCCACAACTGCGATAACGTAAAACTCCCAAAGCCGCTCCGCTGCGGAAAAAGCAAAATACGCCGCCGTTAATACAAATGCGGCTATACGCATGCTCTTTTTTACCGGCATGAGCTGATACAGCTCTGCCGATAGCGCTGAGGCGATTATGCCGCCCACCGCAAGCAGCGTGGATATCGCTGCGCCGCCGGAGCGGGTAAAGCCCAGCTCGTCGCATATAGGCACGATATACAGCGTCATGCAGTTATTCACTATGCCATAGGACATCATCATTACAACGCCCACGGCAACCATTACCCACCCATAATGCAGCTTTTCTTTTTTCTGTTTCATCTGAGCGACCGTCTTTCCGAGTTGTTTCTCATCATTCCTGTTATTCTTATTGTTATAATCATACCACACAGCGCGGCGGGTTAAAAGACTTTTCCTTGCCAAACGGCATAGCTGCACTATAATGGATAATGGAGATTGAGTGCTCTATTTTTTTATCGAGAAAGTGATGAATCAATGAAAAGACTCACCTTAGGAATACTTGCCCACGTCGACTCCGGCAAAACCACCCTATCGGAAGGGATGCTCTATGCCTCGGGCACACTCCGCAGGCTGGGGCGCGTGGATCACGGCGATTCCTTTCTGGATACCCACTCGCTGGAAAAAGCCCGCGGCATAACCATATTTTCAAAGCAGGCGCAGCTGGCATACGGTGAGTGTGACATCACACTGCTGGACACCCCCGGCCATGTCGACTTTTCTGCCGAGGCGGAAAGGGTGCTGAGCGTGCTGGATTACGCGCTGCTGGTCGTAAGCGGGTCGGAGGGAGTGCAGCCGCATACCGAAACGCTTTTCCGGCTGCTGGAAAGATACGGCGTGCCGGTGTTTGTGTTTATAAACAAAATGGATATATCGCACCTGAGGAGGGCGGAGCTTATGAAAAGCCTTTCCGCTCTGGGCGATGGATTTATCGATTTCAGCTCGGATGCTTCCCTTGCCGCGTTTTATGACGGGCTTGCCCTTTGCGGCGAGGATATGCTGGAGCAGTATCTGAGCACCGAAAGCATATCCCTGCCGGCAATACAAAGTGCGATAGTCAATAGGCGGGTATTCCCCTGTTTTTTCGGCTCGGCGCTGAAGCTGGAGGGCATTGCGGATCTGCTGGAGGGACTGGAGAAATACACCGTTGAGCCGCGGCGCGGCGCGGAGTTCGGCGCAAGAGTGTTCAAAATAGCCGACGACCCGCAGGGGGCAAGGCTGACCTACATGAAAATAACCGGCGGCTGCCTCCGGGTCAAGGATACACTCAACGGAGACGGCTGGATGGAAAAGGCGGATCAGATACGGCTGTATTCCGGCGCAAAATATCAAGCGGCGGAAGAGGCGCCTGCAGGCACGGTCTGCGCCGTAACGGGGCTTTCGCATACCCGCCCCGGAGACGGACTCGGCGCCGAGGCACATTCGCCCGCGCCTGTATTGGAGCCTGTTCTTTGCTACCGCGCCGTGCTGCCACAGGAAGTTGAAGCGCACAGGACGCTGCTTGCCCTGCGCAAGCTGGAGGAGGGCGACCCGGCGCTGCACATCTTATGGAACGAGCAGCTGCACGAAATACGTGTCCAGCTGATGGGCGAGGTGCAGCTCGAGGTCATGCAGAACCTGCTTAAAGAGCGCTTCGGCCTTGATATAGGCTTTGACATGGGCAGCATACTGTATAAGGAGACGATAGCCGCCCCCGTCGAGGGCGTCGGCCATTATGAGCCGCTGCGGCACTACGCCGAGGTACACCTGATAATGCGCCCGCTTGAGCCCGGCAGCGGACTGGTGTTTTCATCGGACTGCCGCGACGACGAGCTGGACAGGAGCTGGCAGCGGCTGATACTCACCCACCTTCAGGAAAAGACCCACATTGGCGTGCTTACCGGCTCGCCGATAACGGATATGAGCATAGCCCTGTCCTCCGGCAGAGCGCACCTGAAGCACACCGAGGGCGGAGATTTTCGTCAGGCTACCTATCGTGCGGTGCGTCAGGGGCTAATGCAGGCGGAAAGCCGGCTGTTGGAGCCGTGGTACAGCTTCAGGCTGCAGCTGCCGCGCGAATGCATAGGCCGGGCAATGAACGACCTTCAGGGCATGGGCGCACGGCTGGATCCGCCGGAACAGCGGCAGGAGGACGCAATTTTATCCGGCGAAGCGCCGGTTGCCGGTATGCAGGGCTACCCCGCAACTCTAAACGGCTACACAAAGGGCAGGGGCAGGCTATACTGCAACGGAACCAAGTACCTCCCCTGCCACAACAGCGCCGAGGTCATAGCCGCGGCAGGCTACGACCCCGAAAACGACACGGACAACCCGTCCGATTCGGTATTCTGCACCCACGGAGCGGGGCACTCCGTAAAATGGAACAAGGTGTTTGACAACATGCACCTTCCCTCTCTGCTCAAGCCAAGGTCTGAGCCGGTGCGTGAGCAGACAATGCAGAGGCTCTCCGCATCGGACGAGGAGGAGCTGCGCCGCATATATGAGCGCACATACGGGCCGATAAAGAGCACCTCCCTCTCCGCCTTCCGCCCCAGCCTGCGGCCGGCCGAGGGCAGCCGTTTTGCGCCGGAGCCAGCCGGCCCCGAGTATCTGCTGGTGGACGGCTATAACATTATTTTTGCATGGGATGAGCTGGCTAAAGCCGCAAAGGACGATATGGATCTTGCCCGCAGCAGGCTGATAAATTTAATGTGCAGCTACAAGGGGCTGCACAGTTGCGAGGTGATACTGGTATTCGATGCGTATAAGATAAAGGGCAACACCGGCTCCGTTGAGAAGATAAACAACATAAACGTGGTATACACAAAGGAAGCCGAGACCGCCGACAGCTACATTGAGCGCGCAACGCACGAGCTGAGCAAGAGCTACCGGGTACAGGTCGCGACCTCCGACAGGATGGAGCAGCTGATAATAATCGGCAACGGCGCGATGCGAATATCCGCAGAAGCGTTCAAAAAAGAGGTTGACCGAACAGAGGCCGCAATGCGCGAGCTCATGTCACAGAAGGCAAAGAGCGGGCAGAAGCTCACGGACGGAAGGATAAGCCGCAGCGGGGAATGGGTCTGGGAATAGCTCTATCCCTCGCCCCCGTCCGCGCAAAAGCGCAGCTCAACCTTGAACAGGTCACCGTCCAGTGCAAGGCGCATTTCGCCCTTCATAAGCTCGGTCAGGCTCTGGGCTATACTCAGCCCAAGCCCGCTGCCTCCGCGGCTCCTTGCCTCATCCCCCTGAACGAACCGCTCAAAAAGCTCCTCAACGGGGATATTCAGCTGCCGTTCTGATATGTTTTTAAGTGTCACGGCGGCGCTTCCGCCTTCTGCCCGCGCCTCAAGGTATACCCGCGTTCCCGGCATACCGTGCCTGCATATGTTTTGCAGCAGGTTCTCTATCACCCGCCAGAGCAGCCTCCCGTCTGCCCTGATGTATATATCTTCCTCGGGCAGCATTATCACCGGTGTTATATTTACCTCCGCCATGCGCTCCCCGTATTCGGCGGCTGACTGACGCAGCAGCTCTGAAAGGTTCACCCGCTCTATATTGACGTTTACCGCCCCGGATGAGGCTTTTGAGGCGTCTATGAGATCCTCTGTCAGCTTCTTCAGTTTTTTACTCTGCCTTGTGATGGTCTCAATATACTCCGCCGCCCGCTCGCCCTGAATATTCTCCTTTTGCAGCAGGTCTATGTAGGTCACGATGGATGTCAGCGGCGTTTTAAGGTCGTGGCTGACGTTGGTTATGAGCTCGGTCTTGAACCTTTCGCTCTTCATGCGCTCATTTACCGCGATTGACATCCCGCGGCCTATGCTGTTCAGGTCATCGCCGTGCTCCCGCAGCTCCCGTTTCATTTTTGATGTATCGACTATATAGCTCAGGTCGCCCGCAGCCATTGCCCGCCCCGCAAGCAGCAGCGCGCGCATCTGCTTTATCAACTTCAGCAAAAAGCAGAACATCCCGCCGTTTATAAGAAGCAGCATAACAAAGCCGGAAAGCGATCTTGGGCTGAAAAACATCGCTGCAAACACGGCGTTTACTGCCATATATCCGGCAAAGGCCAGCGCAAAGCGCCACTCGCTGTTTATGCTGTCCGCTGTGCTGCGCACTCCGGCGCATATGCCGGCTGAAAGCCTGTATACGACCGTATTTTTAAACAGTGTGCCGGTCTTTATGCGTGCGGCCGTTGTCATGCACAGCGCCATAAACGGCGCAGCCGCGCATGATGCCATTATGACCGCCACAGTGATTTTTGTATTGTCTGCCGACTGTTCCATTGCGTGATCGTGAAGAAAATCCACCAGCACCGCGCACAGCCCAACTATGAGCATTGCAGCGCAAATCAGATACAGATCATACGGTATTTTATCCTGCCGCAGCAGCACACAGCCGACGCAGCCCTCCTTATGCGCCGAGGAGCAGAGCAGAAAGACAAAGCAGCCAAGGGCGACCGTGCCCGTGGCCATGCCTATTATCAGCTTGCTTTCGTCATACCACGCACTGCCGTAGTTTGCTTCTACGTAGACTATGCAGCATATCGTAACGCCCGCCGCAACGCAAAAGATAAAAAACGCCGCCGCTCGCGCCCAGAATTTATGCATAATGCTGCTGTCATTGACCCTTGCTTCCATTTTTTCCTTCCTCCAGCTTATATCCCTTTCCCCATACGACCTTCACATACCTCGGGTTGCCGGGGTCTATCTCCAGTTTTTCCCGTATGTGGCGTATGTGAACTGCGATGGTTCCCTCCGCCCCGATTGGTACATCGTTCCATATTTTTTGATATATCTCCTTTGAAGAGAACACCTTTCCCGGGTTCTGCATCAGCAGCTTGAGTATCTCGTACTCCGTCGGCGTAAGCGAAACCGGCTCACCGCAGAGGGTCACCTCCTTTGCCTCGTCGTCCAGCTCTATATCGCCCGAGCGCAGCGTCCTTGGCGGCTGCGCCTTTATCCCGCCGAGATAGGCATAGCGGCGAAGCTGTGCCTTTACCCTTGCTATCACCTCCAGCGGATTAAATGGCTTGGTAACGTAGTCGTCCGCGCCGACGGTAAGCCCCGCGACCTTGTCCATATCCTCTCCCTTGGCTGTAAGCAATATTACCGGAACGTTGCTCTCCTGCCTTATTCTGGCCGTTGCCGTCATGCCGTCCATCAACGGCATCATTATATCCATCAGCACAAGATGTATTTCCTCCGCAGCGAGCCTCTCCAGTGCTTCGCTGCCGTTTGCCGCCTCAACAATGCCGTAGCCCTCGCCGGAAAGATATATTTTAAGCGCATTCCGTATATCCCTGTCATCGTCACACACAAGAATGTTGTACATTACCTCACCTCCGCATATCAAAGCATATCAAAAAACACCTTAACATAAAACTGCATAAATCATTAATTCTTAATTAAGACCGCAGCTTTTGCGCAGCAAAAAAGCCGCCCGCTGTCAGAGGACGGCTCTGTTGCCGTGTCTAATTTGATACAACATAACGACAGCTTTCTTCTACCACTTAACGATAAACACCCCCCGTGTGCGTTTTTGCACACCCCTCATAAC
>CAVIAA010000011.1:0-51489 GCA_963640685.1 Acutalibacteraceae bacterium
CCTGCCTGCCTGCCTGCCTGCCTGCCTGCCTGCCTGCCTGCCTGCCTGCCTGCCTGCCCAGAGATTATGGCACAAGTGTTCATCCGGCAGTCAACCCCTTTCAACAAAATCACACACATAAATCAACATTTATCGTGTAAAGGTGTTGTAACACATTCTTTCTTTAGTTTCAATAGGGAACTTTAAAGAATTTTTGCGACAAAAAAGCCCCGCTTTTCGGGCGGGGCAAGGCGTTAAGCCTGTTATTTTATTTTGTTTATATCCTCAACCAGCGCGGAAAGGTCGCTATATCCGGAGAGGGCGCCGTTCTTTTCGGATACCCTGAGGGTATCGCCATCGAGCACTGCCCAGCCCTGAATCGGATTCACGGCGAAGCAATAGTCCTGCTTCGGATCCGGATCGGCGGTGAGGAAGAAGATATAGGTCGCCCCATCCTGCAATGCAACGGAATCCGCAGGGCTCATCGGCCTCGGCTGAAGGGTCTCGGCATCGGTCATGCTCTCGCAAACCGAGGGGACGTTGACTATCTCAATCGTGCTGCCGTAGCTCATGTCGCCCTTTATGCTGCCGTATACGCTGACGGAAAGGCGAACCGCGGCGGCCTTTTTTTCAACGGTGCTGCCGCCGTCCTGAGTTCTAAAGGTGGTTTTTGCAGCGGCGGATACGCTGTTTACATAACCGATAAAGATATTTTCAGAGGCATTGACGAGACTCTCAAGGCTACCGTAATAATAATTTACCGAGGGAGCGGTGATAACCCTTGATACTTCGTCCATTTCCTTTTCAAATTCGGTCAGGCTGATGCTTGCCCCGCCGTACTCAACGTTGTCGCCGTCGATAACAAAACTGTCGGCCGAGGTTGAAACGTATTCGATAACGTCCTCGGCGTAGTTCACGTCCTCGCCTTCGGCAAGGTAGAGCAGGTATTCCCTGCCCGGCTCATAGCTACCCTTTACGAGGACATCGTCCCCAACGCCGGCACTGCCCGCAATTACCTCGTTTATATGTATGCGGCTGCGAGTATCGCTGCCCGAGCCGAGCTTTTCGATACATTCGCCCGCAACCACAAGGGAGGCGCTGCGGTAGCTCTGCCGCACGTCTGCCATTATTCGGTCATCGCTCATAACGCTTGCCGGAAAAGCCCGGCCGATCATCAGCGCCATTGCTGCCACAGCAAGGGTGGACAGCGCGGTTATGCGTTTCATAATGCCTCTCCTTTCTGGTTTCCTAAAAATAAAACACATGAGCATGGCAAAAGGTTGCATTTGGCTTAAAAAAACTCTACATTTCCCTTCTGCCTTCCATTGCCTTGAGCAGCGTCATCTCGTCCACATACTCAAGGTTGCCGCCTATCGGTATTCCGTGGGCAATTCTCGTTGCCCGAACCCCGCGCTGCTTTAGCAGCTTGGATATGTATACCGCGGTAGCCTCTCCTTCAACGTCGGGGTTGGTTGCGAGTATTACCTCCTTGACCCCGCCCTCATCTATACGCTGCAAAAGCTCCTTTATGCGTATATCCTCCGGCCCAACGCCGTCCATCGGGGATATCACCCCGCCTAAAACATGGTATTCGCCGCGAAACTCCCGCATTTTTTCCATCACGGCGATGTCGCGCGCATCCTTTACGACGCATATCACGCCGGTTTTGCGGCTTTGATCCCTGCATATTGCACAGGGGTCGGTATCGGTATAGCTGCCGCATATCGGGCAATGGTGTATCTTGTCCCTCGCGTCGTTTATCGCTCTTGCGATCTCCCTTGCCCCGTCCTCCGGCATGTCCAGTATGAAGTATGCAAGACGCTGGGCGCTCTTCGCCCCAACGCCGGGGAGCCTGCAGAGCTGCGCCGTAAGGTTGCTTATCGGGTCCGCCGCCATAGCTTTACAGACCCAAGCCCATTCCGCCGGTAAACTTGCCCATTTCGGAGGCCGTTGCCTCGTCCGCCATGCGCATTGCCTCATTTACGGCGGAAAGCACCAAATCCTGAAGCATTTCGACGTCCTCGGGGTCAACGCAGTCGGGCGATATCTCTATGGATTTCATCTGCTTGCTGCCGTAGGCCGTAGCCTTTACGGCGCCGCCGCCCACGGTTGCCGTGAACTCGCGCTCCTGCAGCTCCTGCTGAATACGCTGCATATCCTGCTGCATCTTCTGCGCCTGCTTCATCAGCTGCTGCATATTCGCCCCGCCCATGCCGGGAAAACCGCCTCTTGCCATTCAAGAACCTCCGAAATCATACTTACTGTGATTGTATCACATTCCGCAATGATATTCAACCTATTCCTCAATTCTAAATGCGCTGCCGAAAAGCGCCCGTCCCCGGCTTTCCGTGTCCTCCCCTGCGGCGCCCTGCAGTATGCGCACTGTATAGCCCGGCGCTGCCTCCTTTGCGGCGGCGTTTACCTTTTCCAGCGCTGCGGGGGTATTCATTATGTTATACAGCGCCGCGCTGGCAAAGCGCACCTCGATCACGTTGCCGTTCAACGCAGTGCCGGAGCATTTTTCGCAAACCGTTGCCATCGCCCGCTCGGTTTCTCTCAGCTTTTCGGTTATTTTGCTCCACAGCTGGCCTGCCGTTGTTGCCGTCTTCGCCCTTGACGCAGGCTCGTCCGTTTTCTGTTTTTCCTTCGGCGGCTCCGGCTTTTTTATTGGCATCTCGTCGATGTCAAACGGCGGCGCATCCTGCGGCTCAGGCGGCTCCTCAAACCCGTAATCGCAGGGATATTCATCCGGCTCCGGTTTAGCCGGCACCGCGCCCTCCTTTACCTGCCGCTCAAGCAGCTCTATCCGCTCCAGCATATCATCCAGAGTCTTCTTTTCCTCCGGCGTTGCAAGGCGCACGATAACGCTTTCTATCAGGGTTCGTGGCATGGTTATGGTGCGCAGCTTGCCCTCCGCCTGAAGCAGCAGCTCGCTGCTCCGAAGCAGCCTTGTTTCTCCAGCGTTCTTCGCCTGCTCCTCATATCGCTTCATCGCGTCCTCGGTGCAGTCCAGTATATCGCTGCAGTGGCCGCACAGCTTAGCGAGCAGCAGGGCGCGCATATGCTGCGTCATGTCGTGAAGGAACACCTTCAAATCCCGTCCCTCGCGAACTATCCTGTCCAGCAGCTCCAGCGCCTTTTGGGGGTCGCCCGCGAGTATTGCCTCTGCCATTTCAAATAAAAAGCCGTCCTCGGTGCTCCCAAGCACGCTGTACACATCCGCCGTGCTCACGTGGCTGCCGCAGAAGGAAAGGCACTGATCCGCAAGCGAAAGGCAGTCCCTCATGCCGCCATCCGCCGCGCGGGCTATCGCCAGCAGGCCGTCGTGCTCTATCTCGGCATTTTCCTGCCTGAGCACCTCCTCCGTGCGCTTTATCATATCGCTCACGCTCAGCCTGTGAAAATCCATGCGCTGACAGCGCGAGATAATGGTTGCAAGCAGCTTGTGCGGCTCCGTCGTCGCCAATATGAACATAACATGCGGCGGCGGCTCCTCCAGCGTTTTCAGCAGTGCGTTAAAGGCCTGGTTGCTCAGCGCGTGCGCTTCGTCGATTATATACACCTTGTGGCTCAGCTCAAGCGGCATGAACCTCGCCTTCTCTATCATATCCCTTATATCGTCCACGCCGTTGTTGCTCGCAGCGTCCAGCTCGATTATATCGGCACACTCCGTTGAGGATATTCTGCAGGCGCGGCAGCAGCCGCAGGGCTCTCCGTCCTGCGGGCTTTCGCAATTCACGGCGCGGGCAAGTATCCTCGCGGCGCTGGTCTTTCCCGTTCCCCGCGTTCCTGCAAAAATATATGCATGTGCCGTAGTTCCGGACTGCACCTGATTTTTCAGTATCGTCGTTATATGCTCCTGCCCTATCATCTCGGAAAAGGTCGCAGGACGATATTGCCTGTAAAGTGCGCGATGGCTCATTGCTGCTTTCCCCTTTTTAACGTCTAATACGTTATACATTGTAGCATTGCACAAAAGCGCAAACAAGGGAATGTTGCTATCCGGCCGCAAATAAAGTATAATGACTTGGATATATACAATACCGATCATCTGTAATACAACGGAGGTTACATAAAAGCAAAAATGGCAGAACAGGAAAGAAAAACGGTACTCAGCGGCATACAGCCCTCCGGCTCGCCCACCCTTGGCAACTACGTCGGCGCGCTAAAAAACTGGAAGCTCCTGCAAACGGAGGATAGGCTTTGCTATTACTGCGTCGCGAATCTTCACGCCCTGACCGTCCGTCAGGACCCCGCCGAGCTCAGGCGCAGATCCACCGAGACCATCGCCCTGCTGCTTGCCTGCGGCATCGACCCCGAAAGGTCCGTCCTTTTTGTGCAGTCCCACGTTCACGAGCATGCGGAGCTGAACTGGGTGCTTTGCTGCAATACCTACATGGGCGAGCTTTCCCGAATGACCCAATTCAAGGATAAATCCGCCAAGCACGCGGACAACATAAACGCAGGCCTGTTCACCTACCCCGTGCTCATGGCGGGGGACATACTGCTTTATCAGAGCGACCTCGTTCCGGTAGGCGCTGATCAAAAGCAGCACATCGAGATCGCCCGCGACATTGCCATACGCTTCAACAACGCCTACGGCGACACCTTTACCGTGCCGGAGGGCTTTATACCCAAGTTTGGCGCAAGGGTCATGAGCCTTCAGGATCCTTCAATGAAGATGAGCAAGTCCGACCCCAACCCGAACGGCTTTGTTGCGATAATGGACGATCCCGCGGTCATAATGAAAAAATTCAAGCGTGCAGTCACGGACAGCGACACCTTTATCGCCTTTGACCCTGAAAACAAGCCCGGCGTATCCAACCTGCTCTCGATATATACCTCATTTACCGGCCTGACGATGGAGGAGGCGGTAAAGCACTTTGACGGGCTGGGCTACGGCAGCCTTAAGACAGAGGTCGCAGAGGCGGTCATTGCCGGCCTTGAGCCTGTTCAGGGCGAATACAAGCGCATACTTTCGGATAAGGATTACCTTGAAAAGATAATGGCGGACGGCGCAGAGAAGGCCTCCGCTCAGGCGCGCAGAACTCTTCGCAAGGTATACAGAAAGGTTGGGCTTTCGTAATGGATATGGATAAGCTCAAGAGCAAGCTGATGCTCAGCTACAATATACTCAAAATAGTTCCGCTGCTCGGCATACTCGCCGCGCTGTACCTGATGAAGGTAAGCCTCGTTGCGGCATACCTTACGGCGATAGTCTGCATCGTCGGCGGCTATGGCCAGGCGCTCGTGCTTTACCGCTGCCCCTTCTGCGGGGCGCGGCTGATGAAGGTTCGCGGCGGCGTTCCAACGCACTGCCCAAGCTGCAATAAGCAGCTCATCGTAGATGAAACTCATCCGCTTGAAGCCGAGCAGCCCACCGACGAAAACAGCAGCGAAAGCTAAACCGACCCTTCCGTAAATATCAAAAGCGGCTCGCTTGACGCGGGTCGCTTTTGTGTTTTTAGAAACTCTCGGTTTTAATTCCCGCTCTACGGAGCGTTGATTGAAAGCTGCGTTATGTAATTCTATAATTAGGCGTAGAAATAAACAAGCAAGGAGGCTCTGCCTTGGATAATTCAAAGATCGGTCAGCTTATCCATAAGCTGAGAACTGGAAACCACCTGACCCAGCTGGAATTGGCAAATCAAATAAACGTAAGCGATAAGGCCGTTTCAAAATGGGAACGAGGATTGGGCTGTCCGGATGTCTCATTGCTCCCGGATCTGTCGAGGATACTCAACGTCGATTTAGAAAGCCTGCTTTCCGGAGAATTGGATACAAACGAGGCATTAGGAGGAAACATGAAAAAATTGAGCTTTTATATTTGCACGGTCTGTGGAAATGTTATCACCGCAATGACGGACACGGCTGTTTCCTGCTGCGGCAAAAAGCTAAAGGCGATCCAGCCGCAGAAAGCGAACGATAACGAAAGGCTCTCCGTTGAGGTCGTTGAAAACGATTATTTCATAACCAGCGAGCACCCGATGACCAAGGAGCATTATATTGCGTTTGTGGCTCTGCTTACGGGGGACAGCTTCATGCTGCGCAAGCAGTATCCCGAATGGGATCTTCAGGTGCGTATTCCGAGCTTTGCTCACGGAAGGCTGCTTTGGTACTGCACCGAGCACGGCCTCTTTTATCAATTGGTATAGATATGGGGCATAAGGCCGGCTTTACCCCTCTTGACCCGCAAACGTGGGAACGAGGGCAGACATTCTATTATTTTTCCAAAATAGCGCCTACCGGATATTCCATTACGGTTGATGTTGATATCAGAAATATGCTCGCCGTTTTGAAGGCCAAGGGCTTAAAATTCTTTCCGGCGTACCTCTGGCTTGTTACAAAGCTGCTGAATCAGCAAACAGAGTTCAAGATCGCCGAAAGGAACGGGCAATTAGGTTATTACGACACGCTAACGCCGCTCTATGCCTCTTTTCACGAGGATGACAAAACCTTTTCGCTCATGTGGACGGAATACACGGATGACTTTTCGGAATTTTATCGGGCATATCTGGATAATCAAAGGAAGCACGGAGGGCAGCACGGCATACTTGCACAATTTGGGCAGCTTCCGCCCGAAAATGCTTATACCGTCTCCTGTGTGCCTTGGATAACCTTTAAGCACTTTTCCGTCCTTTCATACGAAAATAATCCGTATTATTTCCCCTCCATTGAGGCCGGAAAATTCTATAAGCAAGCGGAGAAAATCATCCTGCCGCTGTCGATCACATGTCATCACGCCGCGACGGACGGCTATCACGTGAGCCAGTTTATCGAAATGCTTCAGCTCAGCGCAAACAGCTTCGGCGAATTTGCCGTGTTGTAAGTCTGCGACAAATGATGCTTTCTCGCTAAAAAGCGAATAAGCATCGTCACATTCAATCATCTGCCAAACTGCAAAAAACGATCCTCCTATAAAAACGGAGAATCGTTTTATTTAGCTTGTTTTGCCTTACTCGCCCGGATAGAGCGGGTATTTGTCCGTGATGCGCTTTACCTCGGCGGCAACGCGGCCGATGGCCTCCTCGCCGTTATGCACTACATCCGCTATCAGCCTGCCTATAAGAGCAAAATCATCCCTGCCAAGCCCTCTCGTGGTCGCCGCAGGCGTTCCGACCCTTATGCCGCTGGTAACGGCAAGGCTCCTCGTTTCGTTTGGCACGCTGTTCTTGTTTACAGTTATATTCGCCCGGTCGAGCAGCGCTTCGACCTCCTTGCCGGTGCGCCCGTCTGCGCCAAAATCCAGCAGCAGCAGGTGATTGTCGGTCCCGCCGGATACCAGCCTTATCCCCTCGGCGCTCAGGCTCTCGCCAAGAGCCCTGGCGTTGTCTATCACTCGCTGCTGATACTCCCGAAACTCCGGCCGCTGCGCCTCCTCAAGGCACACCGCCTTTGCGGCGATCACATGCATCAGCGGCCCGCCCTGCGTTCCCGGGAATATCGCCTTGTCGATAGCGTTTGCAAATTTGTTCTTGCAGAGTATCAGCCCGCCCCTTGGACCCCGAAGCGTCTTGTGAGTCGTCGTGGTCACAACGTCGGCATACGGTACGGGATTCATATGCAGCCCCGCTGCAACAAGGCCGGCAACGTGCGCCATATCCACCATGAGCAGCGCGCCCACCTCGTCCGCTATCTCGCGGAACCTTGAGAAGTCTATTTCCCTCGGGTATGCGGACGCCCCCGCTATGATCAGCTTCGGCCTTATTTCAAGCGCCTTTTTACGTACGTCATCGTAGTCTATGCGCTCCGTTCCCGGCTCTAAGCCGTAGGAATAGAAGTCGTAATACCTGCCGGACATATTTACGGGGCTGCCGTGGGTAAGGTGCCCGCCGTGGCTCAGATCCATTCCCAAGACCTTATCTCCTGGCTGAAGCAGCGCGAAATACACGGTAAAGTTAGCGGAGGAGCCGCAGTGCGACTGCACATTGGCATGCTCCGCACCAAAGAGGGCGCAGGCTCTTTCCCGCGCAATGTTTTCCACGACGTCAACGTATTCACAGCCGCCGTAATAACGCTTATCCGGGTATCCCTCCGCATATTTGTTGGTAAGGTGGCTTCCCATTGCCGCCATCACCGCCGGCGACACGAAGTTTTCCGAGGCTATAAGCTCTATATTGCGCCGCTGGCGCATGAGCTCCTTTTCCATAGCCTCCGCCACATCCGGCGCGGTTTTGCGTATCAGGTCAAGCTGTATCATCTTTCGGTTTCCTCGTGGCCTACTATTTCAATCATTCTCGGCTTAAACTCCCGCATTTTTGCAAACTTGGGATCCAGCCCCTTGAGCACGAAGTATGTGCCGCAGCAAAGCAGCACGCCGCCGATTACGGCAAACATATTGCTTATTCTGCTGCCCGCATATACCCCCAGCACCAGCCCTATGAGTGGTATCCCATAGGCTATGGCGCTCGCCTTGAACATGCTGCCGCTGTGAAGCTCTATGGCAACTATATCGCCAAGCTCCGCCCCGCAGTCGTTCTCTATTTCAACATCCGCCTCGTTCGAGCCAAAGTGGAAGCAGGCATTGCAATGCCCGCAGGCATCGCTGCGCTGAAAGCGCACAACTGCCATTCTGCCCTTCAGCTCAACTACCTTTCCGGTTTGACGAAGCTTCTCTGCTGCCATACGTCCTACTCCTTATCGACAACCGTCGCGATGTGCAGCTCCTCAAGCTGCGCCTCGTCGACAATATCCGGGCATCCGGACATGAGACAGGAGGCCGTCTGCACCTTTGGGAAGGCTATAACGTCGCGTATACTCTGCGCCTTGGTAATGAGCATCGCGATCCTGTCAAGGCCGTATGCAAGGCCGCCGTGTGGGGGTGTGCCATACTTGAAGGCGCCCATCAGGAAGCCAAAGCGCTCCCAAGCCTCCTCCTTTGTGAAGCCCAGCTTTTCAAACATTTTCTCCTGAACCTCGGGGGAATGGATACGGATCGAGCCGCCGCCTATCTCGTTGCCGTTGAGCACGATATCGTAGGCCTTTGCGCGAACCTTGCCCTGATCGGTATCCAGCAGGGGAAGATCCTCATCCATCGGGGAGGTGAAGGGGTGGTGCATTGCGTAATACCTGTTGTCCTCCTCGCTCCATTCAAACTGCGGGAACTCTGTGACCCAGAGGAAATTGAACTTGGTATCGTCCATTAGGCCAAGCCTGCGGCCAAGCTCAAGGCGCAGCGCGCCGAGGGACTGGTATACTACCGCGTCCTTTGCGTCTGCAACAAAGAAGATTATATCGCCGGTCTTGGCGTTTGTACGCTGCTGTATCGCCTTTATCTGCTCCTCGGTAAGGAACTTTGCAAAGGAGCACTGCATCCCCTCCGGCTTCATGCTCATCCACGCAAGACCCTTCGCCCTGTATGTCTTTACAAGGTCGCCAAGCGCATCTATCTGCTTGCGGGTGAACTGGTCAACGCCGCCCTCAACGTTTATGCAGCGCACCGAGCCGCCGCACTTTACCGCATCCGCAAAGGCTGCAAAGCCGCAATCCGCAACTAGGTCGCTTACGTTTACAAACTCAAGGCCAAAGCGGGTATCCGGCTTGTCCGAGCCGTAGCGATCCATGGCATCCTGCCAAGTTATGCGGGGCAGCGGAAGCTGAACATCGACATCCAGCGTTTCCTTCATCAGCTTCTTTATGAAGCCCTCCTGAACCCGCATAACGTCGTCCTGCTCCACGAAGGACATTTCGAGGTCGATCTGGGTGAACTCCGGCTGGCGGTCTGCCCTCAGATCCTCGTCGCGGTAGCAGCGGGCGATCTGCATATAGCGGTCAAAACCGGAGAGCATGAGCAGCTGCTTGAATATCTGCGGGCTCTGAGGCAGCGCATAAAACTTGCCGGGCTGAACGCGGCTGGGAACCAGATAGTCCCTCGCGCCCTCGGGCGTGCTCTTGCAGAGGGTCGGCGTCTCTATTTCAATAAAGCCCTGCTCCGCAAAGTATTCGTGTGTGATTTTGGTTATCTTGCTGCGCATGAGCAGGTTCGCCTGCATGCAGGGACGGCGCAGGTCAAGGTAGCGGTACTTCAAGCGAAGCTGCTCCGCTGCGTTCACGTTGTCGTCGATATAGAAGGGTGGAGTTTCGGCAACGCCGAGTATCTTAAGCTCCTTCGCGATAAGCTCCAGCTCGCCGGTCTTCATGTTCTTGTTGACCATCTTTTCGTCGCGCTTCGCCAGCACGCCCTTTACGGCAATGACGTATTCGCTGCGGATAGTCTCTGCCTTTTCGAATACATCCTTTGGGAGCTCGCTCTCGTTAAAGGTCACCTGCATAGTGCCCGTGCGGTCCCTCAGCCCTATGAATATCAGCGAGCCAAGGTTGCGCCATGTGCCTGCCCAGCCCATCAGCACCATTTCCTTGCCTACCTCGTTTGCAGCAGGCTCTGCGCAGTAATGCGTGCGCTTCCATCCGTTAAGCAGTTCAGCCATTTTACTTTTCCTTCCTTATCTTAAAATTTGTTTTACTCTACTTCCAAGGGCCGATATTGGCACATAGCCCTCGTCCCCGGTTTCCATATCCTTTAGCTTTACCTCGCCCCGCTCCAGCTCGTCATCTCCCAGTATCGCCACAAACCTTGCGCCTATTTTGTTGGCGTACTTAAACTGCGCCTTGAAGCTCTTGCCGATGTGGTCAAACTCGGTCTTTACGCCCTCAGCCCTAAGGCTGGCCGTTAGTGTAAAGCCGACCCTGCGCGCCTCATCGCCCATCGCGGCGACATACACCTCAACGCTGCGCGGCTTTGGTATTTCGGTGCCGGAAAGCTCCGCTATGAGCAGCAGCCTCTCCATGCCCATTCCGAAGCCTATCCCGGGGAGATTTGGGCCGCCGAGCTGCTCCAGCAGCCCGTCATATCTTCCGCCGCCGCATACCGTTCCGGAATACCCTTCGCTGTTCGCGATTATCTCAAACACGGTCTTGGTGTAGTAATCCAGCCCGCGAACTATAAATGGATCCACCTTATACTGTATGCTCAGGCTATCCAAACAGCCCTTGAGCTCCTCAAAGTGCACCCGGCAGTCATCGCAGAGGCAGTCCAGTATGGTTGGCGCGCCCTCGCATATCTGCCTGCACTTTTCCTCCTTGCAGTCCAGTATGCGGAGCGGGTTCTTTTCAAAGCGGCTTTTGCAGGTCTCGCAGAGGCCGTCGTAATTGCTGCGGAGGTATTCCTTCAGCCTGCGGTTATATTCCGGCCTGCACTCCGGGCAGCCTATGCTGTTTATGTTTACAGAAAGCCCCTTCACGCCGACCTTGCCCAATACGGTCATTGCAAGCTGTATGCACTCGGCGTCTATGCTCGCCCTCGGCGCGCCGTACACCTCAACGCCGAACTGGTGATGCTCGCGCAGCCGCCCGGCCTGCGGCTTATCATAGCGGAAAACGGGGCAGTAGAGATAATACATCTTTGTGGGCTGCGGGTCGTTAAACAGGTTGTTCTCGATGAACATTCTCGCCGCGCCCGCGGTGCCCTCGGGCTTTAGGGTTATTGACCTGCCGCCCTTGTCGTCAAAGGTGTACATTTCCTTTTGCACTATGTCGGTAGTATCGCCAACGCCCCGCAGAAAAAGCTCGGTATGCTCGATAACCGGCGTGCGTATCTCGTTGAAACCGAAATCGTCGCAGGTCTCCCGCGCGATCTTCTCAATGTACTGCCATTTGAAGCTCTCGCCAGGGGTAACGTCCTTTGTGCCCTTTGGCGCCTGAATTGCCATTGCTCGTCCTCACATTCTTTTTTATAAATAAAAAGGGCTCTCATCCTCATAAGGGACGGGAGACCCGCGGTACCACCCTAATTGGGCTCAAACAAGCCCCGGCTCAAAGCCCTTAACGCGAGCCACGCGGGCAGGCTTTTCTCCTGCCGGCTCCCGGGTGTCTCCGGCGTACCCTCCGCGGGGCTTTCAGCCTCGTCCCCGCTCTCTTGTGTGGGGGATATCCCGCCGCTCTTCCGTTCAATGCCGATATCTGGTTCATTATATAGCCGCAGCATAAAATTGTCAAGGAAGTTACTGTTTCAAATATAGCTCCCGCTTTTCCTCCGCAACGGTATTCAGCTTTGCAATATAGGTGCTAATGTCCTTTGGGTTGGGTATGCGCTCAACGCGACATTCGCCGTCGAATATGCGCTTGGTCATCGCCCCCGCGCCATGCGCCATGATGGATGTCGTTTCCTCCATCATGTCTATATTGTACATGCACACCTTGCCCGGCTTTGCGTAGCCAACGTTTTCAAGGTTGCCGCTCATGTACTTCTGCCGGTACATATAATACGGCGCCATGCCCATTTTTCGTGCATATTCCATGCCGAGCTGAACCATTTTTTCAACGGTATCGCCATCTGGCAGCTCATAGCTGCCAAGGCTCTGCTTCAGGCGCGAGGAGCGCTTTATCGCAAGGGTATGCACCGTAAGGTTGTCCGGCTTGAGCTTATATATTTCAGAGAGCGTATGCTCCATGTCGCCGAGCGTCTCCCCCGGCAGCCCCGCTATAACATCCATATTTATGCTGTCAAAGCCTATGGCGCGCGCCATTTCCATGCAATCAGCAATATCCCCCGGCGTGTGACTCCTACCGACAAGCTCCAGCGTCCTTTCGCACATGGTCTGCGGGTTTATAGATATTCTATCCGTGCCAAGCGACTTGATTATTTCCAGCTTTTTTCCCGTTATGGTATCCGGCCTGCCCGCCTCAACCGTAAGCTCCCGCCCGAAGCCACCGTACTGCGCTATTGCAAAGCCAAGCACCTCCTCAAGCTCGCCCTCGGTGAGCACCGTGGGCGTGCCGCCGCCCATATACATGCTGCGTATACCGTAGCCGCAGTCCCTCGCAATGGTTGCGCCGAGGCGTATGTCCTCCTTCAGCGCCGCTATATACGCCGCCATGTCGGTCTTTTGCGTCCTTACGCCGGAGGCAAAGGAGCAATACAGACACCGCGTTTTGCAGAAGGGTACGCCGATATAAACGTCCACATCTTTTTCCGATACATCCATAAACGGCCGCTGTATATCTACTATTTCCTTTGCAAGGGTCAGCTTTTCCGGCGTAACGTCAAATTCCTCCGCCATAAAGCGCAGCGCCTCCGCCTCGCCCTTTTCCTCGATGAGCTCGCGCAGCAGCCTCGTAGGGCGTATTCCGGTAAGGCTTCCCCAGGGCAGCTTCGCGTCTTCATATACCCTGCCCAGCGCACGGAACACCGCGATCTTCAGGTAACGCTTTCTATACCGCTTGCGGTTCAGCTCGCCTCCCGCCGCAGCGGGGCTTTCGTATGTGTATTCCGTCCTGCCCTCCGGCAGCTCAACGCGGCATATTGCGCGCCATGTCTCGCCGCGCTCCTCGAGCACCGCATATACGGAAGATACCTCGCCCTCCGCCAGTGCTACCTCCTCCGTCGGGACATACAGCCTTATTACCTCGCCGAGGTCGTTTATGAACTCGGGGTGGTCGGTATGAACAGTTATCATGCTCCTCCCCTCGGTCTATTTAACATACGAGTTGCCCGTGCGCTCATCGTCCAACGTAGTTGCGGGGCCGTGTCCCGGGTAGACCGTGTAATTGCCGTCTATTGCAAACAGCTTGTTCTTTATCGAGCTTATTATATTCTCATAGCTGCCATAGGCAAAGTCCGTTCTGCCAATGCTCCTTCGAAAAAGCGTATCCCCAACGAACACACACTGCTTTTCATCCAGCACATAAGATACGCCGCCCGGCGTGTGCCCCGGGGTATGCAGCACTCGTAGCTCCAGCCCCGCCTCATGCACGACGTCCCCGTCCTTTAGCTTTACGTCTGCATAAAACGGCTCTATGCTGCGGAACGTAAGGTTTATCGCCTTATCCCTAAGCCCTGCCTCGTCATATTCGCCTATGTATACCCTCATGCCCTTCTTTTGCAGCTCGGGTACGCCGAGTATGTGGTCAAAGTGGCAGTGCGTCAGCAGCACGGTGCTGCACCTGAGGCCGTTTTTTTCAAGATACTCGCTGACCTTTTTTGCGTCAGCCGGATCTATGACTATACACTCCCCGCTGCCGGACAGCCCTACGAAATAGGTGTTTACGCTGAGCGGCCCCGTTTCTATGCTGTTTACAGTTATATCTCTCATTTTTTCTCCCTCCTGCATATCAAAATGTTCTCTTGCTGTCCAAAAGTATCGTGACCGGCCCATCGTTTGTAAGGCTGACCTGCATATCCGCCCCAAACTCGCCGCAGCTCACCGGCACCGCCTCGCTCAGCCGCGCTATCGCCGCCTCGTACAGCGGTATCGCCTTCTCCGGCCTCGCGGCCTTTATAAAGCTCGGGCGTCTGCCCTTTCTCGCGTCACCGTACAGCGTAAACTGTGATATGAGCAGTATCTCGCCGCCAACGTCCGTCACGGAGAGGTTCATCTTCCCCTCTCCGTCCTCAAATACCCTGAGGCCTATCAGCTTTTCGCAGATATAGTCGAGGTCTGCGTTCTCGTCAGTGTCCTCAACGCCAAGCAGCACCATAAACCCGCGGCCTATGCTGCCCTTTACGCTGCCGCATATGCTGACCGATGCCTCGGCCACTCTTTGAACCACTGCGCGCATACTCTTCTCCCGAAATTATTATTGATTTACCCTGTATACCTCCTTGACGGAGCGCACCTTGCGCATGCTCTTGATTATATTGTTGAGCTGCTCGGTGCTGGATACGTCAAAGGAAAGCTGTATTTGGATTATGCTCGCGTTGGCCTTCTCCGCCTTCGCAGTCATCGCTCTTATGCTTATATTCATGCCCGCAAGCACCTGCGAAACGTCCATAAGCAGGCCGGTTCGCTCGCCGCCGACGACCTGTATGGTCGCGGTATAGCTGCTCTTGGCGTTGCTCGCCCACTCTGCCCGAACTATCCTGTCGGAATCCATCATGAGTTCTTCTATGTTCGGGCAGTCCCTGCGGTGTATTGATACACCGCGCCCGCGGGTAATGTAGCCTATTATGTCGTCTCCGGGCAGCGGCGTGCAGCAGCGTGCAAAGCGCACCACCATACCGGTATCCCCTTCAACTATTACGCCCTTGCCGCCGCTGCGGTTCTCCGGCCTGCTCTGCTCCTCCTCCAGCCGCTCAAGGCGCTCCGCTGCGGCAGCCGCCTTTGCCTCCTTCTTGGCCTGCTCCAGCAGCTTGTTGGTTACCTGCCCTGTGGTTATGCCGCCGTAGCCTATCGATGCGTAAACGTCGTCAAGATCCGACATATTGAACCGCTTGAGTATATCCTCAAAGTATTCCTTTTTGCCGGTAAAGTCGCTCAGCTGTGCGCCCTGACGCTTAAGCGCCTCGGAGAGCATGTCCTTTCCGCGCTGTATGTTCTCCTCGCGGTTTGCCTTTTTGAACCATGTGCGTATTTTGGACTTCGCCTGCTGTGTTTTGGCGATCTTCAGCCAGTCATAGCTCGGCGTAGCATTTGGTGATGTGAGTATCTCAACAACGTCGTTGTTCTTCAGCTTATAGTCAAGGCGGACCAGAGCGCCGTTTACCTTTGCATGCTGAACGTGGTTACCGACATTTGAATGTATCCTGTACGCAAAATCTATCGGCGTTGAGCCGGTAACGAGGTCGATTATCTTGCCCTGCGGGGTGAGCACATACACATAGTCTCCGAAAAAGTCGTTGCGTATGTTTTCAATAAACTCCCTCGTGGTGTTGGAATCCGCCTCCATCGAGAGCGCCTCGCGCAGCCAGGCCAGCTTGCTGTCCAGCTCATCCTGATTGGTGCGCCCCTCCTTATACATCCAATGCGCCGCTATACCGTATTCCGCAGCCTTGTGCATTTCCGGCGTCCTTATCTGCACCTCAAACGGCATGCCCATTCCATCGTTTGAAAACAGCGTTGTATGCAGCGACCTGTACATATTGGTCTTGGGCATCGCTATATAGTCCTTAAACCGCCCCGGCATCGGCTTCCAAATCGAATGGATTATGCCAAGGGTGGCGTAGCAGTCGTTCACCGTATTGACGATGACCCTTATTGCAATCAGGTCGTATATCTCGTTTATGGTCTTCTGCTGGCGAACGATTTTTTTGTATATACTGTAAAAGTGCTTTGGACGGCCCGAGAGCGTTGCCTCTATCCCCTCGTCCTTGAGCGCCTTTTCGATCTCCTCCATGGCCTTTTTCAGGGTGCGCATACGCTCCTCCTGATAGGGTATCATGTCCTGCTCCAGCTTTCGGTACTCATCCGGCCAGAGGTACTTCATACAGAGATCCTCAAGCTCGCACTTCATGGCGCCCATTCCGAAGCGGTGCGCAAGCGGAGCGTATATATCCAGCGTTTCTCGCGCCTTGCGTATCTGTTTCTCTTCGCTGCAATACTGCAATGTGCGCATATTATGCAGCCTGTCGTTCAGCTTGATTATGACCACCCGTATGTCATTTGCTATCGCCAAAAACATCTTGCGGAAGCTCTCGGCCTGTATGTCCTCCCGGCTTATCATCTCGTTCTTGCCGGTCTTCGTCAGCTTTGTGACCCCGTCTACCATGCCGGCTATATCCTCGCCGAACATCGCCGCCAGCTTTTCGTAGGTTATGTCCTTGCCGTCCTCGATGACGTCGTGCATGAGCCCTGCAAGTATGGTGTGGCTGTCCATGCCCATCTGCGCCAGCATTATGGCCACGGTTTCCGGGTGGATATAATATGGCTCGCCGGAATGGCGGGTCTGGTGGGCGTGTACCTGCTTGGTAAACTCTATTGCCCGATCCAGCGTATTCATTTCTTCAGGCGTGAATGTTTTTGAGCATATCTCCCTGAGCTTGTCCATGCTTTCCCTCCTTCCGGGTCTTTCGCTTGCTATTGTATATAATAACAGAAATCAACGGCGTGCACCGTTGATTTCATAAAGTGCTATCCTATCAGTATATTATTGCGGAATGTACGTCGTAGCCGCTGAGGTTCTTCCTGCCGTCGCACTCCGAGGCAAGCTCTATTGCAAAGCGCGCGCCGACTATCTCGCCGCCCATCTCTTCTACCAGTTTTATCGTTGCAAGGCAGGTGCCGCCGGTTGCGAGAAGATCGTCCACGACGACTACCTTTTGGCCGGGCTTTATCGCGCCAACGTGTATCTCCAGCGAGTCGGTGCCGTATTCCAGCGCGTACTCATAGCGCAGCGACTCACAGGGGAGCTTGCCCGGCTTCCTCGCCAGAACCAGCCCGGCATTGAGCGCATAGGCAAGGGCAGAGCCCACAACGAATCCCCTCGCCTCAGGCCCTACAACAAGGTCTACCTGTTTCCCCTCAAGGCTCTTTGCCAGCTCGTCAATGAGTTGCTTGAACGCCTCCGGATCCTGAAACAGGGTGGTAACATCCCGGAAAAGTATACCGGGCTTCGGAAAATCGGGAATAGAGCGCACGGCGGTTTTAAGATCCATCTTATTGTTCCTCCAGTTATTGTATATGACAGTGATTTATATTCGCTATATTTGCGTTTATTCCACAAACAGCAGCCTGTGAGCCGCGGCGTAGGTCTCGCTTTCCATGAGGTCGCGCTGCGGCGGGTTCTTTACAAGGCGTATGCCGTCCGAGGTGTCTATAAAGTTCAGCTCCTCGATGACCCTTTCGCCGAGCCGCGCCATGTATACGGGCACCTTAGCTACCGAGGCCAAATAATCTATGAGCTCATCGCGGTTGAAGAACATTCGCTCACTCGAGCGCATGGCCTTATAGCAGGCCGCTACCAGGCTCCTATCCGGCACAAGGGACGCGAACTCGTCAAGCGGGCAGCTCTTCCCCGGCACCACCTCAACGCCCGGCGCAAGCGCAGACAGCCGCCCGGCGATGCCCGCATCGCTGCTGTCGTACATGAATACGCGATGGAATCGTGACAGCTTCAGCTCATCTATCACCGGGGCAAAAACCGCGGTATGGTAGCCGCACGGAAACGGGCGGTTCGCGCCAAAAACGGCATCAAGCCGCCTGAAAAGCCCGCTTTCCGTAAGCTCCGCTATCAGCTCCGCCGCTCCGCCCGGGGTAAAGCAGAGTATCATGGTTCCGGCTATCGAGCCGCTCAGCGCTAAAGCAATACTCTCTGCCTCATCCATCTCAGGATTTATGCCATGCCCTGTATTATACAATATATTTCTCGAGAATGCATCAAGAAATTTATCTCTTCGCTCCTCCATAAACGCCTTGGGCTCCTCTATCGGTGCGGGGCGCATATCCCGCACGCGAAGCTGCACGGAGCGCATGCCGTTCCATTGGTTCACGGTCGGGGTATATATCGCATCGCAGCGCCCCATATCTGCAAGCTCGCGAAACCTGTGTCCCTGCGAAAAAGCTATCAGATCTACATATCTGTCGTCCTTTACTGCGGTGGCCTTTATGTGGTTTTCAGCCGAACCTACCCGTTTTATCCCCCGAAGCAGCATGCCGTCGGTTCTGAAGGCAGGCTCCGGGTTTCCCTCGCCGAAGGGAGCGAGCAGCTCCAGCTCCTCCACCATCGGCAGCGTAAGCTCCGAAAGCTCTATTTCTGCCTCGTAGCTGCGCCGCGGTATGAAAAGCTCGTCCGCAACGGTGGAGCGAAAGGTATCGTCCAGCGAAGCGCGGAACTCTTCAAGGCACTCCGAGGGCATCGTTACGCCCGCGGCATAAGCGTGGCCGCCAAAGCGGGTAAAGAACCTGTTGTTTGCGTTGAGCGCCTTATACAGGTCTACCCCCGGCACCGAGCGGGCAGAGCCGGTGAGCACGCCGTCCTTTTCGGAAAACAGCAGCGTAGGCCTGTAATATCTTTCCGCTATCCTCGCCGCAGCAATGCCTATGACGCCCGGGTTCCAATCCGGCGAGCTGAGCACTATCGAGCGCCCGCGCGTGAGATCCATGTCCTCGACCATCCTTGCGGCGGAGTCAACTATTCCTCCCTCTTCCGCCTGACGGCGGCGGTTAAGCTCATTGAGCAGCTCGGCGGCCTCGGCGGCCTTTTTTGCGTCCTCGGTGCAGAGCAGCTCAACGCATATGCTCGCATCCTCCATCCTGCCTGCGGCGTTCAGCCTTGGGCCAAAGCCAAAGGAAAGGTCTCTTGAGGTGTAGCTGTCCCCCTTTTCGTTTACTATATGACCCAGCGCCTTTATCCCCTCGCAGCACTCGCCCCTGTTTATCATGCTCAGCGCAACGGCTACTATCGCCCTGTTTTCGCCGAGCAGCGGAACGACATCCGCCATTGTGGCTATTCCCGCCTGCGGAAGGTATCTCCTCGCCTCGTCGCGGCCTATAAGCCCCTCCGCCAGCTTCCAGGCTATGCCCGCGCCGCAGATATCGCCGTTTGGATAGGTATCGTCCTCCCTCGTGTGGCACACAACGGCGCAGCAATCCGGTATTTTCCCATCGCAGCGGTGGTGATCCGTCACGACGACGTCTATACCAAGCTCGCTGCAGCGGTCTATTTCGCCGTATGCCTTAACGCCGTTATCCACAGTAATTATGAGCTGTACGCCGTTTTCCGCCAGCCGCTCCACGGCGGATAGATTAAGCCCATAGCCCTCGTCGTGCCGCGAAGGGATATCATACATGACATCCGCACCAAGTCTCTTCAGGCAATCAAACAATATCGAGGTAGCGCATACTCCATCGGCGTCATAATCGCCGTATACGCATATCTTCTCTCGGCCAATGGCCTGCTTCATGCGCTTTAGAGCCTTGTCCATGTCCTTCATGAGCAATGGATCGAGAAACTGCCCCTCGCCCGGGTGCAGAAAAAGCTCCATAGCCTCCCTGTCCCTTGCCCCTCGCGCATACAGCAGCGAAGCAAGCCGGGGGGATATTCCCTCGGCTGTCGGCACATCACTATTCACCTGTGACAATTCATACATCAGCATACCATGATTGTACACCCCGCGCCCAACGCTTGACAAGGCGGAGAGGATTGGTATGCCGTAAAATCCTCCCGCTTTTATTTCAGCCCCTGCATCGAAATGACACTTATCAGGCCGCTCAGCGCACACATCGCAATATCCAGCAGCAGCGCGGCATTCGGGCTGAAAACTCCGGCCGTTATCGAATATACCGCCATCGCGAGCACAGAGTACGCCGCCCCGGCCGCAGCGCCGTGCAGCCACAGCCTCCTCTTGCAGCGTTTAACGGCGATAATGCCGGACAGAGCGGCGCAGACAACCTTTATCACCGTCGTGAACAGCCCCATCGTAGAGGTCTTGAGCAGCTCCTCCTTGAGCGCCAAGGCGTACAGCACCACCAGCACAAAGCTAACGGCTACCCCAAAAAGAGCCGCCCTGCCCACCTCCAGCGCCATATTCGGCTGCTTCTGCGCCGTCCTTGCCGTCCGCATATGCGTATACCTCCGTTTTAGTATACTAGATATATATGCGATGACAAAAAGAATATGCCCGGATAATACCCGGGCATATTGCCGCATTTTAGCTTGTTTTAGTTTGCCTGGTCCTCTATCGTGTTCTCCACGGGAGAGTCCTCAACGGTAGCGATAGCGCCGCGTATGAACACGAGACGTACCTTATCCGGACCAACGGAGACGGTAACTACATCGTCCTTTATGGCGGTTATTGTGCCGTAGATGCCGCCGATCGTGCGTACCCTATCGCCGGGCTTGAGGTTCGCCAGCATGTTCTTTATCTTCTTTTCCCTCTTGCGCTGAGGTATTATCATAACCGCAAAAAGGGCGATCATGAGAATGATCATCATGCCGGGACCGCTCAAAAAGCTCTGAATGCCGCTTACTGTCTGAGTACTCATCTTATACCATCCTAATTTTATTTGAGGCAGAGCCTCCATTTGCTCACATGTCCATTCTATATAAAAGACGTTGTTTCGTCAAGGTATTTATTGCCGCAGCACAAAAAGAGGCGGCGGACACCTCCGTCGTCTCTTGATTTACGGCCTTATTTTGCCATTATGCCTTTTTCTGCTACCTCGCCTCAGCGCACTATCTGATACGTTGCATCTACCCTCGCCGTCACCTTTATGGTCGGCATTACGGTCTGGGTCTCTGCAAGGTCGTTTGCGGCAACCGCCGTGCTCTTGGCTGCAGCCGTATCGGACATCGGCGTATCGTATACTACCGCACTATCCATCCCGCCGTTTTCCTCTATCGAGAGCGGCAGGCTGCCCAGCCGCGCACCTGCGCCGGAGGCTATCGCCTTTGCCTTTGCCCCCGCCGCCTCGACCGCCATGCCGAGCGCCTTTATATACGCCTCGGAGTCGTTTTCAACGGCATACTCCGGGCCTGTCACATCGCTTGCGCCGGCGGCGACCGCCTCGCTTATGAGGCTGCCCAGTATATCCATATCCCGCACGGTAACGTTTACCGTGTAGTATACCTCATAACCCGTCACCTTGGAGGTGCTCTTGCTGTAATCCCGTATCTCGTTTATGTTGAGGTAGCCCGTCTCGGTGTCCTCCTCCGCTATGCCCTTTTCCGAAATAACGGCGAGCACCGCTTCCATAAGCTCCGCATTGCGCTGCTGCGCTACGGATACGTCCTTATCCTGTGAGCGCACGGTAAAGCCGACCTTTGCAATATTCGGTTCAACGCTGACCGTGCCTGTCCCGGTCACCGTTACGGTGCTTCTGGTGTCGTAATAGCCGTCGCTGCTCTGCGTCGTTGCCACTATGTTCCTCTGCTCCTCTATTTGATCCTCGCTTCTGCAGGCTGCGGCAAGCAAAGCCACAGCTGCCACCGAAAGCATAATAGCCGTTATTCTCGTTCTTTTGCTCATTTTAATTTTTGTCCTCTCCTTCTGTGTTCTTTTCCCTGCTGCTCAGCTTATCCATCTTTTCGCGCAGCTCTCTTGACCTCGCCTCGCGTTTTGCATCCCGCTTAGGCTTGCCTTTTCTAATTAACTTTATTATCAGCAGCACTATGGCCGCCAATACCGCGACGACAAGGATTATCGGCAGCGCGGAGACCGTACCCACAAGTGCATTTTCAAAGAATACGCCGACAGCCGCAAAATTCTCGGCAAGTCCCTCGGATATCCTCTCGCCGATGTTCTTCTTTGAGGCGGGGCCGGTCGTCAGCCTGTTTTCGTATACGTTCACGTATACCGTGGTAAAATCCACAAGGTCGTCATAGCGGCGGAGCTGGGTGGTATACTGCTCTATCTCGAGCGTGGTTTCGGATATTGCCTTTTCCAGCTCGACTATGTCCTCCATGCTCTCGGCGGTCTTCATTATCTCCTTCAGCCTGTCAAGCTGATCGCGAAGCACCTCCAGCCTCGTTTCGGTATCGAAGTAGCTTAGGGTTATATCCTCGGTGTCGCAGTTGCTGTATGTTATCTCTCCGGTACCCTGAGTAAAATCCACAAATTCCTTGGCCTTGGCGGTAGGGATACGGAACGTCAAATTGGCGGTGCGACCGTAGTCGGAATATGTCTCGGGCTTTGTTCCGCTGACCGTGGAGGACTGCACATAGCCGCCGAGCTGCGCAGCCTTTTCCTGAAGCTGCTTCATGGTATCGTCAAACTCATCGGTCTTCATATCAAAGCTGTATGTGGTGATTATCTTATGGTTGCCGTAGTTCGGGTCGCTTGCCCCCGCGTCATAGCCTCCTGCGGCGGTTTCAAACTCCGAGTCTGTTCGGGGAGCCTCGATGGTTGGCTCAGCCGCCATCATTGGAGCTGATTCCTCCCGGGCATAGCTATCGCCACTGCTTGCCTGCTTCATAGAGTAGGGCGAAGCAGCGCAGCCGCAAAGCAGCACAAGTACAAGTATTGCACATACTGGGATCCTTAACCTTTTCGTCATGATAAATACCTCCTTCACAAGCTTATGTAGGGCTCTGTGTCAGTTTTTCCTGCTTCTCTTATACCTGTAAGACGTACAAGCAGGCAAAATGGTTGCGTTTTTTTGAATTTATTTTTTGCCCCGCCCCTCCGGCACCGGCCTGCGCTCCCGAACGCCTATCACAACGCCGGATATTATCAGCAGCGCGCCTATTACGCTCATAGGCGTTATAGGCTCATTCAAAAACAGTGCGCCGGTGATAAGCGTAACGAATGGATTCACATAAATATATGTGTTTACCTTGACTATGCCCAGCCTGCGGGTGGCGATGTTCCAGGTGACGTAGCTTATTCCGCTTCCGAGTATACCTAAAAATGCTATGCAAAACAGCTTATAAGGATCCGCAAATTCATACAGCGGCAGCTTCAGCTCGCCTGTGACAAGGGCTATCGGCAGCGTTGTAAGTATTGCAAAAAAGGTCATGCGGCGCATCAGGAAGAAGCTCGAAAACCTGTGCACATAGCCGGACATTATTATGGAATACACCGCCCAGCTTATCGCCGCCGCCATTGAGAGCATATCACCGAGCGGGTTGAATTTCAGCACGACCGCACCGTTAAAGACCACCAACGCAACGCCAATAAAGGCTATCAGCGAGCCGTAGACAGTGTTTTTCCTGACCTTATCGCCCTTTGAAAGGAAATGCGCAAGCGCCGCCGTCCATATCGGAGCCGAAGCGACGATTATGCTTACATTCGAGGAAAGCGTATACCTGAGCGCGTTGTTTTCGCAGAGAAAATACACGGTATCCGCAAACAGTGACATCAAAAAGAAGCCGAGATTATCCCTTACCGTAGCCGCCTCCGTTTTAGGATACAGACACCAGAGCATCGCATACGCAACGATAAAGCGCATGAGCATTATCTGCACCGGAGTAAACGCCTGCAAAAGCGTTTTGCTGAATATAAAGGTGCTGCCCCAAACGCATATCGTAACTAAGGCTATGATGTGACCGCCAAGCTCGTTTTTACCCTGCTCCATGTGCTTTTCTCCCGGTTCGCCTGCAAAAGCGGCTGTTTTGGGCTATTATATCACAGCCCATACTATTTAGCTTTACTTTTCGCCAAAAAAACTGTAAAGTAGTAGTTGGTGGCAGTTTGGCATATGTGGACTATGTGCCGCGCCGCCCCAATACGGGCAGGCTTTGCCCGTACAAGCCATGATATTAAACCCTTTTAGGGAGGATGTTTATAAAGTGAGTGTTTTCTCCGTAATTTCCCTGCTCGGCGGTCTTTCGATATTCCTTTACGGAATGGACGTCATGGGCGACGGGCTGAAAAGCAGCTCCAGCAAGGCGCTGAAAAGCATGCTGGAAAAGGTCACGCACAGCGCCGTGCTGGGTATGCTTACCGGAACGCTGGTAACAGGCGTTATACAGAGCTCCACGGCAACGATAGTGCTGACGGTCGGCCTGCTCGGCGCAGGCATACTCAACCTTCGCCAGTCCATAAGCATCGTAATGGGCGCAAATATCGGCACGACGGTTACCGCGCAGATAATCCGGCTCATGGACATAAACTCCGGCGGTGCGGCCTTCCTCGAGTTTTTCAAGCCCTCCACCCTCGCGCCGCTCGCCGTGCTCGGCGGCATAATACTGCTGAAGTTCGTAAAGAGCCAGCGCACAAAGGGAGTGGGCATGATGCTGATGGGCTTCGGCATACTCTTTACCGGCCTCATGAGCATGACTACCGCCGTAGCCCCGCTTTCCGAATCAAAGGCCTTTACCGACGTGCTCCAGAAGTTCTCCGATGTGCCTGTTCTCGGCATACTCACCGGCCTTGTCACGACCTTCATAGTTCAGAGCTCCTCCGCCATGATAGGCATCGTTCAGGCGCTCTCCTCAACCGGCACCTTCACCTTCAATACCATTTATCCGCTCATAATGGGCATTGACCTCGGCACCTGCATAACCACCGCGATAGTCTGCTCGATAGGCACCGGCAAGGACGCAAAGCGCACAGGGCTTGCACATATAATCTTCAACTGCGTAGGTACGATACTCTTCATGATAGCCATAACCCTGCTGCACAGGGCAGGGGCGCTGGACGGCATATGGAACAAGACCATGAACAGCGGCGACATAGCAAACTTTGCAACGCTGTTTAAGGCAGTAACGGCGCTCGTGCTGCTCCCGTTCACCAACCAGCTCGTTAAGCTCACCACCATCATCATAAAGGATTCTCCGGACGACGCGGAGGAGAGCTACCCCGAAATGCGCACTCTGGACGAGAAGCTGTTCATTTCCCCCGCCGTTGCACTGCATCAGGTGAACATCGCCGCGGCGAGCATGGGCAGGCTGGCGCGCAAAAACTTCAACCGCAGCATAAGCCAGCTCGTTGCGTATGACCCGGAGCAGAGCGCAAGGATATCCGCAGCGGAGGACAGGCTGGATGGCTTTACCGACGCCGCGGAGAATTACCTCATAAGGCTCTCAAACCACATAGACACCACAGAGGACAACAACGAGCTCAACCTCATGCTGCAGGCCGTTACCGACTTTGAGCGCATTGGCGACTATGCGACGAAGATAGACGAGCTGAGCGCACGCCTCGTTGCGGATGGACATTCCTTCTCGGATACCGCAAAAAAGGAGCTTGAGATAATATCCGCCGCGCTTACAGAAATAATCGACCTGACGGTAGAGGCCTTTGCCAACGGCGACGAGGCCACCGCAAAGCGCATAGAGCCGCTTGAGGAGGTAATAGACGAAATAGTAGCGACCCTGAAGGACAGGCACATAGCAAGGCTCAAGAGCGGCGCCTGCACCATAGGCGCAGGGCTTGTGTTCATAGAAGTGCTTACCCACATGGGTCGCGCGGCCGACCAGTGCTCCAGCATCGCGGTATTCCTGCTTGGCAGGCACAACGAGGAGATACTGAACAACCACCACGCCTACCTGCACGAGCTGCACAAGGGCAACGATGCCTACTACGCCTCCGAGTTTGAGGCTCGCCGCAGCGAATTCCTCGAGCCCATCGAGGAGCTGTAAGCTCATAAGAGCATCAAAGCGCCCCGCTTTTGCGGGGCGCTTTTAGTTTGTATCATATTATATTCGTTCCAGCAGGCTCGGCAGCTCGCAGAGGGCGTGTATCTCGTAATCCGGGCATATCTCACGCTCTGCTTCGCCGTTTCGGTTGAACCATATCGTGGTTATCCCGGCGTTTTTGCCGCCCTGTATATCCGCCGAGAGGCTGTCTCCGAGTATTGCGGTGCGCTCGCTCTTGAAGGCGGGTATTCTTTCAAAGCAATGCTCAAAATACTCCCGCTCAGGCTTTCGGCCGCCTATTTCCTCGGAAATAAACATATCCTCAAAGCACCCCGCTATGCCGGCGCTTTTTATCCTGCTGCGCTGCACCCTTGATATTCCGTTGGAGGCGAGGTACAGCCTGTATCTGCCGTGCAGTCTATCAAGCAGATCCTCCGCGCCATCCACAAAGTAATGACCCACGGCAAGCAGCTCTTCGTATGCCTTCGCCGTCTCCTCCGGTGAAGCCGCCAAGCCGAACTCCTCAAAAAGCTGCCGGAAGCGGCAGGTCTTTACCTCGTCCAGCGTGACCTCGCCTTTTTCCAGCCTTTTCCAATATGCAAGGTTTATTGCGCTGTAACGGCAGAGCAGCTCCTCGTTTGGCTCTATGTTCATTCCGCTCAGCGCACGCGAAAGGGCGGGGCGCTCCGCCTTGTTAAAGTCCAGTATGGTATTGTCGAGGTCGATAAGAAGCGTATCTATCATATTACCGCTGCTTGCCCATCGTGCGCTCCACCGCCGAGACCACGTTCTCAACGGTAAAGCCAAACTCCTTGAAGAGTATGCCGGCGGGGGCAGACGCGCCAAAGTGGTCTATGGTGACCGTCTCTCCGTCCAGCCCAATGTACTTATACCAGCTCATTGAGCAGCCGGCCTCTATCGCTACCCTTGCGCGCACGCCGTTTGGTAGCACGCTCTCGCGGTATTCCTCGCTCTGTCTGTCGAATATATCGGCGCAGGGCATGGACACCACGCGCACGCCGGTTCCCTTCGCGCCGAGCTCATCCGCAGCCTTTACAGCAAGCTCAAGCTCCGAGCCGCTGGCGATAAGTATGACCTCGGGCTTTTCCGCATCGCGCAAGACATAGCCGCCCAGCATGGCCTTGTTTACGTCTGTTCCGTCGAGCTGCGGCAGGTTTTGGCGGGTAAGGGCAAGCGCCGTCGGCATCGTTCCGGAAAGCGCGGATATATACGCCGCCGCAGTCTCCCGCTTGTCCGCCGGGCGGAACAGGTTTGTATCCGGTATCGCCCTTATGGAGGCAAGGTGTTCTATCGGCTGATGGGTCGGCCCATCCTCGCCCACGCCTATGCTGTCGTGAGTCAGTATGTACATCACAGGCAGCTTCATAAGCGCCGCCATGCGCATTGCCGGCTTGAGATAATCCGAAAATACCATAAAGGTCGCACAATAGGTCCTGAGCCCGCCGTAGAGCATTATGCCGTTGCAGGCGGCAGCCATTGCAAACTCGCGTATGCCGAAATGCAGGTTGGCTCCGTCCCGCTCCTCCTTGGAGTAATACGGTCTGCCCTTCAGCTCGCTCTTGTTTGAAGGGGCAAGGTCTGCGCTGCCGCCGAAAAGGTTGGGAAGGTATTCCGCTATAACATTGAGTATCTCGCCGCTCGTAGCGCGCGTAGCCATTGGCTTTTCAGCATTCATCAGGCGCGGATCCTTCAGCAGTTCCTCCGGCAGCTTGCTGTCATGCCATTTTACCCACTCATCGTACAGCTCGGGATAAGCCTCCTTATACGCGGCAAACATGGCGTTGTATTCCTTCTCCATCCTTTCGTAGCCGCGCCCAAGCTCGTCAAAGTGGTCATATACCTCGGCAGGCACCTCAAACGGGGCGTATCCCCAGCCGTAAAACTCGCGCATGGCCTTGAGTGCTTCCTCGCCGAGCGGCTCGCCGTGTGCCGAAGCCTTGCCCTGCTTTGTCGTGCCATAGCCTATCTCGGTGTTTATGATTATGATCGACGGATGCTCGGTGTCCGCCTTGGCGTTGTCCAGCGCCGTCTGTATGCTGTCCATGTCCTCGCCGGATGCCACCTCCTGAACCTGCCAGCCGTAGGCCTCGAACCGCTTCCCGACGTTTTCGCCGAAGGTGGACTCTATGCGTCCCTCAATGGTTATGCTGTTTCGGTCGTATAGCAGTATCAGCTTGCCTAAGCCCATCGTGCCCGCCATTGACGCCGCCTCGGACGCCACGCCCTCCTGCAGGCAGCCGTCGCCGCAGAGCACATAGGTGTAGTTGTCAACGACCTTAAAGCCTTTCCTGTTGAAGTGGGCAGCGAGGCGGCTCTCGGCCATTGCCATGCCAACGGCTACCGCAATGCCCTGACCGAGCGGGCCGCTGGTCGCTTCAACGCCAACGGTGTGGCGGTATTCGGGGTGCCCTGGGGTCAGGCTGCCCCACTGGCGGAAATTCTTTATGTCATCCATGGTAACGCCGTAGCCAAACAGGTGCAGCAGCGAATATTCCAGCATTGAAGCATGCCCTGCGCTGAGCACGAAACGGTCTCTGCCCTGCCAGCTTGGGTCCTTCGGGTTGTGCTTCATCTGCTTCCAGAGCGTATATGCCATCGGCGCTGCGTCTATCGCCAGCCCGGGGTGGCCGCTCTTCGCCTTTTCAACGGCCTCCGCCGCTATAAAACGTATGCTCTTTACCGAAAGCTCATCGATCCTGTTCATCTCTGTTTCTCCTCACTTTACGCAAAATTTTATTTTTCAAGCAGCTTATTCATTATCTCTGTAGGCTCCGTAACGCCGGATCCATAAAGTTCCAGCACATCGTCCGAGCATATCGCCTCGGTGCTCAGCGCAACCGTCTCGGTTTCGCCCGTCTCCGTCAGCTTCGCGGCCAGCCGCAGCATTTCCTCCGCCGCCCTGTTCAGGTTTGTGCCGGCACAGGCACCCATCAGCCAGTGGTCCTCGATCATCAGAGCCACCAGATCCTCGCTGACCTCGCTGCATATCACCTCGACGGAATCGTCGCGCTTTGCGGCCTTGAGCGCATCGTAGGCGGCCTTTGCAAGGGATTCGCTTTCCGCATATATGGTATCGAGCAGCCCTACCGGCACGGCGTTTATTGCCTCCTCGATCCATTTTTCCGGCGTACCCATGCCGGTGCCCTCTATATACGTTCCCTTGTCCTGCAGCTTTCCTGCGGCAATGAGCTCCTGCTGGAGTTCATATGCTCTATTCCTCCCCGCAAACAGCGATATGGTTCTTATGGGTGAACAGTGCGATGGAAAGCTGTACAGTACATCCCACGCGGCTTCGGCCGCTGCGTCGCTGTCCGTAATCACCACAGAAACGTTGTCGGGCAGGTTTTCCGGCTCGTCGGTCAATATGACCGCAGGACCCGTTATGGCGCTCATTTCCTCCGGCTCCGGCATAAATACCAGCAGCACGCCCTGCTTGGCCGCCGCCATATTCTTTTCCTCCAGCGTGGGCTCCGGCGCGGCATCTGAGCCTGTAACCTGCACATCGCCATCCGCAATGGGCTCCGGCGTGGGCTCCGGCGTCTTTTCCGGCACCTCGGTCTGCATGAAGTCATTGCTCGCCGCATTTTCAATTTTTTCCGCAAACGCGTCGTCCGCATCCATCACGGCATAGCGCACCTTTACCTTTGCTATGCTCTGCTCCATTTTATCGCTTATTGCGGGGTTTTGGCTCATGCTCACAAGGCTTATTACAATAAGCACGCAGAGCGCCGCTGCGGAAACTATACCTATCCATGTGCTCTTCTTCATTCCGCCGCCTCCGCCGCTGCTCCGCTGTCATATACAGTTGCCCAGCCGGTCTTTATGACCTTTCTGAGCATATAGCCCTCTGTTCCCCAATAGCTCACCTTGGCCCATTTCCCGTCATCACCAAGACCCTCCTCAAGCAGCGTTATAGTGCTGTGGCGCGCTACCTTATAAAGCTTCTCCGACTCGGCATTCGGCTCTGCATACAGGTACTGCGTACTCGCAACATAGTAGCCGTCGGGTATTGACTGCATAACGCCCTTTTCGTAGGTCAAAAAGCAGCGGCGAACGTAGCCCTCTGTACCGTTCTCGGTAACCACCTTTACCCAAGGGTCTCCCTCCTGAAGCACTGTGAGCTCATCGTCCTTGTTCAGTTTCCTTATCAGCTTGTCATTGGTTCCGTTTCCGGTGCGCAGCTGTGCTCCGTCCACGCTTACCCACGCCTTACGGTCTTCCTGCGGCTCATCGTCGTATATATTGGCCTGAAAATCTCTGTATTCCTCAAAGCTCATGTCGGTCTTGAGCGACGACGCAGCGCCGTCCGCCTTGCCGGATGTCACCTTGACCGTCGTACCGAAGGGAGCGTTATAGTATATCCATTTCGCATCCTCAACGTAGAGCCGCACACAGCCGTGCGAGCCGGTGTTGCCAAGCTCGTTAAAGGCGAATTTTTTCAGCGTTGAAACGTCCCTCGATGAGAACATTATGGAGTGGAAATATACGCCGCCCACGATCTGCGTCCAGTATCTCGCATACTCATTATTAAAGGCGGCAAATTTTCCAAAGCGCTCCCTGCCGCCTATCTTCCATGTTCCGCTCGGCGTTGGCGAAGCCGGGTCGTTGCCCTTTGGCTTGGTTTTTCCACTGGTACAGGGAAAGCGGCGGACTATTCTCGTATACTCCCCGTCGTCGTCCTTCTGGTATACAGTGACCACCTGATTCGCGGTGTTCAGCACAATATAATACTTGTTTGGGTCGTTATTCTGCATTTCGTCCCTGGCGAGGGCAGCGCCGGGCGGCAGCATAGCGATCGCTACTGCGGCAAGCAGCAGTCTCTTGAGTCTTTGGGAAAGCATATATTCCTCCGATAGTATAATCCGAACACCATACATTATATTGTATTTGCACCTTTTCGCCAACAATCAATTTTATTTGGCGCATATCCAAAAAAGGTCACATTCCCCCAGATTGCATATCCGGCGGTTATGTGGCATAATTACTTGGGTATTAAAAAGATCTTTTTTCCTCAGGGAGGCGAGAAAATGGCAATATTCAATAAAATAGGCAGCATCGCCCGCAGCGTATCCGGTAAGACCGGCGATATGCTGGAGGTCAGTAAGCTGAATGCCCTCATTCGAAGCAGTGAGGACGATATAGAAGAGCTAAAGCAGCAGCTTGGCGAATACTACTATGAGAAATACTCCTCCGGCGTTATACTCGACCCCGGCGCGGTGGAGATATGCAAAAAAATACAGTCTGCATACGCGGATATAAAGGCAAACAGGAGCGAAATAAGCAGCATAAGGGCAGCCGCGCGGGAAGCCGCCGAGGCGGCGGAGGAGGAAGAAAAGCCCGCCTCCCGCCGCCAACCCAGAGAAAGGTACAGCGAGCTTGTAAACGCCGCAAGGTCTGCAAACGGCACGGTAACGTTTTGCCCGGTATGCGGAGCTGCAATAACGGATGACTCCCGTTTTTGCGGTGTATGCGGCGCAAAGCTGCGTTAAAAGTTAATATTTAGTACATATACTTTTTGCCCGCGCATGATATAATTAGCGCCGTTCACCTTAAAATAAGCAAAGGAGGCAATATATGCAGGCATTTTTTACATGGTTTGACGCCTTCCTAGACAGCGGCAGCTTTTGGGTATATATAGTTATATTCATCGGGAAGGTAATGGAGGTATCTCTTTGCACGCTGAGGATAGTGCTCATAAACCGCGGCGAAAGGGTCAAGGGAAGCCTTATAGCGATAATTGAAATAACGCTTTGGCTGATAATCGCAAGCAGCGTGCTCGAGGGCTGGAAGAACGACATCGGCAAGGCCATTGCCTACGCTCTGGCTTATGCCGGCGGAAACTACGTTGGCTCATGGCTGGACGATATGCTGGCCTTTGGGCTTTCCTCGCTTCAGATAGTCGTTCCAACGCTTGAAGAGACAAAAAAGCTCGCGACCTATTTGCAGAGCCAAGGCTACGGCGTGACCTCAATAGACGTAAAGGGCAGGGACGCCAACAACCACTATATGCTGCTGCTCATGATAAAGCGCAAGCTGCTCAAATCCGTAATGGATGAGATACAGCAGACCTGCCCCGATGCAATGATAACGGTAAGCGACATCAAAACCGTTCGCGGCGGCTATATGCGCAACGCGCGGCATGGAAGCTCCGTGCGGAAATAAGGCCGCAGGGATCTATTCCTGCCGGCCATACCGCTCCCGGCATTCCCTTATAAGCGCAGCCGCTTCATCCTTGCCGTGGTAGCCGTGAACGGTCACCTCGAGCTTTTGGAGTATTTTATAGTTTTCAAAGAAGTTCTTTATTTCCTTGAGCGTAAACGAAGGAAGCTGCTTAAGCTCCCGTATCTCATCATAGCGCGGGTCGCAGGCAACTACGGATATCAGCTTGTAATCCTCGGCGCCGTTGTCGGTCATGGCGAGATAGCCCAGCACGCGGGCGGGTATGATGCAGCCCGGGTAGGAGGGCTCGGTACCTATCACGAGTATATCCAGCGGATCGCCGTCCGGTGCAAGCGTGTTTTCAATGTAGCCATACTCCGCGGGGTAAACCATTGCGGAATACAGTACCCTGTCCAAGCGCACCCTGCCGGTCGCCTTGTCCACCTCATACTTGTTGCGCGAGCCGTACGGTATTTCGATTATAGCATCTACTGTGTTTTCCATCATGGCGTCCTCCCTTTGGTTTGCTATATTGATTCTAACCCAATACTTCCTCTGTGGCAAACAAAAAAGAGACTCCCGCGGGAGCCTCTTTTAAGTTTGATTTATTTGCCGAAATTCTCGATGATCTCGACTATCTCGCTGCCGATACGCTTCTGTGCTTCCTTGGTGGCCGCGCCGATATGGGGGGTGCAGGATACCATAGGATGGCTGTACAGTGTCTTGTTGGTCGCAGGCTCGTCGGCGTAAACGTCGAGGCCGGCGCTGCGCACCTTGCCGCTCTCGAGGCCTGCAAGCAGGGCAGCCTCGTCAACGTTGGTGCCGCGGCTGGTGTTGATGATGGTAACGCCGTCCTTCATCTTTGCGATAGTGTCCGCATTGATGAGCGCGCCGCCGTCTACTGCGGGGGCATGTACCGAGATAAAGTCGGACTTTGCAAGCAGCTCGTCAAGCTCTACATAGGGGATACCCAGCTTTTCTTCAATACCGGGAATGTGGAAAATATCCTCGGCGATAACGTTCATGCCGATGGCCTTTGCCATTACGCCAAGGTGCTGGCCGATACGTCCGAAGCCCACTATGCCGAGGGTCTTGCCCTGAAGCTCGATGCCCTTGCCGTATGCCTTCTTTTCCCATTTATCCTCGCGCATGGTGTGGCCGGCAATGGAGATAAAGCGAGCACAGGCGAACATATGAGCCATCGCAAGCTCTGCAACGGACTGAGAGGAAGCGCGGGGGGTGTTCTTTACGGTGATGCCGGCTGCCTCTGCATACTTAACGTCGATATTGTCAACGCCGACGCCGCCGCGGATGATCAGCTTGAGCTTGCCGCCCTTAGCCTCGTCGATATGGTTTGCGCGAACCTTGGTTGCGCTGCGAACTACGACCGCGTCAAAATCCTTGAGCGCCGCGCCCAGCTCTTCCGGGGCGTAAAACCGCTCAACCACCTCATGACCGTTGTTTTTGAGGGCCTGGAGGGCATCCTTATCCATTCCGTCGGTTACAAGTATACGCATGATGTTCTTCTCCTTTACTTCTTGTAATTTGCTTCAAACTCGGTAAGGAACTTGACCAGCGCTTCAACGCCGTCCTTGGGCATTGCGTTGTAAATGGATGCGCGAAGGCCGCCAACGCTCTTGTGACCCTTGAGGTTATCGAAGCCCGCTGCCTTTGTTGCTGCCACGACCTCGGCATCAAGCTCTGCGCTCTCGGTTACGAACGGAATGTTCATCAGTGAGCGGAACTCCTTGTCAACAGTGCCCTTGAACATCTTGGACTGATCGAGGAAGTCGTACATGACCTTTGCCTTCTCGATGTTGCGCTTATCCATAGCCTCCAGACCGCCGATGCTCTTGAGGTATTTGAATACCTGACCGCAAACGTAAATGCTCCAGCAGTTAGGCGTGTTGTACATGGAGCCGTTGTTGGCATGGGTGGAATAGGCGCAATAGGTGGGTACCCATACGGGCAGCTCGGATGCGTCGCGTATGAGATCCTCACGGACGATGCAGATTACCATGCCGGCAGGGCCGATGTTCTTCTGTACGCCGCCGTAGATCATGCCGTAGTCGGATACGTTGCAGGGCTTGGAGAGGAACATCGAGGACTGGTCGGAAACAAGGATCTTGCCCTTGGTGTTGGGCCGCTTCTGCCAGGTAACGCCGTGTATCGTCTCGTTTTCGCAGATGTAGACGTAATCCGCGTTGTCGGGGATATCCAGATTGCTGCAATCGGGTATGTAGGAGTAGTTCCTGTCCTTGCTGGAGGCTACTACGTGAACATCGCCATACTTCTTAGCCTCGCTGATGGCCTTCTTGCTCCATGCGCCGGTTTCAACATAGCAGGCAACACCGTTTTTCATAAGGTTCATCGGGATCATGGCAAACTGAAGCGTTGCGCCGCCCTGAATAAACATTACCTTGTAGTTGTCCGGAATGTTCATCAGGTCGCGAAGATCCTGTTCAGCCTCGTCAATGATCTTCTGGAAGACCTTGGAGCGATGGCTCATCTCCATTACGCACATGCCCGAACCTTCGTAGTTCATGAGATTGTCGCGGACGCTTTCCAGCACTTCTTCGGGGAGTATGGAAGGACCGGCAGAGAAATTGTAAATGCGATCGTACTTCATTAGGCATCTCCTTGTTTGAATGTATTGTTTTTCAGAAAGTTGAATCAGATACGGCAGCAACGATGCCGACATACGGGCATCATCGCTCGTTTAAATTATACAGCAGCGGCAGTGTTAAAGCAACTGAAATAAAGCCAAAATTAATCAGGCGCGCCTAAAAAATTTAAGCGCGGCGGGCATTTATGTTGACAGGCAGCGGCAAACAATATATCCTTAACAATAATAAGCAGCCGGCTTGCAGAGCGGCGCATATCATACCATCAGGAAAGGAAAGAGAAACAATGGGTAAGTTTGAAGTTAAGGCGACCAAGGCGGGTTTCGTATTCAACCTCAAGGCCGGAAACGGTGAAATAATAGCTACTTCCGAGAGCTACAAGAGCAAGGACACCTGCCTCGGCGGCATCGAGAGCGTCCGCAAGTGCTGCGCGGGCGGTATCGAGGATCAGACCGTTGCGGGCTTTGAGGAGCTTGTACACCCCAAGTTTGAGGTGTACGCCGACAAGGCGGGCGAGTTCCGCTTCCGTCTAAAGGCGAGGAACGGTGAAATAATAGCCGTTTCCGAGGGCTACAAGGCTAAGCAGTCCTGCATGAACGGCATTGAGAGCGTAAAGAAAAACGCGCCCGATGCTTCCGTAGTTGAGCTGGAAAACGACTAAGGACAGCGCCTGAATAATAAAAAAATAGTGCTTGCAGCTTGTAAAAGAGCCGCAAGCACTTTTATTTTGTGAATGTTTATCTTTCTTCTCGGAAATACGCAAGGCCGAGGCTTGCAGGAGGCTGATCCTCCCTCTTCTTGCGCAGCGACACCACGATAAGCACGACCAGCGTCACGACATACGGCAGCATCTTATACAGCTCCTTTACCGAAAGGTTGGTTCCGGTAGGAATGTACAGATAGAGTATGTAGAAGCCGCCGAAGAGTATCGAGGCCAATACGCTTACGTTGGGGCGCCATATGGTAAATATTACCAGCGCAATGGCGAGCCAGCCGCGGTCGCCGAAGGCGTTGTTTGACCATACGCCGCAGGCATAGTCCATAACGTAGTACAGCCCACCGAGGCCGGCAATCATGCTTCCTGCGCAGGTCGCATAATACTTGTACTTTGTCACGTTGATGCCCGCTGCATCCGCCGTTGCCGCGCTCTCGCCAACCGCCCTAAGATGCAGACCCGTGCGGGTATGCTTGAGGAAGTATGAGGAAAGCAGCGCGATTATTATCGCAAGGTAGGCAAGGAAGCCATACGAGAGGAACACCTTGCCAAACCAGCCGGTTGTTTCCGCCCAAGGCAGCGACTTGCTGAAGTATGCGCTGGTCGCGGAAAGGGCTATCGAGGGAACCTCGCTGTTTGTCAGCTTTATGAGTGAGCCGCCGAAGAAGTTGCCGACGCCCACGCCAAAGGTGGTCAGCGCAAGACCCGTAACGTTCTGGTTCGCCCTGAGTGTTACCGTCAGCAGACAGTATATGAGCCCCATAATGAGGGAGCCCAGCAGCGATGAGAGCATAGGAATGCCTATCGCCAGCAATGCGCTCATCTGCTCCGCGCTGACAGACTGTTCATAGAAGAACGCACCTATTACGCCGCATATGCCGCCGACATACATCACGCCCGGGATACCGAGGTTCAGGTTGCCGGATTTCTCCGTCAGTATCTCGCCGGTGCTGCCGTACAGCAGGGGTATGCCCTGCATGACCGCACGGGGGAGGAAAGATGCAAAATCAAACATCGCTTATGCCTCCTTCTTTCCGGCCTTGGTCAGGCTGATTTTATAGTTGATGAAGAACTCGCTGCCGATTATGAAGAACAGAATTATGCCCGTCAGTATATCGGCAAAGGAGTGGTTCAGGCCGAACACGCTGGATATTTCGCTCGCGCCGCGGCTGAGCACGACCAGCAGAAGGCTGGTGAATATCATCACTATCGGGTTGAACTTCGCCATCCAGGATACCATGACCGCGGTAAAGCCGCGCCCGCCGACTATCGTGGTGGTGAGGGTATGATCCGTGCCAGCGGTGAGCAGCAGCCCCATCAGGCCGCACATCGCGCCGGAAAGCACCATAGTGCGGATTATCACGCGGTCTACCTTTATGCCGGCATAGCTCGCCGTGCGCTGGCTCTCGCCGACGACGGCTATTTCATAGCCATGCTTGCTGTAACGGAGGTAGACGTAGGTCAGTACGGTAAGCACCGCAACGACCAGTATCACCAGCAGGTATTGCTTGCCGCCTACCTGCGGCAGCCAGCCCGCCATGGTCTTCTGGTTGATTATGCCTATCTTGCCCGCTCCCTTTGGAACCTCCCATATGATAATATAGTAGGCTGCGAGCTGAGTCGCAATGTAGTTCATCATCAGGGTGAACAGCGTTTCGTTGGTGTTCCAGTGCGCCTTAAAGAAGGCGGGTAGGAAACCCCACAGCGCTCCCGCCGCAACCGCAGCGAGTATCATAATAGGTATCAGTATGCCATTCGGCAGCTTGTCGCCGAGGCATATCATGCAGGCAGCAGTTGCAAGGCAGCCTATGAGCACCTGACCCTCCGCGCCGATGTTCCAGAATCGCATCTTAAACGCAGGGGTGACCGCAAGCGAGATGCCGAGCAGCACGGCAAGGTTTTGGAACGTGACCCAGGTCTTGCGCACCGTGCCGAAAGCACCGTGGATTATGGTGCCGTAAATGCTTATCGGGTTTTCGCCGGTCATAAGCATCGTAACAAGGGCGCAGACTACCAGCGCCAATAATATGGCGCAGCCGCGTATCGCAAATGAAATATACCAAGGGAGAACGCCGCGCTTTGATATATGGAACAGGGATTGCTTATTCATTTGCCTTTCCTCCTTCCATCTTGGTCATAAGCACGCCTACCTGACGTTTATCAACGTTCCTCGCATCCACCACGCCGGACACCTGACCGCCGCAGAGAACTACTATCCTATCGCACAGCTCAAGCAGAACGTCCAGATCCTCGCCGACGTATACCACGGCGACGCCCTTCATCTTCTGCTCCGTCAGCAGGTTGTATATGGTATACGATGTGTTTATATCCAGCCCGCGCACTGCGTATGCAGTCATCAGCACGGATGGAGTCTGGGCTATTTCGCGGCCTACGAGCACCTTCTGTACGTTTCCGCCGGACATACGGCGCACCGGGAAGGATGTGCTTGGGGTAACGACCTCAAGCTCGTCCCATATGCGCTTTGCAAGTGCCTCAGGATCCCTGCGATTCACGAAGGGGCCGCTACCCTGCCGCCACGAGCGGAGCATCATGTTGCCGGTCATGCCCATTGATCCCACAAGACCCATGCCGAGGCGATCCTCTGGAACGAAGGACATTGCGATACCGCTCTTGCGTATATCCATAGGATCCATGCCGACGAGGTTACGGCTTTCCTTCTTTTCGGGGTCGTTATAGGTCACGGTGCCGGAGGCGATCGGGTACAGACCCGCGATGGCCTCGAGAAGCTCTCTCTGGCCGCTGCCCGCTATGCCGGCTATGCCGAGCACCTCGCCCGCGTTTACTGTAAAGCTGACGTCGCTCAGGCGCTTTACGCCGAGCTCATCGTACACCGTAAGCCCGTCGATAACGAGGCGCGGCGTCACGTTTACAGGCTCCGGACGGTTGATATTAAGGCTTACGCTGCGCCCGACCATCATATCGGTAAGCGACTGCTGGTCGGCATCCTTCGTCATAACGTCGCCTATATACTCGCCCTTGCGAAGGACTGCAACGCGGTCGGAAACCTCCAGCACCTCGTGCAGCTTATGGGTGATGATTATGAGGGACTTGCCGTCCGCCTTCATGTTTTTCATGATCTGGAAGAGCTTGTCCGTCTCCTGCGGGGTAAGGACGGCGGTGGGCTCGTCGAGTATCAATATATCGGCACCGCGATAAAGCACCTTGACTATTTCCACAGTCTGCTTTTGTGAAACCGACATATCGTATATCTTCTGGTTGGGATCTATATCGAAGCCGTATTTTTCGCATATCTCGCGCACCTTTTTGGTCGCGTCCGCAATATCCAGCTTGCCCTCAAGACCCAGCACGATATTTTCAGTTGCGGTAAAAACATCTACCAGCTTAAAATGCTGGTGGATCATGCCTATTCCGTTGTCGAATGCGTCTTTAGGCGATGCGATCGTCACAGGCTTGCCGTGAATGTAAATCTGCCCCTCTTCGGGGTAATAGATACCGGAGAGCATATTCATGAGGGTGGTCTTGCCGCTGCCGTTTTCGCCAAGCAGGGACAGTATCTCCCCCTCGTAAAGCTCAAGGTTGACGTTGTGGTTTGCAACTATCGAACCGAACCTCTTAGTAATATTCTCCATCTTTACTGCACATGCAGTTCCCAAGGCGGTCACCCTTTCTTTATGGAAAGAATCTCAGAAATTCTTTCTGATTTTGGATTTGCTTGACTTTATATTATCATAACAAATTTTGTTTGTAAACCAAAATGATTTAGGTTGTTAAAGCTGCGGCACCGCTTTCCATAACTTTTAGTAATGTCGCGGCGGCCGCTGCCCATGTTTCAAATAAAAAACGGGCTGCCCGAAGGCAGCACGTTTTCAAGGCATTCTTTAGAACGCAGTATCCAGCAGGCTGATGCCGTCGATGTTGAGCTGGAAGTAAGGAGCGGAGCGGAACGCGGACTCCATGAAGGCGCCGTCCGAGATGACCTCGGTATCGGGGGTGTAATCGGCGTCAGTGTCCACGTCGGCCATACAGGAATCAAGGGTCTTGCCGTCCACGGTGAAGGTGGAGCAATCAAAGACCTTCAGCTCGCCGCTCTCCAGCTTGGCGATGGCGGCGTCGATGGCTTCCTGAGTGCCCTCAGCAGCAACATTGGTGTTGAGGTCGGTCAGCTTTACGGAGCCGGTAGCAAGAGTGCCGGTCCAGTCGGTGTCAAAAGCCTTGCCTTCCATTACGGAACCGATGGCGACCTCATAGTAGGGAGCCCAGTCGATGCGGGAAGAGATGATGTAGGTGTTGGGGCAGGCATCCTGAGTGGAGCCGTTGTAGGAAACGTCGGGAACACCGGCAGTCTCGCAGGCGGTAGGAGCACCCATGGAGTCGGCATGCTGGCTGATCAGCTTGCAGCCGTTCTGGATCAGCTTCTGTGCGCCTTCCTTTTCGGCGGTCTCATCGTACCAGGAACCGGTGAAGGTTACTTCCATGGTAGCGGTGGGGCATACGGAGCGTGCGCCGAGGAAGAAGGAAGTGTAGCCGGAGATAACCTCGGCATAGGTGAAAGCACCGACGTAGCCGATCTTGGCTTCTTCGGCGGTGAACTCACCGGCCTCGATCATGGCGTTCAGCTTCATACCGGCAGCGATACCGGCGAGGTAGCGACCCTCATAGATGGCGGCAAAAGCATTGTGATAGTTGTCAAGGCCTTCGGTGTGAGCCTTGGTACCGGTGGAGTGGCAGAACTGAACCTCGGGGAACTCCTTGGCGGCTTGGATCATGTAGTCCTCATGGCCAAAGCTGTCCGCGAAGATGATGTTGCAGCCGGCGTCAGCGAGCTCAGCAGCGGCATCATAGCACTCCTGACCCTCGGGAACGTTAGTCTTGATAATATAGTTCTCCTCGGGGATGCCCATAGTAGCGCAGGCTTCCTTAGCGGCGTTGATGAAGTTAAGGTCATAGGTGGAGTTCTCATCGTGGAGCATTATGAAACCAACCTTAACAGTGGCGGCGGCTTCGGTACCTTCAGCGGTGGCCTCTGCGCCCTCGGTGGCGGGTTCGGTGCTTTCAGCGGCAGGGGCAGCGCAGGCTACCAGGCTCAGAGCAAGCACGAGAGTCAAAACGACAGCTACGAGTTTCTTCATTTAATCGTATCCTCCTTATTTTTTGTTGCTTTTATCTTAAGCCTGCCTTATGGCGGGCTTGCAACCGAAACGGAAAACTTATCACTGATATATTGTCTAACAACATCGGCCTAAAGTCAAGAACCTTAATATTGTTGTAGACTTAATAATATTTGGTATCAGTCTAAGCTTAAAGTATACCGCTCTTTTCCAGCGCGGCAAGAGACGGCTCGCACATGGTGGGCTTGCCCGCGGCGCGCAGGGCGTTTTTAACGTCCTTGAGGCCGCTGCCGGTGCTTATTACGGTAACGGTCTCGTCGGCCTTTATCACGCCGTCAGCAACTGCCTGCCTTACGCCCGCCGTTGCGGTGACGCCAGCCGGCTCGCCAAACACGCCCTCGGTGCGGCCAAGCACCCGCATCGCGTCAAGTATCTGCTCATCTGTTACCGCTATCCATGCGCCGTTTGATGCGGATACGGCGCGCAGCGCCTTCCTCGGGTTGCGGGGAACGCCTACGGCTATGGAATCGGCAAGCGTGTTCTCCTCCGCCGGTATAAGCTCCCTGCCCTCGCGTGCCGCATCTACAAAGGGGCAGCAGCCGGTGGACTGTACGCCGAGTATGCGTGGGATCCTGTCTATCATACCCAGCTCGTAGAGGTCATGGAAGCCGTTGTATACGCCGCCGATGGTGCAGCCGTCGCCTACGGAGCAGGCGACCCAGTCTGTCGGCTGCCAGCTGAGCTGCTCTGCGATCTCCAGCGCAACGGTCTTTTTGCCCTCGGTAAGTATCGGGTTTATGCCGGCGTTGCGGTTATACCAGCCGTATTTCTCTATCGCGGCCTTGGAAAGGTCAAAGGTATCCTTGTAGTCGCCCAGAACCGAAACGACCTTCGCGCCGAAAATCAGCAGCTGCGCCAGCTTGCCCTCGGGGGCGCGGCTGGGTACGAATATCACGGTCTTGAGCCCCATGCGCGCCGCGTTGCCCGCGCAGGAGGAGGCGGCGTTGCCGGTTGAGGAGCAGGCGATGGTATCATAGCCCAGCTCAACCGCCTTGGCAACGGCTACGCCGCTCGCCCTGTCCTTAAGGGAGGCGGTCGGGTTAATGCCGTCGTCCTTTATGTAGAGCGTCTTTAGCCCAAGCTCGTCCCCGAGCCTGTTGGACTTATACAGCGGCGTCCAGCCGACACGGAGGAAGGGAGTGAAGTCCCTGTCCTTGAGCGGCATGAGCGCCTTATAGCGCCACATGCTGTTATCGCGGCAATTTGCCAGCTTTTCCCGCGAAAGGGTGTTCTTTTTGATGTAGTCATAGTCAAAAACTATGTCCAGTATGCCCTTCTCGCCGCAGCTCGGGCAGGTCATCAGCTCGGTATAGGGAAATTCCTTGCCGCATATCGTGCAGCGATAGCCTAAAATGTGCTTCATTTCGGTAACTGCTCCTTTTTGAGATGTTGCGTTTTTTTGCTTATAATAATATATATGAAATCGTTCAAATTTTCAAAGTTTATTGTTCGCTCCGCCCCGTTTGTGCTACAATGTCTTCGAATAATCAAGCCTCGGCTGCAACGTTTTGTTTTTGACCGAGCCCATATCAGGAGGCAACATATGCAGGATACTTTCAAAAAAGGCCTTGGCGACAGGTACGACGGTTGGCGCGTAAGGCACGTCGACGCCGTATACAACGTGATACCGTTCATAATGCGCAGCCGGCTGGATGCCCAGAATCTTTTTGAGGAAAACATTCCGATAGAGAACATCGAGCACTTCATCCGCGAGCACCGCGAGGATATGCCGGAGCTTTCGTTTATGCACGTCATAATCGCAGCGATGGTGCGCATGATAGCCATGAGGCCATATCTCAATCGGTTCGTGATGTGGAACAAGATATACGCCCGCAACCACATCAACATTGCCCTAATGATAAAGCGCAAGCAGAGCAACGTTGAGACCAACGTTAAGCCGGAGTTTGACCCACGCGCAACGCTCACGGATGTCATGAACACCATGAATGCCATAGTGAACGAAAACATCGGCGACGACGTCAGCAACGGAATGGACAAGCTGGTCGGTCTGCTCGGCTATATACCGGCGTTTATTTTAAGGTTCGTAGTAGGCAGTCTCAGGTGGCTGGACAACATCGGCCTCATGCCGAAGGCGATAGCCAAGCTCAGCCCGTTCCACTGCAGCGCCTTCCTTACCAATGTAGGCTCGGTAGGTATAGGCCCGATATACCATCATCTGTATGAATTTGGGACCTGCTCCATATTCGTTGCAATGGGCAACAAGTTCAAGTACAGTGCCATCTCCCGCGACGGTGAGCGAGTAGAAAAGCGTTTCGTCGGCCTGAAGTTCGTCACCGATGAGAGGATATGCGACGGCAAATATTACGCAGAATCCATGAAACTGATGCGCCGCCTGCTCGGCAACCCCGAGCTGCTCATGACCGCCCCTGCGGAGCTGCCCATCGACGACGGCGTTCCCACAAAAAAGCTGAGAGTCAAAAAATAGTATCTGCCAATAGTTAATACGGTCTTTGGGAATTTATCCGGCGGGCGGAAGCCCGCCGGATGCTTGTTTTTTGGAGTTGAGTCTATTACATATTTGCCAGCACGCCGGTGGCCTCGTTGAACTCGTTGATGAGCTTATCCAGCTCGTCTGCCTGTGCGTGCATGTCGGTCCAGTAATGAGGATCGTACCACTGCTGGTTGATCTCCTCGTAGGTCTTGCCCTGCTGCTCTACCCAAGTGTAGTACTTGAGGTTGTGTACGCGCTTGCGATCCTCGTAGGAGAGCTCAAGCATGCTGTCTGTGCGCACGCCGTGGAGATGCTCGCTGTAATCGCGCGCAGCGGTGAGCATGTCGTATGCGCCCTGCTGCTCGTTGAGCTCGTCGATACGGCTGGTGTACATGATCGCGGAGTCGGTAGCGACGGTCGCAACGACGTCGTCCTCGGTCAGCTCATAGTACTTGGCGAACTTGATGCAGCACAGCATATTGGCAATGCCGGAGATGCCGAGGAAGCTCAGCTTCTCGATGGTATCCGCAGGAACGCCGACTACGTCCTTGAGGTACTTCTTGCCCTCCTCGCAGTTGAAGAGGCGAAGCAGGTTCTGGGAATCCTCGTCGTCTATGGCAATGACCATATCGGTATTGCGAACGTTGTGTATCCAAGGCACGTGCTTGTCGCCGATGCCCTCGATGCGGTGGCCGCCGAAGCCGTTCTCAAGCAGAGTCGGGCACTGGAGAGCCTCGCCTACCGCCAGCTTGGAGTAGGGATACTTTTCCTTGAGCAGGTCGCCCGCGCTCATGGTGCCTGCGGAGCCGGAGGTGAAGCAGGCGCCTGCAAAGCGGCTGGTGGGAGTCTTGATGGACTCGTATGCCTCGGCGATGGCGTTGCCGGTCACCTGATAGTGCCATACGCAGTTGCCCATCTCTTCAAACTGGTTGAATATGACTACGTCGTCACGGGTGTTGCGCAGCTCCCAGGTCTTGTCGAATATCTCCTTAACGTTGGACTCGCAGCCCGGAGTCGCGATGACCTCGCCGGCGATCTTGGAGAGCCAGTCAAAGCGTTCCTTGCTCATTTCGGCAGGCAGTATCGCTATGCTGTCGCAGGAGAGGAGCTTGGAGTTGAACGCGCCGCCGCGGCAGTAGTTGCCGGTGGAGGGCCAAACGGCCTTGTTATAGGTCGCGTCAAACTGGCCGGTAACGAGGCGGGGAACCAGGCAGCCGTAGGAAGCGCCGACCTTATGGCAGCCGGTCGGGAACCATTTGCCTATCATGATGATGATCTTGGCCTTTACGCCGGACAGGCTGGAGGGGATCTCGAGGAAGTTTACGCCGCCGTAGGTACCGCCCTGCATTGTGGGCTCGTTGTGCCATGTGATGCGGAACAGGTTCAGGGGGTCAACATCCCACAGGCCGACCTTCTTCAGGCCTTCCTTGATCTTTTCCGGCACCAGATCGGGGTTCTTCATCTGGGCGAAGGTGGGCAGTACGATCTTATGGTCGCGCGCGACCTTAATATTGTGCTGCAGCTTCTCGTTGTTCTTTTCAAGATTGATCATTTTGCACCTCATTGAGATAGATTGTTATACTCTGCCCATTGGGCAGCAATGCTGCTTAAACTGTACAGTAATAGTTTAGCGTTTTTTTTAACAGAAGTAAAGCGAAATCCACAAAAAATTTGTTTTAAACTAAAATATTTTGGGTCACGCTATGGTTAGAGCCAGTTCCATCATCTTTGTGAAGGTATTTTGCCGCTCATCGGGGGTACATTCCTCACCGGTAACGATGTTGTCGGATATGGTGCATATCGCAAGCGCGTTCTTGCCCGCCCTCGCCGCGTTCATATACAGCGCCGCCGCCTCCATCTCGACCGCCAGCACGCCCATCTTCTGCCATTCGAGGGTGCGCTTGCTGTCATCGTAGAACAGGTCGTTTGAAAGCAGATTGCCGACCCTGTAATTAAGCTCCATCTTCTCCGCGGTATCCACCGCCTTGCGCAGCAGCTCAAAGCTGGCTATCGGCGCCATATGGCCAAGAAGCTGGAACTGATTTGCATAATCGGTATTATAGCAGGCGCCCATGCCTATAACGAGGCTGCGAAGGGGTATGTCCTTGTGTATCGCGCCGGCTGAGCCTATGCGGATTATGTTATCCACGCCGAAGAAATTGAACAGCTCGTAGGAGTATATGCCCATCGACGGCATGCCCATGCCGCTCGCCATTACGCTCACGCGCTTTCCCTTATAGGTGCCGGTATAGCCCTGCACGCCGCGAACGTTGTTCACCAGCACGGGGTCTTCAAGAAAGGTCTCCGCGATGAACTTGGAGCGCAGCGGGTCGCCGGGCATAAGCACGGTCTTTGCAAAATCCTTCGGTTCAGCCTTGATGTGTGGTGTGCTCATTTATCATTCCTCCTCATTGTTATCCGTTGGGCTGCCGCCCTTTTTGCTATCGTAAGCGGGCATATCCGCATATACGTCGTCCTCATTCATGGGTATATACAGTCTCACCTCGGCCTCCGGCATTTCGGTTACCTTGCGCAGGCTGGAGCGTATCTGCCGCGTTCGCACGCCTATCAGCTTGTCAAGGTCGTCGTTGGCCTTTATGAGCTGCCTCTGTGTATGCGTCAGCACCTCCTCGAACCTGTTGAACTCCGTCTTTACAGCAGAGAGCACCTTCCATACCTCGCCGCTGCGCTTTTGTATTGCAACACTCCTGAAGCCCATTTGCAGGCTGTTGAGCAGCGCCGCCATTATACTGGGCCCGGCTATACTTATTCTATACTCCCTCTGCAGCTTTTCCACAAGGCCGAGCTTCACCGCCTCGGCATACAGCCCCTCCGTCGGCAGGAACATTATGCCGAACTCGGTGGTATACGGCGGGTCTATGTATTTATCGCGTATATCCTTTGCAAAGCCTTTTATTCTGGCCTTGAGCGCCTCGCCCGCGGCGGATACTCTCGCCGGGTCCGCGCTGTCGTAGGCATCCATGAGCTCGTTGTAGGCATCGACCGGGAACTTTGAGTCTATCGGCATCAGCACAGAGCCTCCGTCCTCCGCCGGTATCTTTATTGCAAATTCCACCCTGTCCCGCCCCTTCAGGGAGGTGACGACGTTTTCCTCGTACTGCTCCGGCGCGAGCATCTCCTGCAATATCGCGCTCAGCTGTATTTCGCCGAGTATGCCCCTCGTCTTCACGTTGGAAAGCACCCTCTTCAGGTCGCCGACGCCTACGGCAAGGCTCTGCATCTCGCCCAGCCCCTTATATACCTGCTCCAGTCTCTCGTTTACAAGCTGGAAGGACTGCGTCATGCGCTCGTTCAGCGTGCGCTGCAGCTTTTCGTCCACTATCTGGCGCATCTCATCCAGCCGCTTGTTGTTGTCCTCCTGGATCGAGCCGAGCCGCTTTTCCACGGTGCTGCGGATATTATCCAGCTTTTGCTCGTTCTCCAGCGACGAGGTCTTGAGCCTGTTTTCCATGCTCGCCGCCATATCGCTCACGCTGCGCTGCAGTTGCGCCATGCGCTCTCCCTGCGCCCTTGAAGCGCCCTGCTGGTTTTCCGCAAGCAGCTCGCCAAGCGAACGAACGCTTTTGCGTACCGAATCCGAAAGCTCCATGCGGAGCTCACGGCTGTCGCTGTCCATCTCGCCCATTATCCTGTACGCTATGCGCTCCTCTGCCCTGCTCTGGCGCAGGAGAAGCACCGACAGCAGTATCACCGAGGCCAGCGAAAGGACAAGCATTATGTAGAGCAGAATCTCCATTGGCGTTTTCGTCTTTCTCCTTTATGTGCGTATGGTGTCTATCCCTCTGGATATTATTGAGCCGAGCAGAGCGCCCGCCGCCGCCTGAAGCAGGTTTGCGGGCACCGATATGAGTGCGGTGGCGGCGCCGTATATTATGCACTCATACAGGAAGTAGCCCAGCACCATAGCCGCGCCGCAGATGAGGAACCGGGGTATCATCGCCTTGACCTTCCCTGCGAGCTTTACCGAAAGCAGCGCCATGATGCCCTTTATTACAAATGTTGCCGGTGCGTAAAGCGCGCTGCCCAGCAGCAGGTCTGCTATCATACTGCCGACGGCGGCAGCCGCAACGCCCCAGGGCCAGCCAAGAAGATGTGCCGAGGCGTACACCGCAGCATCGCCGGCGTTAGCATAGGCTCCCTGAACGCCGGGAATGGGTATCGCCGCAAACATCGTCGTCACGACGACCACGGCGCACATAAGCCCCGCCCAAGTTAGTGTCTTTACCTTGTCCTGCTTCATAACATTACTTCTCCTTTATCCCTGCAAAATTTTAAGCGTATCAAAGCCCGGGTACTCCACCCGATAAAGCATAAGCCCATGCGCCGGCGCGGTAGCACCCGCATCCCTCCTGTCAAGGGTCTCCAGCGCCGTTTTTATAGAGTCCTCCGGCCTCCTGCCGGTGCCTATTTCAAGCAGCGTGCCTACGACTATGCGCACCATGTTATACATAAAGCCGCTGCCCGCGATGTCAAATGTCAGTATGCTGCCGTCTCTGCTCCATTCCGCCCGATAGATCCTGCGAACGGTGCTTTCCAGCTCGGTTCCGGCGGACTTGAAGGCTGCAAAGTCATGCTCACCCGTCAGCGCCGCAGCCGCCCTGTTCATGCTTTCCATATCCAGCGCGTAGTGATAATGCAGCACCGTGTTTCTATCGAACGCCCCGGCATGCGGGGAATTGCGCACGGTATACCTGTAATGCTTTCTTACCACGTCAAACCTTGCGTGGAAGCCCTCCGCCCTGTCGCTGTATATTACCCTTATATCCCTCGGCAGCCCGACGTTCAGCGCATATGCGAATTTATCCGGCGGTATGCGGCTTTGTGTATCAAAGTGCGCGACCTGTGCGAGCGCGTGTACGCCGCTGTCGGTCCGCCCCGAGGCGTGCAGCACACACCGCTCACCAGTCAGCTTTAAAAGCTCGTTTTCTATTACCTGCTGCACGGCGGTGCCGTTTGGCTGCGTCTGCCAGCCAACGTATCCCGTCCCGTCATACTGTATTACAAGCCTTATCCTCGCCATCGTATCATTCCTTAGTCAGCGGTAGCAGCTCGCTGGTGCTCATACGCTGTATAAAGCACAGCTCGGCCGCGCCGTCCCTTGTGAACAGCGTCACAACGTCCCTGTTTTCCAGCGTAAGCAGCAACAGCGTTATATATCCCCTTGCGTTTACATCGGAGGGGAAGCCTCCCTCGCGACTGACCTCGACCGCCTCGGAGAGATCCTGTCCCGAAAGGATCTCCTGTATGGTCGAGCTTTCGAAGCTGCCGGCGTTATAAAAGTCATCGTCATTTAGGGTATAGCCGTATTCCCTGAGCACATCCCCCGCCGCGGCGTATGGGTGGCTTTCGGTAATTGAGCCGTTGAGGAGCAGCGCACCCGCTATCAGCAGCGCCGCGACCGCAAGCATTATTATCCTTGTGCTCTTCTTAAGCTCCATACCCCTATATCACCGCCTGCACAGCTATTATACCGCCTATGAGCAGCGCCATTGAAAGCGCCGCTATCAGGTCATTTCCCGTGTATTTCAGCACCGTCATTCTGGTGCGTCCCTCGCCGCCGTGGTAGCAGCGGCTCTCCATTGCCATTGCAAGCTCGTCCGCCCGCCTGAAGGCGGAAACGAACAGCGGAACGAGTATCGTTACCATCGCCTTTGCCCTGTCCATCAAGCTGCCGGTCTCAAAGTCCGCCCCGCGCACGGTCTGCGCCTTGGTTATCTTATCCGCCTCCTCTATCAGGGTCGGTATGAACCTGAGCGCTATCGTCATCATCATTGCAAGCTCATGCGCCGGGAAGCCAAAGCGCGAAAGGGGCGAAAGCAGCCGCTCCAGCCCGTCGGTCAGCGCTATCGGCGTCGTCGTCAGCGTCATGAGCGAGGTTCCGGAAACCAGCAGCACCAGCCTTACCGAAATATACACCGCCTGGCGCAGCCCGCCTTCGGTTATCCTTATTATCCACCACTCTGCAAGCACGTCGCCAGACGAGGTGACGAGCAGGTTTATTATGAACATGAATACCAGAATGAACTTCAACGGCTTAAGTGACCGCCAAAGGTAGCTAACCGGCACGCCGGCTATCGCCGTCACCGCAATTACATAAGCCGCAACGGGTATAAACAGCCACATATTGCCCACCACGAACACAGCGGCAATATACGCAAACATGAGCAGCAGCTTTGTCCTCGGATCCAGCCTGTGAACAAATGAATCACCCGGAAAATATTGGCCAAGCGTTACATCCTTAAGCACGCTGCCCCCTTCCCAGCAGGTAATCCGCCATGTCGTCTATTGTATATATTTCCGGCACGTCCATTCCCCTATCCCTTAAAAGGCTACCGAGGGCAGATGCCGCAGGGAGATCCAGCCCCATCTCCTCAAGCGGCAGCCTGCCGCCGAATATCTCGGCAGGGGTACCCACGGCTATGAGCCTGCCTTCCTGCATGACGGCTACCCTGTCGCTGTATGCCGCTATATCGTCCATTGAATGGGATACCATTATGACTGCGCAGCCGGTTTCGCGGCGTATCCCGTCGAGCGTCTCCAGTATGGACTGCCTGCCCGCAGGATCCAGCCCCGCCATAGGCTCGTCCAGTATGAGATAATCCGGCTCCATAGCTATTATGCCGGCAAGCGCAGCCCTGCGCTTTTCGCCGCCGGAAAGCTCAAACGGGGATTTTTCCGCAAATTTATCGTATTCAAGCCCAACAAGCCGCATTGCCCGCCTTACCCGCCTGTCAATCTCCTCCTGCTCCAGCCTCATGTTTTTGGGACCGAAGGCTATATCCTTTGCGACCGTCTCCTCAAAGAGCTGATACTCAGGGTACTGAAACACCAGCCCGACCTTTTTTCTGCCCTCTATGCGCTGCTTTTTGTCGGCAAAATCCATGCCGTCAACTATGACAGTGCCCTCCTCCGGCGGCATTATGCCGCTCATATGCTGCAAAAGGGTGGATTTTCCGCTTCCGGTATGGCCGATCATGCCGAAAAACTCCCCTTTTTCGATGGTCAGCTCTATATCCTTCAGCGCAGCCCTTCCATCGGTGCCGCTCGTATAGGTATAAGAAAGCCTTTTTACTTCAATAGGCATATTGCGTCTGCAAGCTCCTCTGCTGTTATGAGGTCCGCCGGTATATCCATTCCCCCGGCTATTAGTTTGTCCCTGAGCTGCGCTATCGGCGGTAGGCCGAGACCCCTTTCCTTAAGCTCCGCGCCGCGGCTGAAGACCTTTCTCGGGCTTCCCTCGACTACAAGCTCTCCTTTGGCCATTACGGCCACCCTATCCGCCCTCAGCGCCTCCTCCATATACTGCGTTATCATGACTACGGTCATTCCGCGCTCGCGGTTCAGACGGTTTACTATATCCAATACGTCCCGCCTGCCCTGCGGGTCAAGCATCGCGGTCGCCTCGTCCAGCACCATTACCTCCGGCTCCATCGCCAGCATGCCTGCTATGGCTATTCGTTGCTTTTGCCCGCCGGAGAGCATATGCGGTGCGCTCCGTGCATACTCCTCCATGCCGACGGCTGCAAGGGCAGCCTTTACCCGCCTGCGTATCTCCTCTGACTCGAGGCCGAGGTTTTCCGGCCCGAAGGCGACGTCCTCCTCAACTATTGTTGTAACTATCTGGTTATCCGGATTCTGGAACACCATGCCGACCCTGCGGCGTATATCGAGCATGTTCTTTTCATCCGCCGTGTCCATTCCGTCCACGATAACCCTACCCTCGCTCGGCAGCATAAGGGCATTAAGGTGCTTTGCAAGTGTACTCTTGCCGCTGCCGTTATGCCCGACGATGGCCAGCATCTCGCCCTTGTTTATTTTCAGCGATACGTCTCTAAGAGCAGTATGCTCCGCATCGTATCTGTATGTCAGGTGGTCAACAGTTATCATATTCAAGCCGCAGTATCCTTCAAGTCGCTTTTTATGCCACATTATACCACACAGAATCAAACTATTCCACCGTTGAACGCTTTTCCCGCGCACCCGCAGTTATTGCAGTTATTTAAGACTTTATTTATTTGCAAAAAAAACGCTTAAATTTGGCCGTTCTTTATGTTATAATCCTACGGTAAACGAAATACGGAGGTATTTATTATGATAAAATGTCCTAAATGCGGTAAGGAATACCGCGATGACGCCGTTTTCTGTACCGACTGTGGTATCAGGCTCCACGAAGCCACCGCCCCGACCGGCGAGACCTACCACAACGCTGCCGTCCCCGGCGCCGTTCTTACGCCGGACAGCAAACCGCTTTCAATGTGGGATTTTTTCCTTATGGAGCTGGTTACAAAGATACCCATACTGCGCATCGTGCTGTACTGCGTATGGGGCTTCTCGCAGGATACCAACGAAAACCGCAAAAACTGGTCCCGCGCTCAGCTCATTTGGCTGGCGATAGGCATAGTTTTCTTTGTGATTTGCATCGCTCTGCTGGGGCTGCTCGCCGGCACCACGGCCACCATTATCGGCACCATTGCGGATTACCTGAACTTCTGATCTGTAAAGTATAACCAAGAACAAAAAAGCAGCACCCTGATTTTTGAAGTGACCCCAAAAAGTTAGACAAATATTTGTTGCAAATTGTTCAAGCTACTGAAAGGGCTTGTTGCCTGTGAATTACAGGTGGCAGGCCCTTTAGCT
>CAVIAA010000012.1:0-51421 GCA_963640685.1 Acutalibacteraceae bacterium
CGATTGCCACGAGCATTGTGCCCGCAACACTACCACTGAATACCACTTCTAACATGATATGCCTTCCTCCTGTTCTTATTTATACCATAATCTTCTAAATTCCGATTTATCCCGTATAAGCATCCTCCGCAGTGTTCTTGAAATTCTGCTTCTCAAGCCACTGCCTTTCCCCTTCACTCTCCGGGATAAGCTGAATATCATAGCCGAGAGCTTCGAGCATCTGAACGAATCCTTTATTTTCAAAGGCTTTAGACGTTCCATCGTCCTTAAAGCGGCAGGCTGCCCGTATCACTCATACAACTTTCTCCTCTGTTCACATATTCTCTATTTTGCTCCGAGGCTCTTTAGTGCCTCGTTGTGTCTCTGTTTCTCCGCCTGCAGCTCTGCATCTAACGCTGCCTTTGCGTTGTTGTATTTACTCTGTGCATCCTCCAGTGCGGCTTTGTACTCTTCGTCATCTTCAGGGTCAGCCTTCAATGCATCAAGATAGCTGGTATATGTTGCCATATCAGACCCATACTTTTGGTTTATTTTGAGCACATTGTCCTCATGCTGTGCGTTTTCCATTGCAACTTTTTCATCGTCATCCTTCGATCGCTGATCCGGCGCCATTGCGGCAGTCGCCTTTGGCGTAGGAACAGCCGTTGGCGCAGGCGTATGCGCCGGTGTTGGCGTCGGGTGCGGCGTCGGCACCGGTGTTGGCGTTGGCGTGGGCGTTGGCGTCGGGGTAGGCGTTGGGGTCACGGTCGGCAGCGGCGCAGCCGTAGCCCTGCTTTTGCGCTCCTTTTCGCCGCCCTCGGGCAGCGCGGCAGGCTCCGGCACGGCAACGGAAAGCACCTCTATCTCAGGCTCGGCAGGCAACGCCGCCGGAACCTTTACCGGCTGTTTTTCCTCCGTTACCAGCACTATCTCGACATACTTTTCATGCGACGAACAACCGGACACAATACAGATAACCGCCGTAACGGCCGACATGATTAACATAAACAGGAGAAACGACGATGCTGATTTCATGTTGACTGACCATCCTCAAAAGATAATAGTGAAGATACTCTTGTGTGATATGCCTCTTTGATAATATAACATTCCTCGCTGTGTTTCAACAGGATAAGTCAAAAATGAGTAAAATTATAATAAAACTCAATTAACATCAGGAGGAAGCTTTGATGAACAAGAGCACCCGCTGCACTGAACCCGTCACCTACGGCTATGTAAGAGTATCCACCCGCGAGCAAAACGAAGAGCGGCAGCTTATCGCAATGCATGAATTCGGAGTTGAGGAAGAGTTTATCTTCGTTGACAAGCAATCCGGCAAGGATTTCGACAGGCCTGCGTACAAAAAGATGATGCGAACCGTCTGCCCCGGCGACACAATAGTTATCAAGAGCATAGACAGGCTTGGCAGAAACTATGAGGAAATAATCGACCAATGGCGCATAATCACAAAGAAAAAGCGGGCGGCAATAGTCGTGCTGGATATGCCGCTGCTGGATACCCGCAAGAAGGACAAAAACCTTACCGGCACCTTTATAGCAGACCTCGTGTTGCAGATACTCAGCTACGTTGCACAAACGGAGAGGGAGTTCATTCGCCAACGACAGACCGAGGGCATCGCCGCCGCTAAGGCGAGAGGGGTGCGCTTTGGCCGCCCACCCATAGAGCGGCCAAAGGCATATTATATACTAAAACGCGCGTGGCTGGAGCGTGAGGTATCCTCAAGGGAGGCGGCAAAGCACCTTGGCATAAACCACAAGACCTTCATCACCTGGGTGAAGAACGACAGCGACGACAGCAGCGATATATGCAGCTAAAGCAACGGCGTCCGCTCTGTTTTCAGAGAGGACGCCTAAATTAAGCTCACTATCTGTTTTCAACCAGCCTGCGGAGTATATCTCCGGGCTTTACCGGCTGCTCGCAGCCGATATACAGCCGTTCCTTTGGGTGTGGGGTATTCTGCATTGGCTCCCCGGCCTCGTTGGTTATTCCGTTCACCCAAAAACGCCTTCCGACATCTCTCGGTGAAAGTATCGAAAGCTCCTCACCGTCCGAAAACTTATTGCGCTGAGAGACCAGCGCCGTTTTTTGCTGCGGGTCATAGGATATCACCACCGCCGCTATGGTCCCGTCCGCAGTATAGCCGCCGCTTTTCGGCTCCTGTCCTTCCCTTCCCGGGTCGCCAAAGGCAAAGCCGGTGGTATACGGCCTGTGCGAGGCCAACTCAAGCTCATTCATCACCTCAGAGGGCACGCTGTATCTGTGCCTCTCCTCAACGGAGCGCCGGTACTCATCCAGCGCCATCCTGTATGCGTTGACGACCGTTGCAACATAGGCGATAGACTTCATTCGCCCCTCTATCTTCAGGCTCACTATGCCCGCGTCGGTTATCTCGGGTATGTACTCGATCAGCCGCATATCCCGTGAGTTCATTATAAAGCTGCCGTGCTCATCCTGTTCTATCGTGAAATACTCACCGTTCGAGCCCCTTTCGCGCATTTCATACTGCCAGCGGCAGGGCTGGGCGCATTCGCCCCGGTTGGAGTCTCTGCCGTTGATATAGTTGCTAAGCAGGCAGCGGCCAGAATAAGAGACGCACATCGCGCCGTGGACGAACATCTCAAGCTCGAGCCCTGCCGGCAGCCTGCGTCGCATTGCCTTTATCTGCTCTATCGAAAGCTCACGCGCCAGAATTATGCGTTTTATCCCCTGCTCATGCCAAAACAACGCCGCATCCGAGTTGAGGGTGTTTGCCTGGGTGCTCAGGTGCAGCGGCATATCCGGCACGCAGCGTTTAGCTACCCTTATAACGCCGGGGTCGTTCACTATGAGCGCATCCGCCCCGGCAGACTGAATCGTTCCCAGCAGCTCATCGAGCCCATTCAGGTCATCGTCCCTTGCAAAGGCATTGCAGGCAACGTACACCCGTGCATTTCGCCCGTGTGCGTAGGCACAGCCCTCTTTCAGCTGCTCCGGCGTAAAGTTGTCCGCGTAGTTTCTAAGGCTCATGCTCTGCGCCCCGAGGTACACCGCGTCCGCACCGTAATCTATCGCCGTCACAAGCCTTTCCATGTTTCCGGCAGGAGCCAAAAGCTCCGGCAATTTAACGCTCATCAGCTGTTCTTATAAGCCTCCTTGTTCTTAAGGAAGTCCTCGTAGCTCTTGGAGAACACGAGCTTGCCGTAATCGGGATCCTCGGTGTCCTGCGTCCTTGATTTGAGCACGAAATAGAGATACCCTTCGCCGACATAGTCGCCATCCGGGTACAACGCCGCCTTTATCGCAGCGCCGCTCGGGTTGCATATCGGGCCTATCGGCAGGCCGTCCACGTTATAGGTGTTGTACGGCGAATCCACGGCCATCTGCTCCGCGGTATAGTCCAGCGTGCTGCCGGCGTTGAGTATATACTTAAGCGGTGCGTCGCTCTGCAGCTTCATGCCGGTATTCAGTCTGTTGTGGAACACGGCGGATACTTTTGCGAAATCCGCAGACTTTGCCTCGCGCTCGATGAGCGACGCAAGCGTCACGATCTGATCCACCGTCATGTTAAGCTCCTGCGCCCTGTCAACGTACTCGTCGCTGAATATCTCGTTGAAGCGTATCAGCATTTTTGTAATTATACTCTTAGCCGAAGCATCTGCGTATACCTCATAGGTATCCGGAAACAGGTATCCCTCGAGGGCATACTTGCGCTCGCTCGCGTTGCTGCTTTGCAGTATGCTGTTTACAAAGCTGTATTCCGAAAATGCCTCGCCGGTTTTGCACAGGCTCAAAAACTCGTCCGTCGAATCCAGTATGCCGTTTTCCACGAGCAGCTTTGCGATATCCTCTATCTCCATGCCCTCGCGTATCTTTATGTTAACGGTCTTTCTCGCGGGGTTTCCGGTACAGATTATATCCACCATCTGGGCTATATCCATATTGCGGCTCAAAACATAAGTGCCCGCCTTGAGGGTGCTGGATTTGCCGGTAAAGTCGACATATATTTTGAACGCGGCCTTGTTGTTTATAAGCCCCTTGTTCCCCTCGCCTCCGGCTTCATACAGCAGCTTTGCTATGGTCGATGCACCGCTGCCCTTTTCGATGGTCACGGTTATCGGCTCCGCGTCGTTTTCATCCACAGGGCGAACAAATTCATCCAGAGCATAGTTCACGCCGACTACGAGCATCGCCACGCATATGGCTATGCTTATGACGTATATCATCACCGGCCTGAGCGTTTTTGCTGCCTTGCGCCGCCGCTGCCTTCTTCTGCGGGCCGCCTCGCGGCTCCCGCCGCGCTCCTCTCTGGCTTCTCTTTCTTCCATTTGCCGAGCTTACTCCTCCAGCACGCCGAGATCCACGTCTATCGCCTCGGCGATTATTTTATACACATCGCTCACTGTCCTGTTCAGCCTGTACTCCGCAATCAGATACACGGAGGCATCCTTATCGAGCTGCAGCAGCTCGCCTATCTTCTGCAGCCGCTGCATCGTATCCTCGTCCTTTTTGCCGGAAACCATCGCCGCCTGCGCCGCAAGCTGCAGCTTGTGGTATTCCTTTACGAGCGATGCGGTGGTCTCGTTTGCAAAGGCCTTTTCCTTTGCGGCCTTGTATTCCTTAAATTCGTCGCTTTCCTTGAGCAGCCTTGCAAGCTCATTTGCCTTGTCGTATACCATATAGATACCTCCGTTAAGTCTTGGGCTATATCTCAATTATTATGGGCATCACCATGGGTCTTCTCTTGGTGCACTCATAAAGGTAGTTCTTTATGGAGCTCCTTATATCGTTCTTTATGGAGGACCAGTTGCTGCGGTGGTTCTTTTCAAACTGCGCCGCCTTGGTCTTTACCAGTTCTCGGGTCTCCTTTAGCAGCTCCTCAGAGCTTCTTTCGTATACAAAGCCCCTTGAAAGTATTTCGGGCTGCGCCAGCAGTGCGCCTGTCTGCTTGTTCAGCGTTATCACTACGGTGAATATGCCGTCCTCCGAAAGCAACCTCCTGTCCCTCAAAACGACATTGCCTATGTCGCCGACTCCGCTGCCGTCGACCATCACGCTGCCCGCCGTTACGCTGCCCGCTATGCGACCCTTGTTACGCGTCAGCTCGACAATGTCGCCTATCTCGGTCACGAATATGTTCTCCTCTGGTATACCAAGCTCCTCCGCAAGCTCCTTGTGCTGATAAAGATGCCTTGCCTCTCCGTGCACCGGTATGAAAAATTTGGGCTTGGTAAGGGTCAACATGAGCTTCAGCTCCTCCTTGCAGGCGTGCCCGGAAACGTGAACGTCCGCCATGCGCTCGTATATTACCTTTGCGCCGTGCTGATACAGCTGGTTTATAACCCTTGCAACGCTCTTTTCGTTCCCAGGAATCGAGGATGCAGATATTATTACCATATCCCCCTTTCCAACGTTTACCTTGTGCGAGGAATTTGCCATCCTGAACAGGCCGCTCATGGGCTCTCCCTGCGAGCCCGTAGTTATCACGCATATCTGGTCATCCCGGTATTTCTTGAGCTGACCAACCTCAACTATGCTCTCGTCCGGAAGCTGCAGGTAGCCGAGCTCGTTTGCTATTTCGGCTATCTTGACCATGCTGCGCCCCTGGAAGCAGACCACCCGCCCAAAGGATATCGCAACGTCCGCTATCTGCTGTATTCTGTATATATTGGAGGCAAAGGTAGCAACTATCACCCTGCCCTTCGCCTTGTCAAAGCAGTGTTCAAAGGTCTTGCCTATGCCCCGCTCCGAAGGAGTATGCCCCTCGTTTTCAACGTTTGTGCTGTCACTCATGAGGGCAAGCACTCCCCTTGAGCCGTAGTAGGCCAGCCTTGCTATATCTATCGGCTCGCCGTCTATCGGTGTGTAGTCCACCTTAAAGTCGCCGGTGTGTATCAGCGTGCCTATCGGGGTGTTTATCGCCAAGGCACAGGCTCCCGCTATGGAGTGGCTGGTCTTTATAAACTCAACGTTGAAGCAGCCGAGGCGTATGGTATCCCCCGGGCTCACGCAGTTGAGGTCGGCGTGGTCGACCTTTATCTCGGTCAGCTTCTGCTCGATGAGCGCTATTGTGAGCTTAGTCGCATATACGGGCACATTCAGCTTTTGCAGTGCATACGGCACCGCGCCTATGTGATCCTCGTGTCCGTGGGTAATGAGTATTCCACGCACGTTTGCGGCGTTTTTTTCAAGGTAAGTCATATCGGGTATTACTACGTCTATGCCGGGCATTTCCTCATCCGGGAAGGACATTCCGCAGTCCACCACGATTATATCGCCGCCGTACTCTATTACGGTCATGTTCTTGCCTATCTCCCCTACTCCTCCGAGTGGGATTATCTTGAGTTTCTTTGCTGATTTTGCCAAATCATATCTTCCTTTCGTCTTGTTTCTATTTTCGGTCTTTCTGTAATCATATCCATATATTGCCATATGCATACGCATACTTAAACCAATTTTACTTTATTATACTATCCTTGTATTTTTACCACAAGCGGTCTATTTTGTAAACAATACGGTAACTCTGCCAAATATACCGTCCCTCGGTATGTATACCACGCTTGTCAAAGCCGGAACGTTTCGCTATAATGTATTAGTTGAGAATGTCATTGAGTGATTTTTGCGGAGATGAGCAATGGAAATAACTAACCGTAAGCCGTCGCGCCGCGCTCCTGTCAGGCCTGCAGCCGCGCCGCGAAAGAAAAAGAAAAATTCATACCGCACCGCGAGCAGGAAGCTCCTGGTGCTGGTCTGCATATGCGTTGTCGGCCTTTTGGCCGTGCTGCTGCTCAGGCTGTACCACACCTCTCTTCCCGGTGAAAATAAGCTGCGCAAGTACCTGAGCGAGGGCGCCTACCTGAGCGGCATTGTCATAGACGGCAAGAACGTTTCCGGCATGACGCTGGACGAGGCGCGCAACGAGATCAACCCGATAATTGCCGAAACCGCGAGCAGCATAAGCATTGGCGTATCCCACGGCACCGAGCTTTGGCTCTTTACCGCTGCGGATATGAAGATATCGACCGACCTTGAATACCAGCTTGCAGAGGCGATGCTTTATGGCCGCGGCAGCACCGGCGCGGCAAACAGGGAGGCAAAAGAGAGCCTTAAGGAAAACGGCAAGGAATACAGTGTGACCCTTTCCGCCGATATGGACGTTCTGCGCGCCCGGGTCGCAGAAATTGCCGCAGCAGTGGATACACCCGCTACCGAGCCCTCCGCCGAGGCAAACGAATGGGCAACTTCCCCCAGCTTCAACTACCACGAGGGGGTCAGCGGCCACGTTCTGGATCAGGAGGCTCTCGTGCAGGCGATAGCGGATGCCGTAGCGAACGGAGACTATCAGGCGGTGCTCAAGCCGGAGCTCGTTACGCAGGAGCCTCAGCATTCCATGGACTGGCTCAAGGAGAACACGCAGCTCATCGCAAGCTGGCAGACCAGCTTTGGCGGCAGCCGCAGCGCCAGAAATGCCGGCCGTGTCGGCAACATACAAAAGGCCTGCACGCTGCTCAACGGCCACAAGGTCGACGTTGGCGAAGAGTTTAACTTCAACGCATTCATAGGCCCGCGCACCGAGTCCGGCGGCTGGCCTCTCGCCCCCGGTATAGTCAACGGCGACAGCTACGAGCTGCAGCCCGGCGGCGGCATATGTCAGGTGACTACTACGCTTTACAACGCGCTGCTCTGCTGCGGGCCGGACAAGGTCAAGATAACCGAGCGCTACCACCACTCCTGGCCCTCCAGCTACGCCGATATCGGGCTCGACTCCACCGTTACCGGCACTGCCGAAAGCGGCAAGAGCCTGAACTTTATAAACACCTCCGGTGCGCCGATGTACATGTTCGTATACTGCGACCAGTCGGCATACACGGTAACCGCCTACTTATACGGCGAGCCGCTGCCCGAGGGCGTTACCTACAAGACCCGCGGCAACGTCATAGAGACGACCGAGCCAGAGGAGACGGTCACCGTTGAAAACCCGAACTGGCCTATGGGCTACAAGGAGACGACTACCACCGCACGCAAGGGCTATAAGTCCGAGGCGTATCTCGATAAGTATGTAAACGGCACGCTGGAGGAATCCACACTGTTATATACCGACACCTACCGCCCCGTTCAGGGCAAGATTACCGTTGGCACAGGCGACCCGAGCCTGCCCAAACCCTCCAGCTGATGATGCAAGAGTTGCATTGCAGCCCTTCAAAAACGCCGGCATTCGACCGGCGTTTTTCGCGCCGTCTAGTGTTACATTTTTCACAAATGTTTGTCAGGCTAATTTTATAATTTCTTCTGCATACCACTTTATTTCGGATGAAAACAGTGCTATAATGGCAGTGGTACGGGGGGGTTTCTCGTATCCAAGCTAAATATTATACGCAACACTTCCAATAATATCTTTCAGGAGGAACCACTTAAATGAAGTTTTCAAGCAAAGTTGAAAAAAGCGGACTTTCCCCAATGCGTAAGTTTCATCCTTATGCAGTAGCGGCTGAGGCCAAGGGCAAGAAGATTTACCATCTGAACATCGGCCAGCCCGATATTGAGACTCCTGCTCAGTTTTTCGATGCCATAAAGCATTTTGAGCAGCCCGTTCTGGCTTATGCTCCCTCCCCCGGTATGCCCGTCCTCATAAAGGCCATCCAGAAGTACTATGACAATCTGGATATGCACTTTGACGAGAGCGAGATCCTCATCACCACCGGCGGCTCCGAGGCGCTCTGCTTTGTTCTGCAGGCAATACTGGATGACGGCGATGAGATCCTCATCCCCGAGCCCTTCTATCCCAACTACAACACTATGACCAATACCACCGGCGGCAGGATCGTGCCCATACCCACCTCTCCTCACGAGGGCTATCGCTATGCCGACCGTGCAAAGATCGAGGCGCTCATAACCCCCAACACCCGCGCCATCATGTGCACCAACCCCGGAAACCCCACCGGCGTTCTGCTCACCCACGAGGAGATGGAGATGATCGTTGATATCGCCAAAAAGCACGACATGTTCGTAATTGGCGACGAGGCCTACCGCGAGTTCGTATACGGCGGCGAGCCCCTCCAGTCCTTCGGCGAGTTTGCCAAGACCGCTCCCGACAACATAGTCGTAATCGACACCGTATCCAAGCGCTTCAGCGCCTGCGGCGCACGTGTTGGCTGCATCATCTCCAAGAACAAGGATCTGATGAACCACTGCATGAAGTATGCTCAGGCTCGCCTCTCTGTTGCTACTCTGGATCAGATCGCTTCCGCCGCTCTTTACGACGTAGGCCCCGAGTACTTCGCCGCCGTTCGCGATGAGTATAAGCTCCGCCGTGACACCGTAGTTGAAGAGCTCAAGAAGATCCCCGGCATCGTATTCGAGTGCCCCAAGGGCGCCTTCTACCTCATGGCCGCACTGCCTGTTGACGACGCTGAGAAGTTCCAGCAGTGGCTTCTGGAGGAGTTTGACGACAACGGCGACACCGTTATGTTCGCCCCCGGCAAATCCATGTATGCCACCCCCGGCAAGGGCGTAAATGAGATCCGTATCGCTTACATCCTCAAGAGGGAAGACCTCGTTCGTGCCTGCCAGCTCCTGGCTCTTGGCATCAAGAAGTACAACGAGAAGTAATCACGGCTAACTATAAAGAGCCTCCCAAAGCAGGAGGCTCTTTTGCTGTGCGGTTGTTTTTCTGCCTGCTAAATACTCCATACAGATATGCTGCCGTATATATCCGATGTCAACAGAGCGGAGCTACCATTCGAGATCATCAGCGGCTTGCCCGAAACCGGCGCTGTATCGCAGCTATCCGTAATGAACCTCCCGTTTATTAGCCTGCCTGCCGCAATGTAAGCAAGGCTGTTGTCGACCGGCGCTGCATTAAGCCTGCCGCCGGCCTTGTTCAGGGTAAAGGCCGGCCTTTCGCCCTCCGTGCGCGGCTGGAGGTACTCTATCTCCATGCCCCTTTCAGCCTTGAAAAAGCCGATATCGCTGCTGTTATTCAGCAGCCGCCTGCGCAGCGTCATCAGCGCTGCGGGTGAGGGATCGACCGCTACCCAGCGGCGGTCGAGCTTGCTTGCAACGGCCGCGGTCGTGCCGCTGCCGGAAAACAGGTCTGCGACTATATCCCCCTTCTCCGATGAAGAAAGCACTATCCGCCTGAGCAGCGCCTCCGGCTTTTGCGTGCTGTACCCAGTGCGCTCCGGGTCGCGCTGCTGAAGGTGTTCAATGTCCGTCCATACATCGCTTGGGTATACCAGCGAATCCTCATAGTACTTATACAGCCTGCCGCCGGAGCGTATGGAATAATACACACGCCCCGTGTCGTCCATATGCCGCTTCATGTGGTTTCGGCGTTCCGTTCCCCTCGGCACGCCGACAGCCTCGATATTAAAATAATTTCTCTTTCCCTTGCGGTATACCAGGATATCATCGTGCTTACGGGGAAAATGTCTGGTCGCTCTGCCGCCGGACTTATATGCCCAGATTATTTCGTTTACAAAGCACTTTTTGCCAAATATGCCATCCAGCATCACCCTTAGATATGCCGTCATGCGGTAATCGACGTGCAGATACAGCGTGCCGTCCTCGGTCATAAGCTCCCGGCAGAGCTCCAGCGCGCTTTGCATCATGGTCATATATTCCGCTTCCGACAGCCGGTCGCTGTATGCGGGGATCCTTACCCTGCCGCCCTCACGGCTCCTGCTTATTTCAAAGGTATCCCCGGTGCCAAACGGCGGGTCGAGGTATATGAGGCGCACCCTGCCCCTGTATTCGCCGAGCAGCCGCTCCGCCGCATCCTCAGCCCGCCCGAGTATAAACAGGCCCGCTCCGCCGGTACTGTGGCTCTCACCGATACACTCCATAGGCATAATATTCTCCCCCCGTCATCTTTGTATATGAAAATGCGCCGCAGAGCGGCGCAAATAAGCAGCTTATCCTTTGGCGCTGTGAGCGTTCTTTATATGCTCCTCCATAGCCTTCTTTGCGGCGGCAGCGTTCTTTGCCTCCATCGCCTCAAATATGGCACGGTGCTCCTCCAGCGATTCGCTCGACCTTGCAGGAACATTCAGGTTGCTGGTTCGCGCCACGCGTATATTCTGGTGCAGCGAGCCCAAGATGTGCTTAAGCATCCTGCTGTCGCTGGCCTTGTAGATTATGTCGTGAAATTCGTTATCCAGCCTTGTAAGCTGGTTGGCGTCTCCCCGTTTTGTGTAAAATTCCATCAGCTCCAGCTTTTCCGTCAGCTTGTCCATCTGCTCCGGCGTTATGCGCTGCGTCGCCCAGAAGGCAGCCTGTCCCTCGAGTATCTGCCGTATGGTAAATATATCGTCTATGTCGTTTTCGGATATCGCCTGAACCATAGAGCCCCTGTTTGGTATGGAAACCACCAGCCCCTCCAGCTCAAGCTGCTTCAGCGCCTCCCTTATGGGAGTACGGCTCACCTCAAGCTCCTCGGCCAAGCGAGTTTCAACGAGAAAATCCCCGTCCTTATAGCTGCCGTCCAATATTCCGTCTCGAATGTGGTTGTACACCTTTGTTGTCAGCGATTGTTTATCGCTCAAATCGAAAAACATACTTCATCTCCTTTGGAGCCAAAGGCTCTCGACTTGTATTGTACACCTCATATTCAATATATTCAAGCATACATGTATTCGTTGTATACATATTTATTTTTCGCGGACGCATTGCGGTCTGCTCCGCTGCTCATAATAAATCCAAGAGTATTTTTGACCGTGAGGATATGTTTAATATGAAAAAAACTGTGCTTATGCCGTTTGCTTTGCTCTGCCTGTGTCTTTCTGCCTGCTCCGCCGGTTATGATTCCCTTGCGGAGGCGGAGAAGGCCGGTGCGCGCCTTGGCGAGTGCATTGAAATAGACGGCATCGATGTATCCGGCATGGCTCTTTCGGAGGCATATTCCGCCTTGGAGCAGGCGCACAGGGAGGCACTGCAAAGCATTAGCTATACCGTAACGGCAGAGGAGGACAGCATTGAGATAGCCGCCGACCTTTTGCCGATAGCCTTCGACACGGAGGAAACGATACTTAAGGCGCTCGCATTAAAGCAATACTGGCCATCCTCAAACGAGCCGCGCAGGCTTAAGAGCAGCATGACGGCAGAAAACGGCCGGCTAAAAGCCGCCCTCGAGGTACAATCAGAGCCGCTACGACGCGCGCCCGAGAATGCCTCTGCAAGCTACGACAAGGAGAAGGGCTGCTTTGTTTACGCCGCGCAAAAGGACGGCAGAAGCATAGACCTAGACGCCCTTACAGACGGTATATCCGCCTTAATAGCCGGAGGCAGCAGCGGCAGCGTATTGGTCCCGTCCTCCCCTGTGCCGGCGGAATATACCGAGGATATGGCAAAGGCGGACACCGGCGTTATTGCGGAGTTTAGCACGTCATTCTCCGGCAAAAGCTACGGCAAGGCCAACCGCGTTTTCAATATTACCAAGGCTGCCGGGCTTATTGACGGCGTTACCGTAGCGCCGGGCGAGGAATTTGACATGAACGAGGTGCTTGGCAGCAGGAACCGGGAGAACGGATGGAAAACGGCAGCAGCGATAAGAGACGGAGCCTACGTTCAGGAATACGGAGGCGGCGTATGTCAAGTGTCTACAACGCTTTACAATGCTGTGCTCATGGCGGACCTCGAGGTGACCGAGCGCAGCCACCATTCCTGGCCTTCCGGATACATCGACATAGGCCGCGACGCGACGATTTCCACCGGCGGGCCGAACTTTAAATTCAAAAACACGCAGCCGGTTCCGGTAACGATATCCGCAAGCACGGACGCGGAGAAAAAGACCGTTACCGTAAGGATACACGGCCGGCCGCTGCCCGACGGGCAGTATATCGAGCTTACCTCAAAAAAGATAAAGAGTCTTTCCGCCCCTGCTACAAAAACCGAGGTCGATCCGTCGCTCGCGCCCGGCCAAAGCGAAATAAAGCGAAAGCCACGCCGCGGCAGCGTTGCCGAAAGCTATAAGCTCTATTACGCAGCCGACGGCAGTTTGATTAAAAAGGAGCTGGTATGCCGCGACACATACCGCTCCATAACCGGCATAACCGCCGTTTCGCCGTATTGACAAACTAAAAGCCGCCCTCATCAGGCGGCCTTATGCTTTAGCTGTATCAGCCCTCGTTCACTACGTTGTGGTGCATCTTGTACATGAGGCATATTAGGCTGTCGGTCATGTGAATATTCTCTACCGGCACCGGCGCGGTAACGTCCATCGGCGCAAAGTTCCATATTCCCTTTATGCCGCAAGCGACCATCCTGTCTGCAATGCCCTGAGCAACGCTCCTACGGGCAGCGATAACGCCTATCGTGACGTTGTTTTCGCTAACGTACTTTTCCATCTCGTCGATATGATATACCGGCTTGCCGTCTATCTCGGTGCCTATGAGCTCTTCCTTTATATCGAACAGAGCCTTTACCATAAAGCCTTCCTGATCAAAGCCGTCAAAGCTGGCCAGCGCAGTGCCGATATTGCCGGCGCCGACTATAATGGCGTTGTAGGGATGGGTTATAGCGAGAATATTCTTTATCTCGGCCAATAGCGTGCTTACGTTGTAGCCATAACCCTGCTGGCCAAAGCCGCCGAAGCAGTTAAAATCCTGCCGAACCTGAGAAGCGTTGAGCCGCATCATCTGAGCAAGCCTCCCGGACGATATTCGCTCCATGCCCTGATCCCGCAGCACCGTAAGCTGCCTGTAATATTTAGGCATACGCCTTATAACTGCCTCTGAAACCCTGCGAAACTCCATTTTTATCTCCATCCTCCGTTATTGGACATAGTTTTAACCAGATCGATTATACATTATTTATCGTTAATTTTCAAGCACAATATATTAAGGCGCCCGTTTTAGTGCATTTGTGCCCTGTTTGCCGCCCTTTCTGCGTCCCGTTTGAGTATTGGCGCGAGGTACTGACCGGTGTAGCTCTGCCTCTGCTCTGCTATCTTCTCGGGTGTGCCGCTGGCTACCACCGTGCCGCCGCCGGAGCCTCCCTCCGGCCCCATGTCGATTATATAGTCGGCGCACTTGATAACGTCCAAGTTGTGCTCTATGACGACCACCGTGCTGCCGCCGTCCGCCAGCCGCTGAAGTATTTCCAGCAGCCGCTCAACATCCGCAACGTGCAGCCCGGTCGTAGGCTCGTCCAGTATGTACATCGTCCTGCCCGTATCGCGGCGGGAGAGCTCTGTCGCCAGCTTCACGCGCTGCGCCTCGCCGCCGGAAAGCTGCGTTGAGGGCTGACCCAGCCTTATATAGCCGAGGCCGACGTCATAAAGCGTTTGCAGCTTTCGCTTTATGCGCTCTATCGGCCGGAAAAACTCCAGCGCTTCCTCAACTGTCATATTCAGCACATCTGCTATGCTCTTGCCCTTGTATTTTACCTCCAGCGTTTCCCGATTATAGCGCTTTCCGTGGCAAACCTCGCAGGGAACGTATATATCCGGCAAAAAGTGCATCTCGATCTTCAGCATGCCGTCGCCGCGGCAGGCCTCGCAGCGCCCGCCCTTAACGTTAAAGCTAAAACGCCCGTTGCCGTAGCCCCGCAGCTTTGCATCCGGTGTCATGGCAAATACATCCCTTATCATATCAAACAGGCCGGTATAGGTCGCCGGGTTGCTCCGCGGCGTGCGGCCTATCGGCGACTGGTCTATGTCTATCACCTTATCCAGCTGGTCTATGCCCTCTACGCCGCTGCAGACGCCCTTTGGCGTATACTTCGCCCTGTTCAGCTCGTGCAGCAGCGTTTTTTTTACCACCTCATTCACGAGGCTGCTCTTCCCGCTGCCCGATACGCCGGTAACGCAGGTAAACACGCCAAGCGGTATATCAACATTTATATCCTTCAGGTTGTTTACCCTTGCGCCTCTTACCCGAAGCCATCTTCCGCCGTTGTCCCGCCTGCTTTCAGGCAGCGGTATAAAGCGCCGCCCGGAAAGATAGTCGCCGGTCACGGAGCCCTCTGCCGCCATTATCTCCCCTGGCGTTCCCTCGGCCATGACTCTTCCGCCGTGTTCGCCTGCGCCGGGACCTATATCCACGATATAGTCTGCCTCCAGCATGGTCTCCTCGTCGTGCTCAACAACTATGAGGGTGTTGCCCATATCCCGCATGCCCTTGAGCGTTGCAAGCAGCCTGCCGTTGTCCCTCTGGTGCAGGCCGATGCTCGGCTCGTCCAGTATATACAGCACGCCCATGAGCCCGCTGCCTATCTGCGTTGCAAGGCGTATTCGCTGCGCCTCGCCGCCGGAAAGTGTGCTTGCCCCGCGGGACAGCGTTAAATAATCCAGCCCGACGTTTTCCAAGAAGCCAAGCCGCGCGTCTATTTCCTTTTGTATCCGCTCCGCTATCATTCGTTCGGTCTCGGTCAACCTCAGCCCCTTTATAAAGCTGCGCGCGCCGCTCACCGTCATGTCGCTCATATCCGCTATGGATACGCCGTTCACGGTAACGGCAAGGCTCTCCGGCTTTAAACGCTTTCCCCTGCATTCCGGGCAGGGTATGTTTGACATATACGCCTCTATATCCTGCTTTGCAGCGTCCGACGAGGTCTCCTCGTATCTGCGCTCAAGGTTGGTTATTACCCCTTCAAAGGAGGTCTTAAAGGTTCCGCTGCCGAACTCCCGCTGGTACTTTACCTCTATATTGTCCTCGCCCGTGCCGTATAGCAGCATATCCTGTATTTTCTTCGGCAGCTCGCCGAACGGGGTATCCATTGAAAAGCCGTAATGCTCTGCAAGGGCGGAAAAGTACATATTGGACATGCTGCCGCCGCCCCTGCCGCTCTGCCAGCCGCTCACGTTTATGGCGTTCTGGTTCAGAGATAGGCTTTTATCCGGCACTATCATATCCGGGTCAATCTTCATGAGCATACCCAGCCCGCCGCAGCAGGGACAGGCGCCATATGGGTTATTGAACGAGAACATCCTCGGGGTAAGCTCCTCGATGGATATGCCGCAATCCGGGCAGGAGTACTTTTCGGAAAATATAAGCTCCTCCTTGCCTATTACGTCCACCTTTGCAAGCCCGTCGCCAAAGGCGAAAGCGGTCTCCATGGACTCTGCAAGCCTGCCCTCAATGCCGGGCTTTATCGCAAGCCTGTCGACGACCACGTCTATCGTATGCTTTTTTTGCTTATCCAGCGGCGGCACATCGCTTATATCGTATACCGTGCCGTCCACCCGTACACGAACGTAGCCATCCTTGCGTATGCGCTCCAGCAGCTTTACATGCTCGCCTTTTTTTGCGCGGACGGCGGGGGCTATCACCTGTATACGCCCCTCCAGCGCCATTACCCTGTCCACCACCTGGTCTATGCTCTGCCGCTCTATTACCCTGCCGCACTTCGGGCAGTGTGGTATGCCTACGCGGGCATACAGCAGCCTCATGTAATCGTGTATCTCGGTGACCGTGCCGACGGTAGAGCGCGGGTTATTTGAGGTGCTCTTCTGGTCGATGCTTATCGCAGGGGAAAGACCCTCGATGTAGTCTACATCCGGCTTTTCCATCTGCCCCAAAAACAGCCTCGCATACGACGATAGGGATTCGACGTATCGTCTTTGCCCCTCGGCGTATATCGTATCAAAGGCCAAGGAGGATTTTCCGCTCCCGCTCAGCCCGGTAAATACTATCAGCTTATTGCGCGGCAGCGAGAGGTCAATATTCTTCAGGTTGTGCTCCCTCGCGCCCTTTATTATCAGCTTGTCGTTCATGCCTTATTTTCTCGTTCTTCCTCTTGCCTTTTTCGCGCTGCCCGGCATTCCGGGGGCGATCTTTTTCGGCTTGTCCTCGCCTGTCAGGTCGAACAGCCTGTCCCTGAGCCTTGCCGCCGTTTCAAAGTCCAGCTCTGCGGCCGCGGCGCGCATCTGCTCCCTAAGCAGCTCCGCCCGCGCTTCCCGGTCCTCCGCCACCTCCTTCGGCCTGCCGCTTATCTCGATTATGCCGTGCACTGCCTTTGTTATGCTTCTCGGCGTTATGTTGTGCGCCTTATTATAGGCCTGCTGCTTTTCCCTTCTTCTTGCTGTCTCGTCTATGGCTTCCCGCATGGATGGGGTAATGGTATCCGCATACATCAATACCCTGCCGTCCGCGTTTCTCGCCGCGCGACCAATGGTTTGTATGAGCGAGGTCGCAGAACGGAGGAAACCCTCCTTATCCGCATCAAGTATGGCGACCAGCCCTACCTCCGGCAGGTCAAGCCCCTCGCGCAGTAGGTTTATGCCGACCAGCACGTCAAACTCGCCCAGCCTCAAATCGCGGATTATCTCCATCCGCTCTATTGTTTCTATATCGGAATGCATATACCGCACCCTTATGCCCATGCCATCCAGATATTCAGTCAGCATTTCCGCCATGCGCTTTGTAAGCGTAGTTACCAGCACCCGCTGTCCCTTCGCCGCGGTCTTTTTTATCTCGCCAAGCAGGTCATCCACCTGCCCTTCGACCTTACGCACCTCTATTTCGGGATCGAGCAGGCCTGTCGGCCTTATCACCTGCTCCGCCACCCTATCCGCAAGGCCAAGCTCATATTCTCCCGGCGTCGCAGATACGCAAATAAGCTGATTTATCCGCTCCGTAAACTCATCAAACTTCAGCGGCCTGTTGTCGTAGGCGCTGGGTATCCTGAAGCCGTAATCGACAAGGGCGGTCTTTCTCGAAAGATCCCCGCCGTACATTCCCCTTATCTGAGGCAGAGTAACGTGGGATTCGTCGATTATCATCAAAAAGTCCCTGGGAAAGTAGTCTATCAGCGTATACGGCGGCTCACCGGGCTTTCTCCCATCAAAGTACCGCGAATAGTTTTCTATACCCTGACAATAGCCTATCTCGCGCATCATCTCCATATCGTAAACGGTGCGCTGCTCTATCCGCTGAGCCTCTATCAGTTTATCCTCCGCCTTAAATTCCTCTACCCTTGCCTGCATATCCCGCTCTATCTCGCCCAATGCCTGAGCCATCTTATCCCTGCCCGTCGCATAGTGGGATGCCGGGAACACGGCAACGTGAGCCCTGTCGCAGAGTATTTCGCCGGTAAGGCAGTTTACCTCGCTTATGCGCTCCACCTCGTCGCCGAAGAACTCTATTCTCAGAGCCTTATCCGACCAGTTGGCGGGGAATATCTCCAGCACGTCCCCCTTTGCGCGGAAGGTGCCTCGCACAAAATCATACTCGTTGCGCTGATATTGTATATCCACCAGCCTCCGCATGACCTCGTCACGGTCGATCTCCATACCCTTTCGGAGCGATATCGAGAGCTTGAGATATTCGGCAGGATCGCCGAGGGCGTATATGCAGCTCACGGACGCAACTATTATGACATCGCTGCGCTCGTTCAGCGCGCAGGTCGCACTGTGGCGCAGCTTGTCTATCTCATCGTTTACCGTAGCTACTTTTTCTATGTAGGTATCCGAGGAAGCGATATACGCCTCCGGCTGATAATAGTCGTAGTAGGATACGAAGTACTCGACCGCACTATCCGGAAAAAACTCGCGGAGCTCGCCGCAGAGCTGCGCCGCCAGCGTCTTATTGTGCGCGATGACCAGAGTAGGCTTTTGCACCTGCTCTATGACCTTTGCCATGGTAAAGGTCTTTCCGCTGCCCGTTACGCCGAGCAGCACCTGCAGCCTGTCCCCGTTCCTTACCCCCTCGCTGAGCTCTTTTATGGCCTCCGGCTGGTCGCCGCAGGGCTGAAAGGGGGATACTACCCTAAATTCGCCCATTTCGTTTTACCAAAACCCGCAGTGCGACCTGCTTCAGTCCTCAAAATCCACGGATATGCTGCTTTCCATCACCCTGTGGATGTATTCCTTGACCTTAACGTGCTCCGGATGGTTGGCGTATACCGCGAGATCCTCCTTCGTTTCAAACTTTGCAACGAGAGCAAGGTCATAGCTCCTGCCGCTCCCCATAAAGTCAGCTCCCACATCCATGCTGATAAGGCCAGGTACCTTGCCGACGAGCCCCTTGAGCATCGGCGCTATTTTCTTTGCTTCCTCCCGGTCGGTGTATTTGTGGCAAACAACGTGTGTTATCATGGCAAATTCTCCTTTTTCTTAATCAAATTATTATTGCGATGACGCCCTATGCGCCCGTTCTACCTGTTCATTTTGTATATGCGCGCAAGCCCCTCCAGCGTCAGGGTCGGGTTCACATAATTTATTCTGTCCGTTTCGCTGGCTATCATGCCGGACATCCCGCCGGTAGCTATTACGGTTTGCTTTGTTCCGAGCTCCTTTTCTATCTGACGCAGTATGTAATCCACCTGACCTACGTAGCCCCTTATAACGCCGGACTGTATGCCGTCCCTCGTGTTTGTGCCTATTACCTTTTCCGGCTTTATATATTCGACCTTGTGCAGCATCGCCGCGCGCTCGACCAGCGCATCCGCAGAGACCATTATGCCCGGGCAAATGAGCCCGCCCAGAAATTCCCCCTCCGCGGAGACCACGGAGAAGTTGGTCGCCGTGCCAAAGTCCACCACCGTGCAGGGGCCGCCATATACATGGTATGCCTCAACGGCGTTGCATATCCTGTCCGCACCAAGCTGCGCCGGCATGTCATAGCGAATGGTTATGCCGAGCTTCATTTCGCTGCTTACCGTCATTACCTTCTGCCGGTGAAAATACAGCTCGCACATATGCTCCATGGTATAGTTTATTGACGGTATGACCGAGGACATTATTATTCCGTCCACGTCCCATGTATCTATACCCAGATGACTGAAGAAGCCTTCCATCTGCGTTCCATATTCATCCGCCGTCCTGAGTGCGTCCGTTCTGAGGCGCCACGAGCTGCGCAGCCTGCCCTCGTCAAAAAGGCCGGTTTTGATGTTGGTGTTGCCTATGTCCATTACAAGAAGCATCTGTTTTTGTCTGTCTCCGTCATAAATTATTTATTTTTGTCCATGTATACGCTTATGGCCTTTCCTACCGCGGTGCATATTATGACCGCCGCAGCAGCCTCCAGCACGCCGTTAAACGCAACAACGCTGAGAAGCGTCTTGAGCAGTGCACTGCCCGCGACGCCCATTATCTGCGCCGTCTGCTCAAAAGCCAATAGATACATACCGCCAAGATAGAATACCGTGTTTGTCATGCTGCCGATAAACGCGCTGACGCCCATTGCCGCAAGCTGCCTTTTGCCTCCGCCGCTTATAGCGCCGTAGAGCGCCGCCGAAACGAGGCCGGTAAGCACCCTCGGAAGGAATATCACCGCCAGCACCAGCAGCAGGTTATACGCACCGAAGCCGGTGCCCGTCCCGAGTATGACTGCTGCCGTAGCGTCCGGCGTTGTAAAGCAGCGAATCAGACTGGTAAGGCCAAAAAAGAAGCCGAGCACCATACCGCCCTTCTTTCCCAGCGCATAGCCGCCCACTATAACAGGGATATGAACCGTCGTTATCGCTGCAACAGGCAGCACGATGTACCCGAGCGGCGTAAGGCCGAGAAGAAATATCACGGCTACAAACAAGCCGTAAAGCACCATCGTCCTTGTTTTTGTCATCTGCATCCGTTTGCCTCCAGTTCGCATTCTACCATTAAAGGTTAATTTTAGCATCACTTGTCCGCATTTTGCAACCGCGGTTTGCTCAAATGCGGCAAATAAAGTAGTTACGGAAAAAGTGTTAAAATATTTTGGAGGGCTTTACATTATGACTTCTAATAACATATAATTATTGGTGCCGCATTAGGGTCTTTCCTTTCGCGGTGCTGCACGAAAGCGACTAAATTTGTTTTATGGAGACATAATGGAAACTAAAGCTCGGGAAAGGACATCTAAGACGTCCAAAAAAACCAAAAAAGAGTCCTCCGGCAAAACCGTAAGGACGCTGCTCATAGTTTTGGCGGCACTGCTCGTCATCTTTGGAACGCTGTATTACTTCATCATCTTCCGCGAGCAGCGGCGAAACGCCATACTGAACTCTACCACCTTCCACGACGGAGTTACCGTAAACGGCATCGATGTATCCGGCCAAACCATAGACGAGGCTAAGGCCGCCCTTGCCGCGACCGCTGAGAAGGAAATCGCAGCCGGGGTGCAGCTCGTATTCACCTGCAACGGCAAGAGCTACACCGCCGATTCCTCAAAGTTCACCATAACATACAACACCGGCGAGGTACTCAACGAGGCGCTCTCGCTTGCCCGCGAGGGAGATTACCAAGCCCTTTCCGCCGAGCTCAGGGACATAAAGGAAAACGGCCGCGCCTACACCATAGATTATACCGTTGAGCCAACCGGCGTTGAGGCATTCCTGCACTCCTTTGCGGACGAAGTAACTACCCCGGCGACGCCCGCGAGCTTTGAGGTGCGTTATCCCGAAAAGAGCAGCGATACCGATGCCTACGACACGTCAAACATAGGAATAATCGGAGACGAAGCCAAAAAGGCAGGCTTAAGCGCCGAAAAGCAGGCTATTACCGATATAAAGGATGCGTTTTTCATCTTTACCGAGGGCGATGACGGCTACGGCGTTGACATCGACGCCGTTATGGAAACCGTGCGTGCTCGCTGCGAAAGCAAGGATTTCGGCGACATTGAGGTCACTATGGCGCCGATACAGTCCGATGTTACGGTTGAAAGCCTCAAGGAGAGCCTTTTCCTCCGCGGCACGGCCTCGACATCGTTCAAAAACAAGCGCCGCAACACAAACCGCTGCCATAACCTTGCAAAGGCCTGCGGCATGGTATACGGTACCATACTGCAGCCCGGCGAGGAGTTCTCGGCAAACGGCATTCTGGGCGACAGGACGCTGAAGAACGGCTGGCTGCCGGCTCCCGCCGTAATAGCGGGTGGTGCCGACCACGAGGATCAGCCCGGCGGCGGCGTATGCCAGATAGCCACGACGACGTACATGGCAGTGCTTTACGGCGACTTCGAGGTAACTGCCCGCCGCCCGCACTCCACCCCCAGCGGCTACCCGGACGGACTTGATGCCACCATAAACACGGTCACGGGCTACATAGACTTCAAATGGAAAAACAACACCGAATCCCCGTGCTATGTGTTCACTTGGATAGACAACGTTAATTATACCGTCAACTGCTCGATATACGGTCAGGCATTCCCTGATACGTTTGACGAGATCGAGCTCAGCTCCACCCTCGTTGAGCCCATTGAGCCCGGCGAACCCGAATATGAAGTCAAGAGCAGCCTGTATTACCCCTACTGGATGCTTAAAAACAAGGCGGTCAAGGGCTCCATATATGAATCCTTCAAGACCTACAAGCTCAACGGAAAGGTCGTTGAGACCAAGTCAATAGGTAATACGGAGTACAAGATGCACCCCACCCGCTACTATGTATGGCCTGGCTACGCCGGCGAGGTTCTTGACCCGCAATATGAGCTTAAGGCAAACGACGACGGCACGCTGAGCCTCGCAAATGCCGGTACCACGACCACGGATGCAACGACATCAACAGGCACAACGGGCACTGTGACCCAATAGCATAACAAAGCCAAAGGCTCAGGCAAATGCCTGAGCCTTTTTACGTCTTACAGCTTTGTTTTCGGCGTGAACAGCAGCGCATTCAGGTAACCGAACACTATCGCTGCCGCGACACCGCCCGCCGTTGCGGTTATCCCGCCGGTAAAGGCACCTATTACGCCGCTTTCCCGCGCCGCCTCTATTGCGCCGCTGCCCAGCGCGTATCCGAAGCCGGTCAGCGGAACCGTTGCCCCCGCCCCTGCAAGCTCCACCAGCGGCTCATACCAGCCAAGCGCCGTCAATATCACCCCTGCCGTCACGAATATCACCAGCACCCTCGCGGGAGTGAGCCTTGTCAAGCTCAGCAAAAGCTGTCCTATCACGCATATCCCGCCGCCTATTAAAAACGCCCAAAGATAATCCATTTTTTTACTTCCTTTCCAGCACTATGCCGTGGGCTATGCCCGGTATGCTGTCGTTTTGCATGCTGCTCGTCGGGCTCATCAGCGCGCCGGTCGCCATAAAGAATATTCGCCTAAGCTCTCCCTTTTCTATGCGCTCCAAAAGGTACGCATTCAAAACGCTTGCGCAGCAGCCGCAGCCGCTGCCGCCGCAGTCCGTCTTCTGCTCGCCGGAGAATATCAGGTTTCCGCAGTCCAAATGCCTGCTGCCAACGTCTATGCCGTTTTGCAGGCACAGCTCTCGAAACATCTCGCTGCCGAAGCTGCCCAGATCCCCGGTTATGATAAGGTCGTAGTCCATCACGCCGCGCCCCATGTCGCTAAGATGCGCTGCAAGCGTATCCGCCGCAGCGGGGGCCATTGCTGCGCCCATGTTGCTCGCGTCGGTTATGCCGAGGTCGGTCACCCTGCCGATGGTGCCCGCCGTTATAAACACATTGCCGTATATCCTGTCCCCGTTGAGCGCAGCGTTTGAAACGATACTGCACCCTGCGCCGGTGACGGTGCGCTGCGCCGTTGGCGGGGTTTGGCCTCCCATCTCCAGCGGGCTCCTGTACTGTCTCTCCGCCGTTGAAAAGTGGCTTGCGGCGGCGCAGGCCACTCTGCCCGCGTAGCCGCCGTCGATCAGCATACTGCCTATGAGCAGCGACTCCGCCATAGTAGAGCAGGCTCCGTACAGCCCGAGAAACGGCAGTTTGAGCTCCCTTGCCGCATAGTTTGCGGAAATTATCTGGTTGAGCAGATCGCCGCCCAGCAGGCAATCCACGCCGTGCAGGTTCACCTTTTCCATTGCGCGGCGCACGGTCTGCTCAAACATCTTTCTCTCCGCCTTTTCCCAGCTATCCTCGCCCCATGTGTCGTCCTGGAGCACGATGTCAAAATAACCGCCGAGCGTGCCCTGCCCCTCCATTGGCCCTACCACCGTTGCGGAGCTTATGACCGCCGGCGGGCTGGAAAAAACCACCGTCTGTCTCCCCGTCCGCTTTGCGGGTATCATTCCGCTCAGTATATCAGCCATATCTTTATACCTCCTTATCCGAACAGCAGGCTTATGAGCCCTACTATTACCGAGCTCCCAACTCCATACACAAGCACCGGCCCTGCTATGGTAAACAGCTTAGCTGCCGTGCCGGTTATCAGCCCTTCCCGCTTGAACTCCATTGCAGGGGAAACTACGGAATTTGCAAAGCCGGTTATCGGCACTATCGAGCCTGCACCTGCCCAGCTCCCGATTTTATCGTAAACGCCAGCACCGGTGAGCGTTGCGCCGAGGAACACCATTACGATGGCGGTAAACGCCGCCGTAGACTTTTCATCCAGCCCAAGGCCGTTTTCCGCCCAGCTGCGCATCAGCTGACCCACGCAGCATATCGCCCCGCCGGAAACAAAAGCCCTTGCGCATTGCGAAGGGGTGTTGCTCTTGGGCATACGCTCCTTTACCAGCCTTTGATATCTTTCCTGCTCCGGCGTTTTTTTCTTACCGTCCATTTTGCAGCTCCTTTTTCTTCAGCCGCTCCCTCGGCGTATAGCTTCTGTATCGTATTTCCGCCCCGCGCCTGCCCTCCTTTGGCAGCAGATCGCTCGCCGGCAGTGTAGCTCTTGTTAAAATGCCGTTCATCCGCACCGCACCTCAAAATCATATTTTTATGTATTCTGTGCTGTGCCGCCGGTTTTATTCTGCGCCGAGGCTGGGTAATTCTGCCGCGGCACAATAGGTATAAAAAAAGTGCAAAAATAGCTATACGAAAATCAAATATAAGGTGAACTTTTGTTTTTAGTGTTGAATTGCGCATAACATATAAGATAAAATTATCATGATGTTATTTGATGCCTTGGCTTAATCAATATAATCAGTCAATACAAACAGAAGGGACGTGCTTTTCTCTCAGGTGAAAAACATACTAAAAACAGTTCTGCCCGAAAAGCTCAGCGAATCCTTAAGCTCGGTGCTTCCCGTTACCACCGTGATATTTTTGCTTTGCTTCTTTGTTGTTCCGGTTCCAAGCAGCGTAATGATGGCCTTTATCGTGGGTGCCTGCCTGCTCATAGTCGGCATGGGGCTGTTCTCCCTCGGCGCGGATATGGCTATGTCCAGAATAGGCGAGCATATAGGCGCCGTGGTATCACATTCAAAAAAGCTCCTGCTGATAATTGTCGTAAGCCTTGCGGTCGGCGTATTTATAACTGTATCCGAGCCCGATCTCCGCGTTCTCGCCCAGCAGGTGCCGAATATACCAAATCAAGTCATAATATGGTCTGTTGCTGCGGGCGTCGGTGTGTTCCTCGTTCTCGCAATGCTCAGGATATTTTTCCGGCTGCCGCTGAATTATCTGCTGATAGGACTTTATACAGCGGTATTTGCCCTGGCCGCATTTGTTCCAAAGGACTTTCTTTCCACCGCCTTTGATTCCGGTGGCGTTACGACAGGCCCTATGACGGTTCCGTTTATAATGGCGCTCGGCGTTGGCGTAGCCTCGGTTCGAAGCGACAGCCGCGCCGGAGAGGACAGCTTTGGTCTCGTTGCCCTGAGCTCAGTCGGCCCTATACTGGCGGTTCTGGTGCTTGGGCTGATATTCAGCTCGGAGGGCGGCGCGTATTCATCCGTCGTCGTGCCAGAGATATCAAATTCTCTTGAGCTGTGGCAGCTTTTTGCAGATGCCTTCCCGGGTTACTTCAAGGAGGTGGCCGAGGCATTTCTGCCCATCGTGTGCATTTTTGTGATATTTCAGCTGCCCAAAAGCAGCCGTCTTGCAGCGGATGAGATAATAAGAATATGCGTAGGTCTTGCCTACACCTACCTTGGTCTGGTATGCTTCCTTACGGGAGCTAACGTTGGCTTCATGCCTGTCGGCAATGTGCTGGGCGAGCTTCTTGGCAGTCTTTCCTATCGCTGGATAGTTGTGCCGATAGGCATGCTGCTGGGCTACTTTATCGTTGCGGCAGAGCCTGCCGTTCACGTTCTCAACCGGCAGGTGGCCGAAATGACCGAGGGGGCGATACCGCAGAAGGCCATGAGCCTCAGCCTGTCGGTCGGCGTTGCGGTGTCGGTCGGGCTGTCGATGCTGCGCGTACTGACCGGGCTGCCTATAATGTGGCTGCTCATCCCGGGCTACGGCCTTGCACTGCTGCTCAGCTTCTTCGTGCCGCCAGTGTTCACCGCCATAGCCTTTGACTCCGGCGGCGTAGCCTCCGGACCCATGACAGCAACATTCCTTCTGCCGCTTGCAATGGGGCTTTGCCTGTCGGTTGGCGGCAACGTAACGCAGGATGCATTCGGCGTGGTGGCCATGGTCGCCATGACGCCGCTCATAACCATTCAGATACTCGGCCTCATATACAAGCTCAAAACGGCTAAAGCCGCCGCTGCGGAGCAGCCGGAGCTGCCCGAGGAGCACGAGGACATCATTATCGTTTTCCGGGAGGAGAAAAAATGAACGGCTACAGTATGGTCACCGCCGTGGTTCGGCGGGAGCAGGATCAGGAGTATATCGACTTTTTCCGGCGCAACGGAGCGGGCGTGGTTTTCGGTTCTCTCTGTCAGGGCTCTGCCCGAAAAAAGCTGCTGGATATGCTTGGGCTTGAGCCAAAAGAAAAAGTAATGCTGAGCTGTGTGCTGCCCTCCGCGCTGCGCTCTCGCATACTCAGGCATCTGCGTACCGAAATGCACATAGACGCGCCAAACAACGGCATCGCCTACTTTATAGACCTTGAATGCATCGGCGGAGCACTGGCGCTTAGGTATCTCTGCACGGAAGACACAATAATTGGGAATGAGGTAAAGGATATGAATGAAGCAAAGCACTCTCTTGTAGTCGCCATAGCAGAACAGGGTTATTCCGGCATGGTAATGGACGCCGCCCGCGAGGCGGGGGCAACAGGCGGTACCATAGTACACGCAAAGGGCGCCGTAAGCGAGGAACGCGCAAGATTCTTCGGCGTATCGATAGCCGAGGAAAAGGACCTTATATACATAGTTTCCTCAAGCGACAAGCGCAACGATATAATCACCTCCATAATGCAAAAGGCGGGAGCAAAGTCCCCCGCCCACGCTGTGGTCTTTTCGCTGCCCGTTGAGGCCGTTGCCGGCATCCACACGCCGGAAGAGAGCGAGCAATAGGGTCATAACCTGCCTGCATCGCCGTATTCCAGCACAAACCTTGCCGTGCCTATGTCGGGCGCGCTGCTCTTTGAAAGCACTGCCACGGCCGCAATGGCAAGCCCTATTATCACCACGGCGCACAGTATGATAAGTGATGCGCTCTTCTTTGTCATATGTGCTTCTCCTTTTTTTGTTTAGTATTTCATAAATGGAGATATTTATTACAGCAAAAACGGAGCTTAACAGCCCCGTTTTTTGATTTACACAAAATATTCGTGCATTTCCTCCGCGACGAGGGTGTTTGGAAATCGGCTCCTCGCCTCCGCAAGCACCTCATCGGCCATATCTCTGCCGCCCCATATATGAGTGCATATGAGCTGCCCGACGCCGGCCTCCCTTGCGACCCTGCCCGCCTCCAGCGCCGTGAGATGCGGCGCGTTCTCGCCCGGCTTTTCACTGCTCAAAAAGCAGGCGTCCGCAAGCAGTATATCCGCGCCCTCGCACTGTCGTACGAGCCCCGTATGCATGCCGGTGTCGCCGGTATAGAATAGCCTCCGTCCTCTGTGCTCAATGTCGAATGCGTAGGTCTCAACCGGGTGTGCGGAGCTGTGCAGCGTTACCGTTACCTCGCCGAACCTCAGCTTGAGGGCGTCCTTTGCGTGTATCATTTCAAACACGCCGGAAGATGACAGCTGTCTGAACTCCGTTTCCGGCGTTTCCGGCGCTACGACTGTCATCGGCATCTCAAGCTCTCCGCCCTTCGCTTTCAGCTGAGGCAGCGCATAGCGCAGCACCAGCATATCCGACATGTGGTCGCTGTGCAGGTGCGAGAGCAGTATGCCGTTCAGCTCCAGCCCCGGCAACAGCCTCCTGAGATTGCCTAAGGCGCCGCTGCCGAGATCCAGGCAGAGCTTGGTATCCCCCGCCTCGATATAGTAGCCGGAGCAGGCGCCGCCCGGCGCAGGAAATGGGCCGTGCCGTCCGAGAACAGTCAGCTTCATAAATATCACCTCTTTGCTTTGTCTCTCAAGTATTTGCGCTTTGCTTTTGCTTTATACCCCTGCAATATCCCTTATTACCGCCCCGGCGATTATCATTCCGGCAACGGAAGGCACAAAGGATATGCTCCCGGTTATACGATGCTTTCCCGGCGGCAGGCTCTCGCTACCATTCTCCGGGAATATCGCAGGCTCCTGCGAATACACGACCTTTACGCCGGCGGCTATGCCCCGCTTTTTCAGCTCGCGGCGCATCACCCTCGCAAGTGGGCAGACAGACGTTTCGCTTATATCGGCGAGTCTAAACGCAGTCGGATCCAGCTTGTTCCCCGCCCCCATGCAGGATATAACGGGGATCCCCGCAGCCTTTGCGCGCTCAATGAGTATCAGCTTCGAAGTTACCGAGTCTATCGCATCCACTATATAATCGTACTCGGAAAAGTTAAAGCCGTCCGCCGTAGAGGCATCGTAGCGCATATGCCGCTCGTCTATTTCCATATCCGGGTTTATGTCCTTGGCTCTTTGCGCCATAACGCTCACCTTTGGCATGCCGATGGTGGATGTCAGCGCGATTATCTGGCGGTTCAGGTTGCTTTTTGCAACCGTGTCGTCATCCACCAGCGTAAGCCTGCCTACGCCGCCGCGCACAAGCCCCTCCACCGCAAAGCCACCGACACCGCCAACGCCAAAAACGGCGACGGAGGCTTTTTTCAGCCGCTCCATGGCATCACTGCCAAGCATTATTTCGGTTCTGCAAAAGCTATCGTTCATATATTCTCCCTGTCGTGCCTGCCCCCGGCATAGGCCGCGGCGGCACAGTAAATATCCGCCGCACCAGCCGCCCTGAGCGCCGCGGCGCATTCCTCCATAGTGCTGCCGGTGGTTATAACGTCGTCCACCAGCAGTATGCTCTTCCCGCTGCAGCCGCGCGCCTTAAAGGCGGCGCGGACGTTTTCCCGCCTGTCTCTTCCCGCCGTGAGCGACTGCATCTCGGTATACCTTACCCTTTTCAAATAGCCCGGCCTGACCGGCATGCGGTACCTTTTGCCGAGCTTTTCCGCCAGTATAAGACTCTGGTTATAGCCGCGCTCGCGCTCCCTCTTAGGGTGCAGCGGAACGGGAACTATCGCATCGATGCTCCAGCCCTTCGGCAGCGCTATGCCGCCTGCAAGTCCGCTTCCAATGTACCTTTTGTTATGGTACTTAAAGCCGTGTATCAGCTGCGCTGCAGTCTCGTTGTATGCAATACCGGCAACCGCGCCGGATATTCCTCCGGCTATACTCACATTTCCTGCAGGCTCCGTCTTTTCTCTGCAGAAGGCGCAAAGGCCCATATCATCCAGCACCGCGTTTTTATTGCAGAGCAGGCAGGTCACCCCCTCAGGATAAAGTGCATTCAAAAACGCATCTATCAGCTTCATTGCAGCCCCCTGTTGAGCCGCAGAAACGCCGACAGGGCGCTGTAACGCTTCTTTACCTGATTATTGGCCACCATCTCGGCCGGGCATTCCTCATGGCCTATTATATACACGGTTTTTCTCGCCCTCGTAACGGCGGTATACAGCAGGTTCCTCGTCATGAGCATCGGCGGCCCGCCGGCCAGCGGCAGTAGCACCGCAGGGAACTCGCTGCCCTGACTTTTGTGTATGGAAATGCAGTATGCAAGCTCAAGCTCCTCGAGGTGGCTAAATTCATAAATTGCCTCCCGCTCGTCGTCAAAGAGCACATCGACGGTTTGGTCGTATAGGTCTATCGCCATTATAGTGCCGAGGTCGCCGTTGTATACGCCCTCGCCAAGCTCATCCGGTCTGCCCTTCCGCGCCCGCTTCCAGCCCATGCGGTAGTCGTTCTTTACCTGCATTACCTTATCGCCCTCGCGAAATACAGTTTCACCATACTGCCGCTCATGCTTTTTGTGCGCCGGCGGGTTCAGCGCCGCCTGCAGCCTGAGGTTTATATTGCGCACCCCCAGCGCGCCCTTTTTCATGGGTGAAAGCACCTGTATGTCCTTTAGCGGATCCAAGCCGTACAGCTTGTTGGACTTGCCGGAGCAGAGCGCCGTCAGCCGCCTTAATATATCCTCAGCCGAGTCGATGGCTTCAAAGCCAAACTCCTCATCGCCGTGAAGTATCGGCGGTTGCCCGTTGTTTATCCTGTGGGCATTTGTAACTATGGCGCTGCGCCCTCCCTGCCGATATATGTCGGTAAGCCGCACAACAGGTACCGCATCGGAGGCGATTATATCCCTCAGCACGTTCCCCGCGCCGACAGAGGGGAGCTGGTCTGCATCGCCTACGAGTATCAGCCGCGTGCCCGCCCTCGTAGCCCTCAGCAGCGCCCATAGAAGCTGCACATCGACCATGCTCACCTCGTCAACGACTATAACGTCGGTATCTATCGGGTTGTCGTGATTTCTCGTAAAGCTGCTTTCGCCGAATCCGTATTCGAGAAGGCGGTGTATCGTCCTCGCCTCGCAGCCGGTAGCCTCCGTCATGCGCTTTGCCGCCCTCCCCGTTGGGGCGCAAAGTTCAAAGCTCTCGCCGAGCTTATCCAGCATTGATATCACAAACTGCAGTATGGTGGTCTTGCCGGTGCCCGGGCCGCCGGTTATCACCAGCACACCGCTTGAAAGGGCAAGGCGAACCGCCTTCCGCTGCTCCGGCGCAAGCGATATGTTATATTGAACCTCCAGCTGCTCAGTTTGGCTGTCTATATTAAAATACGGCGATGGCTTGCTCCTTTGCGATGCCATTAGGTTAAGCCTTGCGGCACATTCGGATTCCATCTTGTATAAATACGGCAGGAAGCAGGCATCCGTGCCGTTTACTGTCTTATAGGTGACCTGCTCGCCAATTATCAGCTCGTCCAGCTCCCGCTCAACAGGGCCTATGTCCTCGCTCAGTATATCCGCCGCGACCTGTATCAGCTTTTCCCGCGGAAGATATGTATGCCCCTCGCGGCTAGCCCACTGCAGAGTATACCTGAGCCCCGCCCGCAGCCTGAACGGGGAATCCGGCGCAAAGCCGCCGGATACGGCAATCTTGTCCGCCGTTTTAAAGCCTATGCCCTCAACATCGTCCACGAGCCTATAGGGATTTTCCTTTAGCTTTTCAAGGCATTTTGCCCCGTATATCTTATATAGCTTCATCGCCTGGTTTACGGTTATTCCGTATTCCTGAAGGCCTATCATTATATAGCGCAACTCCCTTTGCGCCATGTAGGAATCCGCTATTGCAGCGGCGCGAACACGCCCTATGCCGTACACCTCGCTTAAACGCTCCGGCTGGTTTTCCAAAACGAAGAGTGTATCCATGCCGAAGGTAGCCACGATGTTCCTCGCGGTCTCCGGCCCAACGCCCTTGATTATTCCGCAGCCGAGGTATGAGGTGATGGCGCCGAGGGTCGCCGGGGCAAGCGTGCTGTACTCATCCGCCCTGAACTGCATACCGTAGGAACGGTGCTCAGTCCATTCCCCCGAAAGCTCGATCCTTTCGCCAACGGCAGCCGTGGGCATAGCGCCAACAGCGGTGATCTCGTCCCCGCTGTCGTCCGTAAGTTCCAGCACGGTAAAGCCGGTATCATCGCTTCTGAATATTATGTTTTTAACAGTGCCCTTTATCCGCATACCCAGATTATACCATAAACACCGCGCTTTGCGGGAAAACCGCTGTAATAAATTGTATGCCATGATTTGTTCACCTTTTACCACAATAATGGCATACTGCTGATGTTGTGCTTTCAAAATTGATTTGTACAATCTACCTCAGAAAGTACGAAAGGAGTTCTTTAGATATATGGAAAACAACTGGTACAGCAACAATAATGATCAAAATCAGGGCGGATATTATTCCCCTAACGACAAGCAGCGCAAGGGCGTTACCCTGACGCAGTTCGTGGTGTGTCTGTTAGTCGTGGCGCTGGTATTCGGCGCAGGCGGCGCATTTTTTGCCGGCAGGCTGTCCAAGAAATCTGAGCCTCAGCCAAATTCCTCAAACAACACCGTAGTTGAAACGCCGAATCAAACGGAGCAGCCCACCGAGGGCAGCACGGATGATAAGCCCGCAAGCAGCGAGTCCCATCCCTCCGAGCGGCTCAACCTCTCGCCGGACAACGGCGGCACGGCAAGCACTGACACCACCAGCGTAGTTCAGAACTGCATGGCAAGCGTGGTCGGTATCTATGTCGGCAACACTACGGTTTCCTACGCCACCGGCGAAACGACAGAACGTGATACCGGCTCCGGCTCCGGCGTTATAGTTACCGACGACGGGTATATCGTTACCAACAACCACGTTGTTGAGGGTGCGGATACCATACATGTTTACCTGCTGGACGGCACAAAGTACGAGGCAACGCTGGTTGGCCGCGATTCCTACTCTGACCTTGCGGTCATCAAGATCGAGGCAAGCGACCTGCCCGCAGCCAAGATCGGCAACAGCAGCAACGTCACCGTTGGCGAAACCGTTTACGCGATAGGCAACCCGCTGGGCGTGCTTACGAGCTCTGTATCCAAGGGCATAATCAGCGGCCTTGACAGGACGATCGAGATAGACGGCATAAGCATGACTCTCATGCAGACCGATGCGGCTATCAACCCCGGCAACTCCGGCGGCGGGCTGTTCAACGACTCCGGCGAGCTTATCGGCATTGTAAATGCCAAGAGCGCAAGCCTTGAGGTCGAAGGACTTGGCTTTGCTATACCTATGGATTCCGCAAAATCCGTAATTGCTGATCTTTGCGACCTCGGCTACGTTACCGGCCGTCCTTACATCGGCATATCCATGCAGGATGTATCGCTGCGCTACGGCAACAACAACACCAGACGCAACAACCCCTTCTCCTTCTATTTTGACACCTATGTTACCCGCGTTCAGGTAATGAAGGTTGAAGAGGGCAGCACAGCAGAGCAAGGCGGAATGCTGGTAAACGATATAATAACCGCACTCAACGGTAAGGAGGTCACCGGCACCTCGCAGTTCGCAGCCATGCTGTATGAATTAAATGTCGGCGATACGGTTACAATAACAGTGCTGAGGGGCAACGAGACCAAGGATCTCAGCATCGTCCTCGGCGAAAGGTCATAAGGCGGACTCCCCCACAAAACCGCCTGTGGCGATCACCCCAACTACTTGGAAAGGAGCGGCAATGCCGCTCCTTTTCGTTGTATGCTGCGCCTTTATATGACACCAAAGAAACTCAGTATGCTCTGAAGGATCGTCATGTCGCCCGTCTTTGGCAGAGCTATGCTCATCTGAACCACAGCAGGGGCAGGCGCGGCTTCGGAACGTGACAGCGCAATGCTGCTGGAATTGTTGACCGGCTCTGTTTTGGTAAGCGAGAATACAAACGGGCTGAAGCCGTGCTCGGATATAAATGTCAGCTTGCCGTTTTCGTCCGCACTGGCATAATAATAATTTAATTCTCCGCCCTTTGCCTTGCCGGTTATGACACCATCCGTTTTGACCGACTCCGCAACTGTTTTTGCTTCAGCCTGCTTTTCGCTTGGGATTGTATCCTCAACAGCCACGGACAGCAGCTTTTCATCTTGCTGTGCTGGTGCAGCAATAATTGTCGCTTTGCCGGTAACGGTTCCGCCGCTGTTCGAGCCTGAATTATCTTTCTTTTCCGTTTTGCTCACGTCAACCGCAGTGCCTTTTTCCGTCTGTTTTTCTGTTGCGGGCGTGGCTGTGGGCTCTGCCGTTTTTTCGGGCTCCTGAGTCGCTGTCAGTTCAGGCGTTACTGTCGGTTCAGGTGTGTCCTTGGGTTCGGGCGTTTTATCGGACTCCGGCTCTTTTCCCGACGTCTCCTCCTGCTGCTCCGCAGGCTTTTCCGTTTCAGGTGTAGCCGTGAACCGGGGCTCAGTGTCATTGCCGCCAGTCGTCGTGCTTTGGGCATCTTCGTCTACGATCGGTTGAGACGTAGTATGAGCCTGTGGCATAATGCTTGCCGTCACTACGATTTGCTCCTCAAGCGTATAATTCCCTGCGGCCTCGCCTGAAAGCTTCAGCCCGGTAACGGTAACTGTCTTGTTTTCACCAACCTCTGCAGTATCAAATTCCGCCTTCATTTCGGTAATATCCAATAAGACATCTTCGCCAGCCAATATGCCGCTTTTGTCCAGCTCAGCTGTTACCTTTGCTTTTGTACTGCCATCGTAAATTTTATCCTCCGCTTTTACGATAACGTTCAGCACTGATTCATCTGTAATTCCGATTCCATATGATTCGTCATACATCACTTCCGCTGTCACGCCTTCGGATAGAATCACGCTACCTCCAGCTACATAGATAGCCGCACTTGGAAAATAATCTTGCAGTTCTTCATCGCAAGTATTAGATATTGTTCCTCCTTCCAATACCAGATTTCCATCCCATACAAAAATGCCATGCATGTTACCAATGATTTCGCCGCTGCCAACGCTGTCTTTAACCGTCAACGTTCCTTCATACACGGATATTACCGGTTCATAGCAGCCCTCATATTCTACTTGCCTTAATTTATTTCCGTTAAGGTCTATTGTCAGGTCGTTATTGACTGCAATGAACCACCCCTCTGGCAATTCGATATCGGTTTCCAGCGTTATATCAGAAAGCAGAACCAGCGCATAAATGCCTATATCCTCTTCAATTCTTTTTGCTTCTGCTTCAAATCTTTTTGCTTCTGCTATGCAATCTTCAAGACTCCCTGAAAAATGTTGTTCAAATGTTTCGACCTGTTGTATTCTACACTCATCTTTACTTTCCTGCTCACGCTCAGTCTCTGTTTCAGCAAGAGCTGGGCATAACAGAAAAACAGACAAAAGCATCACTAATAGGGTTGCGATAAATTTTTTCATGGGGTTTTCCTCCTTAAGAAGTGTTATTATTTAAGGCCAACAGAACACTTAGCCTTTAGGTACGGATTAAATATGTTTGGTTTTTGGGGATACTTAGGATTTATGTGCGTTTGATTTTTAGATGTTTGTACGTTAATTTGATGCTATCATATAAAAGTGATTCTGTCACGACAGATTTTGATTTATTTAGACAAAAATAGCGTTTTTTTACGCTCGGCAAGTTCGGCAGCCTCAACCGCCAAAAAACATAAAGCCGGAGCACTCAAAGCACCCTCGGCTCGTACTGATATAAACCTGATATTTTCTATTCCTCGGCTTCGGCAGTCTCGGCAGTTTCCTCAACGTATCCCTCCGGCTGCGGTATTTCGGCGGGTATTTGTGATGCATCATCTACAAAGGTTATCTTTCCCTTGCCGTTTTCGATCCTTGCACCGGGCTTGCAGCTCCCAATCGCATACATATTGCGGTGCTGCTCGGTTATAAACAGCCCCGTTGCCTCGCTCCCTCCAACGGCGTTTATAGTGACGGCTCCGGTGATCGAAAACTCATATATCTCGGCGCCGTGGTACTTTCCGGTGTTTTCAACGGTAAGCGCCGAGCCGTCCTCAAGGGAGAGAAGGCCGTCGCACTTGAGGGCGTTGTAGTTTTCAGCGGTATAGGCGGAAAGCGAAGCGCCCTCTTCAACGGTTATGTCGGTGCTTGAGTTGACGCCGCCAAGCACGCCTGTGCCGGATATTGAAGCGCCCGCCCCTACGCTTATCTCCTCTGCATCTATTCCTATGCCGTTGCTACCCGTGCAGGCGATCGAGCTGTTTTCCGCAACGGTGAGCTTGCTCGCGCAGAGTATGCCATCTGACACACCGATGATCGAGACGTTTTCACCGCCTATCACCGCAGAGCCGAGGCAGCCAATCGCGGTCGAGCCGCTGTGCAGCGTTATATCGTTCAAAGTAAGGCTGCAGCCGTCGTCGAGGCGAATTATGCAGTCCGCCGTTCCGCTCAGTGTGTTACCGTTGCCAACTATCGTGACAGGCCCACGCTCTGCCGTTAGCTTCAGCATCGTATCCTCCATGCTGAATGAGGCGGCAAGCACTGCGGTGTCATTCTTTCCATACAAAAAGAACGCCTCAAGATCCGATGCGGAAACTATCGAGCTGCCCTCAAGCGGGTTGGAAAGGTCTATCCTTTCATTGCTGCCGCCACAACCCGCAAGCGCCAGCGTAAGCGCAGCAGCGGCTATTATGCTTATCCTTTTCACTCTTTTGCGCTCCTTTACTGCGGCCTGTATACCGCCATTATGCGCTCCGCAGCCTTCATTCCGTCAACTGCCGCGCTTACTATTCCGCCTGCATAGCCGGCTCCCTCGCCAACCGGGTAAAGTCCCTTCATTCTGGTGGCACAACCATCCTCGCCGCGCTGTATTCGCACCGGCGCACTGGTTCTGCTTTCCACGGCAGTCATGACCGCATCATCCATGTCAAAGCCCTTCAGCCGCCTGCCAAAGGCCGTTATCCCCTCGCGTATGCCTTCGGCAACAAAATCCGGCAGGCAGGCATACAGGTCGCTCTTACATACGCCTGGGCGATAGGTCGGCCTAACGCTGCCAAAAGCTCCCGGTCTTGCTTTTTTAAGAAAATCGCCAACGCGCTCCGCTGGGGCAGTAAAATCCCCGCCGCCTGCAAAAAACGCTGCACGCTCAATTTCCTCCTGAAAGGCCAGCCCGCCGAGCGGCCCCGGCGCGTAATCCCTGCTGCTGACCTGAACGACTATCGCAGCGTTTGAGTTTTCCCCGTTTCGCGCATAGCGGCTCATGCCGTTTGTTACTACCTGCTGCGACCCCGACGAGGACGCGACCACTGCGCCGCCCGGGCACATGCAGAAGCTGTATACCCCTCTGTCGCCCGACCTGTCCGCAAGGTGATACTCCGCCGCGCCCAGCCTCGGGTGCGAGGCAAACTCACCATACTGCGACCTGTCTATAAGCTCCCTGGGGTGCTCTATGCGAACGCCAACGGCGAAGGCCTTTGGCGTAAGCTCCAGCCCTGCTTCAAAGAGCATTTGATATGTGTCCCTTGCCCCCTGCCCCGTCGCCAGTATGCAGGCGGTACAGGGTATCCTCTCCTCCGTGCCGTTCTTCTCTGCGCGCACGGCAATTATCCTGCCGTTTTCGTCCTTTTCCAGCCCGGTCAGCCTCGTTGAAAAGCGGACCTCGCCGCCCATGCGTACTATCTCCTCGCGCATGCTCTTGACCACTTGAACCAGCATATCCGTACCTATGTGCGGCTTTGCAAGCACCCGTATGCCCTCCGGTGCGCCGTGCTCCGCAAGTATGTCTATAACGTCGTGAGCCCGACTATCCTTGATTCTCGTGGTCAGCTTGCCATCCGAAAACGCGCCTGCTCCCCCTTCGCCATACATGAGGTTGCTTTCGGTGTTCAAGCCTGCGCCGCTCCAGAAGCTCTCAACATCGAGTGTTCGTTTGTCTATCGCCTCGCCCCGCTCAAGCACGACCGGCCTGTATCCGTACTTTGCGAGGGTATGAGCCGCAAACAGGCCGCCCGGGCCTAGGCCAACGACTATCACCGGCTCGCTCAGCGGTATGCTGCCGGTCGCCATTTCCCGTATTTCCCGTGCCTCCGCCTGCGCAACGTTCGGCACGCCGCGCTTGAGCACCCGTCTCTCCTCGCCGCGCTCCAGCTCCGCCTCCAGAACGTATCTGAAGCATATGTCGTTTTTTTTGCGCGCATCGAGGGATATTCTCTTTACTCTTATCCCCTTGAGCGAAGCCTCGGGTACGCCAAGAGTCCTTGACGCCAGCCTTGGCAGCAAAGACTCATCCTGATTCAGCGGTAGCTTTATATCCTGTATTATCAGCGCCATTACGGGTTATTTTTCCTTTATGGTTACTTCAATCTCCGGCTGCGACACCGTCCACTGCAGGTCGGTCTGCATTTGTTTTGTCGAAAGCGACACCACGGGCGCAATGGTGTAGGTTCCGGGCGTGAGCCCCTTCAGGTCTACATATACCGATACGTCCCGCCGCTGCAGCTGCTTCATAAGGCTGGTTCTGCCGGTTATGCTCACATCGCACTCGGATACGGACAGCTCCGCCGTGTACTTGCGGCTCAGCCCCTCAACGTCTATCGTCATACCCTTGAACTGGGCGCTGTCCTGCTTTTCCCGTATGCCGATATACACCGTTATGTTGGGGTCATCCAGCAGCGTAGTCCCCTCCGGCGCGGTTATCTCGATGTTCTTCTGTATGCTCGTGCTGCTGCCCGATACGTCTATCGATTCGATATTTATACCGGTAAGCCCCGCAAGTGCGCTTTCTGAGCCGACCACTCTTACCGTGGGCGGCGTAGACACCACATCGTATATCTCGTAGTTCGCAGGTAGCGCATCCCTGCCAAGTATTGCATCCTCGGCGTTTATCGGCAGCTCCAATATCCGCATGATATCCATTTTTACGACGACCGACGGCAGCGTATCGAGGAACAGCGCGGTGCTTATCTCATCGCCGTTCTTATCGACATACTTGAGCAATATCGCCTCGTTGTATGACGTAGTCCTGTTTTCAAGGTCTATCGTGCATATCGCCTTGGATACCGAGGAAACATCGTCCCTCGGGCCGCTGACCTTTATGGACTGGGAGGCCAGCGTCGGCTCGCTGCGCCAATAGCCTGACGGCAGCTCGCCCGAATACTCAACATCTATCGGCACCAGCATCGTAGCCAGCTCGTCAACATCGATGGTTATCTCGCTCGGGCTTATCTTTTTTATTGTGCCTACGCTCGTTGTCGCGTCTATCTTCAGCTTGTACGTATCCGCCTTATTGACCGTTCGCAGGTTTACCGTTGCCGAAATATCCGATGCATCCACGCTTGTGTACTTGGTCAGCACGACATCCACCCATACAGTAACGCTCTTGAGTACCTCTGCTCTGTCTCCCTTTACCGCAAGCCCGCGCTCCTGCAGCGCGCTTTCGCCGGAAAAGCTCAGCGGCACCTCGTATACGATCTTGGTCCTTTCCGGATTGACCTGCGTCATGACGTATCCCCAGACCAGCATTGCGAACACCAGTGAAATTATCTTCAGCGCAAGATTTCTTGTAAAAAAGGCCTTCAGCCAGTTTAATGCCTTGGTTACTATTTCCTCTTTTTTCATTTACTGTTCCCCCTTCTTTTTAAGGAAACCAAATGATGGCATCTGCGGTTCCTTTTCCTTTCGGATAAATACCGATTCAAGGAGATCCTTGAGTGCCTTGCTGTCAATATAGCGCACCAGTTTGCCGTCCCTCGCCATAGATGTGACTCCAGTCTCCTCGGATACTACTATCGTGATGCTGTCGGATACGGACGATATGCCAAGGGCTGCCCTGTGCCTCGTGCCAAGCTCCCTTGCCACCGCGATATCCTCCACCAGCGGCAGTATGCATGCGGCCGCAACTATCTCGTTGTTGCGTATTATCATTGCGCCGTCATGCAGCGGTGTGTTCGGCTCAAATATATTTTCTATAAGCGGTGCTGATATCCTGCCCTCGATGAGGGTGCCGGTGTTGATTATATCCCCAAGGCCGGTGCGCTGCTCAATTACTATGAGCGCGCCGACCCTGCGCTTTGCAAGCTCCGTTATGGCCTGATGCATCTCCTGCACCGTCTCCTCAGAGCCGTTTGATATTATGCTGCCGAAAAACTCCTTTGAAAACAGGTTGCCGCGGCCGATATGCTCCAGCGCACGGCGAAGCTCCGGCTGAAAGAGCACAACAGCCAATATGAACCCGACGGAGAGCAGGGAGCTGAGCAGCCAGCTTATCGTAACAAGGCCAAGCAGGTCAGTCACAAGCGCCGCGATAAACACGACGCCTATGCCCTTTAGCACCTGATAGGCTCTTGTCTCCTTCGTGAGCAATATAAGGTTGTATATGAGCACCGTGATTATGATTATATCCACAGCGTCACTTATTCTAAACTGCTGTATCCCTCCGGACAGCGTTTTTATCAGCACGTCAAATGCCAATGCACGGTATGTCAAATTTCTGTGCCTGCCTTTCACTGCCGCCTTTTAAGCGGCAAAATGTATTTCATGCCCATTTATTATACTACAAGCCCGATACGCTTTCATCGCGCGCGGGCTTTATTTAACAAATATTCACATAAGCACCGTTATCTGCCTTCTTGCTTAGCTTTGTTCAAAAGCTCCCTCACCGCGGCAACGCTGAGCGTATATCCGTCCATATGATGGCTTATATCGCACACACGAGTTCCCGAGAGCTTGCCGGTCTTATCGAATTCTCTGGTTATTTCCTCCTCTGCGTCGTCCATAGCCATCTCGTAATCCGCCGATATATTCTCGGCACGCTCCAGCATATCGTTTGTCAAGCCGCTGTCGGCCGCCTCAGTCGTCAGTGTCTTGGCTTCCTCAGTCCCCTTTTTGAGCAGCTCTATTATGTCCTCCCTGTTGAGGCCCTTCGCCCAATAGCCTTCCTTCAATGTGTGCTCACCTCCAAATTCGGGTATTATTGTCATTTTAACATAACAAATGGTTTTATTAAACAGGTTTTTTAGCTGTTTTGTCACTTTTTATTCTACCGCCAGCAGTACGGCCATGGACAGCGCTGCAAGCAGCGCCAGCACCAGCGCACTGACGCCGTTTTCCCTTTTGCCCTCGCTTATGCAGTATATTCCGTAAAGCACAGAGTAAAGCGTTCCCACGCTGCAGAGCAGCAAAAACAGCAGCTTCATGTTTCTTCTCCTTACTCCAGCCTCGTCGTTGCGTTTTCGTCGGCTATTTCAAGCTTTACGTTGAAAACAGCCTCCGTCAGCGGATATTTCTCCTTCCAACGGTATTCCTCCCAGCTTTTTGTGTCGCTGAACTGCATTGATGCATATTCGCCGAGGCCAAACGCATCGCAGTTCAGCTCCCTGCACTTCTCAAATACCCTCGTCATTTCCTCCGCCACAAGCTGCTCCGCCCGCAGCCTTAGCCCGCTTTCCCATTCCTCTGGTAATGCTCTGCCCTTGTGCTTCGCTATATTGCAGGACAGCTCAACGGCGATCTCAGCTCTTGGTCTTTCCCCGAGTGTCAGCCTTACGCTGGGCGGTCTTTCGTCCTTAAGGTAGAGCACCGTCCATGAATCGCCGTTTTTTAGCTTTATGCTGCATTTTTTCAGCTCGCCCCTGCCTATGAGCAGCAGCTTTGTATCCTGGCAGCTCAGCGCGCCCTTCATTTGCCACCCGTCAAAGAGCGCCGTCCCCGCCGCATACGAGCTCATTCCGCCGAGCCGGCTTACCGCGCCGCCGCTCTCCTCGTCCTGCGTTTCTCCGTCGGTCAGTTCCTTTTCCAGCGCCCTTTGACTTTGTACGGCGTTTGTATCTACCCCGCCCAGCATCATCACTGGATCCGAGCGCTGTCCGCGTATGCTCTCCATCATGCGCGCATAGTTGGTTATAACCGTGATGCCCTCTGAGGCATAGTCCTGAAATATGCTGAACTGCAGCTTTGTTATGTTCGGCATCTCCTTTATGCACATGCCCTGCATGAATCGCTGGGCGGTGCCGAGGCAGACCATCAGCTTTACGGACTGGCGTATCTTCAGTGCGTTAAAGGTAATGCTGGAAAGCTCCTTTATGCTGCCGTTTTTAGCCGTCTCCTCACCGAAGAAAACGGTATTCACCCTTGCAAAGCTCATACTGAAGGGCAGCCCTGCGTTCAGCGTTGTAACGGCATCAAACAGGGTATCCGCCTCCGCGGATATGACCTCGGCGCCGCCGGTTTGGTTTCCATCGGTTCCTGATACATCCTTTTGCACAAGAAAGCTTACATTGAACCTTTGCCGCGTGCCCTCGTCCACGCCTATACCGACGACATATATGTAATCATCTGCCTGCACAGCGCCGAGGCAGCCGGAGCAGTACACGCAGACAAGCAGCAAAAGCAGCAGTGCAAGAGCTCTTTTCATGCCGTCCTCCCTTTCCCAGCTCTATGCCTTATGCGCAGCAGCACAGCCGCCGCAACCGGCAACGCAGCTACAGCCCAGCCCAATTCACCGACGGTATAATAAAGCCTTCTGAACTCAGTATAGTACCCCGCTGACTGCAGCACGATAGCGCAGCCGATCATTACGGCAAACGTGGCAACACCGGGCCGCGTATCATCGGGGCCAAAGCAGCGGCACCACAGCACCGACCCCGCGTACATATAATACGCCGCGGACACTATCCCCGCCATAAGCCAGAAAAACAGCGCCAGCTTATCCATCCGAAAGAAATATCCCTCTTGTGTCATTATCATTTCGATTCGATACAGCGGAAAAAACATATCCGCAAGATCTATGTATTCATACGCAAGTGCCATAGCAAACTGCGTCAGAGCAGTCATTGCCGCAGCGCACAGCGCAGCTATCAGGCAGGCGCTTTTTGCAAAGCCGGCGCCGCTGAGCCTATCCCCAACCGTCAGCAGCGCGGCCATGCCGCCGAATGTGCGAAGCAGGTTATGCAGCACCAGCCCTCCCATCTCGCCCAATGAGTTCCCCGGGAACGGAAACAGCCTGTAAAGCGCGTAGCTTTTGCAGGGTATAATGAGCGCCGCAAGCAGCGACAGCGCGAACAGCGGCAATATGAGCAGCGCGGTTCTAGATATGCACTCCAGCCCCATAAAGCCGAGCAGCAGCGCCGTCAGCAGCACCCAGCAGGCTATCTCCCAATAACCGGAATCATAGAACACAAAGCTGTGTATCATGTTCACAAAGTCCGTTAAAATAAAAAACGCACTTAGTATAAAAAGCAGTATCAGCGGCAGCGCGGCAACCCGCCCAAGCACGCCGCCGAGTCCGCCCACAAGCAGCTCATCCAGCCTTTGCACGCCGCAGCGCTGCATCGTTCCCGTAATAAAGAGCACCATACAAAGCGAAGCGATTATCGCCAGCGGCATCCATATATATGTGCTGTTGCCGCTGCCGTATGCCTGCTGCGAGTCCATTGCAAGCACCGTGGCCGTGTATACCGCAATACCCGTAACGGCGGCACTCTCCTGCCTGCCTATCCTGCAAAAGCCGAGCTTCAAGGCCGTCCCTCCTCGCTGCTGTTCGTGTAGTCATCGGGGCTTGTGTGCATTTTTACCCGCCCCCTGAGCACAGTCGGCCGCTTGCTGTATGTCTTTGGCGCGGCGGGGGTCAAAAACGGCACTCCGTAGCTCTTTAGCGAGGCCGTGAGCCCCAAAAAAGCGACCAGCATACAGCTCATGCCCAGCAGCCCGCTCAGCCACGCCGCTATAACAAACGCCCAGCGTATGTAGCTTGCGGATATCTGTGTCGCGTAGTCCGGTATGCAGAAGTTACCGAGGCCGGATAGCGCAACGACTATCAGTATCACGGAGCTTGCAAGGTTTGCGCTCACCGCCGCCTGACCGAGTATCAGCCCGCCGATTATGCCTATCGCCTGCCCAACGCTGCCAGGCACCCTGAGCCCTGCCTCGCGTATCAGCTGAAACACCAGCAGCAAAAACAGCAGCTCAAGACCTATCGGCGCAAATACCATCCTGCGCGAGGCTACAACGGTGCTGAGCGCCTCTGTGGACATCATCCCCTGATGATACAGCACAAGGGATAGAAAATAGCCCGGCAGCAGCACCGATATCGCCGCCCCTATGTACCTGACCAGCCTTACCGCCGTGCCCTGCGGCTCTCTCAGGTATATATCCTCCGAGCTGCTCATGAGGGCAAAGAGCGTGGTCGGCATTATGTTTGCAAAGGGGCTGCCGTCCAGCAGCACAACTACATACCCCTGCATTATGTGCGACGCCGCCCTGTCCGGCCTCTCCGTTGCAAGCACCTGCGGAAACGGGGAAAGCCTGTGCGTTTCGGTCAGCTGCTCAAGTACCCCTATGCTTGGCATCATCCGCGTCTTGACCGAAGCCATGCGCCGCTTTACTTCCTGAATGAGCGCAGGGTTGGCGCTGCCCTCGATGTATACGATGGCTGCCCTTATGTGGTTGCCGGCATCTATCTCCCTCATTTCGCATATGAGGTCATCTCGGCGTATCATCCTGCGCAGCAGCGTTATGTTTGTGCGCAGGTTCTCGTTAAACCCCTCCTGCGGACCCCGTACCACCTTTTCGTTCTCCGCCTTGCCGATAGAACGGTGCTCATACCCTCTTGTATCGGCTATGACGGCGGTATCCTCATCACCTATGAACAGCGCCGTCTGCCCGTCGGTTATGGCCTGCTTAACCCGTTTCCAGTTCCGCTCAGTGGATAGATCTCCCGCGATCAGCACGCTGTTTAGTATGTGCTCTATATACGGCGGCTCCGGCGGCAGCGGCTTTCTCATTGCCTCCCTGAGTATGCAGTCATTTATGATGTCGCTGTTCGCCATGCCGTTCATAAACACAGCTGCGGCCTTTACACGTTTTCCAATAACAAACCGCCGTATTATAATATCGGGATTGATATCCGCCCGAAAGTCCTGCCTCAGCCGCTCAAGATTACCCTCGAGCGAGGGCTCAACCTCCCCTGCAGGCTCATCGACCTGCCCCTTTTCTGGCCGCCAGCCGCCCAAAAAGCCCGGCGCTCCATTTTCCGTCTCCAGCAGCTCAAACTCGCCGCGCCTCGCGGCAAACCCCAGCAGCGATGCAATTTTCTCGATGAACCTCACTTATTTCCTGCCCTCCGTATACGGTCTGATAAGAAGTATCTGCCATTTGGGGCAAATTTATGCGGTAAAGGCAAAAAACCCCCAAGGGGCTTGCACCCGGGGGCACACCCGGCAAATACCGGACAAATGCTGTATGAAATTCTAAGTGTCAGCTGCGCTCCAGCTCCTCCACTAGCCGACCCAGCCTTTGCATATCCTCGGACAGCGTGCTTGCAAGGCTTCTGTTATATATCACGCTTGCCGGGTGGTACTCCGGGCACAGCAGTGTTTTTCTGCCGTCGAGCGTAAGCTCGACACACTGCCCGTGCAGCTCACCGACCGTTTTTATCGGCTCCGCCGCAAGCGTCAGCACAGCCTTGAGCGGGGTGTTGCCGAGCGTAACTATCACCCTCGGCAGCAGCAGCGAAAGCTCCGCCCTCAAAAGCGGTAGCCCCGCCTTCAGCTCGGCCGTGGTCGGCGTTCGGTTGGATACGCTCTTTGGCTTTAGCTTCACCGGGCGAAATTTTACGCTATTTGTAACGTATACGCCGCTGCGGTCCATCCCTGCCTCGTTGAGCAGCTCATCCAACTGCCTGCCTGCCTTGCCGACGAACGGGCGACCCTGTCTAGCCTCCTCGCCACCCGGTGCCTCGCCTATCAGCACGACGAGCGGCTCGCTCGGTCCCTCGCCAAAGACGGGGTGTGCGTAGTCCCCCCCATCATCGGATATCGCAGCGAGCCTCAGCACTTCGTTTTTGTAGAGCTCCGCAAGGGTCATGCTACCACCCCGCCCCAACAGGCGGGTTCGCCTCGTATATCGCCATATAGTTCAGCCTGAGCTGCTCCGTAGCCCGCTTTATATACTCCGCAAAGCCGGCATTGATGTAGTTCTGAAGGCTGCTGACGCCCTCCGTCAGCGTGTTTCGGTCGGTATCGGATATATTCTGCACGTTGTTCAAATAGCTCCGTATCTCGCTTATAAGGCTCTCTGCGCTGCTCTTTGCGCTCTGCAGCTCGGTGTTCCCGCCGTAGTTATACCACGAGGGGGTATGCAGCGAGCAGGAGGCGCCGGTTCCGCCGCTCTGCATGCTCATCGCATATTCCTCCGAGGTGACGCCGCTGTAAACGGCGTTGGGTATATACTGCTTCACCAGTATCGGGTCTACATCGGCATACATCGAATCGTTGTGTATGAGCACGACGGAGCCTGCGGATACGTTATAGCAATAGGGCGAAGCGAGCTGACCGCTGTCCTGACATATGCTGGCCTGAACATGCATATCGCATACCTCGCTCGGCGCGCTGTCCTGCGCAAACCAGTCCGTTACTGGAAGGTGACCTGACAGGTCTCCATAGCAGGCCTCAGTTGCGAGCTTGCCGGATATTGAGCAGACGGTGCACTTTGTCAGCCCTATCTCGTTTGGCGACTCGTCTATTATCGGCTTATCCTGCAGCCCCTCGTGTATTTTGGACATAAACGCCTGCCAAAGCGGCGCGGCATACTTTCCGCCGGTGGACTTGTTCTTGAGCTTCGGCGTAAAGTCATCGTGGCCTATCCATACCGTCGCGGTATAGTAGGGCGTCATGCCGGCAAAGTAAACGCTGCCGTAGTCCGAATTGGTGCCGGTCTTTCCGGCAACCGTCATGCCGCTTATCTTGGCTCTTGTACCTGTGCCGGAGTTCACGGCCTCGGTAAGTATATCCACCAGCATGTACGCCGTGGATTTCTTAAATACAGTGTGCTTCTCCCTTATCTCGTCTGCGTCAAGTATCACCTTGCCGCTGTCGTCCACCACCCTCGTAAAGGACAGCGGCTCCTGATACTCGCCGCCGTTGGCCATCGCGCCGTAGGCCGCCGCCATCTCTATTGCGGTTATGTTCATGGTGCCCAGAGCCATTGCGGAGCCGGTCTTGGATATCCTCGACGGCTCTATGCCCAGCAGCTCAAGATACCTTGCGCTCTCGTCAAAGCCGACGTGCTCAAGCAGAGTTCTTGCCGCCGCAACGTTCAGCGAGTTTACAACGCCCTGACGCAGCGTCAGCGGGCCTATGTACTTTTCCTCGCCTATGTACGGGTAACCGGTCTCGCTGTCCCAGCCCTCAATTGCGCAGGGGAAGTTTTTAAGTATCGTCGCCGGAGACGCGCCAAGATCCAGCGCGGGGCCGTATACGGCAAGCGGCTTGATCGAGGAGCCGACCTCGGACGGGCTCTGATATGCCCTGTTTAGCCCCTTCTTTATGGTAGGCGTATCCCTGCCGCCAACTATCGCGCGCAGCTCACCTGTGTGATAATCCAGCACCACAGCCGCCGCCTGCGGCTCAACCGTCGTTATAGTGTTGCCGTCGGCGCCCGTTTCGGTCTTTGTGGCCTTGCTCGGGTCGGCAAGCTCCGGATACTTTTCCCAAGTGGACAGGGTATTCTGCACCATGTGCTGCATATCGGTATCTACCGTAAGGTAGATGTGATATCCGCCCGTTCGAAGCTCGTTTTCTATTGCGGAGCGGTTTGCCTGCGTATCCACCATTTCCCGCTGCTTTAGCAGGTGCGTAACTATATCCCGTATGCCGTATTCCACAAAGTACGGCATATCGTAAAGCTCGGTGCTGGCGGATTTTTCCTTTATCTCCACCTTTTCGTTCAGCGCCGTTTCATACTGCTCGTGGGTTATGAACCCGCCCTCGTACATTGCCAGCAGCACGACGTTTGTTCGCCTGTCCGTAACGTACATCTGGTTGTTGTTTTCAAGCGAGTAGTTGTACTGCTCATCGGTTATGCTCTTTGAGTTATGCAGCTCCTCCAGCTCCTGCCGGGCAGAATCGCTCAGCGTTCGGCTGTATGTGTTAGACCTTGGGTTAGTGTAATACGGCTTTTGCACCATTCCCGCAAGCATTGCACACTCTCTTATGGTAAGCTCGCTCATTTCCTTGCCGAAGTAGTCCTTTGCCGCGGTCTTAAAGCCGTAGTTTGAGCCGCCGAGATACACGTCGTTCATATACGCGGCAAGTATCTCGTCCTTTTCCATTATGTCCTCAAGCTCCATTGAAAGATAGGCTTCCTTTATCTTTCGCTTGTAGGACTGCTCGTTGGAAAGCACCTTGTTTTTTATAAGCTGCTGGGTTATGGTGCTGCCGCCGTGGGTATCGGTATTCCTCAGTGTGTTTATAACGGCGGAAAACAGCCGTTTGTAGTCCACCCCGCCATGCTTATAAAAGCGCACGTCCTCTATTGAGATGAGCGCATTCTTAAGCATATCGGGTATTTCGCTTATATCCGCCCAGTCGCGGTACTCCATTCCGGCAAAGGTAGTTATCAGCTTGCCGTCCTTGTCGTATATGTAGGATGTCCTGTCGCTCTTTGTAAGCTGCGCAGGGTCGATGTCCTCCGTTGTTTCGATATACGCCTTTGCAACACCCGTAACAAGGCCCAGGCCGGCACACCCGGCGATGATCACCGTCACAGCCATCACCTTGAGCGTTGTAAACAGCAGCTCCAGCCAGAAACTGCGGCTGCCCCGCCGCTCGGTAAAGAGCTCATCTTCCTCGCCAGCGCTCCTCTTGCGGTCAAAAAGCCGCTTTATGCTGTTTAAAACAGCCTCTGCCCAGTATGCAGGGCCGTGCTTCTCGCCTTCCTGCTCATCCTGCCCTCTTCCCTGTTTCGGCATGCCTATGCGGGTAGTGCTGCCCTCCTGCTCCTCTTGGCCAAGGGCTTCGCCGGTCTTTTCAAAATCGTTCATTCCGTATACGTTTGCCTTTCATAAATCAGCACGCCCAATCAGGGCATACCGCCGTGTTTTATTATTATGGTTTATTATAGTTTGGTGTATTATAGCATATTTTCCGCCCGTTCCTCAATACACCGCACTCAGCATACCGTGAATTAACATTCAGTTCATGACTTTATGGCAGTGTCTTTATGATTTAACATTTACAGCTATGGCGCGGCATATTGCCACATGTTATAATCATGATATGAAAAAGCTGACTGTTTTTGTAAGTATAATGATATGCCTGCTGTTTTCAGCGGCAAACGCAGCCTCCCCTTCTCCAGAGGCTGTGCCCTCCTCTGCGCCGACGCCGTCCCCAACGCCTACGCAAAACAAGGTCATATCCCCATATACCGGAGATATCCCCGCCTTTTCCGGCCTGATAGGCATGAACTACTCCGGCGACGACGTCGTTCGGGTACAGATACGGTTGCGCGATCTATGCTATTTCAACTTTAAGCCGACCGGCATATACCAGAGCATGACTGCAAACGCCGCAAAGGCCTTTCAGCTGAAGCACACAATGGACGACGGCTCGCCCATGATATCCGACGGAACGATAGGCGATCAGACCATGACAATACTCTTCCGCCACAGCGTCAGCAGGGCAGATATTTCCGCCGGTATACCCATCGGCACCTCTCAGGTAAAGGAGGGCGCAATGAAGGGGCAGGCACTCAAATGGAGCGAGGTCAAGGGTATGCTCAGCGTCGGCACCTCATATAACGTTACCGACTACAACACCGGCACAACGTTTGAGCTGCAGTTTTCCGGTGGCGAAAACCACGCCGAAATGGAAGCGCAGGATGTACAGAACGCCGCCACGATAAAAGAGGTCTTCGGCGGAGAATACAATTTTTCAAAGCGTGCGGTGACCATTTCCATCGGCGGAAAGCAGGTAGCCGCTTCGCTTCAAGGCTGGCCGCACGGCGTTGACTCGGTATCATCCAACGACATGAGCGGGCACCTCTGCCTTTTCTTTGACGGCAGCCTTTCCCACGTTGGCTCGCTGCCAGATGCGGAGCATCAGGAGCTGATATATAAGGCCTCCGCAACAAGCTGACAGGCCGCCTGCCCGCTGAAAATCCTTGCTTATTAAAAGAGCTTTACGCGGCTATATATCCTCCCAGAACAGCTCATCCAGCGTTCTGCCCAAGGCGCGGCAAATCGAGATGCAAAGGTTAATGGTCGGGTTGTAATCCCCCTTTTCTATTGCGTTTATCGTTTGGCGGGATACCCCGACCATATCCGCAAGCTGCTGCTGCGAAATGTCCATCGCGGCTCTTGCCGCCTTCATTCTAAGGTTCTTCATACCTTTTCCTCAGCACGTCCAATACTATTCCTACGTTTCGGCACGGGATCGCCTCTTGATTACAACATCGAGTGCATACACAATATCGATAAATATAAGCATTGCAAAGGTAAAAAGGTTTATAAAGCAGTCTGAAAGCATACCGTTTTCAACAAAGCCGTTTTTCAGGCCGCTTATATACCCTAGCACGCCATTGAACAGGGCAATGCCCAGAAACAACAGCATGTATTTCCCTGCGCTTCTATGCAGCGGAGTGTATGCGTCCTTAACTATACAAACCGCAACGTATAGACCTATTCCCACAAAAAGCGAGCAAAAAGACATCATGCTCATGCTGCCCCATTGACCCAGCGTATCCACCGCAGCGCCGTTTACTATACTAAAGCCCACGGCAGCGAAAAATGCCGCCCGCCATGCCTTGAGCTGGGCGAGCTTTTGCCGTTCGTCGTACTGGCACGTCCCGCCGTGCCGTTTATTATATATCGTTTTCATAACACCGACCAGAAGTAGGCCGAATACAAACCCAACAACCATTCCAAGCCTATATTCCACGTTATTCACTGCTGTTTGTCCTCCTATCTCTTATGACTAAGAACAGTTTATCACTATCACGCTATTATGTCAAGTATACTTTACAGAACGTGTTGTATATTTTACTTTTAGGTAAATTTATATGACGTTGCAGTGCAGCCGGTATCCTGCCCTCCAAATATAAAGTCATAAAATAAGACTACTTTGCAGTAGTCTCATCAATTTTACCGATCCATTCCTTTAATACCATATTTATATACTGACTGAATGACCTGTCATCATCTTCGGCCAATTCCTTTAGCCTTTTGATTATATCTGCATCCAGAGTAATACTGACCTTTTCTTTTAGTGGCCTCATTCAATCACCTGCCTTCCTGATTAGAATACCGTAATATGCTATAAAATATTGAAAAGTAGGATAAAGAATGATAAAGTAGTATTGGCTTCGGGATATGATCTATAATTGAAAAAATGGAGGTAGCTTATGAAACGTGGCATATCTATTGTTCTTGTTGTGATCTTTATATTGGTGGCTGTGAGTGGTTGCGGTGACGATGGTAAGATTCGTGTACCAAAATCCGCATCTGAATGTAAAGGCAAAGACTATTTGGATGTAAAAGCTCTATTCGAGTCCGCCGGTTTTACAAATGTCAACGTAAGAGCTATTGAAGACTTGGTAACTGGCTGGATTACTAAAGACGGTTCAGTTGAACGGGTGAGCATCAATGGCGATGACGACTTTAGCAGCTCATCTAAATTCGATCCTTCTGTGGAAGTTATAATTGTGTATCATACTTTTCCTCCGAAATCCGATCCAACGCCTACACCGATTGTCGAAAAAGAGGAAGAAACCAATGAAACAGCTAATGAGACAGTACAGGAATCTGTAGATGTGGAGAATCCGGAAGAAGAAATCGTAGAAGAACAAGAAACCTATAAAACAACTAATGAAACTACACAGAAGTCCGGAAGCGATGAATATTCCGATGCAAAATCAGGAGATATAGCGTATCGAGCCGTTAAAAAATACGGAGAAATGGTTTTTAAATACGGTATCAAATACGATATAATGTCGCCGGATACCCAGAGAGAGTACGAAGGTAATGGCATTTGGCACATTCGTATAGCAGCAAAGTGTACGAATGAATACGGAGCGGTGCGAAATAGTATAATTGATGCGCGTGTAGACTTCAACAAAGAATCAGTGATCGAATTTAACGTTGAGTAGATCATGTGAGGTTCCAATGCCAAAGAACAACAAACAAGGTTGCTTTATGACTCTTTTAGACTTCATTTTGGTAATTTTAACAGGCGGTTTATGGCTGATTTGGATATTGATTAAGTACCTTAGAAACAATAGCTGAACTTGAAAGATAAATAAAAGCACCATGCGC
>CAVIAA010000013.1:0-51349 GCA_963640685.1 Acutalibacteraceae bacterium
CGGCAGGAACGAAATATACCGTGACCGAGAGCGACAACAGCGGCTACACCGTAACGGTAAACAACACCAGCGCGACCACCGCATCGGGCACCATTGAGGAAAGAGAAAACGCAACTGCGGCCTTTAACAACTACAAGGCAGGGGGAGGCAGCAGCCACCACTATTACCCCAATCCCACACCCATACCCCCGATAATCGTAAATCCCCCCAAGACCGGCGACATGACGATTTGGCAGAGCATACTGAGCTTCTTCGGGATAATTTAATTTGACAAAGCAAAAGCCCCCAGGCCAAACGGTCGGGGGGCTGTTTTATGCGCCGCGCTATTGAAGGTTGCGCTGATGAGTCACGGGGTGGGCGGCGTAAACGGTGTTTCCCGCCTCAACGGATTCGGTAAGCCAAACGTTGCCGCCGATAACGCAGTTATCGCCAATTACGGTGCTGCCGCCGAGAATTGTCGCGCCGGAGTATATAACGACGTTGTTGCCGATATCGGGGTGGCGCTTTATGCCCTTAACAGGCGTTCCGTCGGCGTTGGTAGGGAAGCTCTTTGCGCCGAGGGTAACGCCCTGATACAGCTTAACGTGCTCGCCGATTGTGGTGGTTTCGCCTATAACGACGCCGGTGCCGTGGTCAATGAAGAAATAGCGGCCGATAGCAGCGCCGGGGTGAATGTCAATGCCGGTGTTGCGGTGGGCAATCTCGGTCATGAGCCGGGGGAGAATAGGCACCCGCAGCTTATACAGCTCGTGAGCGATGCGGTATATGCTTATCGCCTCAAACCCGGGGTAGGCAAGCATTATCTCCTCGATGCTCACGGCGGCGGGGTCGCCCTCGTAGCCCGCCTGAGCGTCCGTCTCAAGCGCGGCCTTAATTTCCGGCAGGGCGTCCACAAGCGCATCTGACACCTCCTGATATCCCTCCGGCATAACCCGTATAACGCAGTCCGCAACGGCGTTCCTGAGCCTTGCGCCGTTGCCGAGGTTGCAGCCGAACATGTTTGGATACATCGCGCTGCGAAGCGTTTGCAAAAGCTCCGCCGTCTGCTCGGTAAGCCCGGCATACCCCCCGCAGGTGCAGCCGGCGTTTGGGCAGGCAAAGCCGCCGCAAAGCGGAAAATCAAACTTGTTTGCCATAGCCTACCTGCAAAGCTCCTTTGCCATGCATTCGATATCCGCCCTGTTTTGTTCGTTCAGCGCGGAGCGTATGGTGACGGTCGCGTCGATATAGGTGATATTTTTGCTCTTTTCCAGCATAGTCCTCATGGTTTTTGCGGCGGTCGGCGCCCAGCTGCCGTTTTCAATGAAGCCGACGGTGCGGTTCTGGTAGCCGCGCTCGGTAAGGTGCTCGATAAAGCTTTTCATAAACGGGAAAACGTCGCCGTTGTAGGTGGTAGTTGCGAGAACCAGCCTGTCGTAGCGGAAGGCATCCTCGACCGCCTCCGCCATGTCGCAGCGGGCAAGGTCGCTGAGCGCGGCCTTGCAGCCGAGGCTCTCGAGCTTTTCTGCGAGCAGCCTTGCGGCCTTTTCGGTGTTTCCGTAAACCGAGGTGTAGGCGATGCAGACCCCCTCGCTCTCCGCAGCGTAGGAGGACCAGATATCGTACAGATTGATATAATGGCTGAGGTCGTCGGAAAGCACCGGCCCGTGCAGCGGGCAGATGATGCTTATATCCAACCCTGCGGCCTTTTTAAGAACCGCCTGAACCTGCGCGCCGAATTTGCCGACTATGCCGAAATAATACCTGCGCGCCTCGCAGTCCCATTCCTCGTCCGGCGTATCCAGCGCGCCGAACTTGCCGAAGCCGTCAGCCGAGAAGAGCAGCTTTGCCGCGCTGTCGTAGCTCATCATGACCTCCGGCCAGTGTACCATCGGCGCCATTATGAAGGTCAGCTCGTGGTTGCCGAGCGAGAGCTTATCCCCCTCTTTGACCGTCAGGGTGCTTTTGCAGAGCCCGGCCCCAAAGAACTGGTCGATCATGCCGAAGGTCTTTGCGTTGCCAACGACCGTCGCCCCGGGGTATACCTCGAGAAAGCGGGCGATATTCGCGGAGTGATCCGGCTCCATGTGGTGTATTATCAGGTAATCCGGCTTTCTGCCGTCAAGCGCCTTTTCGATGTTTCCGAGCCATTCGCTGCCGAATGCCGCATCCACCGTGTCCGTAACGGCGATTTTTTCGTCGATTATAACATAAGAATTGTAGGCTATGCCGTTGGGAACGACATACTGCCCTTCAAACAGATCCTTCCCGTGGTCATTTACGCCTACATAGAGTATATCGTTTGCTATAAACATATCATCATTTCCTTTCGGCCTTGTTTTCAACTGATATTACCACAATGCCGGTGCTTTTTCAATGCGGGGCGGGCAAAATAAAAAAAAGCCCCGCGGGGCTTTTTGCCGCGGGGCAGGGGTTTTAGCGTATGGCTTCGGCATAGGCGGAAACATCGCTCTTTGATGCGCCGCCTTGGAAGGTCATGGAGTAGGCATAGCCGTTGTCACTCCATACGGCGGCATATACCATGCCGTCCTTGCCGCGGGTATCGATATGGCGGTTTTCGCTCTCAATGCTGCTCGCCTCTGTATACTTGTTATAGTCGCCGCTTATGTCGTCCGTGCCCTTGGCCTTGCGGAAGCGCATTATTTCGCTTTCGCTGCTTTCGCCGCTGAAGTATATTATCTCTATCATCTCGCCCTCTATCACGCGGTAGGCTATCAACTTCGCCTCGATGCCCTCAGGCAGCGTCATTTCAAAGCCTGCGAGCTTCTCTGCTTCCGCAATATCCGCGCAGTCGGTAAAGGGGTTTGGTACCTCTACTGTTTCTCCGCCAAGCTCGCCCGCGTCGTCGATAACAGCGACCTCGGGTTCGGCGGTCTCGGCTCCGGTAGTACCGGCAGGGGCGGAGCAGGCCGCGGCAGAGAGAGCCATTACACAGCACATGGTGATCGCAATAAGCTTCTTCATAGTTCAGATATCTCCTTCAAATTTAATGCTTTTGCTAAGGGCGGGCTTTCTTGCCGCCTCTGCAATATATACAACCGACAGCGCCGTAAAGTTGCGCTTGCAAAAAAATATTTTGCGCCATGGTATGGTATAATTGCTATATCGCAACTATAATGCGGCCGCGTGCAACATATGCGCCGCTTGCGTTGTTATATAGGTATAAAAAATCTGCGGAGGAAGATATGTATTCACTTGACATGACATTGCCCGTGCCGCCCCTGATGCGGCTCTTCGGGCGGCTGCGGCGCATACTGGTGCTTTTTGAGGCGGAGCTGCTGACGTTTTCCCCTGTCGGCGCGGAGAATGCGGCAAGGGCGGAAAAGGCGCTTCAAAGCTACGGCAACTCGCTGCTGCGGCTCGCCTTTTCCTATATGCACAACATGCAGGACGCCGAGGACGCGCTGCAGGATACGCTGATACAGTATATGCGCAAGGCGCCCGCCTTTGAAAGCGAGGAGCGGGAAAAGGCATGGCTGATAACAGTTACCTGCAACATATGCAAGAACAAGCTGCGGCACACAAAGCATCTCAGGGAGGACGAGCTCACCGACATAATACCGGACGAGAGGCAGGCGGAGGATCTTTCCGTCGTTTGGGAGTGCGTAAAGAGCCTGCCGGATAAATACAGCGAGGTGCTGCATCTATACTATTACGAGGGGTACAGCATAAAGGAGATCGCGGACATGCTCGGCAAAAACGAGGCCACAGTCCGCTCGCTTATGAGCCGCGGCAGGAATATGCTCAAGGCTCCCTTGGAGGATATATATGGATACGAAGAATAAGCAAAAGGGCGGCTACGACGTTTTGATGGATAATATTAAGGTAACGCCGGAGATGGAGCAGCGTATAACCGAGCGGCTGCGCGAGGAATGGCGCAACAGGCGGCGCAGCGCAAGGCGAATGATGTATATAGGCATATGCGCCGCAGCGGCCGTGCTGTGCATAACGCTTATGCCGAGGCTTACGCAGCAGACCGAACAGCAGGAGCAGCAGATGACAGGCGTAATGGCGGTCGCTCCGCAGTATTTTGACACCGTTGAGGAGGGGCTTGCGGCGATAAGCTACGACCCGGTGCTGCCGAACGGTATCGATGGCGGCGTTGAGGGCTGCGCTGTGATAGACGGCAATATGCTTCAGGTACGCTATTCCTGCGGCATCACCTGGCGCACGGCGCCCGGCAGCGAGGATATAAGCGGGGATTACAGCACATACGAGAATACTCAAACGGCACAAGCGGCCTCCGGCGCCGAGGTAACGCTAAAGGGCGGCGCGGACGGCTACACAGCGGCGGTATGGACTGACAACGGCTTCAGCTTTGCTCTGTATTCCGATGAGCCGCTTAGCGAAGACGCAGCAATGGGCATAATAAACAGCGCAGCCGCCGCGGAAAAATAATTTTTCCGCCCCGCTGCAACATATTCCCTTCGGCGGTTGTATATATGGCAGAACGGTGCGGTGAGCGCCGGAAAAACAGAAATACAAACCAGAAAGGAATAGAAAAGAAAATGAAACGGATAATTGCTGTAATACTGTTGGGACTTATGATGCTCTCCTCTGCCTCCGCGTTTGCGATAGTCGGCCAGTATGAGATAGTCGTGGACGGCAAGGCGACCCGCGCAATGGCGGTTATGGATGAAGGAACGCTCATGGTGCCTATGAAGGCTGTATGCAAGGCGCTGGGCTACAAGATAACCTATAAGTCCGCCGACAATGCCTACCACATCGAAAATGGCACCAACGCCTGCGATATCGCGATGGACAGCAGCGTATACACCGTGTACGCCGTGAACGGCATGGCGGGTACCACCTCCCCCACAGACCTCGGCTCCGAGCCCAAGGTGATATCCGGCACGACCTACATCCCTGCGGAGCTCATAAGGGTACTTCTTGGTAACTCCAGCAGCGCACTCAAGACCGAGGGCGAGGTGCTCTATATAAGCAGCACCGGCGACAATAAAAAGGACGACAAGAAGGACAATAACAGCGAAAAGACCTACAGGGTAAAGGTAAACGGCAGGCGGGTGAGCGGCATGGGCCGCACCGTTGAAGGCACCGTAATGGTCCCCCTCAAGAGCGTTGCAAAGGCGCTGGGCTACAAGGTGAGCTATAGGTCCGCAAGCAAGGCCTATCACATTCAAAACGGTACCAACGCCTGCGATATCGCGATGGACAGCAGCGTATACACCGTGTATGCGGTGAACGGCATGGCGGGTACCACCTCTCCTACCGACCTTGGCGCCGAGCCGCAGTATATCGGCAAAACGCTGTACGTACCTGTTGAGCTGTTCCGCGTTCTGCTCGGCAACTACGACGAGGCGGTCACCATAAGCGGCAGCAATATTCTCATCAAGGAAGTGAGAATAGGCTGCGCCAACCCCAACGCATAAGGCAAAACGAAAAGCATAAGGGCAGAAAAAAGGCCGGCGCATTTGCGCCGGCCATTGCTTTTATTTACCGAACACCGAGGCAAACAGCCCCTTTTTCTCGTATGGCTCGCTTTGATAATCCAGCACCTTATAGCCGGTAGCCTCAACCGCCGCCCTGACCTTATCCTCAGGCAGCTCCTCATCGGATATTATCACCGTCTCGCCCTTTGAATGGGACGAGGTGACCTTATCCACCTTCACGGCGTTGCGTATCGCATCGTTGACATGGCTTTCGCACATCGTGCACATCATGCCGTCGATATCCAGCGTTGCTTTGAACATTTTGCCTATCCTCCTCTTTATATGTCTTACTTTATACGCGCTCTTGCGTGGTCGCATATCGCGTTGTAGGTCTTGTCGCTCAGGTCGTGCTCCATCTTGCAGGCGTCTGCCTCCGCAGTTGCTTCGTCAACACCTATCGAAACGAGGAACTTGGTCAGCGTGTGATGTCTGTCCAGCATCTTTTTTGCTATCTCCATGCCGGATGGCGTGAGGGTTATCAGCCCCTCCTCGTCCATGGTTATATGGCCGCTGGCCTTCAGCCGCTTTGTCGTGTAGGTGACGCTCGGCTTGGTAACGCCGAGGTAATCCGCGATATCTATCGAGCGGATGTAGCCGTGCTTTTCAAGCATCATAAGCATCGCCTCGAGGTAATCCTCGGTTGCTCTCATTATTTTCAAACAGCATCATCCTTTCGTATTTTTATAGCAGAGTATAGCCCGATACGTCTATAATTAACTGTTAGGTTAGCAAACTCTAACCGAAAAAGCAAGGGAAAAATTTTATTTAAATTTGGCGTAAAAAGATGTTGACAAAACGGGTTAGGGCTATTAAACTACATAGCAGTTAAAGGTACTTAACTTTGAGGAGGGATTCGGTATGATGCCCCTTGATTTGGCAGATATGGGCGAGGAGAACATAATAAAAAAGGTGGGCGGCACACCGGAGGTCAAGAAGCACCTTGAGGATCTGGGCTTTACGGCGGGAGGGACGGTCACCGTCGTGTCGGCTATGGGCGGCAACGTGATAGTAAAGGTAAAGGAATCACGAATCGCGATAAGCCGCGAAATGGCGCGCAAGATAATGGTTTGATTATATTTAATAAGAGTATATATAAGGAGAGAAGGACTTATGAAAACGCTGAAGGAAACTAAAATAGGCGAAACCGTAAAGGTCGTCAAGCTCCACGGCGAGGGCCCCGTAAAGCGCCGCATAATGGACATGGGCATAACCAAGGGCATAGAGGTCTACGTTCGCAAGGTAGCGCCGCTGGGCGACCCGATTGAGGTGACGGTGCGCGGCTATGAACTGAGCCTCCGCAAGGCGGATGCCGAGATGATAGAGGTAGAATAAAAAATTTTGATCGGCAGTTAAGGTATATTAACTTCAAAGAGGTTTAAGGAGTTTTATTATGAGCAAACAGATCAAGATCGCCCTTGCGGGCAACCCGAACAGCGGCAAAACGACGCTGTTCAACGCGCTGACGGGTTCAAACCAGTTTGTTGGCAACTGGCCCGGCGTTACAGTTGAAAAGAAGGAAGGACGGCTGAAGAAGCACGACGACGTCGTTATAATGGATCTTCCTGGAATATACTCTCTCTCCCCCTATACGCTGGAGGAGGTCGTTGCGAGGAACTACCTCATAAACGACAGGCCGGATGCCATACTGAACATAATCGACGGCACCAACCTTGAGCGCAACCTTTACCTGACGACGCAGCTTACTGAGCTCGGCATCCCCGTCGTCATCGCCATCAACATGATGGACGTAGTTCGCAAGAACGGCGATAAGATAGACACCGAGGAGCTTTCTGCAAAGCTGGGCTGCAAGGTGGTCGAGATATCCGCCCTCAAGGGCGACGGCGTTATGGAGGCCGCGGAGGCCGCGATAAAGGCCGCGGACGGCTCAAAGACGGTTCCGATGCATACCTTCTCCGGCCCCGTTGAGCACGCCATCGCGCACATCGAGGAGGCTGCCGTGCATAACATGCCGCTTGAGCAGCAGCGCTGGTATGCGATAAAGATATTCGAGCGGGACGATAAGGTGCTGGAAAAGCTGAACATCTCCGCCGATGTCATGGAGCATATCGACCAGGATATAGCGGCCGCCGAAAAGGAGCTGGACGACGACGCAGAGAGCATCATCACCAACGAGCGGTATGTATACATCGCCGAGGTCATAAAGTGCTGCTATAAGAAAAAGAACCGCGGCCAGCTTTCCACCTCGGATAAGATAGACCGCGTAGTTACCAACCGCTGGCTCGGCCTGCCGATATTCGCGGTGGTAATGTTCCTTGTATATTACCTTGCGATGGTAACGGTCGGCGCATCTGCGACGGACTGGGCAAACGACGGACTGTTCGGCGACGGCTTCCACCTCTTCGGCATCGACGGCGGCTACGCAGAGCTTTCGGAGGAGTATGCCGAGGCTGCGGCGATAGTTGACGGCTACGATGCCTACGTTGAGGCGAACGGCGAGCCGACCGACGGCGAGTTCACCTACGAGGTAGAGGATGAGGAGACGCTGGCGGTTTCCGAGGAGACGGCGACTGTTGCGGATTATGAAGAAGCGAAGGCCACCCTTGACAGCATCGGCGAGGAGCCAGACCCCGCAAACTACGGCGTATGGGTGCCCGGCGTTCCTGTTCTCGTTGAAAATGCGCTTGATAAGGGCAACTGCGCGGAGTGGCTGCGCGGGCTGATACTTAACGGCATCGTTGCAGGCGTAGGCGCCGTGCTGGGCTTCGTGCCTCAGATGCTGGTGCTGTTCCTGCTGCTCGCCTTCCTCGAGGCCTGCGGCTACATGGCGCGTATCGCCTTCGTGCTGGATAGGGTATTCCGCAAGTTCGGCCTCTCCGGCAAGTCCTTCATACCGATGCTCATCGGCACCGGCTGCGGTATCCCCGGCATAATGGCCTCCCGTACCATTGAGAACGAGCGCGACAGGCGCATGACCATAATGACCACGACCTTTATCCCCTGCGGCGCAAAGGTACCGTTTATCGCCATGATAGCCGGCGCAATATTCGGCGGCTCCGCATGGGTCGCGACCTCCGCGTACTTTATCGGCATGGCGGCAATCATAGTCTCCGGCATAATGCTCAAGAAGACCAAGATGTTCGCAGGCGAGCCCGCTCCCTTCGTAATGGAGCTGCCCGCATACCACTGGCCTACCCTCGGCAACGTGCTCAGGAGCACATGGGAGCGCGGCTGGAGCTTCATTAAGAAGGCCGGCACCATCATACTGCTCTCCACCATATTCGTTTGGTTCACCACCTACTTCGGAACCGTGGACGGCAGCTTCAGGATGCTCTCCGAGGACGAGATAAACTACTCCATACTCGCTACCATCGGCAGTGCGATAGCCTGGCTGTTCAAGCCTCTGGGCTGGGGCAACTGGCAGGCGGTCGTAGCCTCCATAACCGGCCTTATCGCAAAGGAGAACATAGTCGGTACTCTGGGTATACTCTATGGCGGCGAGGGCAGCGTATACGCCAGCCTCGCGCAGGCCTTTACACCCGTTACCGCGTATTCCTTCCTCGTGTTCAACCTGCTCTGCGCCCCCTGCTTCGCGGCTATCGGCGCCATAAAGCGGGAGATGAACAACGCAAAGTGGACCTGGTTCGCGATAGGCTATCAGTGCGGCTTCGCATATGTCGTAGCGCTGATGATAAACCAGTTCGGCGGCCTCTTTACCGGCAGCGTGAACGTACTCGGTCTGCTGGTTGCGGTGGCCTTCCTTGCGGGCATCGTGTATATGCTCTTTAAGCCCTACAAGGAAGCTACCAAGCTGAACGCGAAAATATAAGCGACATAAGCATAAAACACAAAGGGAGGAATGAGCCGTGCTTGAATGGATAAGGGCAAACGTTGGAAATATCATTGCGGTAGCGCTGCTTTCGGCAATAGTGATAGCCATTGTAAACAGCCTTGTTAAGCAGAAGAAGCAGGGAAAGTCCTCCTGCGGCGGCGGGTGCGCCTCCTGCCCGATGAGCGGCGCCTGCCACAGCGGAAAATGCTGCACAAGTGACCAACGGCAAAGCAAAAAGTGACACGCCTGATGATATAAAAAACTGATCAACGGCTGGCCGGCTCAATGAGCCGGCCGCCGTTGTTTTTGGGTGAAAACTGTGATAAAATGCAGACAGATGAGGCGGCAATGCCCACAAAAAACGAAAGGCGGAAGAAAAATGAACTGGTATCGCGAACGTGTCGGCCGCGTGTGCGGCGAAATGAAGGAAGCAGGCATAAACCAGCTGATGGTAAATGACTACCACAGCATATATTACCTTACCGGAATAAAGGTCGTTCCGATGGAGCGGTTCTGGGCGCTGCTGATAAACGAGGACGGCAGCACGGTACTCTTTGCAAACGTGCTCTTTGCCCTTGGCGAAACCGGCTACGATACCGTCATGCTCACTGATACCGATGACATAACCGCAGCCGTTGCAAGGCACATAAGGCCGGGCAAAATGGGTGTCGATAAGAACATGACTGCCCGCTTCTTGCTGCCCATGATGGATGCTTGCGGCGGCACAAAAATGGTGCTCGGCTCGGACTGCGTGGATAACGTAAGGGCGAGGAAGGACGAGGAGGAAAAGAGGCTTATGCGCCGTGCCTCCGAGATAAACGATATATGCATAGAAAAGGTCGCGGCCTTTATACGCGACGGTATTACAGAGAAGAAATGCTCGGAATACCTCGACAGGTGCTATGCCGAGTTCGGCTGCGAGGGGCTTGCGTTTGAATCCATAGTGTCCTTCGGCGCGAACGCCGCAGACCCGCACCACAGGGCGGACGATACGGTAATTAAAGAGGGCGACTGCATAGTAATAGACATAGGCTGCGTAAAGGACGGCTACTGCTCTGACATGACCCGCACGTATTTCTGGAAAAAGGCCGATCCCAAGCATATCGCGCTGCATAACCTTGTTCGCGAGGCAAACGAAAGGGCGGAGAAGCTGATACGCCCGGGCGTCCGCTTCTGCGATATTGACGCCGAGGCGAGGAATTACATTGCCGCCGCCGGCTACGGTGAGAACTTCACCCACAGGCTGGGTCACTTCATAGGCATGGAGGACCACGAAAAGGGCGATGTAAGCTCCGCAAATACCGCCGTCGTAAAGCCGGATATGGTGTTCTCGATAGAGCCCGGCGTATACCTCACCGGCGAGTTCGGCGCCCGCGTTGAGGATCTCGTTATCGCAACCGAGGACGGCTGCGAGCTGCTGAACCACGTCGATAAAAACTATAAGATACTCGGCAGATGATGAGGGACAGACTTAATATACTCGTTATCGACGGGCAAGGGGGCAAGCTGGGCTGCCAGCTCGTAAGGTCGATACTTGAAAAATACCCGAATGCGCAGCTGACCGCCGTCGGCACCAACTCGGCTGCCGCAGCGGCAATGGCAAAGGCGGGGGCGCACAGGGCTGCCGCCGGCGAAAACCCGGTCGTTGTCGCCTGCCGCGGGGCGGATATAATAATCGGCCCGATAGGAATCGTGATAGCGGATTCGCTGCTCGGCGAGATAACGCCCGCCATGGCGATAGCCGTTGCCCGTTCAAGCGCCGCGCGGATACTCATACCCGCAAACCGCTGCGAAAACCTCGTTGCGGGGGTGCCCGATCTTTCCCTTTCCGCGCTCATAGCGGACGCTATGAACAAGCTGGATGCGCTGATACAAAATTCATGCTTGCAGGGCGGCGTGTTTTAGTGTAGTATAGTCACGTGCGCTACTCACGAAGATGGCGGCGGGGCAGAAGCTCCCGGCGGGCTGTGTCCGCAAAAACAACAGCGATTTTAATTTTTTACGATGTCATGAAGGCGTCGCTTTTCCGGCAGGAGAGGCGGCGCTTTTTATGTCGTCTGAAAGGAGCCTTATGAAAAACACAAAAGTACGAACCGTTGTCTTTGCCGCGGCCTTTCTTGCGCTTGCGCTGGTGCTGCCGTTTTTAACCGGGCAGATACCCCAAATAGGCATAATGCTTTCGCCTATGCATATTCCGGTGCTGCTCTGCGGCTTCGTCTGCGGCTGGCCGTGGGGGCTGGCCGTGGGCTTTGTAGCCCCGCTGCTGCGCTCCTCCGTGTTCGGCATGCCTGTCATGTATCCAATGGCCGTTTGCATGGCGGCGGAGCTTGCCTCATACGGCGCGATAGCCGGGCTTATGTACCGCAGGCTGCCGAAAAGCAAGGCCAACATATACCTTTCGCTTATATTTGCAATGGTGGCCGGTCGGCTGGTATGGGGAGCGGCGAGGTTCCTTTGCAGCGGGCTGGATCCGAGCAGCTTCGGCCTTGCTGCCTTCTGGGCGGGGGCGGTGACCGGAGCGATCCCCGGCATAATATTGCAGATAGTGCTCATTCCGCTGCTGGTTATGGCTCTTGAAAGGGCAAAGCTGATATCAAAATAAAAAAGCGGGCGCATACGGTGATCCGTATGCGCCCCTCGTCTTGAACTTCAAAAATTTCTCCGCGCCATGGCAAATTCAGTTGCCGCAGCCGGGCTTTTCCGGCCGAACGGCTCGTTAAATGGCGGTCGTGCCAGATCCTGCTTAACCGGCGTATTCCCACCAGTAGTCCTCGGCGTCCTCAAAATACTCAAAGGCATCGTAGTTGGCGTCGTAAAAGTCCTCCGGATCAGTGTAATCCGCCGCGTTATACGGGTCGCTATATTTGTACGTTTTGCCGGATGATTTGCTGGTTTTAGGCCACCAATCCGGCGTTGGCGACGGCGATGGCGTGGCGTGTACCATAAAAGACCATTTTGCATCTTTAAGGGCAGTCTCCCTCAGCTCGCGTATACACCGATTTTTTCTTGCTCTTCAGGTGTTGGAACATAAAACGGAATTTGCGCCAAACCATCCGCGTTAATTGCTGGGTAACCCGTACCGGTGCTTCTCATCATTGCTTCTCGCGAGAACTGCTCCGATGAAATCTGTTCGTAAACAAAAATCGGATTACAATCAGAACAGCGGATTTGTGCATACCCAGTTGAAGCTACAACCGGAACATCAAAAATATCTCTAAAAAGGTAATTGTTCTTTTGATATGGTCTAACCATTTGAAATGATCACGGAACGCTCACCCCCTTCAAGTTGCAAGTTTCCATTTTGATTATAGCAAAGGAATAGTACGATAAAACGGACAGTTAGGTGTTTGGGTCGCTGTCAGTCGCTTTATATTTCTTCGGTGTGTATTTCTCGACATTACGAGCTTTGGACTCCCAGTAAATATCCTGCAATGCCTTCATCACAGCATCCTTGTCCTGTTCGGACAGTGTGCCTCCGGCAAATAGACCCGACATACCATCAATCAAGTCCTGCGCCTGTTTCATTCCACGAGTGCCATATTGCTCGGATGCCTGAACGACAAACGCATCGTCCTCGCTCAGAAAGTAATTGATGTCAACACCGAAGAAGTCAGCGATTTTCTTGTAGTTATCCCTTGTCCGAGGGAAAGAAAGATTGTTTTCGTACCGGGTGATCATGCGTCTGTTGATACCTAAACCGTCAGCTACCTGCTGCTGAGTCAAGTTCTTTTTTTCTCGCTCTGCCTTGAACTTCTCACCGAATGTCATTTTGGTAATCACTCCTGTTCACAAAAAGTTTGCGACATTGAATTGCTCAGACCTATTGACAAGAGCATTTCAAATGCGTATAATAATGCTGTGAGTATTTCAACTACTCATATTCTACTCGGAACTGCTCATCCTGTCAAGGGGTTGAGCAAAAATACAAGAAAAAGTTACAATTCACGGCTGCGGTTTCCCCGTAACCCAGCCGTGAATCTGGGAAACGGAGTGAGGATTGCAAAAATGGAGTGTCAATGCAGGAAAGCCTATGTGTCGGTGAATGTGGATGTTGACGAAGAAGGAACGGTGCATCCCCGTTTTATCCGATGGAAGAACGGTCTGATTTTTCAGATCGATCAGATTCTTTACAAATGCCGTGCCAGCTCTAAGAAAGTTGGCGGCGGTGGTATTCGCTACACCGTCATGATTCGAGGAAAGGAGTCTTTTCTGTTTCATGAAGGAGACAAATGGTTTGTCGAAGCAAAGGAGGGCAGCTAATGATTTTATCCCACAAGGAAATAGAAGAAATTGCCGCAGCCGTAACAGAGGACTTTAACGAGTTCTTTTTTGGCTCTCAGGTTGAAGAAGTCCAAGCTCCAAGGGCTACGCCCATTGACCAGCTTGCAAAGGACTATCTCGGTCTTACCGTATCTTTTGCAAAGCTGTCGAAGGACGGGAGCATCTGCGGACTTACGGCTTATGCCGATACAGAGTACGCAGTTGAGGACGGAGGCACTATCCGCAAACTTGCACTCAGGCAAAATCAAGTTTTGCTGGATGAGAGCTTTATTCAGCCCGGACAAGTTCGGGCGCTTTGCGGAAAACGCAGATTCACATTGGCGCATGAGTGCGCCCATCAGATTCTCTATCAGATGGAGAGTGATGATGTCAAACAGGCTTGCAGAAAGAAATACGCTGCAAGGACAGCCTACTCCCTCCGGGACTTGAAGACTCGTGAGGATTGGAATGAGTGGCAAGCAAATGTACTGGGGGCGGCACTCCTGATGCCGCAGAAGGAAATTGACCTTGCCATGTGGTTTTTTGCCGGAGGCAGAAAACTCAAGTGCTACGAAGGGCGTTTCAGCTACAATGACAGGCTGACATTGACAAGGCTTTGTGGGCAACTCGGTGTCTCGAAGTCTGCCGCCGTAATCCGGCTCAGGCAGCTCGGCTACCTTGAAGATCTGGCATACAGTGACTATGCCGATCCGTTGGAGGTGTTGACATGAAGCGAAACATCCGCGTCAAAGACCCTTCCCCGGAAATGCTTGTCAAGATCAGACGGGCGCGTCACGCCATCTCATCACAAGAGATGAGAATTATCAAATGCCCATACTCAGGCAACCATCAATGATAACTTCGTAAACCTTCTGGCGAGTATGTAAAGCAAAGGTCGAAGGTTCCGAAATGAATCTTTTTTGTGAACAAAGCAAATAAGGCTGGAATCTTGGTTGAAGATGTGCTATAATAAGCATGGACAAAATCAGTGAACACCACTGCCTACATTTAGTTTTCGGGCTTTCTGACCGGAATAATGTAAGGAGTGGCGTTTTATGCTGAAATTATCTTTAGACAGAGATTATAAAGCCGCCATCTACCTACGATTATCGAAGGAAGATGGCGATTTTTCTTTTTCCGGTGAGAAACTTGAGAGTGACAGCATTTCCAATCAGCGGTTGTTGATCATGGATTATCTCAAGAAGCGCCCGGAAATCACAGTAGTTAAAGAATACTGCGATGACGGCTTTACCGGCGCAAACTTTGAGCGTCCTGATTTCAACAAAATGATGGATGCAGTTCGAGCCGGAGAAATTGACTGCATCGTGGTCAAAGACCTTTCTCGTTTTGGTCGTGAGTATATCGGATCTGGTGAGTATATCCAGAAGATATTTCCGCGCCTTGGCATTCGTTTCATAGCGATCAATGACCATTACGACAACGCCCAACCGGGTGCAGCGGATACAGAGAAGCGAAGATCACCGCCGAAGAATATCTTTCCGGCAAAGATGAGCTGACAAGAAAACAAGCTGCCCTTAAAGAACAGCTTGAGGAAAGTGAAGCTCTGTATGAAGCGAATCAGCAAATGAGCGATGCCGCATCCGAGCAGCAAGAGGCAGTCGGGAAAATGACCGGCTTGTCCGATGGCAAACTCAGAGAGCATCTTTATGATGCAGTTGAACGAGTTCTGGTCTACGACTCAGAAAGCATTGAGATCGTTTGGAAGTTCAACGAAGTGAAGAACAGAAGCAGCAGTTATGCCGGAGCCGGTGTATGACTCCGGTATAGCTTTTAGCTGTGAAGTCGATTTTTGTCCTAAAATAACATAATCTATCGAAACATCGTAGGCGCATGGTTTCGATCTTCAAAAGGCTCAACCATCTGTTTTCATGGGCTTTTTGAAGAATTTGAAAAATTTTTTTGCACCTACTTGACATAATGGGACGAGCTTGGCCGGGTCGTCATACCAAAGGAGATACGCAGGACGCTGCGCATTCGCGAGGGCGACCCGCTTGAGATATTTACGGACAGGGAGGGCGAGGTCATATTAAAGAAGTATTCGCCTATCGGCGAGCTTGGCGACTTTGCAAAGGAATACGCCGAATCGCTGCATCAATCGCTGCACAGAACCGCGCTGATATGCGACAAGGATACCGTGATCGCGGTATCCGGCGGGAACAAAAAGGAGCTTATTGAGCGGCCGATACACGAGGACGTTGAGCGCTGCATGCGGGAGCGGGAAAAGCTGGTAATAAACCGCGGACAGGGGGACATGCAGGGCATAATTTACGGGGATGACCCGGAGAAATACACCGCAGAGGTGATAGTGCCGATACTTTGCGCAGGCGACGTCATAGGTGCGGTTGCCGTAATAAGCCGGGACGAGGGGGACACGGTGGGCGATACCGAGCTTAAGGTATGCGAGACTGCAGCCAGCTTTATGGGGAAGCAGATGGAAAACTGAAAACAAAAAAAGCGGGAGATGATCCCGCTTTTGGCGTTAAATGGAGCATTATTGGTTTGCAATATCGAGGTAGGAATACAGGGTATACTTGCTTATGCCGAAATATTTGGCGATTTTGTCCCCGCTCTTGGTTATGAGCATGGCTCCTGCGTCGTTCAGGAAGCGTATCGCCTTTACCTTGTCGTCCTTGTTCATCATGGCCACCGGCCTGCCTATCAGCTTTACGGATTGATCCAGCAGGTCATCCAGCAGCTCGTTTACGTTGGTGGGTATCCGCTCCGGCTCTCCGCCGGGGCTGTTTTGAACAAGGGCGTTTATTACGGATTGGGTCATCATAAGCTCGGTCATGTCGTAGTTTATAGCAAATATGCCGGATACGCGGCCGTTTTCGTCCTTTATGTATACCGTGCTGGAGCGCAGTATGCGCCCGTCGTGCGTTTTGGTAAGGTAGTTGTAGTGATCCGGAACGTCCTTGCGCCCGTCCCGCATTGCCTCGAGAACGACGTGGCTTGGGCCCGCCTTTGCGCTGCGCCTCGATACATGGCCGTTTTCGATGAAAAGTATCATATCCTCCTGGTTTTCGCGGGTGAGGTCGTATACGACTACCTCGCAGTTCGAGCCGAACTGTGCGGCTATTGCGGCAGCGATGCGCTTTAGCAGGTCAAGCGTGGTGTTTTGCATGTATCCCTCCTGAATGCCGCGGCGGTGCGGCAGAACAAACATATTATCAATATATCATACCTGCGCTGCGGGCGAAAGCAAAAAAGTTTTTGCCGGTGCTCAAAAAAATTATGGTTCAGCCGCAAAAAACCTATTGCCTACCTATCGGTCTGCATGATAAAATAATGGCAGGAAATCAGTTGCAATTCAAAGCTGTAAGGAAGTGCTTCGCGCGCGGGCTTAAAACGATAGTTTTTTGAGCCGGCGCGTTATTAGTATCATCAGGAAAATCAGCCATATAAACCAAAGGAGGAAGAAAAAATGTATCTCATAGCTAACGGCAAGGTGATCACGAGAGACGAGGCTATGCCCTATATAGAAAACGGCGGCGTAGTCGTAGACGGCACACAGATAATCGAGCTGGGCAAAACCGCGGCGCTTAAGGCAAAGTATCCCGATGCGGAGTTTATAGACGCAAGGGGCAACGTTATAATGCCCGCCTTTATAAACGTCCATTCGCACATATACTCCGCCCTTGCGCGCGGCCTTTCGATAAAAGGCTATAACCCGACCAACTTCTATGAGATACTGGACGGAATGTGGTGGGCGATAGACCGCAACCTCGACCTTGAGGGCACGCGATACAGCGCGTATACTACCTTTATAGACAGCATAAAGACCGGCTGCACCACGCTGTTCGACCACCATGCGAGCTTTTGCGAGATCCCCGGCAGCCTTTTCACCATTGAGGAGGTCGCAAAGGAGCTTGGCGTTCGCGCCTGCCTCTGCTACGAGGTGAGCGAGCGGGACGGAGAGGAGAAATGCGACCTTGCAATAAGGGAAAACGGCGACTTTATACGCCACTGCGCAAGGGAAAAGAATCCCATGATAAGCGCAATGTTCGGCGGGCATGCGCTGTTCACGATATCCGACAGAACCTTTGAAAAGATGGTAAAGGAAAACAACGGCATGACCGGCTTCCATATCCACGTTTCCGAGGGCATGAACGACGTTTACGATACCGCATACAACTACGGCACGCGCAGCGTCAACCGCCTGCTCAACAACGGTATTCTCGGCCCCAAGACCATGCTGGGTCACTGCATACACGTAAACCCCGCCGAGATGGATATAATCAAAGAGACAGGCACAATGGTCTGCAACAACCCCGAATCCAATATGGGCAATGCGGTCGGCTGCGCGCCGGTGCTGCAGATGATAAAGAAAGGCATAACCGTTGGCCTCGGTACCGACAGCTATACCTTCGATATGCTGGAGAGCCTCAAGGTTGCCCTGATAATTCAGCGCCACAACGCCTGCATGCCCAACGTAGCCTGGTGCGAGGTTACCGATATGCTCTTTAAAAACAACCGCAAGATCGCCGCGAAGTACTTTGACGCGCCGCTCGGCATACTCAAGCCCGGCGCAGCTGCCGACGTTATCGTAATGGACTACAAGTGCTTCACACCCTTCTCGGATGCCAACATAGACGGTCACATGATATTTGGCATGACCGGTCGCCAGTGCGAGACCACCATGTGCAACGGCAAGCTGCTCATGAAGGATCGCCAGCTCATAGGTATTGACGAGGAGGCCATAAACGCGCGGACGATGGAGGCCTCAAAGAAGCTCTGGGGCAGGCTCAACGGCTGATAAGGACTTACAGAAACACAAGCACGACAGGAGGAATATAATCATGAGCGAAAGAATGACTCCCATCCCCTTTAAGCAGCTTATGACCTGGATAAAGGAGGAGCACGACAACTTCGGCACCGTGTTCGGTGTGAACGCGCCCTATGTGAAGAAGAACGGCAAGACTCTGCCGCTGTTCAAAGAGAAGCTGGAGACTCCCTTTGGCCCCGCGGCGGGCCCGAATACCCAGCTCGCGCAGAACATAATTGCCGCATACTACGCGGGTGCGCGCTTCTTTGAGCTTAAAACGGTTCAAAAGATGGACGGCGACGACCTTGCCGCCTGCATAAACCGCCCCTGCATATGGACAAAGGACGAAGGGTACAACTGCGAATGGTCGACTGAGCTGTATGTCCCTCAGGCGTTTGACGAGTACGTCAAGGCGTGGTTCGCCCTGCGCATAATAAGCAGGCTGTACGGTCTCGGCGCGGAGGACGGCTTCATGTTCAATGCCAGCGTCGGCTACGACCTTGCGGGAATCAAGACCCCCAAAATGGATAAGTTCATTGAGGGAATACGCAACGCCGCCGATACCGATATATTCAAGGAGTGCATGGCGACAGGCTGCGAGCTGTTTCCGGAGCTTGCGGATTACATAAAGGCTACACCCGCACGCATCTGCGACGGCGTAACGGTATCCACGCTGCACGGCTGCCCGCCGAACGAGATAGAGGCCATTGCATCCTACCTCATCACCGAAAAGAACCTCAATACCTTCGTAAAGTGCAATCCGACCATACTGGGCTACGACTTTGCAAGGGCGCGGCTCGATTCCATGGGCTATGACTACATCGCCTTTGACGACAGGCACTTCAGGGAGGATCTTCAGTATAAGGACGCCGTCCCGATGTTTCATAGACTTAAGGCGCTGGCCGAGAGCCGTGGGCTGGAGTTTGGGCTGAAGCTGTCCAATACCTTCCCGGTGGACGTTAAGGCAAACGAGCTGCCCAGCGAGGAAATGTACATGAGCGGCAGGGCGCTGTATCCGCTTACCATAGAGATGGCCAGCAGGTTCGCAAACGAGTTCAAGGGAACGCTGCGCATATCCTTCAGCGGCGGCGCGGACTTCTTCAACATAAAGCAGCTCTTTGAGGCGGGTATATGGCCCATAACCATGGCCACCACCATACTCAAGCCCGGCGGCTACGGCCGCATGGTTCAGCTCGGCAACCTGCTCGATGAGTGCGAGTTCAAGCCCTTTGCCGGCGTAGACTACGAGGCAGTAGCAAGGCTCTCCGCCGAGGCGCCGAAGAACCCGCATCACCTTAAGCCTATAAAGGAGGCGCCGGACAGAAAAATGGGCAAGGACAAGGTGCTGCCCATGATAGACTGCTTCCGCGCACCCTGCAAGAGCGGCTGCCCATTCGGTCAGGACATACCGGAATACATAGAGCTTTGCGGAAAGGGACTCTTCCTCGAGGCGCTTCAGGTGATAACCGCAAAGAACCCGCTGCCATTCATAACCGGCACGATATGCGCCCATCACTGCATGGATAAGTGCATGAGGAACCACTACGAGTGCCCCGTCAATATACGCGGGACCAAGCTGCAGGCGGCAGAGGGCGCGTTTGACGAGCTTCTTGCGCTGACGGAGCCTGAGCACGAGGGCAAAAAGGTCGCCGTGATAGGCGGCGGCCCCGCCGGCCTTGCCGCGGCGTATCACGCACAGAAGCACGGCCTTCAGGCAACGGTATTTGAAAAGAGGGAGACGCTCGGCGGCATTGTACGCAACGTCATTCCCGGCTTCAGGATAGACGACAAGGCTATTGACAACGACATTGCGCTCATCAAAAAGACCGGCGTAGAGTTCGTTATGGGCAAGGAGGCTCCCGCTTACGGCGAGCTCAAGGCGATGGGCTTTGACTACGTCATACTCGCCTGCGGCGCAGAGAAAAAGGGCAGCCTCAATATCGAGGGCAACGTCATGAATGTTATAGACTTCCTGTATGCCTTTAAGAACGGCGGAAAGCTGGAGCTTGGCAGCAGCGTTGCGGTGGTCGGCGGCGGAAACACCGCAATGGACGCAGCAAGAGCCGCAAAGCGCGCAAATGGCGTTGAGAAGGTAACGCTGGTATACCGCCGCAACCGCAGGTATATGCCGGCAGACCTTGAGGAGCTGGAGCTTGCAATAGCGGACGGCGTGGAGTTCATGGAGCTGGTTTCCCCCGTAAGGCAGGAAAACGGCAGGCTGATATGCAGCAAAATGAAGCTCGGCGAAAAGGACGCCTCCGGCCGGAGGGTACCCGTTGAGACAGGCGAGACTGTTGAGGTGGATGCTGATACCGTCATAGCCGCCGTAGGCGAAAAGGTCGATCTCGGCCTCATGGCAAAATACGGCATAGCTGCCGATGCCTATAAGAAGGGCGAAAAGAAATACGGCGATGTGTACGTCGTGGGCGATGCGAGCCGCGGCCCCGCGACCGTTGCGGACGCTATTGCCGACGCAAAGTGGGTCGTTGAAAGCATCACCGGAAGCGAGATAACGGCGGATATACCCGAGGAGGCAAGGCCGAACAAGCAAGAGGCGCTGCTGCGCAAGATGAAGCTGCAAATGCCAAGCAAGTGCGAGGCGGATCGCTGCATCAACTGCAATACCGTGTGCGAGGCCTGCGTTTCCGTCTGCCCCAACAGGGCAAACGTCGCGATAGCGGTTGAGGGCAAGGAGATGCGCCAGATACTTCACGTTGACTATATGTGCAACGAGTGCGGCAACTGCGCCCACTTCTGCCCGTATACCGACGGTAGGCCGTATAAGGATAAGTTCACACTCTTCGCCAATGAGCGCGACTTTGAGGACAGCGAGAACAACGGCTTTATGGTGATATGCCCCGCCTGCCCGAGAGTAAAGGTGCGCCTTGGCGGCGAGGTAAAGGAATACGTGCTGGACGGCAAGACCGGCCTCGGCGACCTTGAAGCGCTGATGAGTGCCGTAATAAAGGAGCATAGGTACCTTTTGGGCTAATGCAATGGCAAAATAACGGCCTGAGGATCCCTGTTTCGGGGTCCTCGGGCGTTGCCGTTTTATAAAAGTAAGGAATAAGAAAACAGGAGAGGAAACGCTTATGTCCACGTTTGTTGTAAACGGCAAGACCGTTACGGCAGAAAAAAACAAAAAGCTGCTGCGCTTCCTTAGGGACGATCTCGGGCTGACCTCGGTAAAGGACGGCTGCAGCGAGGGTGCCTGCGGTGCCTGCACCGTTATAATAGACGGAGAGACCTACAAGGCCTGCGTGCCGGATACCGACAGGCTGGAGGGGCGCAACATAGTGACCGTTGAAGGGCTCAGCGAGTGGGAAAGGGAGCTGTATACCTTTGCCTACGGCGAGGCGGGGGCGGTTCAGTGCGGCTTCTGCATACCCGGCATGGTCATGTGCACAAAGGCGCTGTTGGATAAGAACCCGGACCCGACGGAAGCTGAGATGCGCTATGCGATAAGGAATAACTACTGCCGCTGCACCGGCTATGTAAAAATAATCGCCGCAATAAAGCTGGCGGCGGAAATAAAGCGGGCGGGCAGGCTGCCCAAGCCCAGCGAGGACGATTGGAAGGTCGGATCCCGCGTTCACAGGCTGGATACTGAGGAAAAGGTGCTCGGCAGCGGCAAATATCCGGACGATTACTATATCGACGGCATGCTGTACGGCTCTGCGCTCAGGAGCAAATACCCCCGCGCAAGGGTGCTTTCGATAGATACCTCGGCGGCAAAGGCGCTAAAGGGCGTTGCGGCGGTGTTTACGGCGGAGGATATCCCCGGCGAAAACAAGATAGGCCACCTGAAGCACGACCAGTATACCATGATACCCGTGGGCGGCCTTACGCACTACCTTGGCGACGCTATCGCCTTGGTTGCGGCGGAGGATATGGAGACCCTTGAAAAGGCAAAGAAGCTTATAAAGGTCGAATACGAGGTGCTGCCCGCGATACATACTATTCAGGAGGCGGCGGCAGAGGGCGCGCCGAGGGTATTCGACGAGGAGCAGGACAACGTATGCGCCTATAAGCACATAAGCCGCGGAAACGCCGAGGAGGGGATAAAGGCCTCAAAGCACGTCATAAGCCGGCATTTCTCTACCCCTTGGACGGAGCACGCCTTCCTTGAGCCGGAATGTGCCGTGGCCTTTGTCGACGAGGACGACGACGTATTCATATACTCGACGGATCAGGACGCGCACCAGACGCTCAGGGAGTGCCGACTGCTGCTTGGAAGCGACAAGCTGAAGGTTCAGAACGCGCTGGTCGGCGGCGGCTTCGGAGGCAAGGAGGATATGACCGTTCAGCACCTTGCGGCGCTCATAACCTACCTGACGCGGCGGCCGGTAAAGGTAAAGCTGAGCCGCGCAGAGTCGCTGCTTGTTCACCCGAAGAGGCACAGCTTTGAAATGGACTTCACGATGGGCTGCGACGAAAACGGCATAATAAAGGGCGTAAAGGCAAAGGTGTATACCGATACCGGCGCGTTTGCCTCGCTCGGCGGGCCTGTGCTGGAAAGAGCCTGCACCCACGCCGCAGGGCCGTATAACTATCAGGACTTTGAAATAGAGGGAACCGCATACTATACAAACAACCCGCCGGCCGGCGCATTCCGCGGCTTTGGCGTTACGCAGACCTGCTTTGCAACGGAGAGCCTGCTCAACATGATGGCGGACGAGGTCGGCATAACCCCGTGGGAGATACGCTTCCGCAACGCCATACGCCCCGGGCAGGTGCTGCCGAACGGGCAGATAGTTGACGAATCCACCGGCCTTGTGGAAACGCTGGAGGCGGTGAAGCCGTATTACGACGCGGCGATAGCCGAGGGCAAGCCCGTCGGCCTCGGCTGCGCAATGAAGAATGCCGGCGTCGGCGTCGGCATACCGGATACCGGCAGGGTGAAGCTGATAGTCGGCGAGGACGAAAAGGTACATATATTCTCCGGCGCATCCTGCATAGGGCAGGGGCTGGGCACGGTGCTTGTGCAGATGACCGTAAGCAATACCGACCTCACGCGGGAGGATATAGTTTACGAGCGGAGCAATACGTGGATATCGCCGGATTCCGGCACGACCTCCGGCTCCCGCCAAACCCTCATAACAGGCGAGGCCTGCCGCCGCGCCTGCGAAAAGCTGATGGAGGACAGAAGGGCGGGGCTTAGCCTTGCGCAGATGAAGGGCAGAGAGTACTACGGCGAGTACCTTGCAAAGACGGATAAACTCGGCGCAGACGTCCCAAACCCGGTATCCCACGTTGCCTACGGCTATGCAACGCAGCTCTGCATACTGGATAAGAAGACGGGGCGGGTGGAGCGTATGATAGCGGCGCACGACGTCGGCAAGGCGGTAAACCCACTCTCCTGCGAGGGGCAGATAGAGGGCGGTGTGGTGATGTCGATGGGCTTTGCGCTCAGGGAAAGGTACCCGATAGACGAAAACTGCAGGCCGATAGAGAAATACGGCTCCCTCGGCCTCTTCAGGGCGCACGAGCTGCCTGAGATAACCGCGCTGGTAATAGACAAGCCCGGGCTCAACGTTGCCTGCGGCGCGATAGGCATAGGCGAGATAACCTCGATACCCACAGCACCGGCGATCGCCGACGCATACTTCAGGCTGGATGGCGAGCGCAGGTACAGCCTGCCGCTCTGCAATACCCCATACGAGAGGAAGGAGCAGGAATAATGGCGATAAAAAAGAAATTCCCGTATAAGGCCGCCTTTGTTGCCTGCAACGGCGGCTGCCACGCCTCAGGCTGTTCATACGGCTGCATAGGCTGCGAGGCCTGCGTTTCGGCCTGCCGCTTCGGGGCGATATCGCTGAACGGCAACGGTGTTGCGGAGGTTGACGAGGAAAAGTGCATAGCCTGCGGAATGTGCGTTAGAGCCTGCCCGCAGGGGATAATCAGCATACACCAGAGCGCCTGCAGCATTGCCGTAAAGTGCTCCAACAGGGACAAGGGCGCAGAAGCCCGCAAGCAGTGCGAGGTGAGCTGCATAGCCTGCGGAATATGTGAAAGGGCCTGCACCGCAGGGGCGATAAGGGTAAAGGACAGCTGCGCCGCAATAGACGAGGAGCTGTGCCTGAGCTGCGGAATGTGCGCCGTAAACTGCCCGAGGGGAGCCATATACGACCTCAGGGGCATACTTACGCATAAGAACTGAATACGCTTAAACAACTAAAAGGCGCCGGATATATTCCGGCGCTTTTCTTTGCGGATAATTTGCGGCGGCCATATTGCCATACGTGTGTATATGGTGGTATCATGATGGCAAATTCACCATACGGAAAGGGAAAGCGAAAAGGTAGCTTTATGAACATAGTAATAGTCGGTGACGGAAAGGTCGGCTATACCCTTACGGCGAGCCTCGCAAAGGAGGGGCACAACATAACGGTCATAGACAACAGGCCGGAGGCGCTGCGCAACACGACAAACGAGCTGGACGTCATATGTATAGAGGGCAACGGCGTCAGCTATACCGTGCAGAGCGAGGCGGGGGTGCAGAAGGCAGACCTGCTCATTGCCGCAACCAGCGCGGACGAGATAAACATGCTTGCCTGCATGGTCGCAAAAAAGCTCGGCGCAAAGCATACCATAGCGCGGGTGAGAGACCCGCAGTATCAGCAGCAGATGTTCTTCCTCAAGGATGAGCTTGGGCTCTCGGCGGCGGTAAACCCGGAACAGTCCGCTGCATCCGAAATATCACGATTGATGCGGTTCGTTCCGGCGATAAAGGCGGAGCCTTTTGCAAAGGGACGCATAGACCTCGTTGAGTTCAAGGTTCGAGACGAGAGCCCGCTGGACGGAGTACGGCTTGCAGACCTTTACAGGCTGCTCAAGGTAAAGGTGCTGGTCTGCGCCGCGCGCCGGGGCGAGGAGGTATTCATACCCAAGGGCAGCTTTGAGATAAGGGCGGGCGACAAGCTGACCATACTTGCCTCCCCCGCGGAGGTGAGCGCGTTCTTTAGAACCGTCGGCACATTCCAGCGCAAGGTAAAGGACGTTATGATAGTCGGCGGCGGCAGGATAGCCTATTACCTGACGCGGCAGCTCATAGAGACCGGCATACACGTCAAGATAATCGAAAAGGACGAAAAACGCTGTAACCAGCTTGTAGATTTGCTGCCCAAGGCCACGATACTGCACGGCGACGGCACGGACCACGAGCTGCTGAGCGAGGAGGGACTGGATAATACTGACGCCCTCATAGCCCTGACCGGCATCGACGAGGAAAACATAATACTCTCAATGTACGCAAACACGCTGAACGTTGACAAGGTCGTTACAAAAGTAAACAACGCGAGGCTTGCGGATATGCTGGGGCCGATGGGGATAGAGAGCATAATCACCCCAAAGGAGATCGCGGCGAACAGGATAATAAGCTACGTTCGCGCAATGACAAACGCGACCGGCAGCAGCGTTGAAATGCTGTACCGGCTGGCCGACAACAAGGTCGAGGCGCTGGAGTTTCGCGTTCGCGAAGGCTCCCGCTGCATAGGCGTTCCGCTCAAGGATATGCCTATAAAGGACAACGTGCTCATAGGCGCTATAATACGCGGCGGAACCAGCCTGATACCAGGGGGCGACGATGTAATAAAGGCGCACGATTCCGTTATCGTCGTAACCACTATGAGCGGGCTGCACGAGCTTGATAAAATACTCAAGGAAGAGTAAGGACATATGAATTACAGAATGTTGGCCAGAATACTTGGCCTTACCCTGTTGACGGAGGCAGCGCTCATGCTGCCCTCTATGCTTATCGGCCTGTATTACGGCGAGTCCATCAGGGGCTTTTCTACGACGATAGCCATATTGCTGCTGCTGGGGGCGCTGCTGCTCTCTTTCAGGGCAAAGAGCGACAGCATATTTGCCCGCGAGGGGTTTGTTGGCGTCGCCTTCTCCTGGATACTGCTCTCGCTCTTCGGTGCGCTGCCGTTTACTATCGAGGGCATGATGCCGGACTATATAAGCGCGGTGTTCGAGGTGGTATCCGGCCTCACGACCACCGGCTCCTCCGCCCTTACCGCGGTCGAGGGTTGCCCATACGGGCTGCTGTTCTGGCGCAGCTTTACCAACTGGATAGGCGGCATGGGCGTGCTGGTGTTCATGATGGCGGTGCTGCCGCTTGCGGATGACCGCAGTATGCACATAATGCGGGCGGAGGTACCCGGCCCCGTAGTCGGAAAGCTGGTGCCCAAGGCGAGGCAGAGCGCGCTCATACTCTACGGAATGTATGTGTTTCTGTCTGTTGTGGAGGTGATATTCCTGCTTGCGGGCGGGATGCCACTCTACGATGCGCTCGTGAATACCTTTGCAACCGCGGGCACAGGCGGCTTCAGCGTTAAAAACGCCAGCATTGCCGCTTATAACAGCCCGTATGCCGAGTACGTCATAAGCATATTCCTGCTGCTGTTTTCAATTAACTTCAACCTGTATTTCTTTATTTTGCTGAGGAATATAAGGCCGATATTCAAAAACGAGGAGCTGCGCTGCTTCTTGGGCATAGTTGCGGCGAGCGTCATAGCTATTGCACTGAACATTCGCAGCATATACCCGACGGCAGAGGAGATAATAAGAAAGTCGCTGTTTCAGGTTGCAAGCATAATCTCGACTGCGGGCTTCTCAACGGCGGACTTTAACAAATGGCCGGAGCTTTCGCGCAATGTTCTGATATGCCTTATGCTGATAGGTGCCTGCGCCGGCAGCACCGGCGGCGGAATAAAGGTCTCGCGCCTTGTGATACTTCTAAAATCCGTAAAGTGTGAGGTGCGCAGAATGATGCACCCCCGCTCGGTCAACCGCGTAAAGCTGGACGGCAAGACGGTTGACGACGAGGTGTTGCACAACACGCTGGTTTTCTTTATAACCTATATGTTTATAATGGCGCTCTCAGCGCTGCTCGTCGCCTGCTTTGACGAGTGCGACTTTACGACCAACCTCACGGCGGTCATAACCTGTATCGGCAACGTCGGTCCGGGCTTGGGGGAGGTTGGGCCGATGGGCAACTTCTCCGCCTTCTCGGCTGCGTCAAAGATAGTGCTCACGCTGGATATGTTGATAGGCCGACTTGAGATATTCCCGATGATAATGATATTTACGCCGGAAACCTGGAAGCGCGTATAATAAAAGACGAACAAAAAAGAGGACGGTTTGCCGTCCTCTTTTTGCTTGCCGTTATATCGGCTTTTCCTTTGAAAACAGCGCGCCAACGGCCGTTGCCGCAAGGAACACCAGCAGATACCAGAAGCAGGCCATTCCGTGGCCGAGTATGCAGGCGAGTATCATAAAGAGCGAACCGCATATCGCCAGCGACGGCAGAACGTAGCGGCGCAGCGTGTTTTCGTCCTTTGCCTTGCGCATCCACTGAACAAATATCGGCAGATACAGCATGTATATCGTGATTATAGGCAGCTCGGAGGAATCAAAGGCGAAAGGGCCGCTCCAGGTGCCGGCGAGGTTTGCAAGGAAGAAATACAGCCCCCAGAAGCCGCACAGCAGCAGGCCGACCGTTGCAGAGTTATGCGGCATGTTGGTCTCCTTGTCTATCTGGCTGAATACATGGGGCAGCGGGCCTCTGCCACGGGCGGCTATGGAGTACATTCCGCGGACGCAGCCCAGCATCAGGCCGTTCATGGTGCCGATGCAGGATATTGCGATAAACAGGTTCAGTATATTGCCCAGCACGTTGCCGAATACGTTTACAAAGGCAACGGTTGCGCCGGAGTCGATGAGCTCCTGATTGGTCGCTCCGCCGGCAACGCCGACGTAGTAGAAGATATACGTTGCGATTATGATTATGCCTCCGATTATCAGTGCGCGGGGCAGGTTCTTTTTGGAGTCCTTGAGCTCCGCATTTATAGAGGTCGCGATTATCCAGCCTTCATATGCAAACGAGGTCGCGCAGACAGAGGCGAAGAGCGGGTTGCCGGAGGCGGGGCCGACGTTTGCAGCTGTGGTGAAGTTGTTGGTGAGGGTGCCGTTGACTATGCCTGTTACGATGCCAACGACCGCCATCAGGAACAGTGGTATCATCTTAATTATAGTGGTCGATACCTGCAGCTTGCCGGCGAGCTTTGGCGAGAGGGCGTTGACCGCATAGGCGCAGCACATATAGAACATCATCAGCGCCATGCACTCCGAACCCATGACGGTTTCCGCGCCGGCTGCCGCGCCGAGGCCGAGCAGCGGGAAATTCGGCACGACCGTGGTTATGAACACCAGTGTATAGCGGGCGGAGAGCCAGCAGAGCACCGAGGTGAGGCAGGGATAATATATTACGGTAAGGAACCAGCCGATGAAGTAGGCATACTTGCCGCCAACGCAGGCCTCGGCATAGTCCACAATGCCGTTGACCTTTTCAAACTTCTGCGCCATTACCGAAAAGGCCAGCAGACAGGTCAGCATTATAACGCCGCCGATTATCCATGCGAGTATGCCCATAGGCATGTCGCCGCCGGTCTTTTGCAGTATGGTCTGTGCCTTAAAGAACACGCCGGAGCCGATGACTATGCCGACCACCATGCATATTGCAGTTATCAGGCCATACCTCTTTTGTAGCTTTTCCATGTTATTTTCCCCCTGTAAAGATGAAAGTGTAAAAACTGATAAACAAGCCTATAATAATGCGCAAACAGTTTTCAGCATTATACCGCAATAATATATAATTTGCAAGGTATTATAATTTGACGCTTCGGGGAACCAGTACAGAAAACAAAAGACAAGTGTAGCGATAAAAAGCTAAAACAAAAAGAACCACCTAAAGGTGATTCTTCTTGCTTGGTGCGCCCTCAGGGACTCGAACCCTGGACACCCTGATTAAGAGTCAGGTGCTCTACCAACTGAGCTAAGGGCGCATATTCTGTGGAGCGGGAAACGGGGCTCGAACCCGCCACCTCCGCCTTGGCAAGGCGGCGCTCTACCAAATGAGCTATTCCCGCGTCTCGGCGTTTCACGTCCGTTCCGTCAGCGCGCTTAATTATAATAGCGCAAGACGGAATGGTTGTCAACCCCGTCCTGCGCAAAATTTGTAACTTTTTTTGCGGGAGGCTATATACCGAAGAACCTGGCGGCGTTTTTATATTCTATTTTTTCAAGCGCCTCAGCGGAAAGGGGCAGCGAGCGCAGCCGCAAAAGCTCACTTTCCGCGCTCCAAACCGGGTAGTCGCTGCCAAACATCACCCTGTCCTCGCCGTAAAGCTCAAAGAACTCCATTATCTGTTCATCCGTCATTGCATAAAAGCAGGAGGAGCAATCTACCATCACATCGGTTGCGGGAATGTATTTTTTTGCCTCATCCCATTCCGTCCACCCGCCGAAATGCGCACATACCAGGCGGAGACGGGGAAAACTCTCCAAAAGCTCGGGTATCATTGTGGGGTTGGAGTAATGATACCGCCGGTCTCCGGTGTGAAAGAGTATCGGGAAGCCGGTGGACTGGCAAAAGTCGTATACCGGAAACATCCGCCTGTCCGTAATTGCACAGCGCTGAAAGTCCGGGTGCAGCTTTATGCCCTTGAGCCCAAGCGACATGGCACGCTCAAGCTCCGTGCAGGGGTCTTCAAAGTCGGGGTGCATGGTACCAAGGCCGGTAAGCCTGTCCGGATGCGCCGAGACTGCGGCGGCGAAGAAGCTGTTTATGCTGACGACCTGCTGCGGCACAGTTGCCGCGGAGTGAACAACGAACCTGTCCACCCCCGCAGCGTCTCCGGTTTGCAGCAGCCTTTCAACAGAGGCGTTGGGGTCTGTAATGCTTATGCCGTAAAAGCCGGCAATGCTCGCAGCCGCTTTTTTTGCAATTTTGTCCGGGTATATGTGTGCGTGTACGTCAATTATCATTTGCGTTATATTCCCTATTTATAAATTCAGGCTTATACTGTATAATTTATTATAACATGAGATTTCTAAGAGGTAAATAGACATGAAGACGGACACAAGCGGGCTGTATCAGATAACCGAGGCGGCGCACGCCTGCGGGCTTGAAATATTGCTAAACAATTATGGGGGTAACAGAATGATGCTTAATAAGAAGCTGCTCAGGCCGCTTTGCCTGATGCTTGCTCTCTCTGCAATGCTGTTGGCGGCGGGCTGCAGCCCGGCCGAGCAGGGCAGTGCAGCGGTGTCGATAACCGCAGGGGTATACAAGGACGCCAAGTTTGACTGCGCCGACCTGACCGCTACGGCGGAGGACTTTGCGAACGCAGGCTTTGAATTTGGCGATAGCTGCGACGTTGCCTTCAGCAACGGCTATACCATATCCGATGTGCCGTATTACACCGGCTACTACGTTAAGACGGGGGACCCGGTTATAGTTGCATACCCGAAGAACGACTATGTGCTTGTTGCCAACAACAACCGCGGCCTTTGGACAACGGCGGAGCTGAACGACGAATGTACCGTGACGATAACGCTGAACACGGCCGGCAAGTACCTTGCAACGAGCGAGGCACTCAGCCAGAGCTACTCGCCGGAGCGCAGCGACTACCAAAGCGACGAGCAGTTTGCAAACTTCAGGGCGCTCTCGGGCGGCAGCATGAGGGAGAACTTTATTTACAGGGGCGCTTCCCCCGTTGACAACAGCCGCGGCCGCGCCGCAATAACCGATTCATTGGTCGAGCGCGCCGGCATACGCTGCATAATAGACCTTGCGGATTCCGACGAGGATATGCAGGGGTATTTCGCCGCGGACGATTTTGCCTCAGATTACACCAAGACCCTCTATGAGCAGGGGCGGGATATAGTGCTGTCCATGGGCGCAAACTTTGACTCCGAGGAATACAAGCAGAGCGTTGCCGCGGGCATGCGGCAGCTTCTAAAATATGGCGGCCCCGCGTATATCCACTGCATGGAGGGAAAGGATCGCACCGGCTTTGTGTGCCTGGTGCTGGAGGCGCTTTGCGGGGCGGGCTACGACGAGCTTTGCGCGGACTATATGACGACCTATGCAAACTATTACGGCATTACAAAAGAAGAAACGCCGGAGCGCTACGAGGCCGTCGTTTCGCTGTACTTTGATTCCTTTATAGAGTACCTCGTCGGAAGCGACGCAAGCACATGGCAAACGGCGGACTACCCGGCGGCTGCAAGGGAATACCTGACCGCCTGCGGAATGACGGAGCAGGAGATAGAGCAGCTGAGAGAGCTGCTGACTGGAACCGACATCAAATAAGTAAGAAAGAGAATATGCAAACATCGCTGCGGCTGGGCTTTTACCGCAGCGATGTTTTTTGTGGCGTTAATTTTGGCTTAAATATCTTGAATTGTAGTTTTGAGAGGCGTATAATATCACATATTTTTTGACAAAAGAGGAAAAATAATGGCAAATTTCAAGCGCTTGCGTACTGTTGCTCTTTCACTGGCTCTGTTCACAACCATAAACAGCGCATCGTTTGCAATATACGGCGTGGCATATGCGGAAACACTGGAAGCAGACGGCGAGACGGCAGTCGTGCTCGGTGACTCAAATGACTCGGATGAGACGGATTCGGGCGGCATATCCTCCGCAGAGACCGAGGAGCTGATCGATAAGCTCACCAAAACGACCGAGACGGCGGAGTTTCAGTCGGCAAAAGCATCCGGCAGCAACCCGCTGGATCTGAAGAAGAACCAGAAGACGCTTGCGGTCGTTCAACACGAGCTTTTGCTCTTTCAGAACATGCAGCACGATGGCAATCAGAACGTTGCCGTCGTTTTTGACAACTATCTGAATCAAAGCGCTCCCGTTGCAGATGTTGCTTATCAGGGCGGTTTTACTTATGAGAATACGATAAACGGTGTGCAGGGAGGGGGATCAAATAGAAGCTTTAGCCATAACTTCAATGATGCGTGGAGCTTCAACAGCACCGAGGGTAAGGATACCCAAACTGCCATGAATAAATACTCCGCCGTTAAGGCGGTGGCCTGCGACCCGTTCGGAACGGGTCGCGACAGCTGCGTTGCCTACGTTGGCCTGAACTGCACGGGTGAAAATACCGCCGATGTCGTAACGTGGCTGTACGACTATAAATACGGAAAGTGCTCTGACGTCCTTACGATAGCAACGCTTAACTGGCTGGGAATAGATGATGATTATACCAATGCCCAGCTGTCCAACTTTATGGCTATCACGGCCGGAAACTATCACGGCGAGGTAAGCGAACAAAACGGCTTTGCAACGGACAGCGTTATCGTATATGCCCCGAGCACATACTCGACTGAAGACCCACATACTCCGGCCGAAAACGGCCTTATCGAGATAAAATGGCAGCAGGATTCTACAACGCATGCGATTACAAAGGCGTCTCAGTCTCCGTTTAACTCTAACCTGCTTCACCCGGGATTTTATAGCGGAACTGGTGATCACAAGTGGGTGTATAACAACAATATCATGGACAAGCTCGCCTGCGACCTTGCAACGGGCGACTTTAATGCGGACGGAATAGAGGATATCGCGGTGCTTTCATATGTCGGCAATACGAAAACAAGGACATATCAAGACGGTACGTTGTATATTCCGTATATCGGCGTTGCCCACGGCAGCAAAGACAAAAACATACTTGAAAACAAGATAAGAAACGGCGCTTTTTTTGAAAACAAAAGGGAAAATACGGACGGCAAGTATCTTTGGGATACCGCAAGGAGCCCGGGACTGGCTGTTGGCGACGCCAACGGCGACGGCATTGACGAAATTTTGGTAGCCGGGATCAAGGTCACTCAGAGGACAGAAGGCAGCACCGCAAATTCGAAAATTGTGGATACCGATCTATGGTATTATGCCAATGAAAAGGATAATATGGTGGTCGGTGTATACACTGCCCCGGGGTCAAACGTTCAGAGGCAGTGGATCGCAACTGGGGTTCAAACGAACATATGGAAGCAGGAGGGCGTTCATCTTGACGACTTCATACTTGAGCGCTCAGGCGTTGCCTTTTTGTCGCTGAACGGGCAGCACACTCAGGAGCAGCTCTTTATTGACGGCAGCATATACAGCTTTAAGGCCGGAACCTGCGAGATAAACGAAGCGCCTATCAAGACGGCAAATTATTTTGACGAAGCCGATAACGGCGCCGGCAGTGTCAGTATTACAAATACCTATATACAGTCCATCGCCGTCGGCAACTTTGACAATAACTACGCCGGCCGCGAGCAGGTCATGTTTGTCATAGGTCTGAAGGAGTCCGGTGCGCATAACGACGCGCTGGCGCTGCTTTCAATGGGCGGCGAATATAAAAATGATACGGTAACAGAAACGGCAGGAACTGAAAAAGATAAATCGACCGCGGCGACAATAAAAACGAAGAACTTTAAAAACTATACGGGAATCTATGACAACGGCTATCTGAGCCGTGAATATTACCTGAACCACTGCGAGGACAGCGACATAAAGGATGGCTTTGCCTGCGTCGTCGTAGCTGTTGATATGGACGACGACGGCCTGCAGGTAGAGTATGCCGATATGCAATACCTTGAGTCGGATGCCGAGGTTCAGGCGGTCATACAGGCTGCGCCGTACTTCAAGGGGCTGAAGCAGTATGAGGAAGCCAGCGCAACAAGCTATAAGGTAACTGGCAGCTATTCGTACAAATCCAGCTCCCAGCACACCGACAGCGTTGAATATGGCGGCATCATCGGTCTTCATGCGGAATTTCCTGTCCTTAAATGGGATCTAAGGGTAAAGATAGGTCGCGGCAGCTCCTATGTTAAGGGCACCAGCGAAACGGAAACCCAGACCTATTCCGCAAGCTTCTCCGCAACGAAGGAGAACACGGTTGTCTTGCGGCGCAACCCGATCTATCGCTATATATATAATTATATCGATGACAAGGGCGAAAAGTCGTGCGTTATCTATGACGTCGGTCAGGCGCCGTATTATGTTCAGATATCCGTTGACGAGTATAATGCGATGGTGGACGGCTATAATGTGGCGATTGAAGAGAAAGCGAAAAGTGATAAAAGCTATTCGCCGGCTTATCTGGACAAGATAGTTGAGTCCTATTTATTCGGCAATATCGGCAACCCGTGGAAATATCAAAGCTCGCTTGGCGGTAAGAACGTACAGAATGATTATTACATAAACAGCACGGCTGCCTCCAAGGGCGCGTTTGCAAAGGAGCCGAACTGGATTCAGCTCGGGTATGCAGCGGGCTATACCGAGGTCTCCCTTACCGACACAACGCTAAATGAGAACTTTGCCTCGCAGTCCTCAAGCATTACGGCATCTGCCGAAACGACGCTTACCTTCACCTGCGGCTTTGTCGGCGGTGCGTATGTTTCCTCCTCCAGCACTGACACGACAGGGTCGTCGACCACGACGGGGAGCAGCACCGGAATTTCCACAAGGGTCGGCAATATCAACAAGACGGCAGTTTTGAATGAGCAGGCGGCAACGGAGGAGACTATCAATCAGTATAAGTTCAAGTGGGCATTTGCCGGCGGCGAGATTTTGGTAGGCCATACTAACAGCAGCCCAAAGTACGTTCCGCTGCTGCACCATGTCGTTACCGAGCTCTCCGCGCCAAACGCGCCGGTAACGCTTACCGAGCTGAAGCTGGTTGAAGACGGCAGCAACAATCTTTCGCTGACGTGGGAGATCCCGTCAAACGACGGCTCAGGAAGACAATACTATACGGCGGATCAGCTCACCTATACCATTTACCAGAGAAACGCCTCGGAGGATACCCCGTGGGAGGCACTGGAAAGCAACCTGACGGTTGGGGACTGCACTCAAGCCGGGAATAAGCTCACGAAAATAATTACGCCTAAGATCGGCACTGATGACGGAAATATCTACCAGTATGCCGTTCGGTGCTCGGTTAAGGACTCAAACGCCGAAAGCGTTAATTCAAACTATAAGGTCATCGCCTTCATGAACGAGGTGACGGGAACTTATTGCCATATAAAGTATTCAAACGACGGCGGACAGACCTTTACCGACAACGGCGGCGAGAACGTCGGCAGCTATATGGGCATCTATACGGATAACAAAAAAGAGGATTCCACGGACGTAGCCAGATATACGTGGATACAGATGGGCGGCGACAAGGGCGAAAAAGGCGACGCCGGCAAGGACGGCAAGGACGGAATCACCCCGGAGCTGAAGATAGAAGATGGCTATTGGTACGTTTCCTACGACGGCACAACGTGGACAAAACTCGGCAGCGCGACCACCGGCGAAAAGGGAGACAAGGGCGACACCGGCGTGAAAGGCGACAAGGGCGATAAGGGCGATACCGGCGAGAAGGGCGACAAGGGCGACACCGGCGAGGCCGGCAAGGACGGAGATACGCCGTGCATCGGCGATAACGGGCACTGGTGGATAGGCGGCTATGATACAGGCGTTGTTGCAAAGGGCGAAACCGGCGAGCAGGGCGAGGCGGGAATTACCCCGCAAATGAAGGTTGAGGATGGCTATTGGTACGTTTCCTATAACGGCGTGGATTGGGAAAAGATTGGCAGCGCGACCACCGGCTCGCAGGGCGAGAAGGGCGATGCAGGCGAGAAAGGTGAAAAGGGTGATACCGGCGAGGCCGGACTGACCCCATATATCGGCGAAAACGGCAACTGGTGGCTCGGCAATGTTGATACCGGCGTTGCGGCAAAGGGCGCAGCCGGAACGCAGGGTGAAAAAGGTGAAAAAGGCGACACCGGCGCATCCGGTCAGAACGGCAGAGACGGCAGAGACGGCCGGGACGGAGCCGACGGCGCGGACGGCGTTGGAATTGCAAGAACTGAGATAAATGATGCGGGCGAGCTGATAATCACCTACACCAACGGGGTCGTGACCAACCTCGGCAAAATAGTCGGCAGCGGCGGCAAGAGCGGGGCCAACGGCAAGGACGGCGTCGGTATCGCCAAGACTGAGATAAACGACGCGGGCGAGCTGGTCATCACCTATACCGACGGAACCGTGACAAACCTCGGCAGCGATATCATGGGCATAAGCGGCACTGACGGCGCAGACGGGCTGACCCCGTATATCGGCGAAAACGGCAACTGGTGGATAGGCGACGAGGACACCGGCGTAAAGGCATCTGCCGAGGCGGTGATCCCCGCAAGCTCCGGCGCGGTCACGCAAACCAGAACCATCGCGATAATAGCGATAGTCATGGCCGGCGTTTCGCTGCTCGGCAATATCGGCACCATCACATATATCGTGATGAGAAGAAGGCGGAGAAGGCACCACTGATAGAGGATGTGCCGTTAAAGGGCGTTGCTTTGCGGATACGGCTTGATTATTGATGTGCCTGAATATATAATTACTGTCATGGAGAATATGGCTTGCAAGGATATGACACAGGTAAAGAGCGTTCAGAGCATCGAGCGGGCTTTTGCGCTGACGGAGGCGCTGGCTGCCCATCCGGAGGGATGCTCTATCGCCTTTCTTTCAAAACAGCTTGAGCTGCCCAAAAGCACGGTACACAGGCTGCTCGGCAATTTGGTCGGCATGGGGTACGCGGTTCAGGATGAGCTTACCGCAAGGTACAAGCTCACCCTTAAGCTGTTTGAAATATCCAGCCAGATCATAAACGGAATGGACATATACTCATCGGCCAAGCCATACCTCGATAAGCTGGCAAACAGCACGGGCGAGCTGGTACATCTGGTAGTTCGGGACAAGACCGATATAGTGTACATATACAAAGCGGGAGCAAGCTCGAGCATCATCCACAGCTGCATAGGCAAGCGCACCCCGCTGTACCGAACCGCCGTAGGGAAAGCGATACTTTCCACCTTCTCCAAAGAGGAGGTTCGGGAAATATGGCATAACACGGATATACGCCGCATTACGCAGAACACGATAACAGATCTCGATACCCTTCAGGCGCAGCTTGATGAGGCGCGCATTCGGGGCTATGCGATAGACGACGAGGAAAATGAGCTGGGCGTAAAATGCGTCGGTTTCGCAATACCCTCCATAAACGGCAAGGCGGAGGCCGCCTTTTCAATAACGGGGCTCGCGCCTTATATGACGGAGGAGCGCATTGAGGCGCTGGCAAAAATGGCGGGCGAGGCTAAGGCATATATGCTCTAAGCGACCGAACCGGATATCCATATGACTATTTACAGCGGTTTTATGACCGCTTTTTTTATTTTCAAATTTAAGATTGCGTTATCGGATAATGTATGCTATTATATATCCGACTCAGAGAAAAATGGAACGTAATTCCATAATATGGAACGAATAACTTAATTTTGGCTAAAACTGTTTTAGGCAGGTAAATTCTACATGCGCATTATCTCCACAAACACATTGGTAATAGGTTCGGGCGCAAGCGGCCTCGGCTTTTGCGATAGGCTGTTCAGCCTTGGCCAGAGGAGCGTGATCCTCTGCACGGAAAACATGAACTACGGTACCTCGCGAAATACCGGATCAGACAAGCAGACCTACTATAAGCTCTCGCTTTGCGGTGCGGACCGAGACAGCGTGGATATGGTTGCAGAGTCGCTTTACGGCGGCGGCTGCGTGGACGGGGACACGGCGCTCTGCGAGGCGGCGCTTTCGGCGCCGTGCTTCCTGCGGCTTGCGGAGTTGGGCGTGCCCTTCCCGACAAACGAATACGGCGAGTACGTCGGCTATAAGACCGATCACGATCCATGCAGGCGCGGCTCGAGCGTTGGGCCGTATACCTCAAGGGTGATGACCGAGCTGCTGGAGGCGGCGGTGCGCCGTCACGGAGTGACGATTGAGGATAACACGCGAATAGTGCATATATTTTCCAAAAACGGGCAGGTCTACGGCGCGCTGGGCATAAGAACAGGAGCGTGCTGCGCCGAGGAGAGATATACGCTGTTCCTTTGCAGAAATATCGTCCTTGCAACCGGAGGACCAGCCGGAATGTATTCAAATTCGGTATACCCCGAAAGCCAGTTCGGCGGATCCGGCATTGCATATGAGGCCGGCGCATCGGGGCAGAACCTTACCGAATGGCAGTTCGGCCTTGCTTCGGTTTCGCCAAGGTGGAACGTGAGCGGAACATATATGCAGGCGCTGCCGAGCTTCATATCCACCGAGCAGGACGGCAGCGACGAGCGCGAGTTCCTTTTTGAGGAGATGCCGAACATTGCAGAGGCGCTCAACCGCGTGTTCCTCAAGGGCTACCAATGGCCATTTGATGTAAGCAGGACACAGGCAAGCTCTATGATAGACCTGCTTGTATACCGCGAAAAAACCATAAGAGGCCGCAGAGTATTTCTGGATTACACGAGAAACCCGGGAAACGGCCCTGTCCCGTTTGATGAGCTCTCGGCCGAGGCGCGGGAATACCTTGAAAAAAACGGCGCCTGCTTTGGCATCCCGATAGAGCGGCTAATGCACATGAATGCGCCTGCGGTTGCTTTTTACCGTGAGCACGGCGTCGACCTTGCAAAGGACAGGCTGGAGATCGCGCTCTGCGTTCAGCACAATAACGGCGGCATTTCCGTTGACCGCTGGTGGCAGACCGAGGTAAAGGGACTGTTCGCAATAGGCGAGGCTGCGGGCACACACGGAATAAAGCGGCCGGGCGGCTCTGCTTTGAATGCCGGGCAGGTCGGTGCCGCGCGCGCCGCACAGTATATAGCGGCAAAATGCAGCGGAAGCGCAATTGCTGAGGATGAATTTGATAAGCTGTTCGGCGCGGAGCTTGCCGATATAGTTCGAAAGCCGGAAAACGCCGTAGGGGCGGCACCCAACGTTTTGGAGCTGACAAAGGAATGGTCCGAGCGCATGAGCAGGGCGGGCGGCCCCGTTCGCGTTCCGGAGCACATAAAAAAAGAGCTGCTTGAGCTGCGCGAATTTATTGGCAGTTTTGACAGCCGGGTAAGGATCGCGGATATGGATCAGGCGGTCGATTACTTTAAACTGCGGGACATGCTTATTTGTCAATATGTGTATCTTTTTGCCATGTATTCCCATGTTGAGGCGGGCGGAAAGAGCCGGGGTAGCGCCATATATAAGACCTCCGACAACACACCGGGAAGCGTTACCGTGCCGTGGCTGTTCAGCTTTGAGCCGGAAACGGAGGATAAGGGGCAGATACAGCAGATATATTACCGCAACGGTGAATGCACCGAAAAGCGGCGCGACCCGAGGCCACTGCCGCAGAGGGATAAACCGTTTGAAGCGGTGTGGCAGGGCTTTAGAGCCGACAAGAACATATTTTAGCCTGAAGTAAACGCGGGCTGTCGCTGCGTTTATTATAAAACAAAAGGAGAAAAGCAATGAAGAAAACTCTATCACTCATTATGGCAGTCTGCATGATGCTGCTGGCTGCCGCCTGCACTACGGTTCCTGAAGCGACCGAAGCCGAAACGACGGCCGCAACCGAAACGACCGAAACCGCCGACTCCGGCAAGACCCCCTCTAAGGTATATAAGCTGGGTCACGTTTCCGCCGCTGATTACCCCGTATGCGAGGCACTTCAGCAGTTTGCAGACAAGCTCTATGAGCTTACGGACGGCGACATCAAGGTTGAGGTCTATACCGATGGTCAGCTCGGTCAGGAGGCAGACGCCATAGAGGCCGTAAAGCTCGGCTCAATGGGCATGACCAGCGTAAACGGCGGCCAGATATGCACCTTCGTGCCGGAGTACACCGCCTTTACCCTCCCCTACATCTTTAAGGATGCCGATACCGAATGGGCGATACTCAACGGCGAAATAGGCCAGCTTGTTGCCTCCAAGTTTGAGGATGCAGGCCTGCATCTCATAAGCTACATGGATGAAGGCTCCCGCCACGTATACACCGCCAAAAAGCAGGTGACCTGCTTGGATGACCTCAAGGGACTCAAAATACGCACCACCGGCTCTCAGGCCTCTGGCGACGGCTTTGAAGCGCTTGGCGTTGCGCCCACCCCGGTAGCCTTTGGCGAGGTATTCTCCGCCCTTGAGCAGGGAGTTGTTGACGGCGCCGAAAACAACTTCTCCACCTATTACACCTCCAAGCACTACGAGGCTGCGCCGTACATCACCGATACCTATCATCTCCGCGTTCCCGGCGCGTTTGTAATGAGTCTGAACGAGTGGAACAGCCTCACCGATGAGCAGCGCGCAGCGATAGACGAGGCTGCCGCATATGCCCGCGAATGGGGCATCGAGCGCTTCAACGAGAAGGAGCAGGAATATCTGCAGGCCGCAATAGACGCTGGCGCAATATATACGGAGTTCCCGGAGGCCGAGCGCGAGAAGGCTGCCGAGCTGCTTCAGCCGGTATTTGAGGAGTACAAGAGCATAGTAGGCGCCGAGATAATGGACGGCATACTGAACTACGGCAAGTAAAAAAACGCGTCTGCCCGGCGTGCATTTTTCAGCCGCCGGGCAGACGGCACAAAAAATATACGGCTGCGTTTTTGCAGCCCAAGGGGGATACAGATGTTCTTAGCTAAACTAAAGAAGGTCATCAATAATGTAATCAAGTATGTATTGATAGCATTGCTGGTGGCGATGTGCGCGGTGGTGTTCTGGCAGGTTGTTTCCAGATACGTCATAGGCAAATCCTCCCGCTGGAGCGAGGAGGTGGCGCGGTACATAATGGTATGGATTGCCTTTATCGGCGCGGCGGCAGGTGTTACGAATAAGTCGCATCTGGGCTTTACACTGCTGACAAAGCGTATCAAGGACGAAAGGCTGCATAAGGCCGTCACTTTGTTTTCTTATCTTATGCTGATATTCTTCAGCTATGCGTTGGTTCATTACGGCTACATATACGCCGTTGAGGGCGCAAAGCAGCGCATGATGTCGCTGCCTGTAAAAATGTCATGGGTTTATGGCGTCATACCCGCGGGCGGACTGCTGATAATCCTTAATTCCATCTTTGAAATAATAGGACTGTTTAATCCCGGGCTTCTTTATGAGGAAGAGGTCATTTCCGAGGACGAATAATGAGGTAGCTGAGATATGGATCTGATAAATATTACAATACTCCTTTTCGGAGCGCTGTTTTTGCTTATACTCATAGGCGTGCCGGTGGCCTTCTCCGTCGGCATATCCTCGCTTATAACCCTGATATTTGCGCTGCCGGATATTTCGCTTACAGTTGTTGCGCAAAGGATGTTTGCGGGCATAAACTCATTCTCTCTGCTCTGCATTCCGTTCTTTATAATAAGCGGCGAGTTTATGTCGCGCGGCAACATTTCGGACAGGCTTATAAACCTTGCCAACGTGATAGTCGGACGTATACCCGGCGGCTTGGGTCATATTAACGTGCTGACCAGCATGATGTTCGGCGGCGTTTCGGGCTCCGCTCAGGCGGATGTTGCGTCCGAAGGCCCGATAATCATACCCACGATGGTCGATGCCGGCTACAGCAGGGAGTTTTCCGTTGCAATAACCGCGACCTCGGCCACGATAGGCATGATAATCCCTCCGAGCAACGCCATGATAATATACTGCTGCATAGCCACCACCGTATCGGTATCCTCGATGTTTATCGCAGGCATAATCCCCGGAATAATGGTCGGCCTTGCACAGATGATCGTCTGCTATATAATGGCCAAAAAGCACGGCTACGGCAAGGCACCCAAAACCACCGCAAAGGAAAAGCTCGTAGCTGTTGTAAAGGGCATACCGGTACTGCTGCTGTTTGCAATAATCATGGGCGGAATACTCGGCGGCGTGGTTACCGCTACCGAGTCCGCAATACTTGCGGCGCTGTACAGCGCGTTCCTTACGCTCATCGTATACAGGACTGTAAAGCTGAAGGACGTCCCCGCAATGCTGTACCGCAGCGCGGTGCTTTCCGCCGCGGCTCTGTTCCTCATTGCCACATCGAATATCTTCGGCTATTTGCTGGCATATGCGAACATACCGCAGGTCATTGCCTCTGCAATGCTGAGCATAACCAACAATCAGTTCCTGCTCATGATGATGATAGTTTTGCTGCTGCTCATCGTTGGCACGTTTATGGATATGACTCCGGCGTTGATAATATTTGTGCCGATATTGCTGCCGATAGCGCAGCAGTTTGGCATAGATCCCATTCAGTTCGGCATGATCATAATAATCACCCTCTGCATTGGGCTCTTTACGCCGCCCGTCGGCGCGGCTCTGTTCCTTGCCTGCAATATAGGCAAGTGTTCTCTTGAGGGCGCAAGCAAGGCTATGATACCGTTTATGCTTGCGATGATAGCGGTCGTTATGCTGGTCATACTGGTTCCGGAGCTTACCTGCTGGCTGCCATCCGTGGTTGGTTAGCTTTAAGCCTTAAAGAGAGAGAATTTGTTGCATGCCGCCGGTGGCTCCGGCGGCTCAAGCCAATATAAACCGAGGTGTGATACTTGTCTAAGTCAGTAATAAATATAATTAAGAATTTCGGGGTAGTCCCCGTGATCACAATAGAGGATGCCGACAAGGCGGAGAAGCTCGCGGAGGCTCTTATGAACGGCGGATTGCCGGTTATGGAGATCACCTTTAGAACAACCGCAGCGCAGGAGGCGATAAGCCGCATACGCCGCGCCTTTCCGGAGGCGATACTCGGCGCCGGTACGGTGCTAACCTGCCGTCAGGTAGACCGCGCAATAACCGCAGGGGCGGATTTCATCGTTGCCCCGGGGTTCAACCGGGAAATAGTGGAATATGCGACGAGCTGCGGCATCCCGATGATACCGGGCGCTGCCACGCCGGGCGAGATGGAGCAGGCAATGGCCTTGGGGCTGGATACTGTAAAGTTTTTCCCTGCGGAGCAGAACGGGGGGATAGCGGCGATCAAGGCCATTGGCGGGCCGTATAAGAACCTGTCCCTTCTTCCTACGGGCGGAATAAACCTGAAGAACCTTTCCTCTTACCTTGCCCTGAACAACGTTGCAGCCTGTGGCGGAAGCTGGATGGCTCCCGCGGGGCTTATTGCAGAGGGCAGGTTTGATGAGATCACGGCGCTTGTACGCGACAGCATCAGGGCTGTTCTGGGCTTCAAGCTTGCCCATGTGGGCATAAACTGTGCCGATGAGGGAGCGGCGCAGGCCGTTGCCGGTTGTTTTGACCCCATCGGAATGGATCTGCCGCAGCAGGGAAATTCCTCGATATTCTGCCTGGACCGCGGGGTAGAGGTTCTGAAGACTCCCGGCAGGGGCATGAATGGGCATATCGCGGTGAGCACAAGCGACATAAACAGGGCTATGTTTTATCTGAAGCGGTTCGGCGTCAGCTTTGACGAGGGCAGCATAAGGAAAAACGATGCCGGAGACGTAACATCAGTTTATACAGAAAAGGAAGTAGGCGGCTTTGCGGTGCATTTGATACGGCAAAGAGCTGACCAGTAGAGCCGTGGAGATGCAATAATGAAAAAAATAGTAACTCTTGGTGAGATAATGCTGAGGCTGGAGCCTCAGGGGTACCTGCGCTTTTTGCAGGCCGATTCCTTCGGCGCGGTATACGGCGGAGGCGAGGCGAATGTTGCGGTTTCGCTCGCAAACTTTGGTATGGGGTCGACCTACGTTACAAAGCTGCCGGCGAACGATATCGGGCAGGCCGCAGTTAATTCGCTGCGCGGTTTCGGCGTTGATACCAGCCAAATAATACGCGGCGGTGACCGCATAGGGATTTACTTTATAGAAAAGGGAGCCTCTCAGCGGCCGTCAAAGGTCATATATGACAGGGCGGGCTCAGCAATAGCCGCGGCGCAGCCCTCCGAGTTCAACTGGAAGGAAATAATGAAGGGAGCCGACTGGTTCCATTTTACCGGCATAACCCCGGCACTGAGCGAAAGTGCGGCCGCTATATGCCTTGATGCCTGCAGGGAAGCGAAAAACAACGGGATGACGGTATCCTGCGACCTTAATTACCGCAACAAGCTATGGACAAAGGCGGAGGCAAACAGGGTAATGAGCGAGCTGTGCAAGTATGTGGACGTTTGCATAGCCAACGAGGAGGACGCGAAGAACGTATTCAACATTGAGGCGGAGGCAACGGATATACAGGCCGGCCGGCTGAACGAGGACGGCTACCGCAGCGTTGCAAAGCAGCTTACAGACGCCTTCGGCTTTAAGGCGGTTGCAATATCCCTGCGTCAGTCCCTTTCGGCAAGCCGAAACATATGGAGCTGCATGCTCTACAAGGACAGCGAATGCTATTTTTCACGAAAGTATGATATAAGCATAATAGATCGTGTGGGCGGCGGCGACAGCTTCGGCGCGGGGCTTATTTATGCCCTTTGCGCAGGAAAGGACGATCAGGATGCTATCGAGTTTGCGGCGGCAGCCTCCTGCCTGAAGCATACCATAGAGGGCGACTTCAACATGGTTTCCGTATCCGAGGTAGAAAACCTGTCCGGCGGAGACGGCTCGGGCAGGGTACAACGGTAAGTGCTCCGGCTTCCCAATAGAATAATCAGCAGAAAAGAAGCCTGTTTCCCGCTTTATTGCGGGCGACAGGCGATTATAGTTAATAACGGCGCTGTTGAGCAGCTTGACCTTGTTTTTAGGCATCATGGCAGCAAAGGAGCATAGAGGGTACTGTGCATGATGCAAGAATCCCCAAAATCGACAAGAGGGATGCCTACTGAATTATCTTTTTTACGGCATCCCTTCTTGTCTGCTCTGCTATGCTCAACGTATAGTTCAGCCAGGAGAGCTTATCGCCAAGGCTGTCGGCGGCGGAGCGAAGGGAATGCAGCATTTTTCTGCAGGAGGCGGGGGAGGGGCTTCCGGTGCTTTTTTTGTTGCTTACGGAATTTTCAAGGCTCATAAGGGCGGAAAATTCTTCGCTTGTGATAGGCACAGGCTTGCCAAAGAGCGCGTTGCTGGCGGTGTTTAGGCTGGCAAGGGAGAGCGAAACGCCCGCCTTGGTGCATTCGCTTACCGCGCGGGCAATTACGCTATGGGCGCTGCGGAAGGGATACTCTCCGGTTCGTTCAAGAAAGTTTGATATCTCCGTTAAGGTAAGGCTGTTGCTGTCGGCGGCGGTTTTCATTTTGTCGTAATCAAACTCCAGCCCGGACAGCATATCAGACGAGAGATCGAGTATCGCTATGATATTTTCGGTGCATTGCCAAAATGGCGGCATACACTCAAACAGGTCGCGGGAATGGCTGTATGTAGTTCCCTTAAGGCACATGATTATATCCAAATACGCGCTGGTCAGGTGGGATGCTTTGCTGCGTATATGCTCTGCGGAAAGCGGGTTCTTTTTTTGCGGCATTATGCTGCTGCAGCAGGATGTGGAATCGGAAAACGACACATACCCAAATTCATGAGTTGACCACATGTAAAGGTCCTGAGTAAAGCGGCCTATGGTAGAGCCGAGCGTGGAATAACCCGCCGAGAGCTCCAGCAGAAAATCCCTTGACGCTACGGCATCGAGGGAGTTTTCTATTATATCATCAAAGCCAAGCAGGCTTGCAGCATATTCTCTGTCGATAGAATATGAGGTGCCCGATATGGCGCAGGCGCCGAGCGGGGATAGATTGAGAGTGTCGTAGCCCGACATAAGCCTGCCCAGATCCCGCAGCAGAGCCTCTGCTATGGCGAGAAAGTAATGATCGAGCGTGATCGCCTGCGAGGGCTGCATGTGCGTATGGGCGGTGATTATCTTGCCCTGGTTTTTTTCTGCAAGCTCCAGCAGCTGCCTTATTAGCCTCAGCAGCTTTGAACATACGGAGAGCAGGCTGTCGCGAACGGTAAGCCTTATCATGGTCGGCGTCATGTCGTTGCGGCTGCGTGCAATCAGGTATTCGCTGCTTAGGGCGACCCCAAGGTTGGCGATGAGATGCTGCTCGAAGTTGAGAAAGCAATCCTCATACAGGGGGTTTGAGCCGGTATAATGAGGGTCGCGTTCAAACAGCGGCATTATATATTCAAGGAGGGAACGGCCGGTTTCGTTGGTTATGAGCTTCTGATGGTGCAGCATAAGTATGTGGCTGACTATGGTCAGAAGCATATTGTGATATGAACGCTTCAAATCATCTTGAAGCTGCGGAGAGTATATGTACTTGCACACCGCGTTGCTGGGCTGCGAATCCAGCCTGTTGCGGGCAAAGGGAGACTTTGCTATATAGGTGCCGGAGCCCTGACGGCGTATTAGCATACCGGCCTCTACCATGCCGTTTACTGCCTGACGTATGGTTGTGCGGCTCACGCCGAAGTAATTCGCCAGCTCCATCTCTGTGGGCAGCTTGGAACCAAACCCCCACTTGCCGGATTCTATCTTCTCGCGTATTTGATTTTCCACCTGATAATACAGCGATACTCCCTTGTTCTTTTCCTGCATCGAGTGCGCCCTCCAATATTGTTTTCGTAATGATATCATATATAGATGCAAATTCATATCTTTTTAATGATGAATTTTGTGCAATTTGAGGCAATAAATAACAAGAAGGACGATCAAATACTGATTCAATGGGCGAAAAAAAGCCTAATTTGCGCTGCGAAATAGATAATATCAATTAAAATGCAAAGATAACGATTTTTTATAATGTTTTAATTGAAATACAATAGATGACTACTTATAATCATAGAAAAGATAGATAAAATAAATGCAAAATAGGTTTTACCTTTTATCTGCGGCGGAACCGCGGCCGGCGGAGATTACAGGGGCAAAATAAATAAGAGATAAGGAGAAAGGATAACTCTATGTATAGTGTAATCATCCCCATAGGGCTGCTGTTTACGCTGATCATGGTAAAGAAGATACCGAAGATTGGCGGAAATGTGCCTGTTGCCCTGATCATAGCCGCGGTAGTAACTCTAATATGCGGCAAGGTGTATAACCCCATAGAGTGGGGAAAGGCATGGATAAACGGATTGGACAGGCTGTCATGGGTAATGGCGCTTTCCTTTGTGGGCAGCTTTTATGGCGAAACCCAGGCGGTAATAGGCACGCTTGATACCGTGGTGGATCTGTTCCGCTCGCTTTTCGGAAAGTCATCCCGCGGCATGGTGTGTGCGGTAATAGTTGCAATAGTCGTTGGCGGCGAGGCCTTTGGCGACTGCAACGGCGCTGCCGCAGTAATAGGCCTGCTGGTGGTTCCCGCCCTTGCGGGCATGGGAATGTCCGGTGAAAAGGTGGCGGCGACTATAGCGCTCGGCTGCATGCTGGGCTCAATAATGCCTCCTATATCGCAGGCGGTAATGCTCTCCACCTCGATACTGGACCTGCCTCAGAGCGTTGTGGATGAGACCATCAACCTGACATTTATAACCGCGGGCATAATTCTCGCGCTGAGCATGGCATACGCAGCCTTCGGGTTCGTAAAGAATCAGCCGCTGCCCAAGGAGCTGATACCGGAGGACAAGCCCCTGACGATAGTTAAGAAGGGCTTTGCGGGTCTGCTGCCGTTGATACTGGTTATCGTGCTCATAATCGCAAACTCCATATTTAACCTTAACATAATGAAGATGCTGCTTGGCCCCGTGTATGACTTCCTCGCAGGCATCCCGATCATAAAGGGCTTTACGAACAGCATAGTCATGATACTTATTGCTGCATCTCTGATAACCTTTGTCTTTAAGAAGGTAAGGGACAATGCCAAGGAGGTATTGCAGAGCGGCTTTAAAAACGTCATACCCAGCCTTGAGATACAGGCCTGCGCCGCCTTTTTTGTAGGTGCGATACTGGCGGGCGGACAGATAGATGTGATAATAAATACGATGGAAAACCTGAGCGACAACGTCGTTAAGATAGGCGGCGGCGTGGCGACCGTGCTTATGGGAATGCTGACAGGCTCCCAGACAAGCGCCCAGAACATCATATTTACATTCTTCGGCCCGCTGCTCATGAATATGGGGATTTCTGGTTCGCATGCCGCAATGGTGGGCTCTCACCTCGCAAGCGCCGGCCAGATGATGCCGCCGGCCAACTTCACCGTGATGATATGCGCGGCGCTGGTAAGCAGCAGCCTCGGCAAAAAGGTGGATCCCCTGAAGGCTATGATGTACCTGCTGCCGATAGCGCTGAGCCTTGCGGTCGTGGGCTTCCTGTTCATGTATATATAGCAGCGGAATAGAAAATAACATGAAAGGAAAGCGGCCGTGAAACAGTCATATAGATGCATCACAAACAACCCGATGGTACGGGACGGAGGCTTCTCCTCTGCGGAGTATTGCGACACAGATGTTCTGGGCCTGTTTCGGTTGGTTTCCGGTGAGGTGGCGAAGGGTTATAGGCTGTTGAGCCACCCGCTTACAGGCAGTATTCGGCCGGATGTGACACCGTACAAGACCATCCTTATATCAGCGGCTCCGGGCGGGGCAGGCGGGGAATCTGCCCTGCTCATGGAGCGAGCTGTGCTGTATGCGGAGGAGCTGTACGCATTGCGCGAAAAGCCGGCATATACCCTCTGGGACGAACGCACGAAAAGAGACTTTATGGAGATCGATCTCTCCATAATCGAGCAGGCTTTGGCCGTGGCTCAGTGGGATAAATAAACCAATTACAGAAAAAACAGAACAAACGAGAAGGAGGTAAAAATAAGCGAATGAAAGAGTTAACGCTGCATAATTTCCATGTTAAGGATATACAGTTCGCGGATAAGAGCAGCTATAAGGACGGCGTTCTGTATATAGACAAAAAGGAGCTTGCGGAATACCTGATGGAAGATTCCAGAATAAGCTCGGTGGACTTTGACATTGCAAGGCCGGGTGAATCGACCCGCATAATACCTATCAAGGACGTGATACAGCCAAGGTACAAAAAGAGCGGGCCGGGGCAGGTATTCCCGGGTTACGTTGGAGATGTAGAAACCGTCGGCAGCGGTGAGACAAATGTGCTGGAGGATTGCTGCGTTGCAACATCCGGCCGAATAGTTGCCTTCCAGGAGGGCATTATCGACATGAGCGGCCCAGGTGCCGAGTTCAACAGCTTTTCCAAGATGAACATACTTGTGCCGCTGATACAGCCTATCGAAGGGCTGGATAAGCATAGCCACGAGGCAACTGTCAGAATAGCGGGTCTCAAAACGGCGGCATACATGGCGAAGCAGACCCTTGATCAGCAGCCGGATGACAGCATTACCTACCAGCACGAATCCATACTTGAGATGAGCGCCAAGTATCCGGACCTGCCAAAGGTGGTATACGTTGATATGGTCCAGTGCCAGGGGCTGATGCATGACACCTATGTGTACGGGCTGAATGTAAAGGGCATACTTTCTACCCTTATAGGCCCGCTGGAGGTATTTGACGGCGCCATAATAAGTGGCAACTGCGCTGCGCCCGGCCACAAGAATGCTACCATACACCACGAGTGCAACCCGATAATAATCGACCTGATGAAGCACCACGGCAAGGATCTGTGCTTCGTGGGCGTGCTGCTCAACAACGAGAGCGCAATGCTTACCGAGAAGAAGAGGGCGGCTTACTATACCAGCAACCTTTCCGAGCTGCTGGGCGTGGACGGCATGATAATAAGCGAGGAGGGCGGCGGCAATCCTGAGACCGACCTCATGATGAACTGCAGGCTCCATGAAAATAAGGGCATAAAGACCGTTCTGGTTACAGATGAGTACTGTGGCCGAGACGGAGCCTCTCAGGGGCTTGCGGATGTTACGCCGGAGGCGGATGCCGTGGTTACCAACGGAAACGGCAACCAGTTTGTGGTGCTGCCCAAGATGGATAAGGTAATAGGCGATATTCAGGCGGCAAAGGTGATTACCGGCGGCAATGCCAACAGCATCGGCGAGGACGGCACTCTTTCAGTTGAGATAGCCGCAATAATGGGCTCCTGCTGTGAAATGGGCTACGAGCACATGATGACAAAACTGCGCTAACGAGAAAAGAAAGAGAAAAGAAGGAAAGGAAGGTATGAGATGAAGAGAGCTGTACATTATCTGAACCAGTTTTATGGGCAGATAGGCGGCGAGGATTTTGCAGGACAGACACCGCTGCTTAAGGAAGGCTTTGTGGGTCCCGGCATGGCCTTGAACGCCGCTTTTAATGGCGAAATAGAGATAGTCAACACTATAATCTGCGGTGATAATTACTTCGCCGACCATCAGGAGGATGCGCTGAGCGAGATACTTTCCATGGTCGAGCAGGTGAAGCCGGATATGCTCATTGCAGGCCCGGGCTTTAATGCCGGCCGCTATGGTCTTGCCTGCGGCACCGTGTGCGACGCAGTTAAGGCAAAATTCAATATCCCGGTCATAACCGCTCTTTACCCGGAAAACCCGGGCGCAGAGATGTTCAAAAAGACGGTGTACATAGTAGAAACGCCGATTTCCGCAGCGGGAATGCGCAAAGTCGTCCCCGTTATGGCAAAGCTTGCCATAAAGCTGGCTAAAGGCGAAGAAATAGGCTTCCCCGAGGAAGAGGGCTATATACCGCAAGGCTTCAGGGTAAATGTGCACACCGAGAAAAACGGCGCTGAGCGCGGCGTGGATATGCTCATAAAAAAGCTGCGCGGCGAGCCCTTCGTTACAGAGCTGCCGATGCCGGTGTTCGACAGGGTGCCGCCCGCCCCCGCAGTAAAGGATATCAAGCACGCTACCATAGCCCTTGTTACCTCCGGCGGCATAGTACCCAAGGGCAACCCGGACAGAATAGAATCCGCAAACGCTTCGCGCTTTGGCATTTACAGCATAGCCGGCTTGGATAAGATGTCTCCGGATAAATTTATAACCGTTCACGGCGGCTACGATCCCGTATATGCAACAGAAGACCCCGACCGCGTTGTTCCTCTCGATGCAATGAGAGAGCTGGAGAAGGAGGGCGCCTTCGGCAAGCTGTTTGATTATTACTATGCGACGGTCGGCAATACTACAGCTGTAAGCAGCGCGAAAAAATATGCGGAGGCGATAGCGCATGAGCTGCTCAAGCATAACGTGCAGGCTGCGATATTGACATCTAACTGAGGAACCTGCACTCGTTGCGGCGCAACGATGGTAAAAACAATAGAGAGCTTCGGCATTCCCGCAGTACATATTTGTTCCATAGTTCCTATATCCATGGCAGTTGGTGCAAACCGTATAGTTCCTGCCATAGCGATACCCTACCCGACCGGCAACCCCGAAGCGGGCTACGAGGAAGAACTTAAAATAAGAAAGCGCATGCTGACCAAGGCGTTGCAGGCACTTTCAACCGATATATCGGAGCAGACGATATTTTAATTTGTTTTCCCCGGACGACCCCCCACCGCTGGGGGCTGTCTATAAAAGAAAATGAGAAAGGAGAAAAGGGAAATGAGCAT
>CAVIAA010000014.1:0-48019 GCA_963640685.1 Acutalibacteraceae bacterium
AAAGAAAAAGGCAGCAGAATTGCTCCTGCTGCCTGAATCTGTATAAACTTGTGCAATCACAGCGATCAAACATGGGGGTAGATATTATCGACCTCTGCAAACGAGAGTTTTTTATAAAGCCTTAACCGTGTCAATAAATTGGCTCATGCTCACCGCACCCGGCAAAAGGTTTTCCTCATTCTCAAATACCATGTAATAGCGGAAATCCCTGCCCGTTGCTGTGCGCCACGCTTGACCGAGCGCGATTTTCTCCCGGCTGTCATCGTTTTTCAGGTGTTCGCCCTTGGTTTCCGCGCAGATGAGCTTGCCGCTTTGGGTCATAATCAGAATATCGGGGTAGTGCTTGATAAAGCCGTTGATTGCAAAACCCTGACGGGCAATATTCCTGTGCCACCAGCGGACATTCGGCAGGGCGGTCAACTCCACAATCAGCTTTTGTTCCAGCTTGTTCATGTCGCCATCCTCAGCCGTGTACAGTGAACGGGCGTATATGTCGGTTTGGCTGGTGGGGTGAATAGATGTGGGCAGACGGAACGAGGGCTTACAGACGATATGCTCTGTTTCCAGCCACTTATCAAAGGTTTCCCGATAGTGGGCTTCCAGCAGCATTTCAATCTTTGCGCGGATCTTCCCCGCATAGCGCAGAGGGGCTTTCTCCATCGCGGCAAGCTGCGCCTTGTCCATATCGTCCACAATGCGGTTTATGTAGGCTTTCAGTTCGGCAGCGTCCACCATGTTCAGCTTGTTAAGCTGATTGAACATCATGTCCTTGCATTGACGCACCCGGCTTTCCGGCGGCAGATTGTTGAACCATTCCTTGAAATACCGCTGCTCGGCGCTCTCCATCTTGAACACCTTCGGCAAACCGCCGTCCTGCTCCCGCACGTCGATTTCGCGGATTTCATCGTCTGCGGCGGCAAAATCAATGTCGTATGCCTTGCCCTTGAGTGTAAAGCCCTCTGCCAGCATTTCCTTGTCCAGCAGTTCAAAAGCCCCCTCCGTAAACAGGGATTGTTCGACTTTCAGGAAAAACTGCGGGATTCGCAGCGTTTCAATATCTCCCCGGAACTGCGGGTTTACTTGGAATGATTTCACTTTGTCCCGCACCTCCCACGGAAGATTGTCCATCATCGGGTCATTATCCGTCTGCTGAATAGCGTCTGTATATGCCTTTTCGACCTCTGCGGCAGCGTCCAGCATAGTGTCGGCTTTCGGGGCGATTTCAGGCGTTTGCGCCTGTTCTCTACGCCGCTCCAACTCTGCCCCGATAGATTTATCGTCCAGCCACGAAAAATCGTCCTCTGCGGTTTCCGGTTCGGAAGCTCCTTGCGGATCAGGCAGCGTGATTTGCTCTGCTGGCTGTTCGGGAACCTGCGGTTTTGCGGGCTCACCGATCCGATAGTCCTTATCGCTGAAACCTGCGCTGTTCAAGCCCTTGACGATATGCGCCACAGTATTGTTAAAGTCGTTGGAAGAAGTCAGCACATAGGACATAGCGTCGGTTATCTTGATGTGCTTCTTAACGAGGGTACGGATAACGTGCTTTTCGCCGGTCTTCTTTGCTTCCGCTGCGGGAACCGCTGCGGCGGGCGCACCCGCGAATACGGGGACGTCGAGCTTCAGTCCGTCAAACTTTTCAGCTTTGCCGATCTCAATATGAATCATTCCATTTCCTCCTGCATTTACTTGTGCCGCGGTCGCGGGAGCTGCTTCCTCTGCCTTGGGGGCCTCGGCGGCCGCTTCGCCGGCGATCTCGTTTACCTTGTCCAGAACGTCCCTCGTGATGGGGGTAAGAGCCTCTACGTCCTGAGTGAGGGTGTTGCCTATTACCTGCTCGATGCGCAGCCCGTCGGGGCTGAGTGTGAGAAGGCCGGCTTCCACCATGTCGTCAAACAGACCCGGATCCTCAAGATCCGCCGCGCTGATGACCAGACCCTTTTCTCTTCTGCAACAGAAGATAGCTGGGTCTTTAAGATGCTGCTGCAATGATTCCGTTGTAATGGACACTGCGTGTTCCTCCTTTTTTTATTTTTAAACTTTATGTAAAGCGTTACTCTTCTTCTCTCTTGAAGCGCCTTATCATGCTGTGGTTAACCGCCCTCAGCGCGCCGTCGGTGCAGTGATATACCGGCAGCTTGAGCTGCGGTGCGCAGGACATTACGGTATTGGAACAGTCGGTGCAGTTGCTTATGAGCACCGCCTGAGCACCCGCTTTTTTAAGGTTCATGACCTTTAGAACCTGGCCGGGGCACTTGCCGGGGTTCTCGCACTTGCGGACGCCGGGCTTTACCTCCCTCGCCTGCTTGCAGAACTCAACGCCGACCACCTCCGAACCCATGCTCGCCGCCTGCTGCCTGAGCCTTGCCTCGTCTCCCCCGCAGGCGCATACCAGAAGGCCGATCTTTTCGGGGCCCTTGAAGAAGGTCTCGGCAACTATAACGCCGCCGGTGGTCTTTACGACCGGGGCGTCAAGCGATGTGCGCTTGCCGGTGAAGGGACCGCCCATGATTATCTCGCCGTATTCGGGGCCTATGCCGCCCGCCATATCTATTACGCTCTGAACGCTGGCGCCGAGGGGCACATCCAGCAGAACGTGTATCGAGCCATTCTCCTTGAGCTTTCCCGCAACCGTCATGTCCTTGTCCATCAGAGGCTTCTTCTCCTCGATGGCTTCGCGAAGACGGAACACGGTTTCGGCGTTTATTACAACGGCATTCGCCGCAAGCGGCAGCTGATCCGGCTCGAGCAGCTTTCCGAGGCACTCGCGCACTATTGCGCGCTCCTCGCCCATCGGGTATATACTGTCCAGCTCGTGTATAGTGATTCGGCTGTCGTCTATCACCGCCTTAAGGTCTGCAACAGCCTCCTTGTGTATGCCCTTTACCGCTATGATGCCGCTGCCGGCATTGGTCAGCTGCATTACAAGCTTCAGGCCGGCGATCAGCTTTGCCGGCTCCTTCTCTATGCGGGCGATATTGTGTGAAAGTATCGGCTCGCACTCTGCCGCGTTGACCAGCACATGGCCTTCACCCTCGAAGTCTACCTTAAGCTTTGCTGCCGTTGGGAAGCCTGCCCCGCCGAGCCCGACCAGGCCGGACTCCGCCAGAAGCTCCGCCACGGTGCTGCCCTGAAGCAGTATGTACTTGGTAAAGTCGGTGTCCTTCTCCTCAATGACGATCCTGTCGCCATCCACCTGCGCTACCTTGCCGTCCACACTGGAGAATATGTTTGCCCCCAGCCCCTCGGGCTTTTCGGCGATGAGCTGACCACGCCTTACAACATCTCCCACCGCAACTGTTGCTGCCGCCGGAGCGCCTACGTTTTGTTTTAACGGAAAGCAGTACTTCATTTGAAACACCTCATAGATATAATAAATAACTGATAACACTCATAGTAAGTTTCGAATGCTTCAACTTTGTCTTTGTTTTATCTTTCACTTGCAGTATATTTAAATATAGATTTGAAGTAAAGCGACATTGTCTAATAATCGACATGCGTTTTGTTCATATCAGATTCTGAAGGAGTTAGTGCTTCCGTGGATATCAGTAAATTAGAGCTTCTTTGCGACATTGCCGAAACGAGGAACCTTACGCTGAGCGCCGAAAGGCTGAGCTACACCCAGTCCGGCGTGAGCCATGCCATAAATAAAATAGAGGCGGAAATGGGCATAAGCCTTTTCCGCCGAACAAACAGGGGGGTAGAGCTCACCCGCGACGGGGAAACACTGCTTCCGTATGTAAGAATGGTGGTATCGCACGGGGCGAGGATGCAGGAGATAATTTAATTAAGGAATAAAGCACGACATGCCAACAGCCACGTTAATGACGCGGCTGTTTTTTAATATGGAAGGATTTATCTGTCAAACTGGTTTTCGGCCCTTTTATATTCTATCTCGGGGTGCTCCGACAGCATCCATGCCTTGAAGTCTTCTGCCGTGCCCTTGACAAAGCCGGCCTTATCCAGTCTTACGCGATCCTGCTCCGCGCCGAGGTCAAAATAGCTCTTCCCCTCGGTAAATGTCTTTATACTGCCGAAAAATACCTCGTTATTCAACTTTTCGTCCATGAACATCCGTATCGTCCTCCCTATCACTATGCGGCAGTCCCATTGCTTTTTGCCGCTCCTCGCGCTCATTATCTTAAACTGCTTATCTGCCGTTATCCAGTCAAAGCACATACCGCGATACAGCCCCATGAACATCATGAGAAGGCCGAGCGTTTTCCATTTATCCGATGCGCCAGTGGAATAGAACACGACCGTGCTGACTGTTCCCGTCAGAAATACCGCTAACATTATCCAAAAGAATTTTGTCCTGTAAAATACAGGCACCGTCCAACGCCTGTAAAGCTTTGCATTCATTACATACCGATTTTCAAACATATCGTAATTCCCCCCGTTTTTTCTGCCTAAATTATATCATATGAACCGGTATGCGGTTCATAACGAATAAGTATGCAACGTATTACCGACCGTAATATAATAAAAAACTCGGGTGCGGAGGTATTCCCGCACCCGGAAGGATATATTCGGCACTAAGTCCGTGTGCTTGAATATTCTGGTACTTACACTTCAAAAAAACTGAAACATTCAAGAATACGGCGCTTTTGTGCTTGCCGCAGGCCGCCGGGGGAATCGGCTTCTGATGGCCTGCCGCTGGATTGAATGTACCATAGCGTGGGTACCGTGTCAATCGGTACGACGTTGCGCGTTTGGCATTGAGCCTATAACTAAATGGAATTTTATAAATTCGGCATTGCCGTGTCACTTGCTGCACGATAATAATTTACATAGTGCGGCGATTTTCGCCTGATTTTGTAAGGGCATGTGCTGCTTTCATAAGAGTATGAGCAGCTTTCATATCGACCAGTACAATCTTGCAGGGCAAGACAGAGTGTACACGGAAATTTTGCCCGATTGTCTTGTTATATAATAACATTCAACGCGGACGGAGGCACACCAGCGTAAAATTATTTATGCCGAAAAAGAATGTAATCAATGACCATGTGGAATGGAAAACCGAGCGTGAACATATTGAATGTATGTCTGCTTTACCGTATAATAGCTATGGAAAACTGCAAAGGGACGTAAATAATTATTGCATGAATAGTAAGATCAGCAAATTGGATAAGAGTGACGAGGCCGCAAAAAAGGTAAAGGTAACTGATATTACCCTGCAACGGTACGTGGCATTTATAAAGACCGTTGAGATGCACAGCTTTTCAAAGGCCGCCGCCGCGATGCAATATTCCCAGCCGGCGATAAGCCGCATGGTAAAGAGCCTTGAGGACGAGTGCGGCGTTTCGCTGCTGGAACGAAACAGCAAGAACGTTGAGCTGACATCTGATGGGCTGGAGATATTCCCGTACATTAAGGCCATATGTGCAAGCTATGATAAGCTAGCGGATAGGGTTTGTGAGCTGCACGGTCTTCAAGGCCGGCATAGTGCGCATCGGCTGCTTTTCCAGCGTTTCGACATGTTGGCTACCGGATGTGATAAAGGCGTTCAAGGACGACTATCCGAACATAAGCTACGAACTGCTTCAGGGCGACTATGGCGAGATCGAAGGCTGGGTCGCCGAGGGCAGGGTGGATTGCGGTATAGTGCCGCTGCCAACAACGCTGGAGCTGGACAGCATACCGTTATATCGCGAGGAGTTTATGGCGGTTTTGCCGAAGGATCACCCGCTTGCGGCAAGAAGCAAATTTCCAGTAAAGGCGCTGTGCGATTATCCGTTTATGCTTAACGAAAAGGGCGGCGAATCCAACATATCAAGATATCTTCACGATCAGGGAATAACACCGAACATCTGCCTGACAACATGGGATGATTACGCCGTGATGCGCATGGTTGAAAAAGGAATGGGGATAAGCATACTTTCCAAGCTGAACCTTGAGCGTGCGCCGTATGACATAATTGCAAAGCCGCTGGAGCATCCCGCATACAGGGAGGTTGCCTTAATACTTAGGGATAAGGAAAACACTCCGCGCATAGTCAGAAAGTTTATGGAATACCTGCCGGAATACGGCGAGATAAACGGCTGCGAAAGGAAGGACAGTTAAGTAAGATATCATGGAACAGCTGAAAAAAAGCCCTGAATTGCAGGGCAGTGTGCTGGTGTTCGCCGGCGGTATGCTTTGGGGCCTCGTGGGGCTCTTTTTCAGGCTTATGGACAGCGCCGGCTCAACGGTGTTGCTTACCGGATTTTTGCGCACCGGCTTTGCTTTTGTTATAATGTTTGCCGTTACCGTTGCAAAATTCGGCATAAAGGCGATGGTGCTGGATGCGCACACGCTGTTTTGCTGCTTTCTTATAGGGACGCTATGCCACGGCGCGTATAATGTGCTTTACAATACTGCTGTAAGCATCGTAGGCGTGACTATCGGGGCGGTGCTGCTATATACCGCACCGGTGTTTACCGCAGTAATATCGCATTTTCTTTTTAAGGAACACATAACCGGCTTTAAGTGTGCCGCGCTTGTTATGAACGTCCTGGGTTGTATAATGGCGGTCACGGGCGGCAATATCGCGGTGGAAAATATATCGGTACTCGGACTGCTCTGCGGCATTGGGGCGGGACTGTGCTATTCGCTCAACGCTATAATCGGAAAGCTGGCCGGCACGGACAAAAATATGTTTGCCGTCACCACATACAGCTATTTTTTTGCGGCACTCATCTTTTTGCTGATTTTGAAGCCGCTTACCCATCCCGTTACAATAAGTGCACCAATACTTACATACGGCTTCCTTTTTGCGCTCATACCCACCGCGCTTGCATACCTTATCTATTATCTTGGTATACAGCGGATCAGAGAAAGCAGCAAGGTACCGGTAATAGCCTCGATCGAGGTAGTCATTTCTGCCTGCATAGGCATAGCCGTGTTTGGCGAAAAAATAGACTCAACACATATAGTCGGCATTCTATTTGTCCTCTGTTCCATACTGATGATGAACAGAAGCGGTGACGTATCCCTGCATCTATTGACGCGGAACAGGTGATGTAGGGTAAGCCTTATCATTCGCCGCACCTGCGTACCAGCGCCTCGTGCATGGCTGTCATCATAAGCAGCAGCGCCAAGAGGTAAACGGGGAGCAGCGCAGGCGAGATATGCTCGGCGATGAGGCCGAAAAGGGGCGGCATAAGGCTGGAGCCGGTATAGGCGCAGGCCATTTGAATGCCGATTATCGCCTGAGACTTATCCGCGCCGAAATGCGCCGGCGTGGAATGGATTATGCAGGGATATATCGGCGCACAGCCGAGCCCTATGACCGCAAGGCCGAAGAGAGACGCAGCCGCGCCGAGCGGCAGCAGCATCACCGCGATGCCTAAGGCGATGAGTGCCTGACCTAAGCGTATGAGCTGAACGTCGCTCAGTCTCATTGCGGCAAAGCCGTTAAGTGCCCGCCCAATGGTTATGCCGATAAAGAACATGCCGGCAAAGGAGGCCGCCGTTTCCGCAGGTACTCCCTTAAAAAGCGTAAGATAGCTGCTTGCCCATAGGCCGGTGGTCTGCTCCAGCGCGCAGTAGCAGAAGAAGCAGATGAGAATGTTCTTTACGCCGCGCAGCCTTAGCGCCTGCCCGAGCGTCAGCGGCTTTGCCTCGACTACGCTGCCGGAGGCGTCATGTACCTCCGGCTTGCCTTTCCAGAGCGGCAGGCTGAGCAGCAGTATGGCGGTCAAAACGGCCTGAATGACCGCAACGCAGCGGTAGCCGCCGTTCCAGCCCAAGCCGCAGGATATGATATACCCCATTATATACGGGCCGGAGGCCGCGCCGATGCCCCACATGCAGTGCAGCCAGCTCATATGCTTGCTTTGGTAATGCAGCGCAACGTAGTTGTTCAGGGAAGCATCCACGCTGCCGGCGCCGAGGCCGTAGGGTATTGCCCAGAGGCAGAGCTGCCAGAACGCATGGCTTGCGGAAAAGCCAAACAGCGCAGCTGCGGTCATCGCAACGCTTATCGCTGTCACACGGCCTGTGCCGAGGCGGCGGGTCAGCCTGTCGCTCTGCAGGCTGGATACTATGGTGCCTATCGAGATTATCATAAATACCACGCCGGAATAGGATACCGGAACGCCGAGCTGCGGGTACATGCTCGGCCACGCCGATCCGAGCAGCGAATCCGGCAGGCCAAGGCTTATAAACGAAAGGTATATAACTGCCAAAAGCAGACTGAACATATTGAACCCCTCCCTTTTTGATGATATGATTATATCATGGATATTTAGCTATAATTAGCACATATCCCCACATTTTATACAGCAATATCGCCAAAGAGAGGTTTGAAGCAAATGGCACTGACTACCTGCACGCCGATAGCTGCCGACATGAAGGGGCGAGAGCTCGTTGAGCACGGCACGGCACTTTTCCCCGTCGCCTGCTACCATACCGACCTCGACAGGATGGAGGTCGCCTGGCACTGGCACGAGGACCTTGAGGTATTTACCGTTGAGAGGGGAACAGCCCGCGCCTCGGTAAACGGCAGCGAATATATACTGAAAGCCGGCGAGGGCTTCTTTATAAACGCGGGCGTTCTGCACGGCGTAAGGCAGGAGGGAACAGAGCCCTGTCGGCTGCACTCCATCGTATTCCATCCCCGCCTTGTCGGCGGGAGCATCGACAGCATAATATGGCAAAAATATCTGGAGCCGCTCATAACCTACCAAACGAGGCCGTGCGCCCGCTTTTGGGGAAGCGATGGCTATCAGGGGGCAGCGATAAGGGCTATTGAGACGGCATGGCAAAGCTGCGTCCTTGAGGAGGAGGGCTTTGAGCTTGCGGCGCGGGAGCTGCTTTCGCAGGTCGTGCTGCTGCTTTTCAAAAACCGGCCGCTCTCGGAAAAGGCGCCCTCCGCGGCTGCCCTGCGGGACGGGGAGCGCACAAAGACCATGCTGCAGTTCATTCAGGAGCATTTTGGTGAGGAGATATCGCTAACTCAAATCGCACAAAGCGCGCATATATCGCAAAGCGAGTGCTTGCGGTGCTTTCGAAGCGTGATAGGGTGCCCGCCTATACAGTATGTAAAGCAGCTACGTATTCAAAAGGCGGCGGAGCTGCTGCTCTGTACCGATGATAGGATATCCGACATCGGCCAGCAATGCGGCTTTCAGGAGATGAGCTACTTTGCAAAGGCCTTCCGCGAGCTGCGCGGCTGCACACCGAGGGAGTATAGAGAATGGGCAAAAGAAAATGAATAAGGCTGAAATTTATCAGTAATGAGAAGATCGGAACGTTTCATACGAGGCAACGGAGCATGAGGCCGTGTTTAACATGGATAAGCAGCCTTGCTGAAGCTCCCGTATCCCGAATGATACGCAAAAAACTGTTCGTTCGCGATGACAAAAAGCGCTATTATAAACAAAAAACCGCCGCCTGCAAAATGCAGGCAGCGGCTTTACATATCAGCTGTGCTTTACGGTTCGGTTTAATACATGCCGCCCATGCCGCCCATATCGCCGCCGGGGGCAGGCGCTGCGGGAGGGGTGGGTATATCGCATACCAGGCTCTCGGTGGTGAGCACCATAGCGGCGATAGATGCTGCGTTCTGGAGCGCGCTGCGGGTGACCTTGGTAGGATCGATGATGCCCTTATCCTCCATTGTGCAGTACTCATCGTTGCGTGCATCGTAGCCGTAGCCGGTCTTGCCGGAGCGCTTGATGTTCTCAACTATTACGGAGCCCTCAAGGCCAGCGTTCGCGGCAATCTGGCGTACAGGCTCTTCAAGGGCGCGAACGACGATCTTAACGCCGGTGCGCTTATCGCCCTCGTACTTATCCTCAAGCTTCTTTACCCTGTCGATAACGTTTACCAGCGCTACGCCGCCGCCGGGAACGATGCCCTCTTCAACGGCAGCACGGGTTGCGTTGAGCGCATCCTCTATGCGGAGCTTGATCTCCTTCATCTCGACCTCGGTCGCCGCGCCAACTGCTATAACGGCTACGCCGCCGGCCAGCTTTGCAAGGCGCTCCTGAAGCTTTTCCTTGTCGTAGTCCGATGTAGTCTCCTCAATCTGAGACTTAATGGAGCTTATGCGGGCGCGTATCTCAGAAGGATCGCCTGCGCCTTCAACGATGGTGGTGTTCTCCTTATCGACCTTTACCTGACGCGCACGGCCCAGCATATCTACGGTGGCCTCCTTGAGGGTCATGCCAAGCTCCTCGCTGATGACCTGACCGCCGGTGAGGATCGCGATATCCTGAAGCATCGCCTTGCGCCTGTCGCCAAAGCCGGGTGCCTTTACGGCAACGCAGGTGAAGGTTCCGCGGAGCTTATTGACGACCAGAGTTGCAAGAGCCTCGCCCTCAACGTCCTCTGCGATTATCAGCAGCTTTGCGCCCTGCTGAACAACGCTTTCGAGAACGGGCAGTATATCCTGAATGTTGGATATCTTCTTGTCGGTAATGAGGATATAGGGGTTATCCAGCACCGCCTCCATCTTGTCGGTATCGGTCACCATGTATGCGGAGGCATAGCCGCGGTCAAACTGCATACCTTCAACGATGTTCAGCTCGGTCTTCATAGTCTTGGATTCCTCAACGGTGATAACGCCGTCGTTGCCGACCTTTTCCATTGCCTCGCTGATGAGCGCGCCGACCTGCTCGTCGCCTGCGGAAATTGAAGCGACCTGAGCGATAGCCTGCTTGGAGCCGACGGGCTTGGAGATGTCCTTAAGGCCGTTTACGGCTTCCTCAACGGCAACCTCGATGCCTCTCTTTACCTCCATCGGGTTTGCGCCGGCGGCTACGTTCTTCATGCCCTCGCGAATTATCGCCTGAGCGAGAAGGGTAGCGGTGGTGGTGCCGTCGCCCGCGACGTCGTTGGTCTTTATGGAAACCTCCTTAACGAGCTGCGCGCCCATGTTTTCGAAGGGATCCTCAAGCTCAATCTCCTTTGCAATGGTAACGCCGTCGTTTGTGATCAGGGGTGCGCCGTACTTCTTGTCGAGCACTACATTGCGCCCCTTGGGGCCAAGGGTTATTTTAACGGTATCCGCAAGTGCATTCATGCCGGCTTCCAGCGCCCTGCGTGCCTCTTCTCCGTATTTAAGCTGTTTTGCCATAATTCTTTTCTCCTTTAGCTATAAATTATTCAACGACCGCCAGTATGTCGTTCTGGCGTACTATCTTGTACTCCTCGCCGTCCAGCTTTACCTCGGTTCCGGCGTAGTTGGAAATGACGACCTTGTCGCCGACCTCAACGTACATGGTGACCTCCTTGCCGTCTACCATGCCGCCGGGGCCTACCGCTACTACCTCAGATACTACGGGCTTTTCCTTTGCGCTGCCGGTGAGGATTATTCCGCTCTTGGTGGTTTCCTCAACCTCGGTGCTCTTGAGTACAACGCGGTCAAGTAAGGGTTTGAGTTTCATAACTATGATTGCCTCCTATATTGGTATGATCGTATGCGTTTAAGTTCTTGTTAGCACTCACACTCGATGAGTGCTAACTCATGCTTCATAATATAATACAACGCGCACCGCTTTTCAATAGTATCCCGTGCATTTTCACATTTATTCCTTATTTTGTTTTTTTCTTTGTAATTGTATGGTATACTTGCTCAAATCACGCTTTCAACTGGGGGTAATTCTATGGCGGAATGGACAAAATGGGACAAGCGATTTATGGAGCTCGCGTCAACTATCGGCACGTGGTCAAGCTGCTATCAGGAAAACCGCCACATAGGCGCCGTGATAGTCCGCAACAAGCGCATAATAACCACCGGCTACAACGGCGCGCCGGCGGGGCTTAAAAGCTGCGTTGAAAAGGGCGAATGCATGCGGCGGCGGCTCGGCATACCATCCGGAACGCGGCACGAGCTCTGCTACGCAATACATGCCGAGCAAAACGCGATAATACAGGCGGCAAAGCTGGGCATATCCATCGAGGGCGCAACGATATACTGTACCCACCAGCCCTGCGTGATATGCGCCAAGATGATAGTCAACAGCGGCATTTCCCGGGTGATATACGGCGAGGGCTACCCGGACGACTTTTCGCTGCAGATATTCAGCGAGGCAGGGGTCGAGCTGCTGAAATACGGGGAATAAGACGCCTAACGAAGCAAAAACGGCTGCGGAATGACCGCAGCCGTTTTATTTTTATGTTTAATTCTTAAGGCTTACATACTCGTCATACAGGAAGCCGTATTGCTTTCCGCAGTCCGCAAAGCACCAGCCGTCGGATACATAGAACACCGTTACCTGCTGCCCCTTGCTCAGCCTGCCCAGCTTTTCGGTGCTCGTTGAGGGGCCGCTGCGTATGTTCACCTCGGAATTTGTTACGCAATTCTGCGGCGATATCGATGAGCTCACCCGCTGCACCGCAACGCTGCCGGTTTTGGTAAGCGAAAGGTACTTGGCGCTGATAAAGCCGACCTTGCCGTCGTATATGACGTAGTACCAGTCGCCGGTGCTGCCTATCACCTCAACCTCGGTGCCCTTCTTTAGCGTTGTGTAAACCTTGGTGCCGCTCGTGTTGGGTCCGCTGCGGAAATTCACCTTTTCAGTGGCAGCGCCCCTCGGCAGGGTTATGCCGGAGCCGCTCACTGCGCTCTCCGCAGTCTCTGTTTCTGCACCCTTGGTTTGGCCGGTGCTCTCGGCGCTGCTTTCCCCGCCTATGACGGTGCTCTGCGCGTTCGTGGTCTCTATCTTTATATACTTGGCATATATATAGCCCTGAATGTCGTTATGCTTTGCAAGGTACCAGTCGCCGTCGCTCGCAATGAGCGTTACCTCTGTTCCCTTGGCCAGCCTTGCCAGCTTCTTTGTTGAGCTGGAGGGACCCTGCCTGAAGTTCACGTTGGTCGTGGTCTTGCCCTTGCCGATGGTCGTCTCCTGCTTCTGCTCCGTTTTGGTTTCCGTCTCGGTTGCGACCGTGCCGGTATACGCCTCGGTGACCTTCACGTATTTTGAGCTCACATAGCCCTTCTTGCCGTCCGCGGTCTTTGCCGAGTACCAGCCGTCCTGCTCTCCGTATATGGTTATCTCGGTGCCCTTCTTCAGCGTATCTATTATCTTTGTGCTCGTGCCGGTCCCCTCCCGCAGCCTTACGCTGCCGGTGGTCACTCCCTTGCCCGCGCCGGAGTCCAGCTTGCGCGTTCCGGTAATCTCGATATACTTGCCGTGTACATACCCCTTCTGGCTGCCCGCCTGAACGCCGTACCATTCTCCCGCTGTGCCGAGTATATACACCCCGGTATCCTTCTTCAGCTTGCCCATCGAGCTGTACGAGGTTCTGGGGCCCACCCTCAGGTTAACTCCCGAGGTCGTCACCCGGCCGACCTGAACGGTGTCCTCGGCAGGCTTCTCGGTCGCCGCCGGCGCCGGCGTGGGCGTGGGCGTAGGAACCGCCGCAGCTTCCGGCATGGCCTCAGGTGCATTTGTCCCCGAAGGCGTGGCCTCAGGCGCAGCCGTGCGTGTCGGGTAGCCGGTTATGCTCACGTAGGTCGATATCATATAGCCGCTCTGCCCGCTCGATGTTGTCACCATATACCAGCCGCCGGTTGAGCCGTATATATTGAGCTCGGTATTCCTCGCAAGTTTGTCTATGCTGTCATACGAGGTTCCGGGGCCGGTTCTCAGGTTTACATTGGAGCCGTTGACCACGCCTACGGCAACCACACCATCCGGAACAGCTATCTCCTGAGTTGGGTTCGGCGTGGCCGCAGTCTGCCCCGCCTCGCCCGAGGACGCGCTGTTTACGGGATCCTGCGGGGTCGATACGCTTATGTTTGAAAGCGTCGCTCCCGGGTAATAGAAGGCGAGTATCTGCTTATAGCTCATCCCCTTATTCCCCATCGTTTGGGCGCCGCGCTGGCTCAGGCCAACGCCGTGGCCGTAGCGCACGTGGTATATCTTGTAATAGCCGGAGGAATCCATCTCCCCCCAGTAGCATCTGAGCGTAGTATCCTTTACAGCGCCATAGCTTTCAAATTCGCTGGTGCTGAAAGTGAACTCCACCGTGCCTTGGTTCGAGCCGCCCTGGCTCGCCGTCAGCCTTATCGTGCATTTTGTCATGCAGCGGCTGGTTCCGGAGTATTTCGGCGTGTGTAAGTCGACAGACTGTATTGCGTCTATCTGCGTAACATTGTAGCCTAAGGCGGCGGAGGCCTTGTTTATCAGCAGGTTCATTACGCTCTGGCTGACCTCGCCGTTCATATTGACGGGTATTCTGATAACCTCTGTCTTGCTGTATACGTTGTCAATGTCATATGGATCGAGGCGAATGTCATAGCCGCTGTTGCTGACGCTCTTTGAAGGCCAAGCCTGAGTCGGCAGCAGCGTTTCTCCGCCGTTGCTCGCCGCAAAATAGGTTCTGAGCAGCTGCCCGCCAACGGTCAAAACCTCCGTAAGCGTGCTATCCACGGCGGATATAACGTTTGTATACGAAGCATTGTAGCCCTTATATACCTGCTCTGACGAGGTGTCGCCTATATAATAGTCCCCCGTCGGGTTCATACCGGAAAGCACATAGCACTTTGCCGCTATCGCCTGTGCCTTAAGCGTTTCCAGCGGGAAGGTATCGTTCATTTCGTAGCCGACAACGCCGTAGAGATAATGTGCAAGGGGGAGCTCGTTAACCACCCTTATATACCCGCTCGACATGACCTTCAGGTTGAAGTGTCCGAGATATGTCCTGCTGTTCAGCTTCATATAGCCCGCGTTCCTGTCGACCGATGCGCGCATTATCGACATTTCCTTGCCGGTATACAGCCCGCTGCCGTAGGAGGAATGGTAGAGCGTCATGGTGCCGTCGCCGTTGCTCTTTACGGTAACTGTGCCGCCGGTGAACTCCGCCCCGTTTTCCTTTATGAAGTACCTGCCGGAGGCGTACATGGTGATCACCGTTGCGTTGTTTGTAGACAGCTTTACCTTTATCCAGCTGTAATCCGATGCCGCTTCGGCCTCGCCCGGCAGCATCAGCAGCATAAACGCCGCCATAAGCATCGCCATAAACCTCTTCATTGCAAGTACCTCTGTACATAAAAAGTGATAATTTTCGATATATCCATACAGGAATATACCATATGTTGCGGGCTTTGTGTATATAGTTTGGCTTTGTTTACAAAATTACCAAAAAATAATAGCAGCGCCGCAGTAAAACCTGCGGCGTGCTGCTCATCTGCTTTGTCATATGATGCTCTTTTCTGTTTGCTTATCGAACAGGTGTATTGCGCCGCCGCTGAAAGTGAAGCTCACCCTGCTGCCGCAGCAAAAGAGCCGCTGTGTACCGTCCTCCGGGTCTATTGGTATTATCGCAACGATGTCCCTGCCGTTTGCGTTGGCGTGAAGATGCACCGAGCTGCCCATCATTTCGGATACCTCCACAGCCGCACTTATTTGTCCCTTTATTCCCTCCGGGCAGAGCATAAGGTGCTCCGGCCTTATTCCGAGCGTTACCTCGCGCGGCTGCTCGCCTGTTTCGCGGAGCGCCGCCTGTTTTTCCTCCGGCAGCGGTATTTTCTCGCCGTCCAGCTCAGCAAAGTAGCCTTCGCCGTCCTTGCCCAGCCTTGCGTCAAAAAGATTCATCTGCGGCGTGCCTATGAAGCCCGCGACGAATAGATTTGCAGGATGGCTGAACACCTCCTGCGGCGTGCCTGTCTGCTGAATGATGCCGCCCTTCATTACGACTATCCTGTCGCCCAGCGTCATTGCCTCGGTCTGGTCGTGGGTAACGTAAATAAATGTCGTATCTATGCGCCGGCGCAGCTTTATTATCTCTGCGCGCATCTGGTTGCGCAGCTTTGCATCAAGATTGGAAAGCGGCTCGTCCATAAGGAAAACCGCCGGGTCGCGCACGATCGCCCGGCCTATCGCGACCCGCTGCCTCTGCCCGCCGGAAAGCTCCTTCGGCTTGCGGCCAAGGTACGGCGCGATGTCCAGCATTTCCGCTGTTTCCCTTACCTTTCGGTCTATCTCAGCCTTGGGCATCCCCTTGAGCTTGAGAGAAAATGCCATGTTTTCGTATGCCGTCATATGCGGATAGAGCGCGTAGTTTTGAAATACCATCGCTATGTCCCTATCCTTTGGCGCAACGTCGTTCATGAGCCTGTCGCCTATATACAGCTCGCCCGAGGTTATCTCCTCCAGCCCTGCGATCATGCGTAGCGTTGTAGATTTTCCGCAGCCGGATGGGCCGACCAGCACTATGAACTCCCCGTCTTGTACATCCAAGCAGAGATCCTGAACAGCGGCAACGCTCTGTGCGGCCATTTTAGGCGTTCGCTTCCCGTTTTCGCTGTTCTGGTAGATTTTGCTAATGTTCCTGAGGCTTACCCTTGCCATGCTTCTTTCGGCTCCTTTTTTCAGCGCACCGGCGGTTATTTTAAGTTGAGTGACCGTCAGCGGTCAAAATGGGTATCTATGGTAATATAACACACTTTTCCCCCTATGAAAAGGTATTGCATTGATTGTTAAAGTATAAACTCTTCTTGAAAAGAATTGCCCATGTGCTATAATTAAAAAAATGCAGTTTTATTTTGCTGTTCCTTCGGAGGATGCCTGATGTATTGTCTTGACAATATCGATAACATAAAAAACACCGTTCGACCAAAGAAGACGGCGCACGTTTATGTGCCATACAACTGCGGCAGAAAGTGTCCCTTCTGCGAATCCCGCAAGATGTACGACACGCTGGATACCTCGCTGGACAAGACGCTCGAGGTATTGCGCCGCATCGCGGATTCCAACATTGAGGATATTATGATAACCGGCGGTGAGCCCTGCGACAATCTCGATTATCTCGGCAGGATGCTGGATATACTCAAGGACAAGATAGTATACGTCAATACCCTCTTTCCCTCCGAAACCGCAGGCGATATCGCGCGTATGTTTGACGAGGAGCACACCTGCGTAAAGGGGATAAACGTATCTCGCCATCTCGACTCCTACGCAAAGGACTCCGCATTTCTTCACGCGCCAGCGAAGGACGATGTGCTTGGCAGCCTGAAGGTTCCAGTTCGCATAAACTGCGTGATACAGAACCAGAGCGCGCCCTTCTCCTGGGTGGATTCCGTAGTTCGCCGCTGGGAAAGGCAGCACGACCGCAAGCCGAACCTTGAGCTGCACTTCCGCGAAAACTTCAACGAGGTAACGGCCGAGAACCTGCACATTCAGAACAGCCCCTTCCTAAAGACCCTCTGCGAAAACTACAAATACCACTATTACAATATGGGCACCTCGTTTGACGATGTATCCTTCCTTACGGAAAGCGGCATGACGGTATATTACCACAAGATACTGCCGTACAGCATATGCAAGATAGGCCCCCTGACCATACTGCACGAGATGGTGGTATTCCCGGATGCCGAGGTATGCACAGACTGGGACGGCAGCAAGACCGGGCTTGAGGAATATTGTAAATGGGTAAACTACAAGCTCTGATTTAAAACGATTTTTTGTAAGCAGCGGCATCCGGCCTTGGTCGGGTGCCGTTTTTTTGCCGCTTTTGCGCAAAAAAGCCGGGGCTTAGCCCGGCTGTGCCTATATATTCACTTCTCGTTTTCACTAAGGTCAACGCCGCCCGCCGCCATTCTATCCAGCAGCATTTGGTTCCTCAGCTCAAGCAGCTTATTCTCCTGCCCCATCCGCTCAAGCTCCTTTGAAACCTCGTCAAGAAAACGGTCTACTTCGATTATGTCGTAGCCCCAGAATGCCCTGTTGAACTGTTTTTCGATTATATCGTTGGGTTTCATTGTACCTCACAAGCTGGGCTTTCCGGCCCCGCGCGGGGAGAAACTCCCCGCGCCTGCCGAAACGCAGTTTTGATCAGATTACGTCAACGTCGGTATAGCCATCGTTACCGATGACGTCGTAGTTGGTGGGAGCTACGACAAAGATACCGCGGGAGATCTTATATATGGTTCCATCGAGGGCGTATATCGCGCCCGCCATGAAATCCAGTATGCGCTGAGCACAGTCGATCTCCAGCTCTTCCATGTTGACGATAACGGGTTTGCGGCTCTTAAGATTGTCGATGATGTTCTGTGTATCCTCATAGCTAACGGGATGATACACCACCATCTTCATAGGAGACGCAGTGGGAAGGCTGACCACATTGCTGCCCGCAGCGGCGGTCTTTCTCCTGCCGCGGTTGCCGAGGCTTACTACGTTGTCCTCAGCTGCAGCCTGCTGCTCGTCATCGAAGTACCCGTTTGAGTATTCTTCCTCTTCGGCGTCCTCGATGCCGATAAAGTCCATGAGTTTGTTTAGAATTCCTGCCATAGTTTTTCCTCCATTCAATTAAATAAGATTGTTTAATTGGCGCTTGGAGAAAAATATCAATGGTATCTGCAAGGCTTGGGTCTATCTGTATCTACGCCCTCGCCGCGGCCACAGGCCTTGCGCCGAATATGGCCGTTCCCACCCGAACCATAGTTGCGCCCTCCATGATGGCCGATTTATAATCTCCGCTCATGCCCATTGAAAGCTCCTGCATTTCAACGCTGGGGATATGCGCCGAGGCGATATCCTCAAAGAGCCTCCTCATAGAGGTAAAGTAGCGGCGCGCCTCCTCCTCTCCCACAGAGGGCGGCACGCACATCATACCCTTTACCCTTATGCCGGGCAGCTCGGAAATTAACGAAAGAAAATCCTTAAGCTCTTCGGGCGGGACTCCGCTCTTTTGAGCCTCGCCGCCTATGTTCACCTCGGCAAGCACGTTCTGCACTATGCCGCGTTTTTCTGCGAGACGGCTTATTTCTGTGGCAAGCTCCTGCCTGTCCACCGATTGTATAAGGCTGGCGTTGCCTACCACATATTTTACCTTATTAAGCTGCAATTGTCCAATCAAATGCGCATCAAGCTCGTTTTCGCGAAAAAATTCCAGCTTATCACGAAATTCCTGCGGCCTGTTTTCGCCAACGTGCCTTGCTCCGGCGGCCACCGCCTCGGCTATGCGCTCTGTGTCGACAAATTTGGTCACGGTTATAAGCGTAACTTCGCTCTCGCTGCGCCCGCACGCTGCGCAGGCAGAGGTTATGTTCTCAACAACAGAGAGATAATTTTCCATTATGCTCATTTTGCCCGCCGTCCTTTCCTCTCTGCGGTTACTTTTTGTATCTCATTCCCTCAACAAGGCCGGTGCTGTTTATAAGCGCCTTGTCTCCGTTCATCGCTATAACGTCTACCGGCACGTCGCCGGTGCTGGTCGTGATGTAAGTCTCGCCGTTCTTGGTCTTTATCGCCCCGGCGTTCATTTCAAGACCGGAAAGCTGCGCCGTTATCGTGGCGTTTATCACCCTTATGCTCAGCAGCTCGCCTATGTTCTGCGTAAACTCCAGCATGTTCACTATGCCGCCATCGCAAACCACCGGTGCAAGCGCCGTCGCCGTGTACGGCTCGCAGTCCAGCTCGTCAAAGCTAACGGTATATGCCTGCCCCTCCATAAGGATAGCTCCCTCGCCCGGCGTCGTTATAAAGGCCATATACCATTTGTTCGGGTCCACCAGCCTGAACAGAAGGCTTTCGCTCGTCGTGGTGTTTACGCCGCTCTCGCCGTTTATTATCTTTTTGAGTACATCGGCGCTGACGACATCCAGCTTTTCGCCGTTGAGCACCAGCTCATAGCCGTCAAAATAAAAGCTCACCAGCCCCGTCATCTTTGCGTTTACCGTGCTGGTATACTCCGCTATCTGAGTCTGCTTTGCCGTTTCCTCGGAATAAAGCGAGTTCAGTTCAACATCCGCCTGAACGGAATTTTTAAGGTAGGTCGTGCGCTGGCTGAGCAGCTCCTTCATGCTGCGCTCATACTCCAGCAGGTCACCCTCTCCGTTGCTCGCAATGTTGGCGACAATCTTGCTCTTCAGCTCGGTTATCTGCGAATTTACCGAGGTGAGCTCGGTCGACTCCACTCCGTCCAGTATCGCCAGCTGCTTTTTATATATCTTCTGCTGTATGCTGGCGAGAGACTGCGACATCTCGTTGTTATAGCCCCATTTGTACACCGTTGCAACCGGAACCTCCGCGTTTACGCTGGCTCCTTCATCAACGAGGTGATCCACCCTGTCAAACTTTTCAACGGAGACCGTGCTTTCGTTGCGGATTATGACCGCCGTAGGCGTTATCTTGGCCTCCATCGTCGCATTTCTGAGCGTTCCGCCCCCGCCGTTCGGTATTATAAGCACAAGCGCCACCACTGATACCAGCAGCACCAGCATGGTAAGATAAAATCTGCCGTTGATCCTGACCTTTCTTTTTCTTGCCATCTCAGCTCCTTTGTATGCACACGCAGCCTACGCTGTTTCAAATACGTTCTTTACTTCCGTTTGGTTTTTGTTTATCCTGCCAACGAACGCCCCGGCCATTCTGCCGGTATCCAATACGCGGGGGATTATCGCCTCCACGCTTTCCATAGTCACGTTCTCTATTCGGCTTATAAGCTCCTCATCGGTATATACCCGCCCACGTAGCTCGCCTCGCCCCAGCGAGCTGCTGCGCGATGCCGTGCTCTCCAGCCCCAGCATATAGTTGCCCTTGAGCTGCTGCCTGCTGCGGGCAAATTCCTCTTTTGTTATGCCGTTTTTTCTTACCTCGGCTATCTCCTCCAGCATAAGCTGCGTGACCCTTGCGGCCTGCTTTTCACCTGTCCCCGCATAGAGGGCAAAGTAGCCGGTGTCCGAATAGCTTGTCGGATAGGAATATACCGAATATGCCAGGCCCTTTTCCTCTCTTATCTTCTGAAACAGCCTCGAGCTCATGCTGCCGCCCAGTGCATTATTCAGCACCAGCAGCGCGAACTGCTCCTCGGTGTCCCCGGCAAAGCCCGGAAAGCCCAAGCATATATGCACCTGCTCAATATCCTTTTCCACGGCGCGAAATTGCCTCTTGTCGATGAGCCGGTTGCCTATCGTCGGGCAGCTATCTCCCCCGCCCGCCCTTTGGAACCTGCCCGAAAGCACGCTCCTAAGCTCATCCATGCGGAAATTGCCAGCACAGGAGACAACTATGTTCTCCGGCACATACCGCTTGTCCATATATGAAAGTATGTCATTCCTCGTAAACGCACGAACAGTATCCTGCGTGCCGAGTATTGGCTCCGCAAGCGGGCTCGTCTGGTATATGACCGCGCCGAGCGTCTCGTGTGCAAGGTCCTCCGGGTCATCCTCCAGCATGAGTATCTCCTCGCAAACCACGCCCTTTTCCCGCTCTATGTCATCGTTGTCCAGCTTTGGGTCGCAGGCTATGTCGCTCAGCATGTCCGCCGCAAGGTCTATGCTCTCGCCCAGCACCTTTGCATAAAAGCAGGTGCACTCCTTTGCGGTATAGGCGTTTATGCTGCCGCCAACCGCGTCCATCTCTGCGGCTATATCGCCGGCGGTGCGGCTCTTTGTCCCCTTGAATACCATGTGCTCTATAAAATGAGATATGCCGGACTCGGCTCCCCGCTCATATACCGAGCCTGCCTTTACCCAAACCGCCATCGATACCGAGCGGTAGCCCGGCATTTCCTGGGCAATAAGCCTTACCCCGTTTGGAAGAGCTTCTCTTACTATCACCTTTTGTATCATTCCCCGGGGCTGATAAGGTCGCCCGTGACCGTAAGCCCCATTCCTTTCAGTTGTATAGCGTTTATTATGCCCGGCAACGCCTCGCTGCAAGCCGCCGTTGGCCTAAGCAGGAGTATACTCCCCTCAATAGGCTTCTCCGGCAGGCGGGAAAGTATGTCCTCCGCCGTTCCTTTTGCCGAGAGCAGGTCTATCGTTTCGGATACGGCGGTAACACCGAGTATCTTTGCCGCGGCAGCGGACAAAAGTCCGCTCCGCTCGCCCTCGTAATATATGCTCGGCCTTTTGCCGGTCAGTCCTTCTATCGTGTTTAGCGACCGTTTTAAGTCGTTCAGCGTCCATTTCAGCCCGCCGTCCATTTCGGGATAATACCCCATTGCGGCTATTTCGTGCCCGTCCGCCGCTATTCTCTCCAGCAGCTCCGGGTTGTCGTCAGCCCATTTGCCGCTCACGGCGAAGGTTGCCCTTACGCCGCTTTTGTTTAAAGTGTCCAATATGTCCGGCAAAGCCGCAGCGTCCCAGCTGACGGCAAACTGCAGCGCAACGCCGTTTCCGCCGCCGCGATGCACCGGCGCAGCAGCAGGAACTGCGCTGCCCGGCTGTGTAGCATAATACAGCGCCGCGATCAGCGCCGCAAGGAAAATATTTGTAAATAAACCGCTTGTAAATCTATGCTTTCTTCTCATGTCCCGCCCTCCATATGACAATCTATGAAGGCGGGATAGTGTATATGCATCAAAGCAACGTGCGGGCGGATATCCTCCGCCCGCACATATAAGCTGCTTGATTATTTCTTCGCGTCGGGCAGAAGCTCCTTGCGGGTAAGGTCGATCTTGCCGTCCGGCTTGATGGCAATAACGCGGACGAGTATCTCGTCACCGATCTGCACCTCGTCCTCGACCTTCTCTACCCTGTGGTTCGCAAGGCGGCTGATATGCACAAGACCCTTCTTGCCGGGCTTGAGCTCGACCTGCGCGCCGATGGGCAGTATATTGACTACCTTGCCGAGGAACACGCCGCCGACCTCGATATCGCGGCAGATGTCGTCTATCATGCGCTTTGCCTCAGCCGCCGCCTCCGCATCGGGAGAGGCGATAAACACGCGCCCGTCGTCCTCAAGGTCGATCTTAACGCCGGTTGCGGCGATAATGCCGTTGATGGTCTTTCCGCCGGAGCCGATGACCTCGCGGATCTTATCGGGATGTATGCTGAACTGCATAATGCGCGGCGCATAGGGGGAGAGCTCTGCGCGGGGCTGGCTTATGGTCTCCGCCATCTTGTCCAGTATGAACAGGCGGCCCTTGCGCGCCTGCTCCAGCGCGCGGGTGAGTATCTGCTCGTCTATGCCCTTTATCTTTATATCCATCTGTATGGCGGTTATGCCCTCGCGGGTACCGGCCACTTTGAAGTCCATATCGCCAAGGAAATCCTCAAGACCCTGAATATCCGTAAGAACGGCGATGTTCCCGTTGGAATCGTCCTTGATAAGACCCATTGCAACGCCCGCAACCGGCTTCTTTATAGGCACGCCCGCATCCATAAGGGCGAGAGTGCTTGCGCAGATTGATGCCTGAGAGGTTGAGCCGTTTGAGCTTATTACCTCGGAAACGAGGCGCATTGCATACGGGAACTCCTCCTCGGAGGGGAGCATCGGCACGAGCGCGCGCTCCGCAAGGGCGCCGTGGCCTATTTCGCGCCTGCCGGGACTGCCAACGCGGCGAACCTCGCCAACGCTGTACGGCGGCATATTATACTGGTGCATATAGCGCTTGAAGTGCACCTCGTCTATGCCGTCCAGCTCCTGCCCCTCGGAAAGAGGCGCAAGTGTCGCTATCGTCATCACCTGAGTTTGACCCCTTGTGAAAACGCCGCTGCCGTGTACCCTCGGCAGAACGCCGACCTCGCTCCATATCGGGCGTATCTCATCCTGAGCGCGTCCATCCGGGCGGATCTTGCGGTTGATTATCTTATCCCTTACTATCTCCTTCGTAAGATTATAGAGTATCATGTCTATATCGCTTGCGGAATCCGGGTATTCCTCGGCAAAGTGGTCTATTACCTCCTGCTTTACCTGCTCGCTGCGTGCTTCCCGCTCCTTGCGCTCAAAGGTATCCAGCTGCCACTCGACCTTGTCCCTCGCATAGCTGCGAACGAGCTCCGTAAACGCCTCATCGGGATGGTATACGTTGACCTCCATCTTGGGCTTGCCGCACTCCGCCGCAATTTCGTCTATGAAGGCAACTATCTTCTTTACCTCTTCGTGTGCCAGCAGTATCGCATCCAGCATTTCCTTTTCGGTAAGCTCGTTTGCGCCCGCCTCGACCATCATCACGGCGTCCTTTGTTCCCGCAACGGTAAGGTGCAGCCTGCTGTTGTTGCGCTCCTCAAGCGTTGGGTTGATTATATATCTGCCGTCCACCATGCCGACGGATACCGCGCCTGTCGGCCCCGCAAAGGGCGCTTCGCTCATTGCAAGCGCTGCGGAGGAGCCTATCATGCCGAGTATCTCCGGCTGAACGTCGGGATCGACGGAGAGAACCGTCGCTATGACCTGAATGTCGTTATAGAAGCCCTTTGGGAAGAGCGGGCGGAGAGGACGGTCGATAAGGCGGCAGGAAAGTATCGCCTTTTCGGAGGGGCGCCCCTCGCGCTTTATATAGCCGCCGGGTATTTTGCCGACGGAGTACATCTTCTCCTCAAACTCTATCGAGAGGGGAAGGAAATCAACGCCGTCGCGCGGCTGCTTTGCAACCGTTGCGTTTACCATGACCACAGCGTCGCCCATGCGTACGAACGCGCTCCCGCCTGCCTGCTCGCAGTATTTGCCCGTTTCGATAGTCAGGATCTTGCCTGCCAGCTCCATTGTAAATGTCTTGCCTTGCATGTTCATGCTCCTTTTCATCTTCTCTTATTATAAACCAATTTATTATACACTGTTTTTCGCAAAATGGCAATACAAAAGGCTCCTCCCTTCGGAAGAGCCTTAACAAGCATTTTATTTGTTATTTGCGCTTTTTGCCGAGCACTGCGCCCGCCGCGCCTATGAGCGCGAGCATTGCGGGGGCGATGACGGATGCGTCGCCGGTCTTAGGGGTTGCAAGGCAGCTGTAGCCGCCTACCCTGAAGGTCGGCGTGTAGTTCTTGCAGGGGGTGCAGCTGCTGTACCTCGTGCATACGTTTCCGCAGCCCCAGTGGCCGCAGGGGCCGCAGGCGGTGTAGCTTGTGTCGCACCATACCGGACGGCAGGGGGTATAATAGGTGCGGTCGTAGTACCAGTCGGAACGGCGGCAGTTTGTGGTCTGGCTGTCGGAATATCCCTTTTCGTCAGGGCCGGTCACCGTTGCCGTATACTTCGTATAAACATAGCAACCGCTGTATTCGGTGCTGGTAGTTACAGTAGCTTGCTTAATTTCGCTTTTGCTGCACTCTGTTTTCGTGCATGTGAATGTTGCCGATGCAACGCTGTAATCAGCGCTCCATGCCCAAGTGGGAGCGCTCCAAGCATGAGTGCAGTCAGTAGTAGGTGTGGTCTCACCGTCGCCACTTTCGCTGCCGGTGCTGCCACTACCGCCGCCGGTGTTGCTACTACCGCCGCCGGTGTTGTTGCCACTTTCGCTGCCGGTGTTGCCACTACCGTTGTCGTTGTTGCCACTACCGTTGTCGTTGTTGCCACCATCGTTGCCGGTGGTGCTACTACTGCTGTCGGTGCTGACACTACCGCTGCCGGTGCTGCCAGTGTTGTCGCCACTTTCGCTGCCGGTGTTGCCACTACCGTTGTCGTTGTTGCCACTACCGTTGTCGTTGTTGCCACCATCGTTGCCGGTGGTGCTACTACTGCTGTCGGTGCTGACACTACCGCTGCCGGTGCTGCCAGTGTTGTCGCCACTTTCATCTGAGTTGGCAACCGGTGCTTCATAGCTGGGCATTACTACCTGCTGCGTATTATCCTGCGCTGAAGCACATTTCGTGCAGAGACCCACACTGTCGACTTGGGTGTGGCATTTAGTACATCGTTTCTTTATGCTCTCAACAGGTTGAGTTTCCCCATTTTCCCCTTCATCAGCCAGCGCAGGCACCATCACAAGCACCATTGCAAGTGCAAGCGCAAGCGCTAATACTCTCCTTTTCATAGTTATCTCCTCCTTTTATCGGCCTGCCAAAAGCCGCTTTTGCTTTTCTCTGTAAGCATATTATATCCCCATCGGCTTAAATTATCAAAGCCTTTCTGCAAACAAAATATGAATTTTTTGCCGCCTTGTGGGGATAGCTGTCGGTAAATACAATATGTTGTTAAAATCAAAAGAGCAGCCCCTTTCGGAGCCGCTCGATTGAAACGCAGTTACTTGCGCAGACCCAGCTCGGCGCAGATCTTACGATAGCGCTCAATGTCGGTCTTCTTGAGGTAGTTCTGAAGACCGCGGCGGCGGCCAACCATCTTGAGCAGGCCACGGCGGGAGTGATGGTCGTTCTTGTTCTCCTTGAGGTGCTCGTTCAGGTGGTTGATGCGGTCGGTCAACAGGGCGATCTGAACCTCGGGGGAGCCGGTATCGCCTTCATGGGTCGCGTACTTCGCGATGATCTCTGCTTTGGTCATTTTAATATCCTCCATTGAATTTTATAAATCGCCGAAAACCGAGTATAGCGCTATGGAGCGGCGCAGAACACAGCCTCCGGTTCAAGCGAGCTTATTCTATCACAGTAAATGTATGTTGTAAATAGCTTTTTCAGCGCTCACGGCTTATAAAGCGCAGCTCTGCGGCGCCGCAGAGCGGCCGGTCAAGCTCAACTGTGCCATCCGGCAATACGGCGCAGTCAAGCTCCCTGCCGGATATTTCTATGCGGTAGCTGCCCGAGGCTGGTATTATGCGCCCCTTTGCTGCGGTTATGAGCGCACTGTTGCCCCGCCTTTCCGCCTCGCCTGTCATGGTAAAGCGGTAGCCGAGCATTGCGTTTGCCTCGGTAATGTCTCCGCGCTCTATGCAGCCGCGTATTCTGGTGCTGGATATAGGCTCGCCGTTATACATCAGCGCCGGTATCTCGAGCACCTCAAAGCCGTATTTTTTGCCGAGCCTGCGCAGCGTTTCGGTGTTGCCCGCCCCCCTGCTGCCAAAGGTATAGTTGAACCCGGCAACGGCGGCTCCCATTTTATACCGCTCCACCATATGGCAGACGAAGTCCTCCGGCTCTGTCGCGGCAAGCTGCATATCCAGCCTTTCCGCGGCGACAGGCGCAAGCCGCTCAAGCGCTGAAATGCGCTCCGAGTCCGTCATTATCATGGTAAAGGACTTGCCGAAAAGCCCCGCGGGGTGGTTGGAAAAGGTGTATATGAGCGGGTCTAGGCCGCCCCTTTCCGCCGCGGAGAGCATTGCCTTTATTATTTCCCTGTGTCCCTTGTGCACCCCGTCAAAGGTGCCGAGGGCGATCGCCGTTTTCTTCATTCTTCTTCCGGCGCGAGGAAGGCGCAGATATGCACCGCCTCGCCGTTTGATTTTGCTATGCCTAAAAATTTTCCGTTGCAGTATGCGCGCAGCGGGGTATCCTTCGGCAGCCGCTCTACCCCGGGGAAGACCACCTCCGCGCCGTGCGTCAGGAAATGCTCGCCCTTTTTGTTGAGCGTCATGCGCGCCTCGCCGATGTGCATAAGTGCCTGCTCGATGGGTATTACGGCGCTCGATAGGCCGTTTTGCTCCTTAAGCGTCTTCAGCTCATCTATAGTAAAGCTGTCGTCCAGCGAAAAAGCTCCGGAGCGGGTGCGCAGCAGAAATGACATATGCGCCGGAGCACCGACGCTCTCGCCGATATCGCTGCAAAGCGTTCGAACATACGTCCCCTTTGAGCAGACGATCCTTATAAGATACCTGTTTTCATCTGTTTGCGATATATACGAAAGCTCCGGAACGTTGATATCGCGAACCTTGCGCTCAACCTCGACGCCCTGCCTCGCCAGCTTATACATCTTCTTCCCGTCAACGGACAGGGCGGAATAGAGCGGCGCCGTCTGCTTCTGTTTGCCTATGAACCTCGGCAGCGCCGAAAGCAGCAGCTCTTCTGTCACATTGACCTGCTCCCTGCGCTCCGCCGTGCCGTAGGAATCCTGCGTATCCGTAGCAACGCCAAAGGCTATTTCGGCAATATATTCCTTTTCCTTGTCCACAAGGTAGTCAAACAGCCGCGTTGCCCTGCCAATGCATATCGGCAGCACGCCGGCAGCGCCCGGGTCCAGCGTTCCGGTGTGGCCGACCCGCTTCATATCGAATATGCGCCGTATATCCGTTACGACGTCGCTGGAGCTCATGCCCGGCGGCTTCAATACGTTTACGACCCCTTCAAGCATATTTCAAGCTCCTCCAGCGCAAGCGCGGCGGCCTTTTTCTCCGCCTCGCATACAGTCGTTTCTCTTTCGGTATAGCCCGCGGCTCTTATATGGCCGCCGCCGCCCATTTTTGCGGCGATGCGGGAAACGTCGGCGGTTTCCTTTGCGCGAAGGCTCGCCTTAACGTCGCCGTCGTGCTGCCGCAAAAATATCGCTATTTCAACAGTATCTATATCCCGCAGCTTTTCAACTATCCCCTCGGTATACGCCTCCGGGCCGAATGGCGACATTTCCCCCTCGGTCAGGGTAGCTATCGCTATCCTGCCGTTGCCATACATTCGCAGCCGCTCCAGCGCATAGGCGTGCATACGCACCTTGCCCACTGGCTCGGTATGGTAAACCAGCCTGTTTATGCGGGCGTTATCCGCGCCTAGGGCGATAAGCTCGCCGGCTATGGCCATTGTGTCCCTGGTCACGTTTGAGTAGGCAAAGCAGCCTGTATCCGTCACGAGCGCAGTAAGCAGGCAGCTTGCAGTGTCCCTGTCTATTTCAGCGCCCAGAGCGCAGCCAAGCCGGTAAATAAGCTCGGCGCAGGCCGCCGTTTCCTCAACAAGGTTGTGCTCGGCATACAGCGTATTTGTGCCGTGGTGGTCTATATTAGCCGTTGTGGCGGCGCTCTCGAATATGCCCTTAGCCACCCCGAGCCTGCCTATGTCCGCGCAGTCAACGGCGATAACGGCGGCATACCCATTCGCCTGCTCTGGCAGTAGGAAGCCCTCCGCCCCGGGAATAAACCTGTACGCCTCGGGTATCGCGTCGCAGCAGATGTTCTCGGTGGCCTTGCCCAGCCCCCTCAGCAGCTGCGCCAGCGCAAGGCCGGAGCCGATGGCATCTCCGTCCGGCGAAATGTGGGATATTATGCTGAACGCCTGATTGCCCTCAATAAAGCGAGCCATATTCTCTATGCTGCCCTTCATTTGCGGTACCTCCCTAAAAAACAGGGCGATGAAGCCTTGCCTCACCGCCCGGTAAAAGCTACTTGTCGTTTTTGTGCAGGCTGTCAATTATCTCGGAAATGTGCACGCTGTACTCGATCGAGCTGTCCAGCCTGAAGCTGAGCTTTGGCAAAGCCCTAAGCTGCATGCGCTTTCCAAGCTCTCTCGTTATAAAGCCGCTGCCGTGGTTGAGCGCCTCAACAGTACCCCTGCGCACCTCGTCGTCCTTGTCGTATACGCTCACCAGCACCTTTGCCTGCTTCAGGTCGTTGGTGACGTCAACGGACATTATCGTCGTCATATCGGAGACCCGCGGATCCTTCATGTCCTTTATGATCTCACTGATGGTCTTTTTGATCTCCTCGTTCATTCTTTCGTAGCGAATGGACATAAGCTCGCCTTTCTCGGTTTTATCGTTCGATCTGCTCCATCGTATAGGCCTCGATCATATCTCCCTCGCGGATATCGTTAAAGTTCTCAATGCCTATACCGCACTCGTAGCCCGCTGCGACCTCCTTAGCATCGTCCTTAAAGCGCTTGAGTGAGCCTATCTTGCCGTCGTGCAGCACTATGCCGCCGCGAACGACGCGCACCTGCGCGGAGCGGGTGATCTTGCCGTCCTTTACATATGCACCTGCAATGGTTCCGACGCCGGATACCTTAAAGGTATTGCGTACCTCGGCGCTGCCTAGTGCGACCTCTTTATATACGGGGGCAAACAGACCCTTCATGGCGTTTTCAACGTCCTCTATGACGTTGTATATTACGTTATATGTGCGCACATCGACCTTTTCGCGCTCTGCGGCTTCCCTTGCCGCAGCATCCGGGCGCACGTTAAAGCCTACTACAAGTGCGTTGGAGGCAGAGGCGAATACTATATCCGAGCCGGTTATCGCGCCTACGCCGCCGTGTATGCAATGCACCCTTACCTCGTCGTTAGAGAGCTTCTCCAGCGCCTGCTTTATGGCCTCAACGGTACCCTGAACATCTGCCTTTACTATAATGTTCAGATCCTTTACGTTGCCGGCCTCTATCTGGCTGAACAGATCGTCCAGCGACACCTTGGACATGTTGCGTATCTGCTCCGCCTTTATCCTGTCGCGGCGCTCCTCTGCGACCTGACGGGACAGCTTATCTACCTCCGCAACGTTCATCACATCGCCCGCAGAGGGCACCTCGCCAAAGCCCAGCACCTCGACCGGCTGGCTCGGGCCCGCAGTGGATACCCTGCGTCCCTTGTCGTCCATCATCGCGCGAACGCGGCCGAATGCGGTTCCCGCCACTATCGGGTCGCCGACCTTCAGCGTGCCGTTCTGCACCAGCACCGTTGCAACAGGGCCGCGTCCCTTGTCCAGCTCCGCCTCGATTATGGTGCCCTTTGCCGCCCTGTCCGGGTTGGCCTTAAGCTCCAGAACATCCGCCTGCAGCAGCACCATTTCAAGCAGCGTATCGAGATTTATGCGCTTCTTTGCAGATACCGGAACACATATGGTATCGCCGCCCCACTCCTCGGCAACGAGACCGTACTCTGTGAGCTGCTGTATTACCCTGTCCGGGTTGGCAGTGTCCTTGTCTATCTTGTTTATGGCAACAATTATGGGGACATCTGCCGCCTTCGCGTGGTTTATCGCCTCAACGGTCTGCGGCATTATGCCATCATCCGCTGCAACGACCAGTATTACTATATCCGTGACCTGCGCGCCGCGGGCTCTCATTGAGGTGAACGCCTCATGACCCGGGGTGTCTATGAAGGTTATGGTGCGTCCCTTGCAGGAAACGGTGTATGCGCCTATGTGCTGGGTTATGCCGCCGGCCTCGCCCTCGGTTATGCTGCTCTCGCGGAAGGCATCCAGCAGCGAGGTCTTGCCGTGGTCAACGTGACCCATTATGGTAACCACCGGCGGGCGGGCAACGAGGTTCTCCTCGGCATCCGCCTCCTCCATGCTCTCGTTGAGCACATCCTCCGCAGTCTTTGCTATGTTGAGCTCGATGTCGATGCCGTAGTCGGCCGCTATCAGAGAGCAGGTATCGTAATCGATCTCCTGGTTTATGGTAGCCATAATGCCGAGTATGAACAGCTTTTTGATGATCTCCGCCGCCGGCTTGCCGATCTTTTCGGAAAGATCCTTGACGGTTATCGTCTCGGTGGTCAGCACCACCTTCTCGATTTTTACCGGCTCCGGCTTGTGCGCTGCCTGCTGCTTGCGCTTCTGCCTGCGGCCCATCGGGGTGTCATCGTCCCAGCCGCCTGCGGCTCTGGTGTTTTCTTTCATAATGGTCTTTTTATTCTTCGGCGCCTTGCGCTCGTCGTCTCTGGTCTGCGGCTTCTGTGCCCTGCTGTTCTTGCCCTGCTCCCTTCCCGCAGAAACTTGGGCATCCACCGTCCTTGCAGCAGGTCTCGGCTGGTAGCCTCCCTGTGCCGGCCTCTGCGGTCTGTCTGTGCGCTGCTGCGGGCGCTCCGTCCTCTGCTGCTGTCTGCCGTCCTCGCGGCGCTGCTGCCTGCTCTCAGGCCTCGGGTCCCTGCGCTCGTATGCAGGGCGCTGCTGAACCGACTGTGCCGGCTTCGGTTCCGGCTTTTTCTCCGCCTTTTGCTCGGGCTCGGCAGGCTTGACAGGCTCGCTCTTTGCCTTGGGCGCTTCAGCCGGCGCCTCGGGCGCCTTTTCCGGCTCGGCGGCCTTGGGCTCCGCCTCGTCATCGTCGCTCCCGATATGGTAGGCAAGATCGCCCTCGCTCGAAAGTACCTCGCGCAGCCTTTCGGCTCGCTCTCGCTCTATGCGCTCCTTTTCGGCGCGTTTTTCCTTATCTATAAGCTCACCTTCCGCCTTTTTGACCGACTGGAGCGCAGAGCTGAGGTCGCCCTGCATCTTTTTTACGCGCTCCAGCAGCTGCTTTGCCCGAGTTTCAAATTCGCGTGCGGAATCCATCGTCTTATTTGCCATAGATATTCCCCCCCGGTTGTTACTTTTGCTGTGAGGCTCTATATGCCTCATCTATCATGCGGGCAAACCCCGCATCCTTTACCGCAGCTATCATGCGGTTTTCCTTGCCTATCGCTTTGCCCAGCTCCTCTACATAAACGCAGGGTATGCCGGCTCTTTCGCACAGCCCCTCATACCGTTCCCTTGTTGCGGCGGATACGCCGCTGTCCAGCGCTACGAGCATCGCCCTCCTGTCCTTGACCGCTCTTTCTGCGGCAAAGTCGCCGGATATGCACTTACCCGCCTTTGCGCAGAAGCCCAGCGCGGTGCGGAGCCTGTCGTTACTCATTGCCTATCTCCAAGGAAAGTCTTTCGAATACCTCGTCCGCTATCCCGTGCTCAAGCGCTCTTTCCAGTGCCTTTATTTTGCGAGCCTTGTTCAAGCACCCGATGCTTTGGCAGATGTAAGCGCCGCGCCCCTGCGCCTTCCCGGTTCTATCAACGCTTATCTCGCCCTCGGGCGAGCGCACTATGCGTATAAGCTCCTTTTTGGGTTTCATCTCGCGGCAGCCAACACACATCCTCATGGGTATCTTCTTAGCGGGCATCCTCTTTCCTCCGAAAACTACTCTTCAAGGCTCCCCTCGTTCTCCTCTGCGGCGTCGGCATTGGATATATCCATATCCTCCTCCGCCTGGCTCTGGCTCTTTATGTCTATCTTCCATCCGGTCAGCTTTGCCGCAAGGCGAACGTTTTGTCCCTCCTTGCCTATTGCAAGAGAAAGCTGATTATCCGGCACTATGACCTTTGCGGCCTTTTCAGCCTCGTTGATGTACACCATCATGACCCTTGCGGGGCTGAGCGACTTTGCTATATATACGGCGGGATCCGAATCCCACTCGATTATATCTATCTTCTCGTTGTGAAGCTCATTCACTATGCGCTCCACCCTTATGCCCTTCTGGCCTACGCAGGCACCTACGGCATCCACCTGCTGGTCGGATGAGCACACCGCAACCTTGGTGCGGGAGCCTGCCTCGCGGGCTATGGACTTTATCTGCACTATGCCGGTCTGTATTTCCGGCACCTCAAGCTCAAACAGCCTCTTTACAAGACCCGGATGAGTTCTCGAAACTATTACCTGCGGCCCCTTGTTGGTTTTGCGCACCTCAAGCACGTATACCTTCAGCCTGTCGCTCGTGTTGTAGGTCTCGCCCGCTATCGTCTCGGAGACGGCAAGGAAGCCGTCCGTCTTGCCCAGCTCTACGTATATCCCGTTCTTCTCCGCGCGCTGAACTATGGCGGTGAGAACCTCGTTCTCCTTCTCGGAAAACTCATCGTATACCGCGCCGCGCTCCGCCTCGCGTATGCGCTGCACGACCACCTGCTTTGCTGTCTGTGCGGCTATTCGGCCGAACTTTCTGGGGTCTACCTCTTCCTCCAGCACATCGCCGACCTCGTAGAGCACGTTGACCTTCCTTGCCTCGGCAAGGGACACCTCGGTATACGGGTTTTCAACGGTTTCAACGACGGTTTTTGAAGCATACATCTGAACCTCGCCCGTTTCCCTATCCACCATTGCGCGCACGTTGCCAACGTTGCCGTAGTTGCGCTTGTACGCCGCTATAAGGGCAGACTCAAATGCGTCTATCAGTACGTCCTTGTTTATTCCGCGTTCTTTTTCTATTGCGTTCAGTGCCTCTATAAATTCGGCGTTCATCTCTCATTATCCCCTTCTGTCTCTATATTCTCAAAATCCGCTTCTAATTCCTTAAGGTTCTTTTCCAGCGCCTTAAAGTCTATATACGGCTGCACCTTGGAGGCGTCCCTTTTCTCAAAGGTCATATCCCCGCCCGCCGTGGCTATGGTAAAGGAATCCTCGGTATATGAAGTAAGCTCGCCGGTGTATTCCTTTTTGCCGTTTATCGGAGCATACAGCCTTACGGTTATCAGCTTGCCCATATTGCGCCGGTAATCCCGCTCCTTTTTGAGCGGCCTGTCTATGCCTATGGAGGATACGCTGAGGTAGTAGGCTTGCTCGATAGGGTCTGCCTCATCCAGCACCGGATCCACCGCTCGGCTCACCGCCTCGCAGTCGTCTATGGTAACGCTGCTGCCGTCCGCGTGCTCGATGTACAGCGTCAGCACCCAGTTCCCCTGCTCCTTTTGGAACTCTACCTCATCCAGCTCGTAGCCCATGCCGGAGACCACCGGCCTCAGCAGGGCATCCACTTTTTCGGTGGTCTTCATTTCGTCCCTCCGCTACTCAAAACAAAAGAGCAGGACGCGCCCACTCTTACCCTGAAACAAAAATACGGCTAATTGCCATATCGCAACGATAAAAGCATACCATATGCGGCGCTTTATTGCAAGCATATTATTGCCGGCACCGGCGCCGCATATGAGTTTTTTAAAACAGCGTCAGCTGATCCGTCTCCGGCAGCCCGTCGAGGCAGCCCGCCTCCTGCAGTGCCTTTATCACGGCGGAGTTTGCCCCCGTCCGCGCCTGAAAGTTCTCTATCGAGGTATATTTGCCACCCTTCGTGCCCTCCGCAATGCCTACGGCGGCGTTTGTGCCCACCCCGGCAACCGAGGAAAACGGCGGTCTTATCCTTCCGTCCTCTATCACAAACCGGCTCGCCTTTGATTTATAAAGGTCGACCGGAAGGAGCTCTATCCCTCTTTTGTTCATTTCAAACACGACCTCGAGTATGGTCAACAGGTCCTCCTCTTTTTTGTCCGCATCGTTGCCCTTTTTCTTTATGGCGTTTATGTTTGCAAGCACCCTCTGCGCGCCACCCTCCGCCTTGGAAATATCAAAGGCATCCGCACGGACGGTATAATACACCGAATAAAAGGCCAGCGGCAAATGCACCTTATAGTACGCTACTCTAAAGGCCATCATAACATAGGCCGCGGCGTGCGCCCTCGGGAACATATACTTTATCTTTTTGCAGGAATCTATGAACCACTGCGGCGTGTCTATGGAGTGCATGTGCTCCTCCATCTCCGGCGTGACCCCCCTGCCCTTGCGGACGCTCTCCATAGTCTTAAACGACATTGACGGGTCGCCGCCGCGCAGTATGAGGTAGTTCATTATGTCGTCTCGCGTGCATATTACCTGAGACAGGGTCGCGGTGCCGCTGAGCACCAGATCCTGCGCGTTGCCCAGCCAAACGTCCGTGCCGTGGGAAAGGCCGGATATTCTGACCAGCTCCTCCATCGTGGTCGGGCGGGTATCCTTGAGCATCTGTCTTACAAAGGTCGTGCCAAATTCGGGTATCGCGATACTGCCCACGTCGCAGTCCAGCTCCTCCAGCGTCACGCCGAGCGGCTCGCTGGTTCGGAATATCTTCATCGTTTCGGGGTCGTCCAGCGGTATGGTCTGCGGATCCAGCCCGGTTATGTCCTTGAGCATTTTCAATACCGTCGGGTCATCGTGGCCGAGTATATCCAGCTTTACCAGCCTGTCGTCCATGGCGTGGAAGTCGAAATGGGTGGTTATGGTATCTCCCTCGCTTCTATCCGCCGGGTACTGCACCGGAGTAAACTCCATTATGTCGTTTTCTTTCGGAACTATGACTATGCCGCCCGGGTGCTGCCCCGTGGTCTTTTTAACGCCGGCACAGCCCTGAACCATCCTGTCCATCTCGTCCTTGCTGGCGTTTATCCCGTTCGCCTCGCAGTAGGAGCGCACGTAGCCGTATGCTATTTTATCTTTTACGCCGGATATTGTCCCTGCGCGGAAGGCGTGCCCCTCGCCAAACATCACCTCGACGTATTTATGCGCCACGGGCTGATAGTCGCCCGAAAAATTGAGGTCGATATCCGGCGTTTTGTCCCCCTTGAAGCCCAAGAACACCTCGAAAGGGATCTCATACCCCAGCTTTTTGTTTTTTGTGCCGCAAACGGGGCAGTTCTTATCCGGCATATCCACGCCGCAGGCATATTTCGTGCGGTCCACGTCAAAGTCGCTGTGGCGGCAGCTTGGGCAGACATAGTGCGGCTGAAGCGCGTTCACCTCGGTTATGCCCGCCATATTTGCAACAAAGGAGGAGCCGACGGAGCCCCTCGAGCCAACAAGGTAGCCGTCGCTGTTTGACTTATGCACGAGCCGCTGCGCCATGAGGTACAGCGAGGAATAGCCGTTGCCGATTATGGAGCTGAGCTCCCTGTCCAGCCTTTTCTGAACCACCTCAGGCAGCTCGTCGCCGTATATCTCATGCGCCTTTTTCAGCGCCATATCCTTAAGCTCGTCGTTTGCCCCGGGGAAGGTCGGCGCATACGTGCCCTTTTCGGAAAGGAACGCCTTCATTCTGTCGCAGCTGTCCGCTATCGCATTCGGGTTGGTGACGACGACCTCCATAGCCTTTTCCTCGCCAAGGTAGGAAAACTCCTCCAGCATTTCCTCTGTGGTCTTAAAGTACAGCGGCGCCTGCTCCTCGGCGTCCTCAAAGCCCCTCGCGTGCATGATTATGCTGCGGAAAAGGGCATCGTCCGGCTCCAGAAAATGAACGTCTCCCGTCGCAACAACGGGCTTATTCATCATTTCGCCGAGGTGCACTATCCTGCGGTTGAGGTCCCGCAGCCCCTCCTCGTCCTTTATGGTGCCGTTGCGCATCAAAAATGCGTTGTTGCCTATCGGCTGTATTTCAAGGAAGTCGTACATATCCGCTATGGACATGAGCTGCTCGTCGCTTTCGTCCCTCAGCACCGCGCGGAAAAGCTCGCCCGCCTCGCAGGCAGAGCCCACGATGAGCCCCTCGCGGTGCATATTGAGCAGGCTCCTCGGTATCTGCGGCACCTTTCTCAGGTGCTCAAGGTGAGCATACGACACGAGGCGGTAGAGATTCATGAGTCCCTCGTGGTTTTTTGCGATTATGATTATATGGTAAGTAAGCCTGCGCCCCTTGCCCTTTTCCTTCGGAACCGCATCTATCACCGGCAGCTTTTTAACGTCCTTTGCAGTCATCTCGTCCAGCTCTGCCCGCATTATCCCAGCAACGGCTCTCGCCCTGTCCATAGCCCTGCTGCCGTATTCAACGCCCAGCGCCTTTGCCGCAGCCTCGAGGCCGGTATCCTTGCATTCCCTGTGCAGATAATGGAACAGCATGGATGTGCTTATGCAGTGCGCATCCGGCTCGGTCCCAAAGTGCTGCATATGCAGCCTGAGGTTGTTCAGCTCCGCAGGGTCGTGAACTACCTTTACACCGCTGCCTATAAAGTCAAATATGCGGCTCAAGCCCTCGCGGAGCCCAACACCGCCGGAAATTATCTCCCTGGTCAGCCCCGTTTCCTCCGCCATCGCCCCGGTAAAGGCGGCGCCGCTGTTTATGACGACGGATATACCCTCCTTCTCACCGTTTTCGTCAAAGCGGAGCGCGGCTATTTCGAATACGTCGTCCTCCTTTACGCCGGGATACGACACTGCGCCTATCGCGACGTATTCGCCCAGCCTGTCTATGAGCGTGCTGTCCGGCATCAGGTATCCCTCTACCCCCAGCAGCACCTTTATGTCCTTTCCGTCCTTCTTCAGCTTGTCCGCCTGTGCAACAGCATCCGGAAAGGCGTGCACCACGCCGTGATCCGTAATGGCCACGGCCTTATGACCCCAGCGGGCAGCGGTCTTTATCGCCTCTTTAACGTCCGTCAGGCCGTCCATACTGGACATCTTGGTGTGCAGGTGCAGCTCCACCCGCTTTTCCTCGGCGTTATCCGTCCGCACCTGCCTCGGCTCCCAGCCTATATCCCTCGGGAATATGCACATGCGGCGCAGCCACTGATCCATCATGTATTTGCCGGATACTATGAGTATGTCCTTCTTTTTCTGTATGCCGCTTATCGCCTCAACGACGCTGAGCTCGCTCTCCTCAAGAAACAGCTTGCACGGCAGTGTATTTGTGTGGTCGCTCACGGTAAATGTGGCTATCGTCCGCCCGCTCTTCTGCTTTGTGGTTTCGAGCGAGAGCACCTCTCCCTTTACCGTAACGTAGCCCATTGTCTCGTTCGCATCCCGCTGCGGTATAATGGATGATTTCCTTATTGGCTTGCCGTATATGACCTCCGCCCTGTCCGGCGTGGTCTTTTTCTTTTGCTCCGGCCTTTTTTGCGGCTGCTCCGGCGGCTTCTCCTCCTTAGGCAGCTCAAGCTCCATGTTTTCGCCGGCCGCTATGGCTATATCCGTTTCCAGCCCAAACCTGTCGAGGTAATATGCCTTAACTGCTTCGCTGAATTTCGACTCTGAGGCCAGCTCGTATACCTGCTTTGGTATCGTTACCCTTATCATGCCCTCGCCATAGCTCCAAGCGGAGCTGTGTATCGCAGGGCGGCACATAGGCAGTATATCGCACCATGTTTTTTTCAGCGCGTCCAGCGTTGCCCCGTCGCACGAGGAAAGCAGCTGCGGCAGCTCGCCGCACTCCAGCCTGACCTTTGTCCGGCAGCCCGGCATAAGGCCGGAAAGCCCCCTCTCCAGCGCGGCTATGTTTTCCGCATCTGTGATATGTGAGCAGCTCACCCTTACGGTAAGCAGCTTTTCTCTTTTGTTCAGCCCCGCGTCGATTATTTCCCCGCCGCAAAGCCCGCACTTTTCAAACAGCGTTAAAAGCTCCTGATCCATTTGCTACTCCGTGATCATTGCTGCGGCCTCGGCTATCAGCTCATCCACAGCATTTTCCAGCGGCACGGTTTTGATGTGCTTTCCGCCTTTAAACAATGCGCAGCCGCCCTTGCCAAAGGCAATGCCTATATCCGCCTTGCCCGCCTCGCCGGGGCCGTTTACAACGCAGCCCATTACCGCGACCTTTATGTATTTTCCCTTTGGTATTATATTTGAAAGCTCGTTTTCCACCCTGTTTGCGGCAGAAAGCAGGTCGATACATGTCCTTCCGCAGGTCGGGCAGCTTATTATCTCTACGCCCTCTTTTCTAAGTCCCATGGCCTTCAGTATCGACTTTGCGGCGTATACCTCCTGAACCGGATCGCCTGTCATTGATATGCGCATGGTATCACCTATGTCGTCATACAGCAGCGCACCCATTGCGGCAGCGGACTTTACCAGCGCCGCCTCGCCGCCGCCCGCCTCCGTAACGCCTATATGCAGCGGATAGTCGCATCTTTCGCTCATCAGCCGGTATGCAGCTATGGTATCCGCCGCACTTGAGGATTTTATGGACACGACCATATCGTAAAAGCCCTGCTTTTCCAATATCGCAATGTGCTTGAGCGCGCTATCGACCAGCGCCTCCGGCTTGGGCCCGCCGTATTTTCTAAGCAGCTCCTTTTCTGCGGAGCCGCCGTTTACCCCTATACGTATAGGTACTTGGTGCTGCTTTGCGCAATCCACCAGCCGCTTTACGTTTTCCTCTCCGCCGATGTTGCCCGGATTAAAGCGCAGCTTATCAACGCCGTTTTCCATCGCGGCTATCGCAAGCCGGTAATCGAAGTGTATATCCGCAACGAACGGAATGTGTATTCTGCTCTTTATCTTTGGTATAGCCCTTGCGCAGTCCTCATTGTAAACGGAGGAACGTACTATTTCGCAGCCTGCCTCCTCCAGCCTGAGTATCTGCTCCGCCGTGGCCTCGGCATCCGCCGTGTCCGTATTGGTCATAGATTGAATGCTCACGGGGGCGCCGCCGCCTATCTGCACCGTCCCAACGGTTACTTTTCTCGTTTTTTTCATATCGTCACCCGGCTAAAAGCCCCTAAAATAGCCTTCTTACGTCCATCACCGTCAGCAGCACCATAAGCCCCATCAGCAGCGCCATGCCAGCGAGGTGTATCATGCCCTCCTTTTCGGGGGGTATAGGCTTGCCACGAACGGCCTCTATCACCATAAACAGCAGCCTTCCTCCGTCCAGCGCCGGTATAGGCAGCAGGTTCATTATGCCGAGGTTAATGCTTATCAGCACGCCGAGGCGCAGCACGACCTCAAAGCCGGCGCGCACGGCCTGCCCTATTATGGATATGGTCCCAACCGGCCCCGCAACGTCATCCGAGGACACCCCGCCGGTAAACACCCTTCCAAGCACCTTGAGCATTTCCTCCATTATGTTGCAGGTGTACTTTACCGACCCGGCAACGGCACCCGCAAAGCCGTAGCGCAGCCTCTCCGGGTATATGTATATCCCCAGCTTGTTGCTGCCGCTCTCCTCGTCAAATATGTCATGCGCGGTGAGCTTGAGCCTTTCGCCGTTTCTGTTTACGGTCAGCTCTATGCTGTCAGGATCCGACTGCTGTATCATTTCGTTGCACTCGATATAATACGTAATGCTTTTGCCGTTGACAGCGGTTATTATATCGCCCTCGCGCACGCCGGCGGACTCTGCCGGAGAGTTGCTTTCGGTAAAGCCGGTCACAGATGGCATATACTCGCCGTATGACATGAGTATCACGGCGGATATCACCACGGCAAGAGCTATGTTCATGCACGGCCCAGCAAGCACGACCAGCATGCGCTTCCAAACCGGCTGCGCGTTAAAGCAGCTTGGGTCGGATGCGCTGTCGTCATCACCGTGAAAGACGCAGAGACCGCCTATCGGCAGCACGCGCACCGCAAAGCGGGTTCCGTCCTTCTCGCTGCTCAGCAACACCGGTCCCATGCCTATCGCAAATTCATCTATTCTAAAGCCGAGGCTCTTGCCCGCAAAAAAATGCCCGAGCTCGTGCACGGTCACAAGCACCATAAGCACAAGCAGCGCGCCTATAATCGACAACAGGGTCATTTACGCATTCCCTTTCTCATATGCAAGCCTTCTCGCCTGCCTGTCTGTTTCTATTATATCCTCAAACGTGAGTATATTCCCTAGGTCTGCCCTTTTCATGGCGTATTCAACGGCATCCGCTATTTCGTCAAAGCGTATCTTGCCCTTTATGAACATATCCACCGCCGCCTCGTTTGCGCCGTTGTAAACTATCGGCAGCACGCCGCCCTCGCGAAGCGCCTCATACGCTAATAACAGTGCCGGAAATTTATCCGTATCCGGAGCAAAAAAGCTGATTTTGCCGACCTCCTCGAGCCTCAGCCGGCCGAAATTCCCCTCTATCCTGTTCGGGTAGGTCAGCGCGTACTGTATCGCAAGCCGCATATCCGGCCTTGAAAGCTGGGCGATATTGCAGCCATCGGCGTACTCCACCATCGAGTGAACTATGGATTCAGGATGCACCAGCACGCTTATCCTTTCGCCCGGCACCTTGAAAAGATAGCTCGCCTCCATTATTTCCAGCCCCTTGTTGAACATCGAAGCCGAATCAATGGTTATCTTTCTGCCCATGCTCCAGGTCGGGTGATGCCCGGCCTGCTCCGGCGTAACGTCCTTTAGCTGCTCCTTTGTGTATTCGCGAAACGGGCCGCCGGAGGCCGTGAGTATGAGCCGCGCTATTTCGTCGTGTTTTCCGGCAGAAAGGCACTGGAATATTGCGCTCTGCTCGCTGTCCACCGGTATTATTTCGCCGCCGCCACTGAGTGCTTTTTCAACAAGGGCGTGGGCACATACTATGCTTTCCTTGTTTGCGAGGGCGACCCGCTTGCCTGCGCCGAGCGCCGCAAGCAGCGGTTTTGTGCCGGAAAAGCCGCTTATGCCGTTTACCGTTATATCAGCCTTTTCATAAGCTGCGGCATGCAGCACGGCCTCCTCCCCGCCCTCTATTACGGCGAAATCGGCTATGTCGCTTTGCCTGAGCTCATCTGCCGCTTTTTCGTCCGCCATTGCGATAAGCTCCGGCCGAAACTCATCAGCGATAGCCGCAACTGCCTCTATGCTGCTTCCCGCACAAATGGCCACAGCCCTGAACTCCGTCCTGTTGCTTCTGATAACATCGAGAGTCTGCCGGCCTATCGAGCCGGTGCAGCCCAAAACAGCTATATTCTTCATGTCTATCAATTATTTATGCCCCATTCAGCTCAGCATACTGAGCCACACATAGCAAAGCACCGCCGGAGCACACATAAGCACACTGTCCAGCCTGTCCATCACCCCGCCGTGGCCGGGGAATATATTGCCGTAATCCTTTATGCCTGCCCAGCGCTTGAGCACCGAGGCAAACAGGTCGCCTATCTGCCCTATCCCGCCGCATACAAGACCCACCAGCAGCATCGGCAGCAGCGGCAGCCGAAGCCCCCATATGAGCTGCAGCAGAAAGCACACGAAACCGCCCAGCAGCCCGCCGAGAAAGCTCCCGTAGCTGCCCTCTACCGTTTTATGCGGGCTTATTTCGGGGCAGAGCTTGCGCTTGCCCACAGCCGAGCCTATATAGTAGGCCAGCATATCCCCCATGAGCGGGCAAATGAACACCAGCAGCAGCCCAACGTTATACGCCGAGGGCTCTGCGTCATACGGCAGCAGCGCAGCCAGCATACCGAAAAGCGACATCGGGTATACCAGCAGGAACGCGGAATACAGGCTTTCCTCCGTGGTGCGGTTCTTGTTGAATATCCTCTCTGCGGCGACCAGTATAAGGCACAGCGCCCAGAGGAGCGCCGCAGCACCGCCGGGCACGCCGAGCCTTTTATGCGCCAAGAGCTCCAGCGCGGAGCACAGCGCGGCAAATGCATAGGCGGGCAGTATGAATATGCTCTTCCCCGTTTTTATGCGGAACAAGTTGGACATTTCAAACACCGCGATGATCGCCGCGGCAGTAAAGGCCGCCGTTCTGAACAGGCTGCCCAAGGCAACTATGCCGACATAAAGCAGCCCAAGCAGCACACCGACTATTGTCCTCGTCCTTCTTCCGTTATTCATCTGCCTGCCCCTTTCTTATTTTTGCTCTGCTTTTTCCACAACGGCGCCAAACCTGCGCGTGCGCCGCTGATACTCCCGTATGCAGTCCGCATATTTTTCGTCGGTAAGCTCGGGAAATGTCACGTCGGTGAACACCAGCTCGGCATACGCCGCCTGAAGCAGCATAAAGTTGGACAGCCGCTGTTCCCCCGCCGTGCGTATCACGAGGTCGAGATCCGGCAGCCCCGCCGTATACAGCGCGTTCATAAGCTCAGCCTCGCCGATAGGCTTGCCCTGCTCAATGAGCATATTGCAGGCTCTTACGACCTCTGCGCGGCTGCCATAGTTAAGCGCGATATTCAGCTTAAGCCCGGTGTTGTTCTTGGTCTTTTGCATGGCGATGTCCGTCTCCTGACCCATCCTTTCCGGGAAGGCTGACATATCTCCCATTATGAGTATGCGGACGTTGTTTTTGTGCAGCGCATCCAACTCTCTCATGAAATACTCCATGAAAAGGTCGAACAGCGCGCCGATTTCTTCCCTTGGCCGCTTCCAGTTTTCGGTCGAAAAGGCATACAGCGACAGCGCCTCAATGCCTATATCCGAGGAAAACCTTATGATACCCCGAAGCCGCTCCATTCCGGCTCTGTGGCCCAGCTTTCGCGGCAGGCCGCGCCTCGTCGCGTAGCGCCCGTTGCCGTCCATTATTATCCCGATATGCCTCGGCAGCTCGTCCGAAAGGCCGACGCTGCCCGGCTGTATGACCGCCATTTGCAAAAATATCCTCCGATGCAAAAGGGGACACGGAACTAACCGCTATCCCCCGTATTCGCAGTCTGTTTTGAACAGAGCCCAGACAAGCTCTGCCGAGTGCCCGTCGATATGCTGCCTTATCACCCGCTTTTCGTTGCCGTTAAGTCCCTTCCGGCTGCGGGTCTCGGTGCAGCTCACGCTGAAGCCCTCCGCCTCAAGCAGTGCCCTTGCCCTTTCAAGCTCGTATCCAAGCACGGTCAAACCGTCATTATCTCCTTTTCCTTGTCGGCGATTATCTTGTCGATGTTCTTGATGAACTCGTCGGTGGCCTTCTGCGCCTGCTCCTCCTGACGCTTCTGGTCGTCCTCGGTCAGCTCGCCGTCCTTCTTTGCCTTCTTTATGGCGTCGTTGGCGTCCCTGCGTATCGAGCGAATGGCGACCTTGGATTCCTCGCCCTTCTTGCGAACGAGCTTTACCAGCTCCTTGCGGCGCTCCTCGGTCAGCTCCGGGAATATGAGGCGGATTACCCGCCCGTCGTTGCCGGGGTTTATGCCGAGGTCGGACTTCTGTATCGCCTTTTCTATTTCCTTTATCATGTTTGCATCATAGGGAGTGATGACCAGCATCCTTGCCTCCGGTGAGGATATGTTGCCCATCTGGTTTATCGGCACCTGAGAGCCGTAATAATCGACGGTTATACGATCCAGCGCCTGCGGGTTTGCACGCCCCGCCTTGAGGGTGCCAAGCTCGCGCTCCAGCGCGGCTACGGTCTTGGTCATTTTTTCCTTTGCGGTTGCAACAGCGTCCATATTCGAACCTCCTGAAAGTTTATCCGTGTCATCGGTTATATTTTACTGGAAATGCCCGCTTTACACAATCCCCAATTAGAGATTGTTCACAGTATCGCCTGTTTTGCCGTCTACATTTCCCCGTCGATGAGCGTGCCGACGCTTTCGCCAAGAACAGCCTTAACGGCGTTGTCTGGGTCGGCCATCGCAAAGGCGACTATCGGTATGCCCTGCTCCTTGCAGAGGGTTATTGCGGTCAGGTCGGTCGCCTTCAGCTCCCGCTCTATCACCTCGTCGTAGCTGAGGTGGGAATAGCGCACGGCGTTCGGATCTTTTTTGGGGTCGTCCGAGTATATCGCATCCACGTTTTTTGCAAGCAGCATCGCATCTGCGCCTATCTCCGCCGCCTTTAGTGCCGCCGCGGTGTCCGTTGAAAGGAAGGGCAGCCCGCTTCCGCCCGCAAATATGACCACCTTGCCATCTTCAAGCGCGGCGTGCGCCGCCCGGGATGAGTAACCGTCCGCTATGCGGGGCATATCTATCGAGGACATAACCACCACCGGCACCCCCAGCTTTATGAGGCAATCCTGCACGGCAAGCGAATTTATGACAGTCGCCAGCATCCCCATCTGGTCCGCCCTGTTGCGATCCATATCGCCGGAGCTGCGCCCGCGCCATATGTTCCCACCGCCGATGGTAACGCCTATTTCAACGCCCATTTCATGTAGCCTTGCTATCTGCCCCGCAATGGCCTCCGCCTTGTCAAAGTCCACGGTCTGCGCGCCGCCCATTGCTTCGCCCGAGAGCTTCAGTGATATTCTTTTGTATTTCAGCATTTTTTTGCTCCTTAATACTATTATTGCGGTCTGAACCTGCTTTCACCGAATACATTATATAACAAAAAAGGAACACCGAAAAGGTGTTCCTTTTAAAATCGGGCTTTACTTCTTCATCTGACCCATAACTTCCTCGGCGAAGTTATCCTGCCTCTTCTGGAGACCTTCGCCCATCTCAAAGCGAACAAACGCCGCGAGTTTAACGTCGCCGTGCTCCTTGAGCATCTGCTCGATGCTCTGGTCGGGATTCTTTACGAAGGGCTGCTCAAGCAGGCAGACTTCCTTGTAGTACTTGGCGATACGACCCTCGACCATCTTCTCGATGATAGCGGCGGGCTTGGGCTTGGGGTCGTTGAGAGCCTGGGCGCGCAGTATCTCGCGCTCCTTCTCCAGGTCGGTGGGGTCAACTTCGTCGCGGTGCAGTACGTTCGGCCTTGCGGCGGCAATGTGCATTGCAACGTCGTGCACGGCAGGCTTTGCCTTTTCAGCGTCAGAGGTCTCTGCCGCTACTATAACGCCTATCTTGCCGCCGAGGTGAATGTAGGTATCTACAAGCTGACCCTCCATGCGGGCGAAGCGGCGAATGGTTATCTTCTCGCCGATCTTTGCAACGGCGCGGGTGACCATCTCGGCAACGGTGCCGTCGCCGCAGTCCAGAGCCATGAGCTCGTCCACGTCTGCGGGTGCCTTATCCACGACCAGCTTTGCTACGGTGTCAACGAGGCTCTTGAAGTCGTCGGTCTTGGCGACGAAATCGGTCTCGCAGTTGACCTCTACGATAGCGCCGGTTTTGTGGTCGGCGGTCACATAGCTGCTTACGATGCCCTCTGCGGCTATACGGGCAGCCTTCTTTGCGGAAGCGGCAAGGCTCTTCTCGCGGAGATAATCCATCGCCTTGTCCATATCGCCTTCGCAAGCGGTAAGCGCCTTTTTGCAGTCCATCATGCCGGCGCCGCTCATTTCGCGCAGAGCCATTACGTCCTTAGCAGTAAACATATATTGCCTGACCTCCTATTAAGTATTCTTTCAAAAATTAAAACTCGTCGCCGGCAGTCTCTTCCTCGGCTGCTGCGTCTACCATCTGCTCGCCCTGACGGCCTTCCAGTACGGCGTCCGCCATCTTGGAGGCGATGAGCTTGACCGCGCGGATAGCGTCATCGTTGCCGGGTATGGCGTAATCCACCTCATCGGGGTCGCAGTTGGTATCTACGATAGCTACTACGGGGATACCGAGGGCGCGTGCTTCCATAACGGCGATGTGCTCCTTGCGGGGGTCTACGACGAACATTGCGCCGGGGAGCCTCTTCATATCCTTGATGCCGGAAAGGTTCTTTTCCAGCTTTTCCTGCTCGGCCTTAAGCTTGATGACTTCCTTCTTGGGCAGATACGCAAAGTCGCCGTCCGCTTCCATCTTCTCAATCTTGCGGAGCTTTGCGATACGGGTCTGGATGGTCTTGAAGTTGGTGAGCATGCCGCCCAGCCAGCGCTGGTTCACATAGAACATCTCGCAGCGCTTTGCTTCCTGCTCGATGGATTCCTGAGCCTGCTTCTTGGTGCCTACGAAAAGTATGCTGTCGCCGTTTTCGGCAACGCTGCGAACGAAGTTATAGGCCTCCTCCGCCTTTTTGACCGTCTTCTGAAGGTCGATGATGTAGATGCCGTTGCGCTCGGTGAAGATATACTCCTTCATCTTCGGGTTCCAACGGCGGGTCTGGTGACCAAAGTGTACGCCTGCTTCAAGAAGCTGCTTCATGGAAATAACTGACATTTTTTAATCCTCCTCGTTTTTTAATTCCTCCCCGGGCATCATCCTGTGCGGGCAGCCCATGTCAAAGGCACGAACGCCAGTCCGCCCGGGTGTGTGATATATGCGTTCCATTCCGCATACCCATACGAGCGTGAGTATACCATAAAATCCCGCCCATATGCAACAGCAAAAATAAAAAAAGCCGGCCATGCCGGCTGTTTTTTATCGGGCGGGGCATTACTTTTTGTTTTCGTCCTCTTCTATCTCATCCATAAGGTCGAGAAACTCCGCAAATACCTCGTCTAGCAGCACCTCGTTGTCGACGCTCCTGTATACGTCCTCGCCGTTTTCGTCCTCGATGCTGAATATGACGACCTCCGCCTCGTCCTCGTCCATCGCGCTCTCCTCGTCCGCTTCGGGGGAAAGTGCAACGTATTTCTTTCCTTCGTACATAAAGGTGAGTATGTGCTCGAATACCGTTTCCCTGCCGTCCTCATCCAGCAGGGCAACATCATCGCCTATGGAGTCTATTATGTTCTTATTTGTATCTTTATTGTCTTTCATTATCGTCATCGTCTCCGTTTCTCCCCGCTGCAGCCCTGTGCGCTTACAGCCTTGGGTTTGTTGCAAGGTAGCCCTCGAGTATGACCACCGCCGCCAGCTTGTCTATAACCTTGCGCCGCTTGCGCCAGTCCAGCTCCGCCTCATAAAGCACCCTCTCCGCCTGAACGGTGGTCAGCCGCTCGTCGTAGAAGGCGTGCTCGCCGTCCCACTTTTCGCAAACGGCCGCGGCAAAGTCCTTTACCTTTTCGCTTGCAAAGCCGTAGCTGCCGTCCATATTCCGCGGCATGCCGAAAAGCAGCCGCACCGGCTTATATTTATTCGCAAGGGCGATGAGATAATCCGTGTCCTTGTCCAATTCTCCGGTCCGGGTATAGGTCTCGAGCCCCTGAGCGGTTATGCCGAGCGGGTCGCTCACAGCTATGCCTATGCGCTTATCCCCTATGTCGAGGGCAAGAACTCTCATCATGCTTCCGGCCCGCCCTGCTCCGCGTCGTCCGCGCTGTGCATATCCACATAGAACTTCACCAGCTCCTCCAGCAGCTCGTCCCTTTCCAGCATGCGGATAAGGTACCTTGCGTTGTTGTAGCTGGTTATATATGTAGGATCGCCGGAGGTCAGGTATCCGACTATCTGATTCACCGGGTCATAGCCGCGCTCGGACATGGCCTCGTATACCCTCATGAGTACGTCGCCGGCCTTGGTGCGTTCCTTTTGAATTTTGAAGTGTACGGTCTCGTTTGTCTGGTCTCCCATAGTATCGAACCCTCCATTCACCCAGATTATACCCTTTTCCACATATTCTTGTAAACCGCCAAAGAGCTTTTGTTATAAAAAATAGTAGAAAAAGCCGTAACTCTGCGAGATAAAAACAGAGGTTGGAAA
>CAVIAA010000015.1:0-46467 GCA_963640685.1 Acutalibacteraceae bacterium
AAAACAGTTAACGGAGCGTATCGGTACAGATACGCTCCATTTCTCATGCCGACATGCTATGTAACGGGGTACCCCCGGCTCTCCCTCTGGGAGAGCTGTCGCCGCAGGTGACTGAGAGGGTCTTGCAGCTTTTTTGGTTTGGTATGGTCACGGCCCCTCTCCGTCCTCGCTGCGCTCGGCCACCTCTCCCAGGGGGAGAGGCAAGTGACGCTCACGCGAAATCAAATGATACAAGAACGGGAACAGCAGAGCATACTGCCGTTCCCGTTAGCTGTCTTATGATGCCCCCCCTTTCGGAGGAGCTTTGTGAAATTTCAGCCGTTTGTTTAATATCTTCCGCAGAGCCCGTCATAGAGGTCGATGTACTCCCTTGCGGACCTTTCCCATGTAAAGTGCGCGCTCATGGCGTTTTTCATAAGCCCCTGCCAGAGCTCCGGCCTGCGGTATACCTCTATCGCCCTGTCCACGGCGCCCAGCATATCGAGGTGGTCATACCTGCCGAAGGTAAAGCCCAGCCCCTCGCCGGTGAACTTGTTATACGGGGTTATGCTGTCCTTGAGCCCGCCGGTTTCGCGAACTATCGGCAGCGTGCCGTATCGCAGCGCTATGAGCTGCGCAAGGCCGCAGGGCTCAAAGCGGCTCGGCATGAGGAACATATCCGCCCCCGCGTATATGCGGTTTGCAATGGAGGTGTCGTAGCTGTACCTTGCGGCGATGCGCCCGCCGTAGCGCCAGCTTGCCCAGGAGAACAGGTGCTCGTAGCGCGCGTCTCCGCTGCCCAGCACCGCGAGCTGCACCCCCTTTTCAACGAGGGAGGATATCGCGTATTCAACGAGGTCAAGCCCCTTCTGGTCGGTAAAGCGGGTAACCATGCCGATTATGGGCGACATGTCCTTATCCAGCCAGAACTCGGTGCGCAGCGCCTCCTTGCAGGCGGCCTTTCCGCTCATGTCCTCGAGCGAGTAGTTTTTGCATATCGACCTGTCCGTCGCCGGGTCAAAGAGCGCCTCGTCAATGCCGTTCATTATGCCGTGTATGTCCCTGCTGCGCCAGCGCAGCACCCCGTCCAGCGTTTCGCCGTATTCAGGGCCCTGTATCTCCCTTGCGTAGGTCGGGCTCACGGTGGTTATGGCGTCCGCATAGGTCAAGGCGCCCTTGGTAAAGTTTATGTCGCCGTAGTACTCCAGCCGCTCGCCGGTGAAGTTTTCGGGCCCTATCGAGAGCAGGTCGTCCATAAACGGCCAGGAGAACACCCCCTGATAGCGCAGGTTGTGTATGGTATACACCGTGCGCACCCGCCGAAAATCCGGGCTCCTGCCGTACTGCATACGAAGCAGCGCAATGCTCATCGCCGCCTGCCAGTCGTTTGCGTGCAGCACATCCGGGAAGAAGCCGATGTGCGGCATCGCCTCCAGCACCGCCTTTGAAAAGAAGGCGAAGCGCTCCCCCTCGTCGCTGGTGCTCTCGCCGTAGATATAGCCGCGGCCGAAGTAATACTCGTTGTCCACGAAGTACACCGGCACCCCGTCCTGCTCCAGCGTAAGTATGCCGCAGTACTGGCTGCGCCAGCCGAGCTGAACGTAAAACTCCGCAATGCGGCTCATCTGCTCGCGGTACTGGTGACCGATGGCGGAATACAGCGGAACTATCACCCGCGCATCAACGCCCTGACGCCTGAGCTCCTTTGGCAGCGCGCCTATGACGTCGGCCAGCCCGCCGGTCTTAACGAAGGGAACGCATTCCGACGCGGCAAACAGCACCCTGAGCGGCGGCTCCTTTGGGGCAGGGGGCTCTTCCGCCGTCGGTGTCTCTTCAACCGGGGCCTCCTCAACTGCCGGAGTCTCTTCAACAGCCGGTGCTTCTTCAGTGGCCGGAGTCTCTTCAACAGCCGGTGCTTCTTCAGTGGCCGGAGCCGCTGCCTCGGCGGACTTTTTCTCAACGGGCGCGGCCTTTTTCGCGGGCTGAGCCTTTTTTGCGGCAGGTTTTTTCCCTGTGGCTTTCTTTGACATGTTAAACCGTACTGCCCTTTCTGATTATTATCGGGAAGCTGTCATACCCCGCAAGGCGGCGACCCTGACGGACGGTGCAGCCCTTGTCCAGTATGACGTACGACAGCTCGCAGTCCTCCTGAATATCGCAGGCCTGCAAAACGACGCAGTTGCTTATCCTGGTGCCGCGGCCTATATGCACGCCGCGGAACAGCACGCTGTTTTCAATCTCGCCCTCGATCACGCAGCCGTCCGCAACGAGGCAGTTGTGCGCGCGGGAGGCGCCGCGGTACCTTGCCGGCACCTCGTCCTTTACCTTGGTGTATATCGGGTGCTCGGGGTTGAAAAGATCGCGCCTGACGGCGGGGTCAAGAACGTTCATGTTGTGGTTGAAGTAGGCGGGCAGCGAGCTTATGCAGCCGACGTAGCCGTCGTACCTCCAGCCGTACATTCTCAGGTCGCCGACGCGGCGAAGCAGTATGTCGCGTATGAAGTCGGTCTCTCCCCTGCTGTATGCGTCCTCGATGAGGTACTCAAACGTCGCCTTTTCCATCATCACAACGTCGCAGAAGGAGTGCTTTTCCGTCGGCTGGTCGGGGTTGAGCTGAATTGCGGTTATCCGCCCGTCCTCAGAAAGCTCAAAGCGCAGCTCGTTGAACTGGTCGTCCGGGTGCTGCGGGGCGACATCGTTGTACATCATGGTGATATCCGCGCCGCTGCTTATGTGGTGCGCTATCATGTCGTCAAACGTGGTGTTGAATATCGTGTGGCTGCCGGAGATGATTATGTACTTCTGGCTGCTGCGGCGAACGTAGCCCATCACCGAGTGATAGGCGTCCACCGTTCCGCGGTAAATGCCGGTGTTGTCCCGGGTTACAAAGGGCGGAAGTATGAAAAGCCCGTCCCGCTTGCGGTGCAGCTCCCATTCCTTGCCGGAGCCTAAATGATCCATCAGCGAATGGTAGTTCTTCTGCGCGATTATGCCTACGTTGGATATGCCGGTATTGACCAGGTTGCTCATTATGAAGTCTATGCAGCGGTACCGCCCCGCGAAGGGAACGGCGGCGACGGAGCGCGAATAGGTAAGGTCGCGCAGCTGCATGCTGGATTCGCCGGTGTAGATAAGCCCGAATACGTCCTTTCTCATGCTATCTGGCCTCCTTCCTCGTCGAGTTGACAATCATGCCGACCGGCACCCTGCTGCCTGCGGGCAGCTCCGTTCCGTTTGCTATGAGGGTTATGTCGTCGGTCAGGTGGGTGTCGTAGTCCCCGTCCTCCGGCGTCCTCGCCGCGCCTATGAAGCAGCCCTCGCCCACGACCGAGCCCTCGCCGATTATCGCGCGGTGTACCCTTGCGCCGTTTCTGATGATTGCCCCGGGCATTACGACGGAATCCACGACCTCAGCCCCCTGCTCAACGGTCACCCCGCCGAAGAGCACGCTGTGCAGCACTGTGCCGTATATGTTGCAGCCCTCGGTTATGCTGGAGCGCTCAATGGTGGCCTCGCTGCCGACGCAGTGCGGCGGCAGGCAGAGCGACTTGCTGTATATCCTCCAGTCCGGGTCGTTTAGGTCGATAGGCGGCAGGTCGGATATAAGGTCCATGTTGGCCTCCCAGAGGCTCTGAACGGTGCCTACGTCCTTCCAGTATGCGTCAAAGCTGTATGCGTATACGCCGAGGCCGGCGTTTAATATTGCGGGGATAACGTTTTTGCCGAAGTCGTTTTCAGATGATGTGTCGCGGTCGTCCAGCGTCAGGTATTTTTTAAGGACAGGCCATGAGAAGATGTATATGCCCATTGAGGCCTTGTTGCTCTTCGGGCGCCTGGGTTTTTCTTCAAATTCAACTATGCGCCCGTCGTCGTCCGTGTTCATTATGCCGAAGCGGTGCGCCTCCTCCATAGGCACCGTCCGCACCGCGACGGTGAGATCCGCCCGCTTGCTTATGTGGTAATCCAGCATCAGCGAGTAGTCCATCTTGTATATGTGGTCGCCGGAGAGTATCAGCACATACTCAGGGTCGTAGCGGTCGATGAACTCCATGTTCTGGAATATCGCGTTTGCGGTGCCGGAATACCACCTGCCGCTGCTGCTGGATTGATACGGCGGCAGCACGAACACCCCGCCGGAGTTGCGGTCGAGGTCCCATGCCTGACCGGTTCCGATATAGGCGTTGAGCTCCAGCGGCTCATACTGCGTCAGCACGCCGACCGTGTCTATATCGGAATTTACGCAGTTTGAGAGCGGAAAGTCGATTATCCTGTACTTTCCGCCAAAGGGTACGGCGGGCTTTGCCATTCGGTTGGTGAGCACGCTCAGCCTGCTGCCCTGCCCGCCGGCGAGCAGCATGGCCACGACCTTTTTTCTAATCATTGCAAGACCTCCTCCACGTAGTAATACACCGCCTCATACGGCGAAAGCTCAATGTCGGCATAGTAGCCGTCGGGATCCTGTTGTGTTTCAATGCCCTTTATGTCGCGCAGGTCAACGTTGGATATCGCCTGATCCAGCACCGCGGCAAAGGGCAGCCGGATGCGGTATGGGTAATGCTCGACCGGGGTGAAGTTGAAGAGACAGAGCAGCCTCTGGCCGCGGCCGTCGCTGCGAAGGAAGGCCAGCACGCTGTGCTCCCCGTCGTTTACCGTTATCCACTCAAACCCCTCCCAGCTGTCGTCCAGCCGGTAGAGCGCCGGCGTCTTTGCGTAAAAGCGGTTGAGCGACGCCGTGAACTGCTGCATGGCGTAGTGCGCGTCGTAGTCCAGCAGCAGCCAGTCCAGCGATTTGTGGAAGTCCCACTCGATAAACTGCGCAAGCTCTGTTCCCATAAACGTCAGCATCTTGCCCGGGTGCGCCGTCTGGTACATCAAAAGCAGCCTGAGCTGGCTGAATTTATCCGCATATTCCCCCGGCATGCGCTCGATGAGCGACTTTTTGCCGTGAACCACCTCGTCGTGCGAGAGGGGAAGTATATAGTGCTCGGAGTAGGCATAGCACATGGAGAAGGTCAGCTCGTCGTGGTGATAGCTCCTGAAGTAGCTGTCCATCGACATATAGTCCAGTATGTCGTTCATCCAGCCCATGTTCCATTTATAGTCAAACCCGAGGCCGCCCTGCGCCGTCGGCGCGGTCATGCCCGGGAAGGCGGTGCTTTCCTCCGCAATCAGCAGCGCGCCCGCGCATTCGCGGTGAACGGTATTGGAAAGCCTGCGCAGAAAGTCTATCGCGGCGATGTTTTCCCGCCCGCCGTAGCGGTTTGGCAGCCACTCGCCGTCCTGCTTGCCGTAGTCAAGGTACAGCATGCAGCTCACGGCATCCGCCCGTATGCCGTCTATGTGGTATTCCTTCATGAGGAATATCGCGTTTGAAACGAGGAAGCTCTGCACCTCGTTTTTTTCGTAGTTGAAAAGCGTCGTGCCCCATTGCGGCTGCTCGCTGCGCCGCGGGTCGGGGTGCTCGAAGAGAGGCGTGCCGTCAAAGAGCCTGAGCCCCTGCTCGTCCCTGCAAAAGTGGGTCGGCACCCAGTCCGCAATCACGCCTATCCCCGCCTGATGGCAGCGGTCGATCAGCTCCTTGAACTGCGAGGGGTTGCCGTAGCGCGAGGTTATGGCGTAATACCCCGTCACCTGATACCCCCAGCTGTCGTCCAGCGGGTATTCCGATACCGGCAGCAGCTCAATGTGGGTATACCCCATCTCCTTAACGTAATCCACCAGCCTTGTTGCAAGTGCGGGAAAATCCAGCCCCTCGACCCAGGAGCCGAGGTGTACCTCGTATATGTTCATCGGCAGCTGGCGGCTGTTTCTGCGGCCGCGCTCATGCATATAGCTCTCGTCGCCCCATTGGTAGCCGTCCTCAAGATCCCATATCACCGAGGCGGTTGCCGGGCGCTGCTCGCTGAAAAAGGCAAACGGGTCTGCGCGGTACACAATGTCGCCGCTCTGCGTTTCGATGGCGTACTTGTAGCTGTCCCCCGCGTGGGCAATGCCTATGTGCGCCTCCCATACCCCGGTATCGCCGATGCGGTGCATCGGGTCCGCCTCGGTGTTCCATTCGTTGAAGCTGCCAACGACGCGAACCGACACGGCGTTCGGCGCCCAAACGGCAAAGCGGTACGCCTCGTAGCCCAGGTAATCGGTCTTGTGGCAGCCGAGGGTAAGGTAGGCGTAGGAATTGGTTCCCTCGCCCCAGAGGTAAAGATCGGTTTCGGTTATCCTGTCCTGCATTTTTCTCCTTGCGTTCCTTAGCGGCAAAAATTCAGGCCAAAGCACAGCCTATTTTATAATAGCTACATTTTACACCAAAACCGGCGGCGCTGTACACAAAAAATTATTATGGCGGCAGACTGCCCGCGGGCGGTGGTGCATAACGGGGAAATATGACTTAAAAAGAATGTTTTGTTATTGCGCGGAGCATGGTATAATAACGAGGAAAAATCCGGCAAAGGAGAAGAAAATATGTCCATCACCAAGGATATGACCATTGAAGAGATACTTCACGTTGACCCCGCCATAGCGGATATGCTCATGGAGGCCGGCATGCACTGCCTCGGCTGCATAATGGCGCACGGAGAGAGCCTTGAGCAGGCCTGCGCCGTTCACGGCATCGACTGCGACGCGCTGACCGCCTCGATAAACGACTTTCTCGAGAGCAAATAAGCGCCTTGCGGCACTTTTTGGGGCGGCGCAGTGCCGCCTCTTTGCGTTTTCAGGTTTTTGGTAAATTCAAAATGAAAAAGGGAAAAGAGCTTTTAACGTTGTTTCTGGAGTTTGCGCGGATGGGCTGCTGCACCTTCGGCGGCGGCTGGAGCATCGTTGCGCAGATGCAGCTGCTGTACGTTGAAAAGAAAAAGACCATAACCGCGGAGGAGCTGCTCGACCTTACCAGCGTTGCAAAGAGCCTGCCCGGAACCATGGTCGGCAACGTTGCAATGCTCTACGGCTACCGCATGGGCGGGTATATAGGCGGGGTGCTTACGACTGTCGGCATGGTGCTGCCGCCGCTTTGCATACTTGCGGTCATAACCATGTTTTATAAGGCGTTCCGCAGCAACTACTGGGTGAACGCCGTGATGGCCGGCATGCAGGCCGCGGTCGTGCCGATAATCGCAAGCTCGGCGATAGCGCTTGTAAAGGGCAGCGTTAAGGACGTGCCGACGCTCATTGTGCTGCTCGCCTGCTTCGGGCTGTATTTTGCAGGCATCGGCACCTATTGGCTGATACTTCTGGGCGTTTCCGCGGGGCTTGCAATAGCCGAATACCGCGAAAGGAGGGGCAGGAGGAATGGTTCTGCTTGAGCTTTACTGGAGCTTTTTGAAGATTGGCTTTACCAGCTTCGGCGGGCTGAGCATGATACCCCTCATAACGCGGGAGGTGCTCTCGCACGGCTGGATGAACGTATCTCAGGTGAACGACATAGTTGCGATCGCCGAAATGACGCCGGGGCCGCTCGGCTTTAACTGCGCGACCTTTGCGGGCATTCAGGCGGCGGGGCTGCCGGGGGCGGTCATGGCAAACCTCGGCGTCATGACACCCACGCTTACGCTTACTGCGCTCGCCGCGGCGTTTTTCATGCGCTTTCGCGAGAGCAGCGTAATGGAGCGGATAATGACCGGAGTTCGCCCCGCCTGCACCGGAATGGTGCTGGGGGTGCTGGTGTCCCTCGGCGCAAGCAACTACTTTGCGGGCGGCGTTAACCTGCCCGCGGCGGCGATAGCCGTTCTCGATGCGCTGCTGATAATGAAATTCAAGCTTGATGTGCCAAAGGTGCTGCTGATAAGCGCGCTGCTCGGGCTGCTGCTCTTCGGCCTGCTCGGGCTTTAGAGAGAATAAAAAAGCGGCATTAGACAGGCGGTCATAAGACAGTTAACGGGAACAGCAGTATGCTCTGCTGTTCCTGTTCTTGTATCATTTGATTTCGTGTGAGCGTCCCTTGCCTCTCCCCCTGGGAGAGGTGGCCGAGCGCAGCGAGGACGGAGAGGGGCCGTGACCATACCAAACAAAAAAAGCTGCAAGACCCTCTCAGTCACCTGCGGCGACAGCTCTCCCAAAGGGAGAGCCAGGGGTCTGTACCCCGTTACATAGCATGTTGGCATGAGAAACGGAGCGTACCTGTACCGATACGCTCCGTTAGCTGTCTTATGATGCCCGGCCCATTGAGCCGCTTTTGTTATATCTGCGCTTATTTTTTGCCGAGGTACGCCTCGCGGACGCTCTCGTCGCTGAGCAGCTCGGCGCCGGTGCCGGTCATGGTCACGTTGCCGGTCTGCAATACGTAGCCGCGGTTGGCGATCTTGAGCGCGGCGTTGGCGTTCTGCTCGATCAAAAGCACCGTTACGCCGCTGTCGTTTATGCGGCGGATTATCGAGAATATGTCCTTTACCACCAGGGGCGCAAGGCCGAGGCTCGGCTCGTCCATCATTATGACCTTTGGCTTTGCCATCAGCGCGCGGCCGACAGCCAGCATCTGCTGCTCGCCGCCGGAGAGTGTTCCGGCCTGCTGCCAGTGCCGCTCCTTTAGCCGCGGGAAGAGGGAATAGACGTGCTCGAGATCCTGCTGTATGCCGTCCTTGTCCTCCCTGAGGTATGCGCCGATGCGCAGGTTTTCCAGCACCGTCAGGTTCGGGAACACACGCCTGCCCTCCGGCACCAGCACTATTCCGCGCTGAACTATGTCGTGGGTCGCGGCGTGGGTGATGTCGCTGCCCTCGTAGCTTATGCTGCCGGAGGCGGGGTTGACTATGCTCATTATCGCGCGGAGGGTGGTCGACTTTCCCGCGCCGTTTGCGCCGATGAGGGTAACTATCTCCCCCTCGTTTACATCGAAGGAAATGCCCTTGAGCGCCTCGATGCCGCCGTAGTTTACCTTAAGGTCGCGTATTTCAAGCAGGCTACTCATCTTCATCCACCCCCAAATAAGCGTTTATAACATCGGGATTGTTCTGTATCTCCCCGGGCGTGCCGGAGGCTATGAGCCTGCCGAAATCCAGAACGTATATCCGCTCCGCAATGGCCATTACGAGATCCATGTGGTGCTCTATCATGAGTATAGGTATGTCGTACTCGCGGCGTATCTGGCTTATGAACTCGGTAAGCTCCCTCGTCTCCTGCGGGTTCATGCCGGCTGCCGGCTCGTCGAGCAGCAGCAGCTTCGGGTCCGTTGCGAGGGCGCGGGCGATCTCAAGCCGGCGCTGAAGGCCGTATGGCAGGCTCCCCGCGATGTCGTCCCTGAGGTGCTCAAGGTGCTGCTCCTGCAGGAGAGCCATTGCCTCCTCCCGCATGCGGTGCTCTTCCCTTGCGTTCAGGCGCAGGGTTGCCGTGAATACGTTCTGCTTTGCCCGCATGTGCTTGGCTATGAGCACGTTATCGAACACGGTAAGGCTGCGGAAGAGGCGGATATTCTGGAAGGTACGGGCGATTCCGAGCTCGGTTATCTTATCCGGCGTCGGGCTTATAACGTGGTCAAACTCCGGGTAGAGCTCGCCCTGATACAGCTTTTTCATCTTGCCCTGCGGGTGGTTGCACACCATCGGCTTATCCATAAAGCTTATCCTGCCGTTGGTCGGCTCGTATACGCCGGTTACGCAGTTGAAGGCGGTGGTCTTTCCCGCGCCGTTGGGGCCTATGAGGGCGACTATCTCCTTGTCGTTTACCTCCATCGAGAGGTCGTTCACGGCAACGACGCCGCCGAACTGCATCGTTATATGGTCGAGGCGAAGTACGTTCTGTGCCATGCTACTTGCCCTCCCTTGAAGTTTTGTTAAGTAATTTCTGCCGCTTCTTGAGCAGCCGCTCAAAGCTCAGCTCCCTGTCGCCCATTATGCCCTGACGGTAGAACAGCACCACCGCCATTATGATGAGCGAGAACACGACCTTGCGGAAGCCCGCGCGCAGGAGGGGCACCTTGAATGCGCCTATATACGTCTCCGCATCGAGGAACCTCAGCCACCACTCGGAGCAGGCGATAAACAGGAAGGAGGCCAGCACCGAGCCGGTCACCGAGCCTATGCCGCCGATGACGACTATGAGCAGTATCTCGTAGGTCATTGCGCTCTTGAAGGCGCTGGCCTGAACCGTGGTCTGGAACATTGCGAGCAGCGCGCCGCCGACGCCGGCGAAGAAGGAGCTTATTACAAAGGACAGCTCCTTGTGCTTGAAGAGGTTTATGCCCATCGCCTCGGCTGCTATCTCATCGTCCCTTATCGCCTTGAAGGCGCGGCCGTAGGAGGAGTTGATGAGCAGCACTATGAGGAATATGCATATGCCGGCAACCGTGAACGGGAACAGCGTTGAATCAAAGCTCGGGAACCTCTTGAGCAGGTTTGAGCCGTTGGTTATGGGGCCCAGCGCGTCCCACTGGAAGAAGGCGCGGATTATCTCGGCAAAGCCGAGGGTCGCAATGGCCAGATAGTCGCTCTTGAGGCGCAGCACCGGCAGGCCGATCAAAAACGCGAAGAACGCCGCAACGAGGCCGGCGATTATCAGCGCCGGAATGACCGGAATCGAGAACTGAACCAGTCCGCCGTCAAAGTACTGATACACCGCGGCGCGGCTCTCGACGGGTATGGTCAGTATCGCATAGGCATAGGCGCCCAGCAGCATGAACCCCGCCTGACCGAGGCTGAACAGGCCGGTAAAGCCGTTGAGCAGGTTCATGGAGACCGCGACGAGGGCGTATATCGCGCCCTTCTTGAGCACTATGAACAGCATGGAGTTGGGGTCCATCACCTTTTCAAGTATGAACACCAGCGCGTATACCGCGATTATGAGGGCGATGGCGATGATATTGCCTTTACTCAGCTTTTTCATTATATATCCCCCTCCCCTTATACCTTTTCGTTGGCCTTTTCGCCGAAGAGGCCGGTCGGCTTAACTATGAGTATGATTATGAGCAGGGCAAAGGTGAAGGCGTCCGAGAAGGTCGTCCAGCCCAGTCCCTTTATTATGTTCTCGCAAATACCTATTATAAACGCGCCTATGACCGCGCCGGGTATGCTGCCTATTCCGCCAAAGACCGCCGCAACGAACGCCTTCAGCCCCGGCATTGCGCCGGAGGTGGGTATTACCGCCGCGTAGTTGGTGAAATACAGCAGCGAGCCTACGGCAGCGAGGAAGGAGCCTATTATAAAGGTTGCGCTGATTACGTTGTTTATCTTTATGCCCATGAGCTGGCTGGTTTCAAAGTCCTTGGAAACGGCGCGCATCGCCATGCCGATCTTGGTCCTCTGAATAAACGTGACGAGCGCTACTACCAGCACGAGGGTGAGTATCGGGGTTATTACGGTAACGACCTTTGTCGTAGCCGTGCCGATGGTTATGGTGTTGCTTATCCAGGGTATTGTCGGATACATCTTTGCAAGGCCGCCGGTTATATACAGCGCAACGTTCTGCAGCAGGTAGCTCACGCCTATGGCGGATATCATGACCGACATGCGCGGCGCGCTCCTCAGCGGCTTATACGCAACGCGCTCTATAACAAAACCTATAAGCACGGTAACTATCAGGGTGAACGGTATCGCCAGCGCCAGCGGCATCCAGCTCACCGCATATATCATAATCAGGCCTGCGCACATGAAAACGTCGCCGTGCGCAAAGTTGATGAGGCGAAGTATGCCGTATACCATGGTGTAGCCTATGGCTATGAGGGCGTACTGACCGCCTACCGATATGCCCGCCAAGAGATAGGGCAGGTTGGTGTTGATGAAGTCCATAAAGATTACCTCCGGTGGGTGGAGTTTTTTCGGGTAAAAAATAAAAGCAGTTCGGGCGGCGGGAGACCGCCGCCCGAGAATTTGTCGGTTTTAAGCTGAGTTATCAGTTTACGCCCTGAACCGCAACGAACTTCCATTCGCCGGTAGCGGTGTCAACTTCCTTAACGAAGGCCGCGTCGCGGATAGCGTCGCCGGTCTCGTTAAAGGCGATTGCGCCGGTAACACCCTCATAGGTGGTGGCGGGCAGAGCCTTGAGCACCTCGGCGGGATCGGCGGAGCCGGCGTTCTTGATGGCCTCGAGGGCGGTGAAGTATGCGTCATAGCCCATGGCGGTCACGGCGGAGATCATATCGTTGCCGCCGTTGTTGGCCTTGGCGGTAGCGTCGCTGTTGATCCACTCCTTGATGCCGGAAACGAAGGCCTGGGCGGCCTCGCTCTCCGCGCCCTCATCGAAGAAGGTGGTAACGCAGACCTTAACATCCTTGCCCTGGGCAGCGCCGGTGATGACGTTGGAATCCCAGGTGTCGCCGGCGAGGATAGGCATGGTCATGCCGTTGCCCGCAGCCTGGTCGATGATAAGAGCCGCAGCCTCGGTGGAAACGGGGGAGAAGAATACCTCACAGCCGCTGTTCTGGGCGGTGGTGATGTAGGAGGTAAAGTCGGAGTTGCCCTCGGGGAAGGATTCCTCAACGACCTCGCCGCCCAGCGCCTTGAACGCCTCTACGAAGTAGTGGCAGAGGCCGGCGGAGTAATCGTCGCCCAGCTTGGAGAGGCAGTATGCCTTCTTTGCGCCGAACTGGCTGCTTGCAAAGTTTGCAAGAACGGTGCCCTGGAAGGGATCGAGGAAGCAGATGCGGAAGTAGCAGTCAACGCCCTCGGTAACCTGCGGGTTGGTGCAGGTGATGCCCATTGCGGGGATACCGGCCTTGTTGAATACGTCGCCCGCGGCGATGGAAACGCCGGAGCCGTAGGAGCCGAGAACTATGGACACGCCGGAGGCCACGAGGTTTGCGGCCGCGGTGGGCGCCTTGTCGTTGGAGCTCTCGTTATCGACTATGACCAGCTCTACGTTGTAGGTCTCGCCGCCGACTTCGACGGTGGGCTGGATCTTGTTGGCGTACTGAACGCCGAGGGTCTCCTGCTTGCCGCCGGCGCCGTTATCGCCGGATGCAGGCTCGAATACGCCTATCTTGATGACCTTTGCGCCGTCAGCAGATGCGGCGGCTTCGCTTGAGCTCTCGCTTGCGGCGGGCTGAGAGGAGCAGGCCGCGGCGCTGAATGCCAGAACTGCAACGAGCAGCAGAGCTATGAACTTCTTCATGTGTTTTTCCTCCGTTCAATTCAAAATCTTTTTTCTGTATGGGCGTTTTATCCGCCCTTATCCGCCGGTGCTTCCGGCGGTACCAGACGATTATACGGTATGCCCCCGGGCTTTGCAACTAAAATGTTTTTATATCAAACACGGTTGTCCGTCCTCTACGGACACATACTCTGCCGACTGTTTTAATTAACGGACTGATTTTTTTTACTGACTAAACTGTCCGCCCTGTGCGGACGCCTGTGTTCTTGCCGAATATCCCTTATTAGTTTTTTCGATATCCCTATAATACTATATAATTTCAGCTTTTGCAACACCATGATTTATATATTTTAGCCTGTCGGCATTTTTCGCGTCCGCGATAAACGCACACAGAGAAAAATTTTAAGGTTTTGAGCAATATTACCCCGCTTTATGGTATTATATCTATATTATAAGCTACTCTATACTGGAGGTACGCATATGCGGCTGTTTATTGCGATCGAGCTGCCCCGCTCCTTCAAGGCGGAGCTTTCCAGGCTGCAAAAGGAAGTAAAGCAGCTTTCGACAGGCGGGCGGTTCGTTCCACAGGACAATTTTCACATTACGCTGCACTTTATAGGCGAAAGCAGCGACCTTGCGGGCGCCGCGGCGGCGATGCAGGAGGCGGTGCGCGGCATTCGCCCCTTTACGCTGCACCTGGGGCCGTATACCAGCCTTGAAAAGGGCACGCGGGGGAGGACGGCGGTCATGCAGGTGCTGGGGGAGCTGGACGAGCTGAACGCCATGCACGAATCGCTTGAGGCGGCGCTTTACGACCGCGGGTTTTCGCGGGAGCGGCGGCGGTTTTTGCCGCACATTACGCTGGGCCGCAGCGTTGAGCAGGACGAGCTGACCGCGGCGGAGCTGGAGAGCAGCCTGCGCGCCAACGCATCGCTTACGGTTCAGGCGATAACCCTCTTTGAGAGCCGGCGGGAAAAGAACGAAACGGTGTATGTCCCGCTGCACCGGGAGAAGCTATGATGCCGGCGAGAGTAAGCTTTCTTCTGGGCCGCGCGGGCAGCGGCAAGAGCACGCGGCTGCACCGCACAGTTGCGGAGTCGCTCAAGGGCGGCAAAAGGGTAGTCGTGATAGTACCGGAGCAGTTCACCTTCGAGACCGAGCGGCAGCTTGCAGATGAGCTTGGCGGGCTTATGGATATCGAGGTATACTCCTTTTCCTCGCTTGCGGAAAAGACGCTGGAGGGGAGCTACCTGGGCTTTCTCTCGCGGCAGGGGCGGCGAATGGCGGTTCGCCGGGCTATTACCGAGCGGCAGCGGGAGCTTAAGGTTTTCGCCCGGGTAAAGGACAGACCCGGCTTTTCCGAAAGGCTGACCGAGCTCTTCACCGCCTGCAAGCGGTACGAGGTATCCCCGGAGGATCTGCATAACGCCGCGGACTGGGCAGGCGACCCGCTGCTTTCGGATAAGCTGCTCGAGCTTTCGATGCTGTATTCCGAGACCGAGAGCTTTATTGCGGGGCGGTACATGGACAGCGAGGATATGTTTGCGGAGCTGATACGCAGGCTGGGCAGCTCGCCGGTTGCCGGCGCGGTGGTGATCATAGACGACTTTGACCTGCTTACGGATCAGCTCTATCACCTCATCGAGGCCATGACGCTGCACGCACAGGAGCTGTATATATCGCTGCGCATGGACCCCGCCGAGGGACGGGACGCGAAGCTGTTCGCCCCGAAGCGGCGGGCGTATGCAAGGCTGTATTCCGCGGCGGAGCAGAACGGCTGCAAAATATCCGTAATTCGGCTGCCGGAAAAAGGGGAGGGCAGAAAGCGCGCAGCCGCACTTTCGCACCTTGAGCGGGAGGCGTTCGCGTACCCGTATAATATTTACGATGGTGACGCGGGCTGCATACGCATAGCCGCCGCGACGTCAATTGCGGCGGAATGTGAAATGGCGGCGGAGGCGGTGCTCTCTGCCGCGCAGAGCGGTATGCGCTACCGCGACATGGCGATAATAGCCAGCGAGCCCGCATATGAGCTGCAGCTGCTCCGCTCGATGCAGCGGCGGGGGATACCCTGCTTTACCGACGGGGCAAGGCCGCTCTCGGCCTATGCTGCGCCGCGTCTGGTGCTCTCGGCGCTTTCCTGCATCAACCGCGGCTACGGCATAAATAACCTGATGGAGCTGCTCAGAACCGGCCTCACCTGCCTTGCGGATGAGGATATCGACGTATTCGAAAACTACGTCCTTGCGCGGGGAATACGCGGAACAGGCTTTTTCCGCGAATTTGAGGACGAAGCTGCGGAGCGGGTGCGGGACTACATAATACCTGAAATCGAGCTGCTGCACTCGGAGCTTGTAGGCGCGGTGAGCGCAGAGGACAAGGCCGCGGCGCTGTTTGACTTTATGGAGGGCATCGGGCTGTATGAAAGCATAAGCGGCCTTGTTGGGGAGCTGCGAAGCGAAGGCAGGCACCAGCTTGCGGAGGAGAACGCGCAGGTATACCGGCTGATGATGACGGTTTTAGACCAGCTGCACGCCATAATGGGTGATGGGCTGCTCTCCATACGCAGGTTTGCGGATATACTCGCGGAGGGCTTTGACGCATACGAGATAAGCGCGATACCCGCAACGGCGGATCAGCTCCTTATCGGCCGGCTGGGGCGGACAATGGCAAAAAGCCCAAGGGCAATGTTCCTGCTCGGCGCAAACGAGGGCAGCTTCCCGCACAGCTTCGGCGACGACGGCATGATAAGCGACAGGGAGCTGGACAGCCTGGCGGCTATTGGCGCAAAGACCTGGGGGCGGAGTGCCGAGCGGGCGGAGGGCGAGGTAATGGACCTCTACTGCGCGCTAAGCGCCCCAAGGGAGCTGCTCTACATTTCCTACACCATGAGCGCAGGGAGCGACGCCGCGCTGCCCGCGCCGCTTGTAGACAGGATCCGGGAGATATTCCCCTCTGTCCCTCTTGAAACAGACCTTGTGCCGAGGCCGCCGCGCTCGCCTGAGGGCGGGTTTTCGCGGCTTGCGGGGGGCTTGCGCCGGCTCTGCGACGAGCTTGCGCCCGAGGACGGCCTTGGTCAGCTCTACGCATGGTACGCCGCGCACCCGCAGTATAAGGATAAGCTCAACGGGCTTGAGGAGGCGCTGTATTACCGCTGCTCGCCGGAGCCGTTCGGGCATGAGCTCTCGCTGCGGCTGTACGGCGATTCCCTGTTCGGCTCCGCAACCGAGCTTGAGAGCTTCAATTCCTGCCCGTTTTCGCATTTTGTGACCTACGGCCTGAAGGCCACGGAGCGGCGGGAGTTCCGCGAGCGGCCGGCGGACGAGGGCAGCTTCTGCCACAAGGCGCTGGAGGGCTTCCTTCGCGAGGCAATGCGGCGGGACATCTTGACCCTGTCGGACAGTGACTGCGACGGCATAATAGACGAAATAATACCGCCGATAATAAAGGAGCACAACGGCGGGGTGCTTACGGCGTCCTCGCGGGGGCTTGCGCTTGCGGCGCGGCTCACGCGAAAGGTTAAGGCCACGGCGCGGGCGATAGCCCGCCAGGCAAAGGACGGCGGCTTTGCCCCGTATGCCGCGGAGACCGAGTTCGGCAAAAGCGGCCTTCCGCCGCTTGTATTAAAGCTGCCCACCGGCGAAAAATTCTACATAAACGGAAGAATAGACCGCATAGACAAATTCAGGGGGCAGGGCTGTGAATATTACAGGATAATCGACTACAAGACCGGCAGCGCATCGTTTGACTATGCGCGGCTGTATCACGGGCTGAGCCTGCAGCTGCCGCTGTATGCCGCGGCCATCGCCGCAAGCGAACGGGGCAGGCTCGCCGCCGGCGTATATTATATGAAGGTGAGCGACCCGATAATAAGCGAGGAGGAGGGCACGCCGCTCAATGAGGACATAACGGATAAGGAGATAATGAAGCGGTTCCGCCTTTCGGGGCCGACGCTTGAGGGGGAGGCCGCGGCAGCCGCGGGAAAGGACTCTGTTTCATCCCGCGAGGTGATATCGACTGAGCAGATGGGCGGCATGATAGACTACGCGCTGCAAAAGGCGACGGATACGCTCGGCGAAATTTACAGCGGGCGTGCGGAGGTTTCCCCCGCGCTGCCCCCGGGCGGAAAAATGCCCTGCAAAAGCTGCATAAAGCGCAGCATATGCGGCTACGACGAGAAGCTGGAGGGCTGCAGGGCGCGCAGCATTTCGCGGCTGAGCCGCGAGGGGTTCTTTGAGCTTATCCAAACGGAGGAAGAGCATGGCGAATAAATGGACGGCGGAGCAGCAAAGGGCAATCGACACCGAGGGCAGCCTCATAGTTTCCGCGGCGGCGGGCAGCGGCAAGACCGCGGTGCTGACAGAGCGCATAGCGCGGCACATATTAGAGGGGACGGAGCCTGACGAGCTGCTGGTTGTGACCTTCACACGGGCGGCTGCGGCGGAGATGAAAAAGCGAATTTCGGCGCGGCTGATTGAGCTTGCGCGGGAGCGGGAGGGCGACGAGGCTGCGCGGCTGTTTTCCGCGGCGGAGGAGGTTCCCCGCGCGAATATATCCACCATAGACGGCTTCTGCGCGCACATTCTAAGGCGGCACTTTGACCTTGCGGGGCTGGACCCCGCCTTCCGCGCGGGGGAGGAGAGCGAAACGCTTGCGCTGCGCTCCGATGCGCTGGAGGAGCTTATAGAGCAATACTACGCAATACGGGAGTTTTCCGCGCTGGTCGATGCCTTTGGCAGCGAGGAGGCGTTTTCGGCGGGGTTTTTGCGGCTGTATGACTTCATGACGGCGCAGCCGCAGCCCATGGAGTGGCTAAAGGCAGCGGTCGATATGTACGACATAACAGAGGCGGAGCTGGAAGCAGGCCCCGCGGCAGAGGAGCTGCTGCGCGCGCTGAAGGAAGAGCTCTCCGCCGCCATCGACACCCTGCGCCACAGGCGGGACGAGATCGCGGAGGACTACCCGCGCACGGCGGAAATACTGGACGACGACGCGGCGCAGCTTTCCGCCGCGCTGCTTCAGGATACCCTCTCGGGCTACTCAAGGCAGCTCTCCGCCTGCGAGTTTCAGCGGTTCTATATGCGCGGGGCGGAAAAGAGCCTGAGTGAATACGTTAAAAAGCCGCGGGACAGGGCAAAGGACACGGCGAAGGCGCAATCGGCGCTTGCGGGCAAGCCGACGGCGCGGCAGGCGAGGCTGATAGCCTCAATTAAGCCGCTGATGCAGCTTTTATATTCCTTTACGGGGCACTTTTCCGAGCTCTACGCCGAAAAGAAGGCTGCGCTCGGCATAGTGGACTATGCGGACATGGAGCACATCGCGCTGGAGCTGCTGCAAAGGCCTGAGGTCGCCGCAGAATACCGCGACAGGTTTTCATATGTGTTCATAGACGAATATCAGGATTGCAGCCCGCTGCAAAACGCGCTTTTTGAGGCGCTTTCCAGGCCGGATAATTTATTTATCGTAGGCGACGTTAAGCAGAGCATATACGGCTTCAGAATGGCGGAGCCGGCGCTGTTTACCGAGAGGATAGACGAATTTGAAAGGACCGGCCGCGCGCTGCGGCTCTCGGCCAACTTCCGCAGCGCAGAGGAGATAATAAGCTGCGTAAACGGGGTGTTTTCCCCCGTCATGACCCGCGAGACCGGCGGCGCGGACTACGGCCGCGAGGCGGCGCTGACCCACGGGCGGGAGGACAGGCTGCCGGGCTCTGCCGAGCTTCGCATAATTCCCCGCAGCGCCCCGCTCGACCCCGCGGACGCCGAAGGGGACGCGGAGCAGCTGAAGGCCGCGGAGGCGGAGGCACTGCAGGCGGCGGTCGAGATACGCAGGCTGCTCTCGGAGCAGCTTTGCGACAAAAAGGGGCAGATACGCAATTATAAATACAGCGACATAGTTATTCTGCACTCGTCGCCGCGCAGCGTTGCGGACGCATGGGTAAAGACCCTCTCGCGGGAGGGGGTTCCGGTATATGCGGAGCTCACCGGCGGCTACTTTGACGCGGTCGAGGTGCAGGTGTTTTTGAACCTGCTTACGGTCATAGACAACCCGCTTCAGGATATACCGCTTGCAAGCGTTCTCCGCAGCCCGATAGGCGGCTTTTCCGCGGAGGAGCTCATCGACCTTCGAGCCGACAGCCGGGACAGTAGCTTTTATCAGTCGCTCGTTGAAGCTTCCTCGCACGACACGCCTGCCGGGCGAAAGGCAAAGAGGTTTTATCAGCGCCTTCTCAGCTGGCGGCGGGCGGCGGGGCTGTACGGCATAGAGGAGCTAATCGCGCTGCTGCTGGAGGAGACGGGGTTTGAGGACTACGTTTCGGCGCTGCCCGGGGGAGAGGCGCGGCGGCTCAACCTTGAGGCGCTCATCAAAAGCGCCGCGGCCTACGCAAACTCGGGTCAGGGCATACGCGGCTTCCTCCGCTTCATGGAGCGGGCAAGGGCGGGCGGCTCGCTGGGCGCGGCGCAGATAGCCTCGGCCAACGTAGTCCGGCTCATATCCATTCACAAGAGCAAGGGGCTGGAGTTCCCCGCGGTGATTTTAGGCGGGCTTTCGCAGCAGTTCAACCGCCGCTCCCGCTCCTCGGTGCTTGTTACGGACGGCAGGCTCGGCATCGGCCTCAAGGCCGCAAGCGGCAGCAGCCGCGAGCTGAACCTGTACCACTCCGCGATATCCGCTCGAACGGTTGTTCGGGAAACGGCGGAGCGTATGCGCCTACTGTACGTTGCGCTTACCCGCGCCTCCGAGCGGCTGATAATGCTCTGCTCATTTTCGGACGTTGAGGGTGAGCTGCAAAAGCGCCGCCTTCCGGTGACCCCCGCGGTCGCTGCGGGCGCAGACTGCTTTGCGGACTGGCTGCTGCCGCCGCTCATCTCCTCCCCCTCCGGCAACCCGATACGCGCCCGGCTTGGCATGCCGCCGCTTGCCGGGGAAAAGTACATCGCGGTATCCGTATCCGATGGGCTCTCGGCGGGTCTTGGCGGTGCGCGGCTGCCGAGGGAGGGGTACCTTGCCTTTACCCTCGACGCCAGAGAAAGCGGCGCGGGGGAATACGACCGCGTGTTCTCATGGCGTTACCCGCATGAGGCGGACATCGCGCTGCCCTCAAAGCTCAGCGTATCCGAGCTGATCGGCAACCTGCCGGAGATCGGCCAGTATCCGGACTTTATGCGAAACCAGATGGCCGAGAGGCCGGTAAGCCGCGGAACCGCCGCGCACAGGCTGATGGAGCGGCTGCCGCTCACAAAGCACACGCGAAAGACGGTTCAACAGTGCATAGACGAGCTGGTTTCAGAGGGCATACTCAGCGAAAAGGAGGCGGCGGGGATATACATTCCTTCGATAGTCGGCTTCTTTTCAAAGGGGCTCGGCAAAAGGCTTCTAAGGTCGCCAAGGGTGGAGCGGGAGCTGCCCTTCAATCACCGCGTAACCGCAAGCAGCATACTGGATACCGACAGCACAGAGACGCTGCTGCTTCAGGGAATTATCGACTGCTGCTTTATTGACGAAAAAGGCGAGTGGGTGCTTATCGACTACAAGACGGACTACGTTCCGCACGGCTGGGCGGAAAAGACCGCGAAAAGGCACGCAAAGCAGCTGAGCCTATACAAAAACGCGCTGGAGCAGCTGACAGGCATTCCGGTCAGCGAGTGCTGGATACACCTTTTGTCCAGCGGCGAGAGCGTTCGGCTGAGCTGACAAAGTTCAAAGATTTATGGCGAAAGGTATGATATAATGCGGCTATGGAAAAGCTGTCCAGACGCAGAAGAAAAAGGCGGGCGGCAAAAAACGCCCTGATAGCGCTTGCAATCGCTGCGGCGGTCGCCGCGGGGGCTTATTTTACATGGGTATTTCCGAAAGGAAGCGCAAACGAGGCTGCGCCTGAGCCAGGGCAGGAAAGCATACTCGCGGCGCCGAGCCCAAGCCCAAGCCCCAGCCCAACGCCAAAAATCGAGCTGCCGGTGCGGGACGCCAGCCTGTACACCGCAAGCCTGAATATAAGCACGCGGGAAAGGTCGCTTTCCGGCCGGCTGCTGATAGACTACGTAAACACCGGCATCGAAACGCTGTATTCGCTGACCGCCGCGCTGTACCCGAACGCGGTTTCCCCCGGCTGCATGAAAATAAACGCCCTTGCGCTGAACGGCCAGCGGGCGTACTATACCCTGTCCGATTCCGGAGACACCGTAACGCTGCCGCTCTTAAACGAGCTGGAAACGGGCGAAGGCTGCCTTGTCTACTTTGAATTTGACATAGACCTCAGCATGGGCTACGGCGATGGGCTGAGCCTTATTTCCCCGCTGCCGCTCATTGCCGAGGACGAGGGCATGATATCGGCCGAGCCCCCCGAATACGCCGCGCCCTCGCAGTACCGCGTTCGCCTCTTTGGCGATACGCTGCTCATGGTCGATACGACCTTTGAGCAAAAGCCCGCTCATAGCGGCTATATGTTCACCGCCGAGCGGGCAATAAGGCTGGATGTGGGGGTTAAGCCGGGCTAATCCCTCCTCCTGCTGCTGTTGGCGATCATGAGCAGGCGCAGGAAGGAGACGAGGGCGGAGAGCGCGGCTATTACGTAGGTCATTGCGGCGGCGCGCAGCACCGCCGCGGCGCCGGTCTGCTGGCTTTCCGATATATAGCCGCCGCTTTCAAGCATTGCAAGGCCGCGGCGGGAGGCGTTGAACTCGACCGGCAGCGTTACGATTTGAAACAGCAGCATTGCAAAGAACAGATAAACGCCTATCATGGCGAGGTTGTATGAGCCCATTATGACGCCGAGTATAACGATATACGGCGCGGCTGTGGAGCCTATGGACGCCGCGGGCAGTATTGCATTGCGCAGCTTTATAGGCAGATACCCCTCCTGGTGCTGCATGACGTGGCCAATTTCGTGCGCCGCAACCGCGAGCGCCGCAACGCTGGAGCTGGAGTAGGTGCTCTGCGACAGGCTGACGAGGCCGGTCTTTGGGTTGTAGTTGTCGGTGAGCGTTCCGCCTGTCATGGTCACCTGAACGCTGCTGCCGTGGTCGTATAGCATTTGCCGCGCCATGTCCGATGCGGCGATGCCGGATACGGCATACACCGAGGAATATTTCTTATAAACGCTCTTGACCCTTGATTGGGCGATGAGCCCCAGAATAAATATCGCGATAAGCGCGAAGAACAGCATATCGTAGCTGTAATACCCTCCGTACATGATCAAAGCTCTCCTTTGTTCTTTTATGTTACCAGTACTATGATATCAGTATAACAGAGAATTGCAAAAAAATAAGCGGCAAATTGCCGCTTTTGTGTGTCTTTTGCGCTATTTTGCCTCTGCCGGCTGCTCTGTTGGCTGCTCTGTGGGCTGCTGCGTCGGCCGCTCCGTCGGGGCTTCTGTCGGCTGCTCTGTCGGCAGCGGCGTGGCCGCAGCGGGGGTAGGGGTCGGGGCAGGCGCTTCCGCCGGGGCGCAGCCGCTGAGCGCCGCGCACAGCAGGGCGATTACAAAGCCCCTTTTAATTAAATTCAGCATATACTTTTCCTCCTTGGCTTTTTGCTTTTGCCCGGCTTTCGCCGCGGCTCAAGGTACAGTATGTGCAGAAAAGGGGCGCGGCATACCTAAAGCCGCTTAATATCCGCTATGAGCGCTTCGACCTCCTCGTCGGTCGTCGCCCAGCTTGTGCAGAAGCGGGCGACAGTGCGCCCGTCCGCCGTTTTGCCCTCAAATTCGTATATGTAGTTTTTTGAAAGCGCGGCCTCGGCCTTTTCCGGCAGCAGCGCGAACTGCTGATTCGTGGTGCTGTTGACCTGCATTTCAATGCCGCTCTCTTCAAAGGCGCGGCGTATGCGCATCGCCTGGCGGTTTGCCCGCGCCGTAAGGGTGAAGTAATCGCCACAGGAGAGCAGCGCCTCAAACTGCGCGCCGAGCAGCCAGCCCTTTGCAAGCACCGCGCCGTTCTGCTTCATATAGTTGCGGAAGCGGGGCTTTAGCGCGTCGTTGGTTATGACCACGGCCTCGCCGAAAAGCGCGCCGCACTTGGTTCCGCCAAAGTAAAACACATCCGCAAGCGAAGCTATGTCCGAAGCGGTCACGTCGCCGCCCTCGGCGGTAAGGCCGTAGCCCAGCCTTGCGCCGTCCACAAACAGATACATGCCGTATTTTCTGCAAACGCCGCTTATCGCCCTCAGCTCGCTCAGCGTATACACCGTTCCGAATTCCGTCGGGAAGGAGATATACACGAGCCTTGGCACGGTCAGGTAGTCCGGCTCGCCGTCGTAATATTCCGCGGCGCAGGCGGCAATGTCGGCGGCCGACAGCTTGCCCTCGCGGTGCGGCAGCGCAAGCAGCTTATGCCCCGCGTTTTCGATCGAGCCCGCCTCGTGCGCGTTAACGTGACCGCTTTGGGCGCAAATTGCGCTTTCAACGGGGCTTAGCGCGGCGGAGATTATGATAAAATTGGCCTGCGTTGCGCCGGGGAAGAAGTGAACGTCGGCATTCGGGCAGCTTGCGGTCTTTTTAACCAGCTCTGCCGCACGCGCACAGACCTCGTCCGCGCCGTAGCCCGGGTAGCTGCCGCCGCAGCCGCAAACCGCCGCCAGCGCGCTCGCCGCCGCCGTCCTGTTGTAGTCGTTGTTGAATCGTAGCATGGTGTACCTCCGTGGGGGTGGTTGTGTGGGTGCAGTACTATCGGGCGATCATTTCTCCGCCTCTTCGGGCTTTTCTTCCCCTGCTTCCTCCCGGTTTCTCCGCACGGCCTCGATGGCGTCAGCGGGGTCGCTCATGGCGAGGTTAAAGGAGGCTATCGCCACCTCAAGCATGTCCTCGGTCGGCTCCCTGGTGGTTATGTACTGGAGCGCCATGCCGGGGGCGCGAATTATTTTCGTGAGCAGGTTGTCGTACTTTGCGGCGAGCTTGAGCACCTCGTAGCTCAGCCCCGCAACGACGGGCAGGAATATCAGCCGCGAAAGCAGCCGCAGCCATATGCTCTCGTTCCAGCCGACTACGGCAAAGAAAACTATTGACACCGCCATTACAAGAAACAGATAATTTGTTCCGCAGCGGGGGTGCAGCCGGCTGTGCTTCATGGCGTTTTGCGGCGTAAGCGGGTCGTCCGCCTCGTAGCAGGCGATGGTCTTGTGCTCCGCGCCGTGGTACATGAATACCCGGCGAATGTCCTTAATGCTGGCGCAGAAAAGTATGTAGCCAATGAATATGCAAAGGCGAACCAGCCCCTCGGTCAGGCACTTTACGGCAGATGCCGCGGCGCTCCCGCGGAAAATAAAGCTGCTTATGAGCTGCGGCAGCATAAAGAAGAGGCCGACCGACAGCGCGACCGCGAGTATCACCGCAAGCGCCATTACCACCTTTTCCACCGACTTGCCGAATACCCTTGCAAGCCACAGCTCGAGCCTGGTTGGCTCCTCGTCTATCGGGTCGCCGATGAGCTCCGCGGATTTCGTAAGCGTGCTCATGCCGATGGTGAGACTCTCCACAAACGCGACTACGCCGCGAACCACCGGCAGCCCCCAAAATGTTCCTTTTTTTGCTTTGGACTGATACTCCCTATAATCGAGGACGATACGTCCCCGCGAATCCCTGACCGCCATTGCGATGCCGCCGGGCGCCTTCATCATTACGCCCTCCATCACCGCCTGACCGCCGACAGAGCATTTTTTCATCAATATAATCTCCTTCCGGCGCACATACCGCGCTCAGGTTATATTATAGCATAAACGGGGGGGAGGGGGAAGAGGGGGGGAAATGCTGTGCTGCGCGGAGGAAATACCATAAGGGTACATTCCCGTATCACTCCTCAATGGGAGGATACCTGCACTTCCCATCATAAGGATATTCCAGCACGACAGAATTTTTTTCATCAACAACGGTCAATGTCATTCTGTTAAGGCGCAGCGGTTCGCCTTTTTTGTGTGTCCATACATCATAATGATAATAATATTTATTGTCTGCATCATCATTATACGATACAGCTATCAAATATCCTCCCTGCTTCCAGTCTTTAACAAGCTTTTTATCGGCGATGCTGTCCGAGTCTGCTCCCTGCTTGCTTATATAACTCTCGAAGGAGCTTTGCGCCAGTGCTTTTTGCAGCGGGTATTGATATACGGCTACGCCGAGTATCAGCATACCCAACACCAATAATACCGTATTTGTTTTCTTTCCCATAATACTCAAGCCTCCGCAAGCGTGCCTTTTGCCTAAACTCTGAGCTGTACCGGTACATCGGCCCGAGCTTATTTCAAAGCCGCCACCATTTGGTGACGGCTTTTTGTGATGGTATATGTAGTTTGTGGGGTTATTTCTGTCAGTTTGCCGCCTTGAGCAGCATATACAGCTTTGCAACGTTGGTGCTGTCGGTCTGGTCGCCGCAGGTGATGAGCATCATGTACTTGCCGTCCTTGGTAAGGGCGGAGCTTTCGGCATAGCCGCTGAAGGTGCTGGCGTAGGATGCTACGTTCTTGAGGTACTGCTCGGTGGTGTAGTTCCAGGGCGCAGCCATGGTGTTGAGGATTCCGCTGTAGCTCTTATTCTTGGGAACCTCGAAGAAGGCTACGACCTTCCAGCTGGTGCTGCCCTCCCAGCTTGCGCTGATGGTGCTGCTGTAACCCGAGCAGCTGGCCTTGCACTTTTCGCACTTGGCAATGCCCTTCATCGCGTTCTGGATGTGGTGCAGGTTGTGGAAATAGGTCTTGGAGGTACGCATATTGTGACCCATCAGCACCGCAACGCGGGAGCCCTTTCCGGTAGTGGTGTGTACGTACTTGTAGCTCTTTATGTTGCTGTAATCGTAGTAATACAGCGTTCCCTTACTGTTGGTGTAGTTGCCGTAGATGTTGTAGGTCGCGGCGCCCGGAATGGTTATGGTTCCCCAAACGTCTGCGCTGCTCTTGGTGCCGACGCCCGCCGGGGTGCCTATTGCCGCCGCATCGCCCGCGGCGATGTTGTTGGTAGTGGTAGCGGTGGTGGTGCCGGTGGTGTTGGTCGTGGTGCTGCCGGCGCTGGTGAAGTCCTGCGCGCGGACGAAGCCCTGCGTTCCGTTGTAGTTGATATAGAGGAAGCTGCCGGAGGAATCCGCGCCGAGGACGGTCACGGTCTGACCCTTCATGTTCTTGAGCTTGGTCGCGCCCTTGGTGGAGCTGGTCGGCGTGGTGCGAACATAGATGTTGCTGTCGGTGGATACCATGCTCACGGCGGAGGAGTATGCGTTGTAGCTCGCGCCGGTCGTGGTGGTGCCTGTGCCGTTGGTGGGCAGGTTGGCGACGGTCACGGTAGAGCTGCTGTTCTTCAGGTTGCTAAGCGCACTGGCCGCTACCCAGCCGGAAACCGTGCCGCTGGAGGACTGAACGGTTATATAAACCTGAGAGCCGGAGTTATCGCGGTAGTTTACCGTCACCTGACCCGAAGAGGAGATGGTGCCTACGGTCTTGCCGTTGTTGGTAACGGTGGTGTTCGCGGCGACGGTCGCCGTGAAGGGGCCGCTTGCGGCGGTGGTGTTGGTCGTGGTGTTGGTAGTTGTATTCGTAGTGGTATTGGTGGTCGTGTTGGTTGTGGTGCCGGTCGTGCCGCCCGCGGTGGGCACGTCGTTCAGGGTGATGCTGCTGCCGTTCTTCTTATAGTTGGAAAGGGAGGAGGCAGCGACCCAGCCGGAGCCGCTGGAGGTGGTAACGTATACCTGAGTGCCCGCAGCGTCGCGGTAGTTTACGGTGATATAGCCGCCGTTGCTGCTCACCCTGTAATTCTGGCCGGTGCCGGTTATCAGCGCGTTGCCGGCGATGAACGCGGTGTAGGTGCCGGTAACGGTGTTGGTGCTTGTGCTGGCGGTGCCGGTGCTGCCGCTGGTAGTAGTAGTCGTGCCGGTGGTGCTGCCGGTTGTCTGGTCATAGCCTATGCCGGATATCGCAGAGGAGTTTACCCAGCCGGTGTAGCTGGTGCCGTTGTAGTTGACGGTTACGTTGTACATGCCGGACTTGTTATCCTGCCTGTTTATTGTGACCGGGCCGGTGACATAGACCACGACCTTGTTGCCGTTGGTCTTTTCGTAAACGGGGGTCTTCTCCGCCGCGGTGCCGACATAAGTTGCGGCAAAGGCGGGCAGGGAGGTTAGCAGCATCAGTGCCAGCATTGCCGCGGCCACGATGCGTATCAGATTCTTTTTCATAGCGCTTTCCTTTCAGTGTAAAACTTATGGTAAATAAATCCTTCTATCGGGCTTTGGCGGGCGGCGGCTGTTGGCGCTATAAGGGGGAATGGAATTTTTGTTTGCCGCCGCCCGTCTATATATAGAAACACCCAAACCTTAAAAAAGGTTGCGGATGCAGCTATCTTTTTTTTAAGCGGATTCGGCGGGCTGCGGCGTCATATTGTCATATTGTGTAAACAGTGATGAACAGACCACTGGTTGCCGCAAGCCCACCGATATATAAACACCCTGACCTCAAAAAAGGTTGCAGTGATGTTTATCGGGTTTATCGTTTTTCATGCTTTTCTTTATTGTTCTCTTTTTCCTCCGGCTCATCGTCAAAGACGAAGGCGGCGCGGAGGGGGTCTTTCGGCTTTTCATCGCCGCCGACAGTCTTTCGCCCGGCGGCAGCGGCCTTTTTGTCGGTGTGCTTTGTGGTGAATATCATCATAAGCACGAGGCTCGAAAACCCGAGCGCCCAGAATATTATCCCTATCAGCGAGCCCGCCTGAACGATGCCCGCATATTGCAGGCCGTTGGTCAGGGTGAGCAGCGCGCCGGAAACGGCGGAGAGCCGCCTCAGCCCCCTGTCATACTGCTCCTTTGAGCAGCTGATGTACTCGTTTTCGTATAGCTTGCCCTTTCCGGTTATCGCGGCGTACAGCAGGTATACGCCGATCAAAAGCCCGATAAGGGAGAAGGTCTCGCTTCCCAAGGTCTGTATTCCTCCCGATTGTACCAGCTGCTGCCGCTTTTTTCAAGCGGGCAGGGCAGGAATTAAAATATTGTTCAAAAACTGCCGAATTACAGCCGCTTCAGCTTTGCGCCGTCCTTGCTGTCCTCAACGGCAAAGCCCATGGCCTTCAGCTCCTCGCGTATCTCATCTGCCCGCGCCCAGTTTTTGGCCCTTCTGGCCTCGGCGCGCTCGCTGAGCAGCGCAACTGCCTCGGCGGGGAGCTCATCGACCCTTTTGTGCTGAAGTATGCCCAGCACATTCGTCATGTCGTCAAAGAGCTTTGCCGCCTTGTCGAGAGCGTCCTTTCCGCGCGGCTCGGTAACGAAGGTGTTGACGGCGCGGGCATAGTCAAACAGCGCGCCGAGAGCGTCCGCAGTGTTGAGGTCGTCGTCCATGGCGTCGCAGAAGCGCTTTTTATGCTCGTCGATGACGGCCAAGAATTTTTCGTCCTCTTCGGTGGCCTCGCCGATTTTGGCCTCGGACAGCCGCTCGCGGGCGGTGCGGAGGCGGGTCAGCGCGGTCTCGGCCTGCTCGATGAGCTCCCGCGTGAAGTTCACGGGGTTGCGGTACTGGGCACTGAGCAGGAAGAGCCGCACCGCCTCAAGGTCGAACTCCTTTGAAATATCCCTTACCAGGCGGAAGTTGCCGAGGGATTTTGACATCTTCTGATTGTCAACATTTATGTAGCCGTTGTGCATCCAGTACCGGGCAAACGGCTTGCCGGTCGCGGCCTCGCTCTGGGCGATCTCGTTTTCGTGGTGCGGGAATATCAGATCCTGACCGCCGGCGTGAATGTCGAAGGTCGGCCCCAACAGCTCCATGCTCATTGCGCTGCACTCGATATGCCAGCCCGGGCGTCCCTTGCCCCAGGGGCAGTCCCATGCAGGCTCGCCGGGCTTTGCGCCCTTCCAGAGGGCAAAATCCAGCGGGTCGCGCTTTATGTCGCCGGGCTCAATGCGCGCGCCGGACTCAAGGTCGTCGATGGACTGACCCGACAGCTTGCCGTAGCCGGGGAAGGAGCGAACCGAAAAGTACACGTCGCCGTTGTCGGTCGGGTACGCATGACCCTTTTCAATAAGCGTCTCGACCAGCTTTATTATCTGCGGAATGTGCTCGGTTGCGCGGGGGTTGCAGGTTGCGGGCTCGGCGCAGAGCCCCTCGGAATCGATTTTGTATTCCTTAATGTACCTGTCCGCAAGCTCCGGCACGGTGGTGTGCTCCTCGTTTGCGCGGCGAATGAGCTTGTCGTCTATATCGGTAAAGTTGGAGATGTAGTTGACCTTGTAGCCCTGATATTCAAGGTAGCGGCGGAAGGTATCGAACACCACCAGGGGGCGCGCGTTGCCTATGTGAATGAAGTTGTATACCGTCGGGCCGCAAACGTACATGCTTACCTGCCCCGGAACGAGGGGTACCAGCTCCTCCTTTTTGCGGGTCATGGTGTTGTATATCTGCATATGCTGTCCTCCTGAGTAAAAATTATATCTGCGGCTCTGCCACCCATTATGATAGCACAAAGCAGGCCGTATTAAAAGCGGTTTTAACGCTGTTTTTCGCTATTTTTCAAGAGACCGCGCGACCGACACCGCGCCGGCGACCGTGAGCCTCTCCCGAACGTCCACCTGATGATCCAGCGCGGCGTTGTGTACCTCCTGCGGATCCGGCTCAAACCCGTCGTACTCCATTATTTCGCTCACCATGCCGGTGAACTGCTTCAGGTTCAGGTAGCTCAAATTAACCCGCCCGGGCAGCACGCCGCCGTCTGACCGGCTTGCGGCGTATATGAGTATATTGCGCGGCTGAACGGCAAAGCCCGCCGTAGCGTCAGAAACGGCCTTCATTGCAGCGCCCTCCGGCTCCACCCCGTCCAGCGCCAGAATAAACTTGAGCGGCTGGGCAGAGAGGCGGGAGACCAGCTCCGTGACCCCCTCGGTATCGCCATCGTTCAGTATCACCATGCGCACCTCCGGCAGCTCGTTTAAGAGCGAGAGCAGCTGCGCCGTCTTGCCGGTGCCGGCGCCGCCTGTTATCAGCGCATTTTCGGCCTTTTCGCCCCGCATGAATTTTATCGTGCGCTCCAGCAGCGCGGCGTGCGGCTCCTCAAGGGCTGTGAGCGGTATAATGCCATCCGGCTCGTGTATCGGCAGCAGCTCGCCCCTGTGCAGCCGGAACAGCCTGTCCTTCAGAAAAGGCCCTGTGCCGTAGGACGCGAAGAAATTCCAGAGATCCTCGGTGAGCCCGCTCCAGCTGCCGCTTTCGAGGAACCTGTGATACATCTCCTCCAGCGCTTCATCGGATATATAGCTGCCGGTAAGCCCCGGCTCGCCGTATTTCCACGGGGTCAGCTCGATTTTAAGCTGCGGCTCCTCCGCAGGCTCCGCCTTCGGCAGGTTGGCGATGCTGCCGCCCGACCAGATGGCGGTGGACTTCATGGCTACGGAATCGCGGCTCCTTGCAAGCCTGCCCCGCTCGGCTATCAACCGGGCGATAAGCTCCGGCGTGACCTCGGAGATAAGCCCCAGCACCCCCAGCAGCTCGCCCATAGCCATAAGCTGCGCCCTGTCCCGCTCGCCGCGGGCGGCAGCGAGGGCAAAGAGATGCTCGGTTTCGATAAGCTCATACAGCAGCGCATCGCGCCAGATATCGCCGGAAACCCTGCGGGCGGGGGAGGAGAGCAGCGACTGCGTAAGCGCATGGTAACCGCCCAACGCCCCGCGCTCGCCGGAGTCCATATCGCAAAGCAGCGAAAACAGCCCCGCAGCCGCCGGTGAAAAGTGCATTGCCCGGCAGCACGCGCCGACAAGCGCCAGCTGCGCCTCCGCAGGGTTCATATCCTTAAGCCTCGTCATATTACACCGCCCCCCTTACCGTTGCTTTACATGATTTTACCACAGGCGGCGGCTTGCTTCAATCAGCGATATGTGATATCATCTAATAACCGAAAGAATGAATATAATTAAAGCAGGCAAGAATTGTGGATAATACTTAAGAGCTTATTTATGCGCTTATTTCGCGGCAGCATGGCATAATAGTACAGTATAAAAACAGAATTGGCAAAAAGCCATATATAAAGGAAGCACAGATGACCAGGAGAATAGTTCTTACAGGCGGCGGCACCGCCGGACACGTTACGCCCAACCTTGCGCTGATACCGCGCCTTGAAAACGAGGGCTACGAGGTGCATTATATCGGCACGGAGGAGGGCATTGAAAGCAGGCTCATTGCAAAGCGGCCGGAGGTAATTTATCACTCCATACCCGCGGGCAAGCTGCGGCGGTATTTTTCGCTGAAAAACATCAGCGATTCGTTTAAGGTAGTTGAAGGGCTGCACGAGGCGCGGGGGATAATTCGCGAGATAAGCCCCGACATAGTGTTTTCCAAGGGCGGGTACGTTTCGGTGCCTGTGGTTATTGCGGCAAAGGGAGCGGCGCCCATAGTTGCGCACGAGAGCGACTACACGCCGGGGCTTGCAAACAAAATAACCGCGAAATTTGCGGATAAGGTATGCGTAACGTTCGAGGACACGCTGCAATACGTCGGCGGCAAGGGGGTATACACCGGAACCCCGATACGCCCCGAGCTGTACCGGGGCGACAAGGCGCGGGGGCTGAAATTTGCGGGCTTTTCCGGCGATAAGCCGGTGCTGCTGACCATGGGCGGCAGCCAGGGGGCGCAGGCGGTGAACGAGGCGCTAAGAGCGGCGCTGCCCAGGCTCACCCGCAGCTTTGACATTATCCACCTCTGCGGCGCCGGCAAAAAGGACGAAGGCATTACAGACCCCGCCTACGTTCAGTTTGAGTACATTGCGGAGGAGCTGCCGGATCTCTTCGCCGCGGCGGACATCGTGCTATCCCGCGCGGGGGCAAACGCGGTGTTTGAGCTGTTGGCTCTGGCCAAGCCGGCGCTGCTGATCCCGCTGCCGCTTTCGGCCTCCCGCGGGGATCAGATACTCAACGCGGGATACTTTACCCGAAAGGGGTTCGCAATGTCCATGGATCAGAGCCAGCTTACGCCGGACTCGCTTTTCGACGGCATAAACGACCTGTACGACAGACGGCTGAGCTTTATTTCCGCAATGAGCGCGGAGGAGAGGGCAGACGGCACGGACGAGGTGCTTGAGGTTATTCGCCAAACGGCAGAGGGGAGCAGAAAATGAACGACGGCCCGAAGGAAACGCAGCAATTCAAAAAACGCAGACGCAATGAGAGGTATCCGTTTGTGCGCCGCGCCCCGCTTACAAAAGAGGTGGTTCGCGAGAGGCTGTCGAGTCAAACCGGCCTTGACAGCATGATGCACATGACGGACGATGCGTTTTCCTTCGCATACGAGCTGTTTTGCGAGGGGGACGGCAACGCGCTGACCTTCCTTTGCCACTGCGCAAAGCAGGCGCGGTATTTGACCAGGATAGACGCCCTGCTCAAAGAGGACACACGGCCGCTGTATACGGCGCTTTCGGCGCAGAGCCCAAAGCTGCGCAAAAACGCGGCGCTGATGATGGGGCAGCTTTGCTGGCCGGAGTTTGCCCGCCCGCTTGCAGAGGCGCTGCAGCGCGAGGAGATACGCTACGTCAGGCCGACCATGCTGCTCTCGCTCGGCGCAATCGCGACCGAGGAGGCCGGGGAAGCGCTGGAGGGATACACCCTTCAGCCGGCAAAAAGCGAGGAGGAGCAGGTACACTTTAACGCGGAGGCCGAGGCGCTGGACAAGGCGCGGCGCACCTTCCTTGTGTTTGACGAGCACACCTTTACAAAGCTCCCCAAGCCGTACGAGGTTATTCTGCGCTGCCCGGATATGCTCTCCGGCGGCCTTGCAAGGGAGCTTGCGGAGCGCGGCATACGCCCCGCGGCGGTACACAGCGCGGACGTACACGTTCACACCGACGACCTGCTTCCGCTTTACCAGTGCCGCTGCTTCAGCGAGCTGCTGCTTGAAATTTCCGCAAACTCCAACCCCGACCCAAAGAGCATTGCGATAAAGGCCAAGCCTTTTCTTGAGCAGCTTTTGCCCGCCTGCCACACCGGCAAGCCGCCGTTTGGTTACCGGGTTGAGCTGCGCGACCAGAGTCCCAGGGACCGCGCCGAGATGATACGCAAAATAACAAAGGTTCTGGATGGCGACATTCTGCAAAACTGCCCGAGCAACTACGAGGCCGAGCTCCGCATCGAGATCGCCCGCAACGGCGGGGCGTTTATTTACTGCAAGCTGTATACCATACCCGATACGCGGTTTGCATACCGCGTTAAAAGCCTGCCCGCGAGCATAAGCCCGGTCACGGCGGCGGCGGTGCTCCGCCACGTTGAAATGTACCTCGGCAGCGGCGCAAGGGTGCTGGACCCCTGCTGCGGCAGCGGCACGATGCTCATCGAGCGGCAGAAGCTGATGCCCTGCTCATTGCTGGAGGGGGTCGATATTTCAGGAGAGGCCATTGAATTTGCCCGCGAAAACGGCGAGGCCGCGGGCTGTGACCTGAGCCTTACGCGCAAGGACTGCCGCTGCTTTGGGGCACTCACCCGGTATGACGAGGTGATATCCAACCTGCCGTTTGGCAACAGGGTCGGCTCGCACGAGATGAACATCAAGCTGTATTCCAACATTTTGGACAGGCTGCCGCAGTGGCTGTGCCCGGGCGGCATCGCGGTGCTTTATACCATGGAGTATACCCTCATGAAAAAGCTGGTTCGCGAGCGGCCGAGCCTAAGGCTGCTCACCGAGGCCAAGACCAGCGCGGGCGGGCTTATGCCGGCGATATTCGTGATATCCCTCGGACGAACGGAGGGGAAGTAGAGGGAAAAAACAGGGACGGCAAGAAAACGGTAATGACGGTAAATTTGATGTGATATGGAAAAAGGGGCGAAGGCTCCTTTTTTGCTTTAAGAGGGGTTAAGCGAGGGCGAGTGTTCCACGTGGAACAAAAATATAAACAAGCGCCTTAAAGCATACTCACTCTCTTATTCAGACTCTACCAAATCTACGCCAAAACGTGTTTATTGGGATTCCAAACAAGAAAGAAACAGCAGGGAACGAATAAGCAGCTTATCCGCACCAATGCACAATCGACATAAAAAGTTCCGGCCTTCACTATCCACACACCCACCTTGTATTCCCGCCATTTATAGTGTATTGTAGAAGCAGCTTTATAGAAGAAAGGAACATACACAGCATGTCCAAACCCCTCCCCTCGCTCAGCTCCGCGGGGCTGCACATACTCGCGATGGCACTGATGCTCATGGATCACCTGTGGGCGACGCTGCTGCCCGCCTGCGCGTGGCTTACCTGCGCCGGAAGGCTGGCGTTCCCGATATTCGCGTTCATGGCGGTCGAAGGGTATTTTTATACCCGCAGCTTAAAAAAATACCTGCTGCGGCTGCTGCTGCTCGCGGTGATATCCGAGATACCGTTTGATTTGATGTACAGCGGAGCCTGGCTTTACCCGGTGCATCAAAACGTCATATGGACGCTGCTGATAGGCCTCCTCGGCATACACGCCATGGAGGCGGGGCGCAAAAGCAAAAAGCTGTGGGTATATGCGCTGACCTGCGCCGCGGTCATACCCGTAGGCGCCGCGCTCTCAACGCTGTGCATGACGGATTACTACGCCGCGGGGGTGCTTACGCTGTTTGCGTTTTACCTCTTCCGCGGGCGCAAGGCGTGGTGCCTTGTCGGGCAAATTGCCGCGCTGTATTACATAAATTTCGACCTGCTCGGCGGAATGCTGTACGACCTTAACATCCTCGGCGCAAGCTTTGTGCTGCATGAGCAGGGGCTCGCGCTGCTTGCGCTTATCCCGATCTGGCTGTATCGCGGCCAAAAGGGATACAGTTCAAAGCCCTTCCGCCGCCTTTGCTATTACTTCTACCCCGCGCATATGCTGGCGCTGTTCGGGCTGATGAAGGTAATAGCAAATTAAACGGCGGCTTTGCCTGCACGCCTACTGCGCGGATTGCAGCAGCTTTTTAAGGGCGGATTGCAGCAGCTGGCTGAAGTTTACGCCGGCCTCCTCCGCCGCGTCGTTCATCCATGCCGGTATCGTCAGCGTTTTTTTAACGGATTGCGTGCTTACCGCGTCCCTTATCAGCGGCATATACACCTCGATGAGCTGCGCCCGCTGGTTTTCGCCGGTTTGAATGTCGATAAGCGGAGTTGGCTCGGGTATTTCGCCTCCAAAATCCTCAATCGTCCACATATGCCCGCCCAGCGCGTCCTTTGCCATATGCAGTGCCTCCGCGTCGGTTTTTGCGCAGCTCAGGCAGCCGGGAAGGTCGGGAAAGAATATGCTTATTCCGTCCTCGGCGTATTCAAACACCGCCGGATAAACGTATTTATCTTGCTTTTTCATTGAGGTTATTCTCCCTGTATCTTATGTACGTATAATAACACGTATTATATTTGGAGTCAAGGCGGGCGCCTTTTAAACTTTGTTTTTTCCGCTGCCCCCCGTTTGTTCCACGTGGAACGGAAGCTCTCCATTACTCCTGATGCTTGATTATCCATTCGACCATACCATCAAACCGCAGCTTGCCGGCGGCAACCTCCAGCACCATATCCGACAGCTCCTTCTGCGTATACGCGAGCTCGATGCCGTTCAGCGACAAAAACAGCAGCATTATGTGCGCACCAATTCGCTTATTTCCGTCAACAAAGGCATGGTTGCAAATCAGGCCGTAGCCGAGGCGGGCGCCCTTTTGCTGCAACGATGGAAAGTTATCTATATTATCAAAGCCTTGAAAAGGCGCGTTCAGCGCAGAATCAAGCAGCCCCTCATCGCGCAGACCGTCACATCCGCCGGTCTCGCGAATCAATTCGCTGTGGATAACAAGCACCTGCTCCTTTGTCAGCCTCTTCATTCCGCAAGCACCTCATAAGCCTGCCTGTTTTTTGCAATAAGCCGCTTGGAAAGCGACATAACATCCTCGTCTGATGCTATCTGCTCCTTTTCCGCCTGGCTAAACTCAAGGATAAGATAGCGCGGAACGTTGTTTTTCAAGACAATGACCGCGCCGCTCCGGTCTACCAGCCGCGCGACCCTGGAAAAGTTCTGGTTAGCCTCGGTAATTGAAACGAGATTATTAGTGTTGATATTCACAACTATCACCTCCACCTTTAGTATACACTATTGATAGGATAAATTCTACCTATGAGATATAAATAGGCGCTGCCCCCCGTTTGTTCCACGTGGAACATTCCTTCACTTCCGCAAAACAGTTCAAACTGTCTTATTGTCTATTCCCGCAAAATACACTATAATGTTGAAATAAAGAATAAGCTCATTCATACATACACACAGGAGGGACCCAAGTGTCAAAGATAATAGCCGTAGCGAACCAGAAGGGCGGTGTCGGCAAGACCACGACCACCGTTAACCTTGCGGCCTGCGTTGCGCAGCGGGGCAATAAGGTGCTCTGCGTGGATATCGACCCGCAGGGCAACACCACGAGCGGCCTCGGCATAGACAAGGACGGCACGAAATACAGCATATACGACGTGCTGATAAACGACATCGACCCGCACGAGGCGCGGGAGAGCAGCGTAGTGGACGGGCTGGAGGTTTTGACCGCGCGCAAGGAGCTTTCCGGCGCGGAGGTCGAGCTGGTCAACGCAATAGCGCGGGAAACCGTTCTCAAGCGGGCGCTGGAGAGCATACGCGAGGAGTACGATTTTATATTTATCGACTGCCCGCCCAGCCTCGGCCTTTTGACCATAAACGCGCTCACGGCGGCGGATACCCTGCTTGCGCCGATACAGTGCGAGTATTTTGCTCTCGAGGGGCTGTCCGACCTTATGAACACGGTAAAGCTGGTAAAGCAGCGGCTAAACCCAAGCCTCACGGTCGAAGGTGTGGTGCTCACGATGTTCGATGCGCGCACCAACCTCTCGGGGCAGGTGGTGACCGAGGTAAAGAAGTTCTTTAAGAACAAGGTATACGACACCATAATACCCCGCTCGGTTCGGCTGAGCGAGGCGCCGAGCTTCGGCCTGCCGATTACCCTGTACGACCCGCGCTGCAGCGGCGCAAGGGCATACCGCGCGCTGGCAGATGAGCTTTTGAAAAAGGAGAATTAGATAAATGGCAATGAAAAAAGGGCTCGGAAAGGGGCTTGACGCGCTGCTTGGCGACTATGAGGAGCAGCAGAGCAGCGTTATGGAGGTTGACGTAAACCAGATAGACACCAACGCCTCGCAGCCGCGCAAGAGCTTTGACAAGGAAAAGCTGGAGGAGCTTGCCGCATCGATTAAGAACCACGGCATAGTTCAGCCGATAGTCGTGCGCAAGGCGGGGGACAGGTACACCATAATCGCGGGCGAGCGGCGCTATCGCGCAGCGCGGCTGGCGGGGCTCAGCACCGTGCCGGTCGTGGTTCGGGAAATGGACGACTACGAGGTCATGGAGGTCGCGCTCATCGAAAACATTCAGCGCGAGAACCTGAACCCGATCGAAGAGGCGACCGCGATTCGGTTTATAATGGATCAGAACGACATGACGCAGGAGGAGGTCGCGGCGCGGCTGGCCAAGAGCCGCCCGTCCATCGCAAACACGCTGCGCCTGCTCAACCTTCCGTGGGAGGTTCAGGAGCTTTTGAAGGAGGACAAGCTGCAAACCGGCCACGCCAAGGTGATACTAAGCCTGCCGGAGAGGTATATGCAGGTCGAGCTTGCGGATAGGATCGCCAAGGGCGGCGTATCGGTCAGGGAGGCGGAGCGCATCGCAAAGTCCATGACCAAGCCCAGGGAGGAGAAGAAAAAGCCGGAGCGGCCGCTTGACACCGACCTGGGCTTTGCGGAAAACAGCCTGCGGGAGCGCCTCGGCACCAAGGTCACCATTCAGGGCACGCAGGAAAAGGGCAAGGTCATAATCGAATACTACTCCCGCGCCGAGCTTACCGGAATTTACGACATACTTATAAGGGAGTAATTCAAATGATAAGCTACGACGGGCTGAAGCCGGAGCAGAGCATATGGATAAGCAAGGGCGGGGAAAGGTACTTTGGCCCCGGCATTGAGCGGCTGCTGGATGGGGTAAAGCGCACCGGCTCGCTCTCCGCCGCAGCGCGGGAAATGAATATGTCGTATACCAAGGCGTGGCGCATCACAAAGCGCAGCGAAAAGCTCTCCGGCTGCAAGCTGCTGGAATCCAAAGCCGGCGGCGCGCGCGGCGGCGGGGCGCAGCTCACAAAAGAAGGCGAGCAGCTGCTCTCGGATTATGTCGCTTTTCGAGAAGAGGCGGCGGGGGAGATACGCCGGGTATTCGGCAAATACTTTTGCGATACGCAGGATAACAAATAATACTGTAAAAAAGAAGGACAAGTATAATATGAAGCAAAGCAAGGCAGGCGAGGTGACGTCCTACTGGACGCTCTTCAGCTCGTTTTTCAGGATCGGCCTTTTTACCTTCGGCGGCGGGTACGCCATGCTGCCGATGCTGGAGCGGGAGTGCGTTGAGAGCCACCCCTGGGCAACGCGGGATGAGCTGCTGGATTATTTTGCCATTGCGCAGTGTACCCCCGGCGTGATAGCCGTGAACACCGCAACCTTTATAGGCAGCAGCGAGCGCGGCGCGCTGGGCGCGGCTGTCGCTACCTTAGGCGTAGTATGCCCCAGCATAATAATTATACTCATCATCGCGGCGCTGCTCACCAACTTCGCGCATATACCCGAGGTGCAGTACGCCTTTGACGGCATAAGGGTCGCTGTCGCGGCGCTGATACTCAACGCCGTGATAAAGCTGTTCAGGAGCAACCTTAAAAAGCCGGTGTCGATAATCGTCTGCCTGCTGGCGTTTGCCGCGGAGGTATTTCTGGATCTTTCCCCCGTTGCGGTGGTGCTGTCCGCCGGCGCGTTTGGGATTATATACTCTGCGCTGCTGAGGAGGAAATGATATGCTGTATCTGAAGCTGTTTATCGAGTTTTTTAAGACCGGCCTGTTCGCCGTCGGCGGCGGCCTTGCGACTATACCCTTTTTGAACGAGATAGCCGAGAATTACGACTGGTTCACCAAGGCGCAGCTTGCGGATATGATAGCGGTTGCGGAATCCACCCCGGGGCCGATAGGCGTAAACACCGCAACCTTCGCCGGCTACAACGCTGCGGGCGTGCCGGGCGCGATACTTGCAACGCTGAGCCTGGTTCTGCCCAGCTATATCGTCATACTCATAATTTCCCGCGCGCTGCAGAAGTTTCGGGATAATCAGCTGGTCGAGGATGCGTTTTCCGCCCTTCGCCCCGCCGCAACCGGGCTTATCGCCGCGGCCTGCTGGTCTGTAATGGTTATCGCCCTCTCCGGCAGCACGCTTCTGGGCATAATCGACCTCAGCCACCTCATACTCTTTGCAATACTCATGCTGCTTACCAACGTCAGGAAGGTAAAGGAGCTGCACCCGATAGTGTTTATCGCCGCAGCCGCCGTCGCGGGCATAGTATTCAAGCTGTAAGAGCGTATATAATATGTATATTTTCCCTTTGTACAGCGGCTCCTCCGGAAACTGCAGCCTTATCGGCCTGAAAAACGGCATGATACTGCTGGACGCGGGCAAGAGCTGCAAAAGCATCGTTTCGGCGCTCTCGCTCGCGGGGGAGACGCCGGAGTGCATATCCGCAATACTCATAACACACGAGCACACCGACCACATCGCGGGCGTCGGTGTGCTTTGCCGTAAATACAATATTCCGGTTTACGCCAACGCCGGCACATGGTGCGCAATGCGGCCGCTGCTGGGGGAAATTCCGCCCGCCTGCGTTCGGGTGATCGAGACCGGCCGCGAGCTTACCCTCTGCGGCGCGTCTGTTTTGCCCTTTGCAATTCCGCACGACGCTGCGGAGCCGGTTGGCTATTGCATAACCGAATGCGGGCGCAAGCTGACCTGCATGACCGACGTCGGCCACATGAGCTCGGAGCTGCTTTATACCGCCGCGGGGTCGGATTTACTTCTAATTGAAGCCAACCACGACGAGGAGCTTGTCGGCATCTGCCGCTACCCGTATTCCACCAAGCGGCGCATATTGTCGGACGTTGGCCACCTTTCCAACGCAAGCTGCGGAAGGGCGCTGTGCAGCCTGTACGGCGCGGGGCTGCGGCGGGCAATACTCGGCCACCTCAGCCGTGAAAACAATCTTGAGGCGCTGGCGCTGGAAACCGTGCGCACCGAGCTTTTGCAGCAGGGCATATCGCAGGAGAGCTTTTCCCTTTCCGTTGCGCACCGGGACAGGATAACCGGCAGATTCGAGGTGTGATAAATGAATATCAAAGTTTTGTGCGTGGGCAGGCTAAAGGAGCGGTTCTACACCGAGGCCTGCGCCGAGTTTAAGAAGCGCATATCCCGCTTTTCGCAGCTGGAAATAGTTGAGGTGCCGGACGAGAAGGCGCCGGAGCAGCTGTCCTTAGCCGAGGCGGAGCAGGTCAAGCGGGCGGAGGGGGAGAGGCTGCTCAGTAAAATCTCCCCCGGCGAATACGTCATCGCCATGGACCTCGCGGGGGAGCAGATCTCCTCAGTGGAGCTTGCCTCGCGCCTTCAGGGCATCATGACCGGCGGACACAGCCGCATAAGCTTCATTATAGGCGGTTCGCTGGGGCTAAGCCCCGAGGTGCTGCGCCGCGCCGATATGCGGCTCTGCTTCGGCAGGCCGACCTTTTCGCACCAGATATTCCGCGTAATGCTTCTTGAGCAGGTATATCGCAGCTTCAAGATTATCAACAACGAGCCGTATCACAAATAGCCCCGCGGGCTTATGTATTCCCTATAAGTAAGTACAGTAGATATCCGTAATAGGGCTGCCGATAGCGTTGATAACGCCGTTTTATCCAGCTGATACAAGGGTTTTTGGCGTTGATACACCGTTGACCTCCCGCCGGTAACTTCGTGCCTTATCAACGCCTTCAACAGCGAGATTGTGCCGACATATTATCAACGGGTTATCAACATATGTTACTAACATATTGACAGCACATTTATTCCCCTTGCGGCGCACGCCGATGCATCAAAAAGCAGCCGCCCGTCCCGTCAATATTTTACTCACACCTTATCGCCATATGTTATCAACGCTTTGTGGGAACATTCGTGCAGGAATGGTGTACAGGGGGCGCACAGCGCAAAAATGGCCGCAAAAGCAAATAAAAACCGCCCCGGTTTTGACATACCGCTTGCACGGGCTGCGTTCTACCCAATTTGGATTATAATATATAAATGCTGGTTTTTCTCGATAACTTCTTAGTATTTCGCCTGTTTTCTTAAAGCGTACTCACTCTCTTATTTCAACTCTATCGAATCTACTCCAAAACGGAGACAGCGGAATTAAGGCAGGAAGTTTTAGGAGCGTCAGCGACGCGAAACGACCATGCCGTATTCGGCGTCGGCGGAGGTTGAGAGGCTGTGTAGTGGCGGAAGATGGGCAGATGTTGTTTCGCCCTTTGTTTCTTTCTGCGTAGAAAGAAAAACCTTTGCCTACTTTCGGTTACGAAAGTAGGGGAGAGAACTACCGAGGCTGCTTATCTCTAATGGTGAAGGCATGAGAGACGAACTTCCGGCATTCTTCTGCTTAGAGCGTATAAGCAGCCGCCTTTAGCACATCCTTTGCGGAGCAGGCTCTTTGCCCAAGCTCTGCTTGCATTTCGGCCTCGCGCAGCTTGCAGTATACCTCGCTTTCAAAAAAACAACCAAACAAAAACGCCAAAAAAGAACCCCGCCCCGTTTCCGGGGCGGAGCTCCAAAGAGAGAGAGATTAGACGAAACTGAACCGGCCGACCAAATGATCCTGCCGTGTAAATATTGTAACCCCGGCGGGGCGGGCTGTCAACGGTTTTCCCGCGATTTTACCTTGATTTTACTCATTAAATAATATTATGCCCGGCGCGCCGCGGCGCAGCGCCAATTAAATTGCACCATGCTCAGCTGCCCTTTATGCGCTTTTTAAGGTCGCGGAATATCTTGCTGAGGTCGGGGTCAAACTGCATGTCGTCCTCGATCTTGTTGCAGGCGGAGATTATTGTGGAATAATTCCTGCCGCCAAACTGCTCGCCTATGACCTTTAGCGAAAGGTCGGTCATCTCGCGGGAGAGGTACATTGCGACCTGCCGCGGGTATGTGACGTCGGAGGTGCGGCGCGAGGAGGTCATGGACTCTACCGACACGTTGTAAAAATCCGCAACCGCCTGCTGAACCATCTGAACCGTTACCCGCCGCTCTGTGACGTCGTCGATTATGTCCTTGAGCGCGGCGTCCGCAAGGCCGATGGTGATTGGCGTCCTTTGCAGCCGGGAGAACGCCACGACGCGGGTGAACGCTCCCTCAAGCTGGCGAATGTTCGCGTTTGCGCGGGTGGCGATGAGCGAGAGCACCCGCGGGTCAACGTCGATGTTCTCCTGCTCCGCCTTTTTTTTGAGTATCGCCATTCGGGTTTCATAGTCCGGCGCCTGAACGTCGGTTATAAGCCCGCCCTCAAAGCGGCTCCGCAGCCGCTCCTCCAGCGCGGGTATCTCCTTTGGCGGCTTATCTGATGAAATAACTATCTGCCTGCCGCTGGAGTGCAGTGTATTAAATGTATTGAAAAACTCCTCCTGCGTTGAGTTTTTGCCTGCGATGAACTGCACGTCGTCCACCATCAATACATCGACGCTGCGGTATTTGTTTCTGAACTGCGCGTTGGTGTTCTCCTGAATGGACTGTATCAGCTCGTTTGTGAAGGTCTCGCTGGTGACGTAAACTATGCGTGCCGAGGGGTCGTCCTGCTTTATCTGGTTGCCGATGGCGTGCATGAGGTGGGTCTTGCCGAGGCCGACGTCGCCGTATATATACAGCGGGTTGAACGCCCTTGCGGGCTGCGCCGCAACCGCCTTTGCAGCGGCGTAGGCTATGTTGTTGCTTCCGCCGGTAACGAAGGTATCAAAGGTATACCGCGGGTCGAGTATGGCCTCGCGGCTGCGCTTTTTCTCCGCCATCATCTGCTCGTAGCGCGGCCTGTCCGCCTCGGTTATGAACAGCGGACGAAGAGCCATTCCCGACGCATGCGAAATAGCCGTCGATATCTGGTCGGCGTATAGATTTTTGAGCGTATCCAGCATTATCTCGTTGCCGGCCTGAAGTATCAGCATGTCGCTCATTATGCACACCGGCTGCAGATCCTTTATCCAAAGGCCGTAGCTCATGTCGGTTACGCCCTCCTTAAGCTCCAGCTGCGCCTTTTCCCAAACAAAATTATGATCCAGATTCTCTTCCATTATATAAACTCCCCCAGCTTCCCCAATGACAATAAAAAGCCGGCAAGCCGGCCCCCGTCAACGATTCAATCATACCAGAACGAATTGCAATTATCAATACGCCGGGGGGAGCAATTTTTTGCGCTTTGTGCCGCGCGCGGGTGCGCAGGCACAACATATTGTGTGCCGTTCAAAATAATTTTTTTTAATGGCGGGCGGGGCAAAAAAATACCCTTTTTCCTTGACAGCGCGGGGATATTTCCTATATAATCTAAAACTGACGGTTTGCGTAATGGCCAGGGCGCCATAGGCGTTCCGGCTTAAAATACCCTAAAACGGAAAGAGGTGCGAGAGATGCTCCAAACTTATCAGCCCAAGAAGAGGCAGCGCAAGAAGGTTCACGGCTTCCGCTCCAGGATGTCCACCAAGAACGGCCGCAATGTGCTTGCACGCAGGAGGCTCAAGGGCAGGAAAAGGCTGTCCGCGTAATAAATACGCTTTGACGACTGTCACGGCAAGCACCGCTTGCCGTGAGTTTTTCTGTACCTGAGTCTAATTGAACCAGGCAAGAACAAAACCACACTATCACAAGGACACGAGGCTGTTGAAGCGCTGCTTTTCACTTAAACGAAACAAGACCTTCCGGTATGTATACCGCAAGGGCAAGTCCATACCCTCCAAAATGCTGGTAATGATATACAACAAATCAAAAACCGGCATGGTAAAGGTGGGCTTTTCGGTGAGCAAGCGCATAGGCAACAGCGTAACGAGGAACCGCGTTAAGCGCAGGCTCAGGGAAGCCTTTCGTCCCTTGATACCCGAGATTACCCCGGGGTATGATATTATCTTCATTGCGAGAGACGCGGTTAAGGACGCGGAGCTTACCGAAATTGCGGGCTCCATGCAGAGCCTCCTGAAGCGGGCAGGGCTTACCCCCGCAGGGGGGCAGGGGCAGTGCGCCCCAAAAAAGCAAAAGTGAAGCGGGCAGGCGAGGCGCTCTCCCGGCTGATGCAAAGCCTTATAATCGGCTATCAGCGGGCGATATCGCCGAGGCTCCCGGCCTGCTGCCGCTACCGGCCGAGCTGCTCCGCCTATGCGCTGGAGGCAGTTCGCCTGCACGGCCCGTTTAAGGGGCTGCTGCTGGCCATATGGCGGGTGCTGCGGTGCAACCCGTTTTCAAGGGGCGGGGTGGATCCCGTTCCTCCGAAGCGCATGCAGTACCCGAGAGAGCGCGGCGGGGCAGAATAACACTATCGAGAAAGCTGATACAAGAAAGCACGAAAAGAGAGCACGAAAGCGAGGAAGATAGATGCAGGGCGATTTCTTTTTGACTACATGGTTCCTTGAGGGAATGAAATGGGTCTATTCCAACGTACACAGCGTATTCTTTACCATACTTATCTGCACAATAGTGCTGCGGTCGCTGACCATATTTTCGGACATTGCGACCCGCAAGTCTCAGGCCAAGATGAATGCCGTTCAGCCGGAGCTGCAGCGGATACAGAAAAAATACGCAAACGACCCGGTAAAGGCGCAGCAGGCGAGCAGGAAGCTGATGGCGGACCGCGGGGTGTCCATGTGGGGCAGCTGCCTTCCGCTGCTCATAACCATGCCGCTGTTCTTCTGCTTTATAGCGGCGTTCCGCTTCTGGGGGTATGAGGAGACCATAAAGCTGCTGACGGCGGACAACGCGGCGGAGCTGCTCAGGAGCTTCAAGTTCCTCTGGGTAAACAACATCTGGCAGCCGGATAACGGCCTTTCCCCGGTCATTCAGGAGGGGAGCAAGTTCCTTGCAAACTCCGCGCAGCTGAACAGGCTGCTGTATCTCCAGAACAATCCGGACGTTTGGGAAAAGCTGGTTCAGCTCGGCGTTGCGGCAAAGGACGCCGCCGGCAGCTATTCCTTCCTTACGACGGACGCCGCGGTCGCGGCCTACAACGAGGCGGTTCAGCCGCTGCTTGAGGTATACGCAGGGCACAACAACGGCTGGTTCATTCTGCCGCTGCTCGCGGGCGGAACGCAGTTCCTTGCAAACTGGATAATGCAGAAGGGTCAGCCCGCGCAGGACCCCGGCAACCCGGCGGCCTCCACAACCAAGATGATGCTCTGGATGTTCCCGATAATGTCCGCATGGTTCTGCCTTACCTACAACGCCGCCTTTGCCGTTTACTGGATACTCACCAGCATATTCATGGTGCTGGTCAACATAGTGCTCAATAAGAAATTCCCGCGTGGCGCCGCTGCTGAGCCGAAGGAAGGAGAGAGGAAGTAATGGCAAGGTCGATAGAGGTTACCGGAAAGTCGGTCGATGAGGCGATATTCAACGGCCTGAACCAGCTTGAGGTCTCCATTGACGAGGTGGAGATAGAGATACTTCAGCACGAGAGCAAGGGCATACTCGGAATCGGCGCAAAGCCGGCAAAGGTAAAGCTCACCGAGCGGGAGCCGGAGGACGTGGTCACGCCGGAGTACCTGAACCCCGAGTATCAGGAAAAGGAGCGCCGCGAAAAGCGGGAAAAGCGCGACCGCCGCGACAGGCGGAACAACCGCGAAAGGAAGCAGGCGACCGAGGTTCGCGAGGTGCGCATAATCGACGAAACGGCGCAGCCCGGGGAGATCGCCGAGGTTACCATAACCGCGGAATACGAAAAGCAGCCGCAGCGCCGCGAGCGCAAGCGCAATAAGCAGCGCCGCGAAGGCGAGCAGAGGTTCACCGCAAAGGAGCCGCCGGAGGGCTTCACGGCGGAGGCGGCACAGGGCAACCCCGCGGCGGAGTTCCTGCAGGGGCTGCTGGACAGGATGGGCGTGCCGGGCGTAGTGCTTGCAAAAAACGAGGAGGACATAGTTCGGCTTTATATCGATAAGTCCACGATGGGCATGATAATCGGCCGTCGCGGCGAAAATCTGGACGCGATGCAGTACCTGACAAGCCTTGCCGTGAACCGCAACCGCAAGCAGGAGGGGTATACCAGAATTTCCATCGACACCGAGGGCTACCGCGAAAAGCGGGAGGAAACCCTTGCCCGCCTTGCGCACAAGATTGCGGCGCAGGTAAAGGAGACGGGCAGGCCGAGGACGCTGGAGCCCATGAACCCCTACGAGCGCCGCGTTATGCACGCGACCTTGCAGGACGACCCCTACGTTGCGACCCGCAGCGAGGGCGACGAGCCCAACCGCCGAGTGATAATTTACCCCAGGGAGCAGGAGTAAAGGCTCCGCAAAGCAGATAAAAATAATCCCCCTTTTAGATAGGCGGTCGTAAAACAGTTAATGGAGCGTATCGGTACGGATGCGCTCCATTTCTCATGCCAACATGCTATGTAACGGGGTACCCCCGGCTCTCCCTTTGGGAGAGCTGTCACCGCAGGTGACTGAGAGGG
>CAVIAA010000016.1:0-46277 GCA_963640685.1 Acutalibacteraceae bacterium
AGGCAGGCAGGCAGGCAGGCAGGCAGGCAGGCAGGCAGGCAGGCAGGCAGGCAGACTAATCTCGCCTGTTTTGGGCTGCTCAAAAATAATAAGGATACATCAAATACCGTTACGGCATAACGTGCCGCAGCGGTATTTTTTGTGTTGTTTATAAGAAAAAATCCGAAAGGGGATAAATCAATGAGAAAATCACTTGCGTTCTTATTTGTGCTCGCCTTGGCACTCTGTATGCTGCCGGGTTTGGCCTTGGCGGAGGAAACTCCGCCGACCTTTAACTTGGAAGAAGTGATGAAGAGTATTACGATACCCAACGACCTAATCACTTGTACCTGCACTACGACGAATGTGAGTAAGAAATACGGTAAGCTGCCAAACGCCTTTACTACTTCTATTGCGAAAGAGGGGGATGACTGGACGGTTATTATCTACTTTGAACCCTCGGTATATTTGAAGCAGTTTAATGCGGATACATGCAGTCAACATGCTGAGGACGTGAATTACGGTAATAACGTCCTTAGCCGGATTCAGGTCAAATTGAAGTATGCAGAGAGCAAGTGGGCGCTTGAGGGCGATATGCCAAGCAAGAAGACCTTATACTTTACATGCAACGGAACGCATATAGACCTTCCCGCATACGATAACACTAAGATTACAACTGCTGGATGGAAAGTTGATGTGGAATGTAAAGACGAAAGCAACAATACGAACAGAAAGTCTTATGGATTGATGCCCGGATGCTTTACATCTACGCCCCCCGAACTAAAGGATGATGTGTACGAAAGCAAATTGACTCTCATTCCTTCGGTATATTGCAATCAGTACAGCATAGATACGGGAATTACGCATAATCTAGACCCGGCTCAGAACACCGATGGGCTGTCTTTCAAGGTAAAGTATGACCCCGAACAGAGAATGTGGGTGTCCACGGGAGAAGTTAAGCAGATGACTATTAAGGTAACGTGCGAAAAACATCTACCGCCGAATCCAGGCTACCCCCTGGTCGATACTATTGATGAATTGGGCAAAGAAATCGTCAAAGTTGTCTGTGAAAAAGCGCCAAACGAGGCCAAGTTCTACGGTTTGTTCAGCAACGGCTTTACCGCTACGTTCCCAGAGCTCAAAAATGGTGTGTACGAGAGCACCGTTACTCTTATTCCCTCTACATATGCCGATTATTACAGCGACGATACGGGTATCAAGCATACTGCGGCAATCCAGGGTCCTGAGGGACGGCAGTTCACGGTAAAGTATGACCCTGAAAAGAAAATGTGGGTGCCCAAGGAAGACGTCAAGCAGATGACTATTAAGGTAACATGCGACAAGCATGAGGTTCAGACTCGCTACACCGTTACTTACAGCGACGGCATGAACGGCAGTATATTTGCTGCCGAGAGCCATACCGACCTCAAGAAGGGCGACGCTACCCCGGCATTTAAGGGCAGCACCTATCGCTACGGCTACCGCTTTGACGGCTGGAAGCCCGCATGGAGCGCCAGGGTGACCGGCAACGTCACTTACGTTGCACAGTGGACGTATGTCGGCAGCGGAGGCGGAGGGCGCTATTATCCGCTATCAACACCTACGCCGGTGCCGATGGCGCAAGTCATGCCCAAAACCGGCGATATGCCGCTGTGGTACTCTGTTGCGCGGCTTTTGGGAATTGTAAAATAAAGCGTAAATAAACTAAAAAGGGCGGCTTGAAGCTGCCCTTTTTATACCCTGAAAGAAGAAGCAAAACTGTGTCAGGCGAGATACCCAAGTATTTCAGCCGCGTTTGTATCCGGCTTTACGTTGAGCATGGCCTTTTCTATGATGCCCTGCTCGTCAATGATAAAGCTGCTGCGAACGACGCCCATAGAGGGCTTACCGCAGCGGATCTTCTCCTGCCAAACGCCGTAGGCTTGAATAGCCTGCAGCTCCGGGTCGGAGAGCAGAAGGAAGGGGAGGCTGTTTTTCTGCGCAAATTTAGCGTGGGAGGTCATCGAATCCTTGCTGATGCCAATTATAACGGTATTCATTTTTTTAAAGTCATCATACGCCGCGGCAAAGGCGCAGGCCTGCCGGGTGCAGCCGGGGGTGTTGTCCTTTGGGTAGAAGTACAAAACTACCTTTTTGCCTAAAAAGTCATGCAGGCTGACGGCGTTGCCGTTAGCGTCATTCAGTGTAAAATTCGGGGCTTTTGTTCCGGGCTCAAGCATACTTTTCTTCCTCCTAACTCTTTTTAACTCTTGCTACGCTAACAGACGAGGCTCTTTTTGTCAAGAAACATGCTAAATAAATTTCATATAAAATCAGTTCAACACTAGCTCCCGTCTTGACGAAAGGAGGAATTTATGCATTGTTAGGTTTTATTCTTGACTAAAGTCAGCAGCTTTCGGGGCTTTTTGTTAGCAGACGATTGACACGGTTTGATTAGATACATATAATTCTACTATGAGCTTGTTTTGGCAGTAACTTTATAACACAACACTGATGAAAGGAATTTAAAACAATGAGCAATACCACAAAGTACGCAGGAACTCAGACAGAGAAGAATCTTTGGGAGGCATTCGCCGGCGAATCGCAGGCTCGCAACAAGTATACCTACTTCGCATCCAAGGCCAAGAAGGACGGCTTTGAGCAGATCGCCGCGCTGTTTCTCAAGACTGCGGAAAACGAAAAGGAGCACGCAAAGCTGTGGTTCAAGGAACTGAATGGCATAGGCAGCACCGCTGAAAACCTTCTTGCCGCCGCCGAGGGCGAGAATTATGAGTGGACTGACATGTACGAGGGCTTTGCAAAGACGGCAGAGCAGGAGGGCTTCCCGGAGCTGGCTGCCCGCTTCCGTTTGGTCGGCGCTATTGAAAAGCACCATGAGGAGCGTTACCGCGCCCTGCTTCATAACGTAGAAATGGCCGAAGTATTTGCAAAGAGCGAGGTCAAGGTATGGGAGTGCCGCAACTGCGGGCATATCGTGGTCGGCGAGAAAGCACCGGAAATCTGCCCAACCTGCAATCACCCCCAGAGCTATTTCGAGATAAATGCAGAGAATTACTAAAAAGACCAGTTTGGCGGCTTAGGCCGCCATTTTTTTGCAAAATACTCCAAAGTCCTACCCTTGCATCCTGAATTAACGAAAATTTTATATTCCAAACGATAAAATACAGGGAAAGATTTGCCAATGCATATTGCAATTTAACAGTTTGCATGATAAAATGCGAACGATAGCATGGGAGACTGTTCAAATGTGGCAAATGCCTTTTCATTGTCATTGACAGAGAAGGACGACATGGAAAAATAAGAAAATCGATTTGGAATAAAATACAGGGGGCGGCCTTCTGCCGCCCTTTGTGACTTTAGGAAGGATGTATGAAAAAGAGCTTCGAGGAATACTGCGCAGAAGAAGGGTTGAGCGAGATACTTGCGGAGTGGGATATTGAACGCAATGCACCGCTTATGCCAAAGGACGTTTCCTTTGGAAGCCATAAAATGATATGGTGGCGTTGCAAAATTGGACATAGCTGGCAAACACGGCTTTATGCTCGCCGTGCTGGTTCACGGTGCCCGTTTTGTAGCGGTAGCCGCACGTCTCTTTCTGATAATAGCCTGCTCGTGCGCCGGCCGAAGGTAGCGGCTCAGTGGCACCCAACGAGAAACGGTTCGCTTACCCCGGCGATGATATCCTTCGGCAGCCATAGGTCGGTTTGGTGGCGCTGTGAAAATGGACACGAATGGCGTGCACAGGTAAAATCGCGCGCAAATGGTGTCGGTTGCCCTTTCTGTTCAAATAGGATTGTGGAGCAGGGATATAACGATCTGCTGACTTGTGCTCCAAATGTTGCGGCTCAGTGGGACTATGAAAAGAATTATCCAATGAGACCAGAGAAGTTTACTTTCGGCAGTCGTGCCTCGGTGTGGTGGAACTGCAAAAACGGGCATCACTACAAAACCTCGATATATTCAAGAACAAGGATGGATTCTGACTGCCCATATTGTAGCGGAAACAAGGTGCTGGAGGGTTATAATGACCTGCAAAGCAGATTTCCTGATATAGCGGCTCAGTGGGACTATGAAAAAAATATGCCGCTGCAGCCGAGCCAGCTGACTGCGTATGCAAACCGCAGGGTATGGTGGCTGTGCGAAAAGGGACATTCTTATAAAACGCTGGTGAGCCTGCGTGCCTCGCGCAATACAGGCTGCCCATATTGCGCAAACCGAATGGTTTTGCCCGGCTTTAACGACCTTGAAACGACCGCCCCTCGGGTCGCCGCCGAGTGGCATCCAACGAAGAATGGGACACTTACGCCGCAAATGGTCACGGCAGGCTCAAATAAAAGCGTATGGTGGCGTTGCAGCGAGGGGCATGAGTGGAAGGCGATAGTATGCTCACGCGCCGGGAGCAGTCAGTCCTGCGGCTGCCCTGAGTGCGCAGGCAGGAGAAAACGTCACTATGAGCAGGAGTAATGAACGATTGACCGTATAAACCTGTAAAGCTGCAGTTAGCGTATCTTTAAACTAAAAAACCTACCGTAGAAAATCGCTGTGCTTTGTTGTAGAATATAAGCAGAAAATCTTTTGGGAGATATAATGCATGTACGATATAGCGATAATCGGCGGCGGGCCTGCCGGCCTTGCTGCGGGGCTGTATGCTGCCCGCGGAGGCATGAACACCGTGCTTCTTGAAAATATGCTGATAGGCGGGCAGATAACAAAGACGGTAAGAGTGGATAATTATCCCGGCTTTCAAGATGGGATAGACGGCTTTGCCATAGGCATGAATATGCAGAAGCAGGCGGAGCGCTTCGGCTTGAAAATAAAGCATGAGGGCGTTGATTCCGCAGAGCTGCTTGGAAATTCAAAAAGACTTTGCTGCGGCGAAGATATAATAGAGGCTAAAGCCGTAATAATAGCAACCGGCGCACACCCTAAAAAGCTCGGCATTGAAAGGGAGGATGAGCTTTCGGGCAGCGGCGTATCCTACTGTGCGACCTGCGATGGCGCCTTTTTCCGCGATGCTGAGGTAGCTGTCGTGGGCGGGGGCGATACTGCCGTCTCGGATGCGCTTTACCTGGCGCGCTTTGCCAAAAAGGTATATGTGATACACCGCAGGGATGAGCTTCGAGCGGTAAAGGCGCTGCAAAGGGCGATGTTTGCGGCGCAGAATATAGAGTTTATCGGAAGCAGCACTGTTTCGGCGCTTAGGGGAGAAAGCGAGCTTGAGGCGGTTCAGCTGAAAAGCACGCTGAGCGGAGATGCGGTCGAGCTGCCGGTGCAGGGGCTTTTTGTGGCAATAGGCGTTCAGCCGAATACCGCACTCTTTGCCGGCGCGGTATTGCTTGATGAGGAGGGGCGTATAATTACCGATAAGTATATGCGCACGAATATCCCTGGCGTCTATGCGGCGGGCGATGTAAGAAATACCCCGCTCAGGCAGGTTGTTACTGCCGCGGCAGACGGTGCGATCGCCGCGACGGATGCCATTGAATACATAGTAAAGCAAGCAGAAGGGATGCGATAAACTATGGCGAGAATGTTCGGTACCGATGGTGTGCGAGGCGTTGCAAACAAGGATCTAAGCTGCGAGCTGGCGCTGAAGATAGGCATGGCCGGGGCATATGTGCTCACGAGCGCCGTGCATAAGCCGAGAATACTTCTTGGGCGGGATACTCGTCTTTCGGGCGATATGCTCTCGGCAGCGCTTGCGGCGGGAATTTGCTCGGTTGGCGGCGATGTGATAGACGTTGGCGTGATACCTACGCCGGCAATGGCATACCTTGCAAGGGCATATGAGGCGGATGCAGCGGTCATGGTGAGCGCATCGCACAACACAATGGAGTACAACGGCATCAAGTGGTTTGACGGCAGAGGCTTTAAGCTGTCGGACAGCCTTGAGGACGAGATAGAGAAGCTGATACGGGACGGCATGAGCTTTGAGCTGCCAACGGGCGAGGATATAGGCCATGTCATAATCGCAAAACGTGCGGCGCATGAATATAAGGAGTTTCTCAAGTCGGCTGCAAACGGCAGCTTCGAGGGCATTACCGTGATGCTGGACTGCGCAAATGGCGCCGCGTCAGAGCTTGCGTACAGCGTGTTCAGCGAGCTTGGCGCAAGGGTATACCCAAGGGCAGATGAGCCGGACGGCATAAACATCAACTTCAAGTGCGGCTCTACACACCCCGAGCGGCTTCAGGAGCTGGTCGCGGAATCCGATGCGGACGCAGGCTTTGCCTTTGATGGAGATGCGGACAGGGTGATAGCGACGGATGAGCGCGGCAACATCGTGGACGGCGACAGGATAATGGGCATATGCGCAAGGGCGATGAAGTACGAAGGCAGGCTTAAAAAGGATACTCTTGTGGTTACCGTCATGTCAAACCTCGGCCTCAAAAAGCGCATGGCTGAGCTTGGCATTAAAATTGCCGAGACTAAGGTCGGCGATAGATACGTTCTTGAGGAGATGCTTCAAAACGGCTACTCCATAGGCGGTGAGCAGTCCGGCCACGTGATATTCCTGGATAACAACACGACAGGCGACGGCATGCTGACCGCGATACAGGTGCTGAACGTTATGAAGGCTACGGGCAAGAAGATGTCGGTGCTTGCAAACGATATCCCGATATACCCGCAGGTGCTGGTTAATGTGATAGTTGATAACGCCGTAAAGCAGCAGGCAGTGCAGGATGATGAGCTGCTGAGGCGTATAGCCGAGGTTGAGGAAAAGCTCGGTGACAGCGGCAGAGTTCTCGTTCGGGCCTCCGGAACCGAGCCCATGATAAGGGTAATGCTGGAGGGAGAGGACGCGGAGGAGATAAGCGAGCACGCTATATATATCGTAAAAGCTCTGGAGCAGAGGTATAACGGCAGGATCAGAGGATAGTATTCTATGAACGGCAAAAAGAGCGGGTTATTCCCGCCCTTTTTTATTGGGTAAAGGGTCAGTTGCAGCCGCACCCGCAGCTGTTGTTGTTGGCACAGCCGCATCCGCCGCCGCAGCCGTTGTCGCATCCGCCCCAGCCGCCGCCGAGGATAAGCAGCAGAATAATGATCCACCACATGTTGTCGCAGTTGCCTCCGCAGCTGTTGCCGCAGCCGCAGCCATTGTCGCAGCCGCAGCCGCCGTTGCCCCAACCGCCGATGATGAGCAGCAGGATAATGATCCACCACCAACTGTTGTTACCCCAGTTCCACATATGCTATTTGCCTCCTTAAATTTCGGGCGCTTGGCGCCGCTCTACGATATAGTACGCAGCAGGCGTTTTTTGTGTGCATAATAGGCTTTTTACGGTTGAAGAAAAGTCTGCGGCGTGTTATTATTGGAAAAGCTGATAATTTTTTGACCTCTGGTCGAAGGGAGATATACAAATGGAAAAGCTAACGATGGATAAAATAGTAGCCCTATGCAACAATCGCGGCTTTATTTTCCCCGGCTCCGATATTTACGGCGGCCTTGCAAACACTTGGGATTACGGTCCTCTCGGCGTGGAATTTAAAAACAACGTCAAAAAGGCGTGGTGGCGCAAGTTTGTTCAGGAAAGCCCGTATAACATCGGCATGGACTGCGCGATACTCATGAACCCCGAAACATGGGTCGCCTCCGGCCATGTGGTAAACTTCAACGACCCGCTTATGGACTGCAAGTCCTGCAAGGCACGCTTTAGGGCGGATAAGCTCATCGAGGACTATGCAAACGAAAACGGCCTTGATGACGTACATCCGGATGGCTGGACGAACGAGCAGATGGCGGATTATATTGCCGAAAAGGGCATAAAGTGCCCCGAATGCGGGAAGAGCGACTTTACCGGCATACGCAAGTTCAATATGATGTTTAAGACCTTTCAGGGCGTTAATGAGGATACCGCAAGCCAGATATACCTTCGCCCCGAGACTGCACAAGGCATATTCGTGAACTTTAAAAACGTAGCCCGAACCACCCGCAGAAAGCTGCCCTTTGGCATAGCTCAGATAGGCAAGTCCTTCCGCAACGAGATAACCCCCGGCAACTTCACCTTCCGTACCCGCGAGTTTGAGCAGATGGAGCTGGAGTTCTTCTGCAAGCCAGGTACCGAGCTGGAATGGTACAAATACTGGAAGGAGTATTGCCATAACTTCCTGCTCTCCCTCGGGATGAAGGACGAAAACATCCGCCTGCGCGAGCATGAGAAGGCGGAGCTTTCGCATTATTCCAACGGCACGACGGATATTGAGTTCCTGTTCCCCTTTGGCTGGGGCGAGCTTTGGGGCGTTGCCAGCCGTACCGATTACGACCTTAAGGCGCACCAGAGCCATTCCGGCAAGTCCATGGAGTACATGGATCCCTTTACAAACGAGAGGTTCGTGCCGTACTGCATAGAGCCCTCGCTCGGTGCAGACCGCGTGGCCTTGGCGTTCCTTTGCAATGCTTACGACGAGGAAACACTGGAAAACGGAGACGTTCGTAACGTGCTGCATCTGCATCCCGCGCTGGCGCCGTATAAGGCTGCCGTGCTGCCGCTTCAAAAGAACAAGCTTGGCGACAAGGCAAGGGAGGTTTACGAGCTGCTTGCAAAGCGCTTTATGGTGGATTACGACGAGACAGGCGCCATCGGCAAGAGGTACAGGAGGCAGGATGAGATAGGCACTCCCCTTTGCATAACCATAGACTTCGATACGCTTGAGGACGAGACCGTTACGGTTCGCGACCGCGACACTATGGCACAGGTGCGCATGCCGATATCTCAGCTTGTAGACCACATTCAGCAGGAGACCGACTTTTAATTTGAAGCAAGCTTTGCCCCCGCTCGGGTATACCGGCGGGGGCTTTTGCTTTTTATTTTGCTGCTCCTATAAGCTCCAGCTTTTGTTCGCGGGTCAGCTTCTTTATGGCCGCCTCGCGCTTCATGGCCTCGGAGCGGGATGGAAGCTCCTCGCGATAGACCAGCTTTACCGGCAGACGAGAGCGGGTGTACTTTGCACCGCGGCCGCTGTTGTGCATGGCCTCGCGCCTTGCGGTGTCGCTTGTGTAGCCGGTGTAGAGCGTACCGTCGGCACAGAGCAGAATGTATGCGAAATACATCAGTAGCCCAGCTCCCCGTCCACGAGTATCAGGTGCATTTCATTGATTGCGCCGGGCTTTTTTTCAATTATCGTCGTTACGCTGCATATGCGCTGCTCAGAAAAGCAGTCGGCACATTTACCGGTCTTGGCGCAGGGGGTAGAGCAGCCGAGCCGCCGCGCATTCTTTACGCAGGCGACCTGCTTGATGCGCTCCATGCAGCTCTCTATATCCTCTGCAAACTTGTTTTTGCCGATAACCAGCGCAACCGTCTTTGGCCCGAACAGCATCGAGGCAACGCGGTTGCCCGTGCCGTCGATGTTGATTATCTTAGCCGTTCGCGTGATGCCGTTTGCGGATGCGACGTACCAGTCGGCGGCTGCCGCAGCCCTTAGTATCGCCCCACGGTCGGCTCCCTCCGGTGCTTCCCAGTGAAAGCAGGTCGTGCAGCCGTTTTTTCGCAGCGCGGCGGGCAGCCCGAGCTCCTGCGAGGTCATGGAGCCGCCAAAGCCGACGGTGCTGCCGGATGGGACGAGAGCGCAGAGTATGTCTCGAGCCTCGGCGCCGGTCGATGTGGTATGCACGGTAAAGCCCCGGCGGGAAAGCAGGGATACGAATGGATCATAGTTTTCACAGAACATAGCTGTCACCTCAAAGTTATAGAAATAAGTATGCATATAATGTACCACAACGCCGCCACCCTTGCAATTTCACTCCGCATAAAGTATTATTTCTAGGATGGCGTTTGAGTTGCCCTTATTTTGGATCGGAGGAACAGCAATGGCATACAGCCGCGAGCTTATAAGAAACTTTTGCATAATTGCCCACATTGACCACGGTAAATCGACCCTGGCAGACCGCATGATGGAGCTTACAGATACCGTGGCTGCGCGCGATATTGAGGAGCAGATGCTCGATACGATGGATATTGAGAGGGAGAGAGGCATAACGATAAAGGCGACCGCGGTAAGGATGTTCTATACTCATACCGACGGCAAAAAATACATGCTGAATCTCATAGACACTCCGGGTCATGTTGACTTCACTTATGAGGTGTCCCGCAGCCTTGCCGCCTGCGAGGGGGCAGTGCTGGTGGTCGATGCTACGCAGGGGATCGAGGCGCAGACGCTTGCAAACGTATACCTTGCACTGGATAACGACCTTGAGATAGTGCCGGTCATAAATAAGATCGACCTGCCCAGCGCCCAGCCGGATTTTGTTATAAAGGAGATAGAGGACGTTATCGGCCTTCCGGCCGAGGAGGCGCCGAGGATATCCGCAAAGAACGGCATAAACATCGATCAGGTGCTTGAGCAGGTGGTCGAGAATATACCCGCGCCGGATGGAGATTCGGATGCCCCGCTTCAGGCGCTGATATTCGACAGCATATATGACAACTATAAGGGCGCGCTGAGCTATGTTCGGGTAAAGAACGGCACGGTAAAGCCGGGTATGCGCATAAAATACATGGCGACAGGGCGGGTGTTTGACGTTACCGAGGTCGGCGTGTTCACGCCGGGGCTCCTGCCGGTGGATTCTCTTACGGCGGGCGAGGTCGGTTACATCTCCGCTTCGATAAAGAGTGTTGCGGAAACTAAGGTCGGCGATACCATAACCGATGCGGACAACCCTGCAAAGGAAGCTCTGCCGGGCTATAAGCAGGCCAACCCGATGGTATTCTGCGGCATATATCCGGCGGACGGGGCGGACTACGAGAACCTTCGCGATGCGCTGGATAAGCTCAAGCTGAACGACGCGTCGCTTTCCTATGAGCCCGAGACCTCAATGGCACTGGGCTTCGGCTTCCGCTGCGGCTTCTTGGGACTGCTGCATATGGAGATCATTCAGGAGCGGCTGGAGAGAGAATTTGACCTTGACCTCGTTACTACCAGCCCAAGCGTAATTTACAAGGTGAAGCTGACAGACGGCAGTGAAATGCTGCTGGATAACCCAAGCAACATGCCAAATGTCGCGGAGATAGATTACATGGAGGAGCCGATGGTCGAGGCGCATATAATGACGCCGGCAGACTACGTCGGTACCATAATGGAGCTTTGTCAGGATAAGCGCGGCGTGTTTAAGGACATGACCTACATAGAGGAGGACAGGGTAAACATAAAATACGAGCTGCCCCTAAACGAGATAATTTATGATTTCTTCGATCAACTCAAGTCCAGAAGCCGCGGCTATGCATCGTTTGATTACGAGCTGAAGGAATACGTTAAGAGCGACCTCGTTAAGCTGGATTTTCTGCTTAACGGAGATATATGCGATGCACTTTCTACGATCGTCCACCGCGATAAGGCATATGCCAAGGGTCGTGCAGTTGCGGAAAAGCTGCAGGAGGTAATACCGCGCCAGCAGTTTGAAATACCGATACAGGCGGCGATAGGCGGCAAGATAATCGCAAGGGAAACGGTCCGCGCCGTTCGAAAGGACGTGCTTGCAAAGTGCTACGGCGGCGATATATCCCGAAAGAAGAAGCTGCTGGAAAAGCAGAAGGAGGGCAAGAAGCGCATGCGCCAGATCGGTACGGTATCGCTGCCCAGCGACGCCTTTATGAGCGTGCTGCGGATAAATTAGCATGGCCGGGATATACCTTCACGTCCCCTTTTGCGTTAAAAAGTGTCAGTACTGTGACTTTGTATCCTTTCCGGATATGAGCAGGGCGCGGGACTACTTTGGTGCGCTGTATGAGGAGATAAGCATGGCCGCGGCAATGTGCTGCGGCAAAAAATTCAATACCGTTTTTTTCGGGGGAGGTACGCCGTCGGCCGTACCCCCCGAGTTTATTTGCGGGGCGATGGAGCGCATAGCCGCTGCATTTGAGCTCGATATCCGCGAGGCGACGATAGAGTGCAACCCGGGCACGGTAAGCCCGGAAAAGCTCAGGGCATACCGGCTGGCGGGGTTCAACAGGGTGTCCTTCGGCGTGCAGAGCTTTGACAATGCCCTGCTCAGGGCGATAGGCCGAATACACAGCCCGGCCGAGGCGGAGGAGACGGTATCCGCAGCGCGGGAGGCCGGCTTTAGCAGCGTGAGCGTTGACCTGATGTACGGCCTTCCAAATCAGAGCACAGAGCAGTACATCCGCTCGATAGAGCGGGCGGCGGCCTTGGGCGTTGACCATATTTCCGCCTATTCGCTCATACTCGAGGAGGGTACGCCGTTGTACGATGCGGTAAGCGAGGGAATCACCTCTGTGCCGGACGAGGACGAAACATATGAAATGCACCGCGCGGGGATGAAGAGGTTGGAGCAGCTTGGCTATCGGCGGTATGAAATATCGAACTATGCAAGAGAGGGCTTTGAGTGCCTGCACAATTTAAACTATTGGAACGTTGGGGAGTATGTAGGGCTGGGGCTTAATTCAAGCTCCGCCGTTATGATGGACGGCGCACTTACCCGCTTTAAGAACTGCAGCGATATGGAAAAGTACATAATAGAAATACGCTCAGGCAGGCTCCCGCGAGAGGAAACCGAAACCGAAGACGTGCGGGAGGAAATGTTTGAATGGATGATGCTGGGGCTGCGTAAAATAGAAGGTGTGGAGAGGAGCAGCTTTTTGCGGCGCTTCGGCATTGATGCCTGCGACGCATTCCCAAAGGCAGTGCAAAGGCTCATAGAGCAGCACTGGCTGGAGGTCACAGAGCGCTTTATCCGGCTCAGCGACAGGGGATTGGATATGCAGAATGCCGCGCTGCTGGAATTTATGGAATAAAAAACAATTTTATCAACGTGATTTTTCCATTTTGTCACAATATGGCGCACCGCTCCACTTGCAAGAATCGAGGAGCGGTGCTATTATATTACTCGTAGGTTAGCACTCGATGGCGATGAGTGCTAACAAACAAAATAGTATTTCGGAAAGGAAGGGAGCGGCTATGGAACTGGATATGCGAAAGATGCGTATATTGCAGGCCATAATCGATGACTATATACTTACCGCGACCCCAGTTGGGTCAAGGACGGTGTCCAAAAAGTCCGATATAGCCCTTTCTTCCGCCACCATACGCAACGTTATGAGCGACCTTGAGGATATGGGCTACCTTGAGCAGCCGCATACCTCGGCGGGGCGCATACCGTCGGAAAAGGCATACAGGCTTTATGTAAACAGCATAATGCACTGTGCAATGCTTACCGAGAACGAGCAGAGGTTCATTCAAAACTGCTATTCAAACACCATAAATAAGGTGGATGAGATAGTTTGCCAGACGGCGTGGGTGTTGTCGAACATGACGAGATACACCTCGCTTGTGCTTTCGCCCAGCATAAATGCCGTGAGACTGAGGCACATACAGCTCGTCCCGGTGACGGATGGTAAGGCGCTGGTGGTGATAGTTACCGATGCAGGCATAACGCGGGATTACATGATAAGAGTGCCGCACGATATAACGACGGAGCAGCTTGAGCGGATATCCCGCATACTTACCGAAAAGCTTCGCAATAAGAGGCTGGATACCGTGAACCGTGCGGAGATACCGGAGCTGTACATGGTGATGAAGCAGCATAGAGATTTTCTAAACGAAACGCTGAACACCGTGAGCCAAAGTGCTCAAAGCAGCGCTAAGCTGGAGCTCTCGGGCGCCAACAATATGCTGAACTATCCCGAATACAACGACATGGATAAGGCGAGGAGCTTTCTGAATGTCATTGAATCCAAGGATATGCTGCAGAAAATGCTTACGGAGGCTACCAAAGTTGAGTTTTCCGTTACCATAGGCACCGAGAACCCGTCGGAGGATATGAAGGACTGCAGCCTTGTTACGGCGACGTACAAGGTGGGCGATACCCCGCTTGGCTCGCTGGGGGTGATAGGACCCACGAGGATGGATTACGCGAGAGTACTTGCGGTGCTGGGCCAGCTTGGCAAGAGCCTCGGCACCATACTTACAAATATGTTTGAAGAGGAGCAGCAGTAAATTGTCTAAGGAAAAGGAAGAAAAGAAGCAGGCGGAAGAGCCGGAAGCGCAGCAGCCGGAAAAAACGGAGGAGCTTGCGCCGGAGGAAACTGTGATGCTGAGTCAGGCCGAGTTTCAGCAGGTGAAGGATCACATCACGTCCCTTGAAAACGACCGGGACGAGATGAAGAATCTTGCCCAGCGCGTTCAGGCGGATTTTGACAATTTCCGCAGGCGCAATGCCGGCGTCTACGCCGACAGCCTTGCCGAGGGGGAGCGGAATGTAATAAAGGAGCTGCTGCCCATCGTAGATAACTTCGAGCGTGCATTGGATAATTCCGAAAACGTGGATCCAAACTACGTTGAAGGGGTGAGGCTGGTGTATAAGCAGCTTATGGATGCTCTCAAAAAGAAAGGGCTCGAGGAAATAGACGCGACCGGTAAGTTTGACCCGGAGCTGCACAATGCTGTTATGCAGGGGGAGAGCGATGAGGCTGAGCCCGGCGATATTCTGGAGGTTTTTCAGAAGGGCTATAAAGTTAAAGATCGCATAATTCGCCACAGCATGGTGAAGGTTGCGAAATAAATAAGTTTAAAAAATAAAGTATAAACTCAGAAATAATCAGGAGGAAATAGATTATGTCAAAGATTATCGGTATTGACCTTGGTACCACCAATTCCTGCGTGGCCGTTCTCGAGGGCGGCGAACCCGTTGTGATCCCAAACTCCGAGGGCGCACGCACTACCCCTTCAGTGGTTGCATTTAAGGATAATGAGCGTATAGTCGGCAACGCGGCAAAGCGTCAGGCTATCACGAACCCCGACCGTACCGTAAGCTCCATAAAGCGTGAAATGGGTACGAGCTACAAGAAGCACATCGACGGTATGGACTACACTCCGCAGGAGATATCCGCTATGATACTGCAAAAGCTCAAGAGCGACGCAGAGGCTTACCTCGGCGAAAAGGTAACTCAGGCGGTCATCACCGTCCCCGCGTACTTCTCCGACAGCCAGCGTCAGGCGACCAAGGATGCAGGTCGTATTGCCGGACTCGAGGTTCTTCGTATAATCAACGAGCCTACTGCGGCGGCGCTCGCATATGGCATGGATAAGGAGACCAACCAGAAGATACTGGTGTACGATCTGGGCGGCGGCACATTCGATGTATCCATACTTGAGATAGGCGACGGTGTATTCGAGGTGCTTGCGACCAACGGCAACAACCGCTTGGGCGGCGATGACTTCGATCAGCGCATAATGGACTATATCGTAGCCGAGTTCAAGAAGAGCAACGGCATCGACCTCTCCGGCGACCGCATGGCAATGCAGCGCCTGAAGGAAGCCGCGGAGAAGGCCAAGATAGAGCTTTCCAGCATGGTTCAGACCAACATCAACCTGCCCTTCATAACTGCGGACAGCACCGGTCCCAAGCATCTTGATATGACGCTGACCCGCGCAAAGTTCAACGATATGACCGCAGACCTTATCGACAAGACCAAGGAATGCATGCACATTGCAATGAAGGACGCAGGCCTTACCAATGCTGATATTGATAAGGTCATACTGGTGGGCGGCTCAACTCGTATCCCCGCCGTTCAGGAGACCGTTAAGGCCATCACCGGCAAGGATCCCTTCAAGGGTATCAACCCCGATGAGTGCGTAGCAATAGGTGCGGCGATACAGGGCGGCGTGCTTGGCGGCGAGGTAAAGGATGTTCTGCTGCTGGATGTCACGCCTCTGTCCCTCGGCATTGAGACGGTCGGCGGCGTATTTACCCGCCTGATCGACAGGAATACCACCATTCCTACCAAGAAGAGCCAGATATTCTCTACCGCGGCGGACGGCCAGACCAGCGTTGAGGTCCACGTTCTGCAGGGCGAGCGCGAGATGGCTCAGTACAATAAAACGCTCGGCCGCTTCCAGCTTGCCGGCATAGCCCCCGCTCCCCGCGGAGTACCTCAGATCGAGGTCACCTTCGATATCGATGCGAACGGCATAGTACATGTATCCGCGAAGGATCTCGGCACCGGCAACGAGCAGAAGGTAACCATCACCGCCTCCACCAACCTCAGCGAGGATGAGATCAACAAGGCGGTACATGATGCCGAGCAGTACGCCAGCGAGGATAAGGCCCGCAAGGAAGAGGTCGAGGTGCGCAATCACGCAGACAGCATGGTATATTCTACCGAAAAGACCCTCAAGGAGCTTGGCGACAAGCTGAGTGCGGACGACAAGGCAAAGATCGAAGCCGAGATAGCCAGCGTCAAAAAGGCCATGGAGGGTACCGACTCTGCCGCCATCAAGACGGCGAGCGATAAGCTGACCGAGGTATCCTACGATGTATTCGGAAAGATCTACCAGCAGGCGCAGCAGAACCCCGGCGCGGGCTTTAACGCCGATGCGGGCGCAAACGCCGGCAGCGCTCCTCATGATGACAACGTAGTTGATGCCGATTATGAGGTCGTGGACGACGACAAGAAGTAAAGCCGTAACGGCTTTAGAATAAAGCGTTTCCAAACAGGAAGCCAAAGCGGATACGCTTTGGCTTCTTGCGGGGGGAGCGAAGCATAAATTGCAGAGTTAGCGGCAAATACAGAAAGTTGGGGAAACAGTGGCAAAGGCAGATTATTATGAAATATTGGGAATAAATAAAGACGCCTCCGATGCGGAGATAAAGAGCGCCTTTAGAAAGGCTGCCAAGCAGTACCACCCGGATCTGCACCCAGGCGATGCTGAGGCAGAGAAAAAGTTTAAGGAGATCAACGAGGCGTACGAGGTGCTTTCCGACCCTAAAAAGAAGGCACAGTACGATCAGTTCGGCCATGCGGCCTTTGACCCGACGCAGGGCGGCGGTTACAGCAGCGCTGGCTTCGGCGGGTTTGAGGACATTTTCTCCGCATTTACGGGCGGGGGCTTCGGCGGGTTCGGGGGCGGCTTCGGCGGCTCCTCCGCGCGGCGCAGCGGTCCGGTTGCCGGCAGCGATTTAAGATATAACCTCACCATAACATTTGAGGAGGCGGCCTTCGGCACAAAGAAGGAGATACTTGTGCCGCGGGAGGAAAACTGCGCATCCTGCGGCGGAACAGGCGCGAAGAAAGGCACGAGCCCGGTCACCTGCTCGGTCTGTGGAGGCAGCGGTCAGGTTCGCTCACAGCAGAATACAATGTTCGGCTCATTTTCAACGGTTCGTCCCTGCGATGCCTGCGGTGGCACCGGCAAGATAATCAAGGAGCCTTGTCCGGACTGCAAGGGCAAGGGACGTGTCAACAAATCCAAGCGCATAGTCGTCAACATACCGGCGGGTATAGACGACGGGCAGATACTTACCATGCGCGGCGAGGGCGAGGCCGGTCTCAGGGGCGGCCCCTCCGGCGACCTTTATATAAGCATAACGGTAAAGAGCCATAAGCTGTTCACCAGAAAAGGCTCGGATCTTTATATAACCATGGACGTGCCGATGACGGTCGCGGCCTTGGGCGGCGATATACAGGTACCCACACTGAACGGGACGGTAAAGTATCATGTCCCGGAGGGGACGCAGCCGGGGATCATCTTCAGGCTGCGTGAGCAGGGCATAGTAAGGCTGAATACCACGCAAAAGGGCGACCTTATGGTAAAGGCCAACATAGTGATACCCAAGCGGCTCACGGCAGAGCAGAAGGATATATTGACAAAGCTGGCGGATTCCCTCGGAGACAAGGTATCCGAAGCAAAGGTCGGCAAAAAGACCATATTCGACAAGGTTAAGGATAAGTGGAGCTGATCCGCTTGGAGCATAAAGGGGGCGGCAATTAACGCCGCCCCTTTTTTGTTGCTCAAATTGCCAAAATGCGGTATATTATTATGGACTGACGCTAAAGAGAGGGATGCATATATGAAGTGGATGGAGGTTACCGTATTTACCACGGATGAAGGGCTGGATGCCGTCTGCGCAAGGCTGGATATGCTGGGCATAAGCCAAGTCATAATAGAGCAGGGCAGAGAGAGCATCGAGGAGTTTCTCCGCAATACGGCAAAATACTGGGATTATGCGGATATGGACGAGCTTACTGCCGGCGAAGGCCCGTGCGTAAAGGCGTACATAGCCGATGTTGAGGATAACCGTGCGACCGTTAAGGCGATCGAGGATTCCTTTGCGGAGCTGAAGACTATGGACGTCGGGCTTGACCTTGGCAGCCTGAGAATCGTCGTAAGGCTCACCGATGATGAGGACTGGGAAAACAACTGGAAGATATATTATAAGCCTCTGGAAATAGGCGAACGGCTGCTGGTTCGTCCGTCGTGGGAAACGGCGGAGGATGCCGGGCGGATAGTGCTTTCGTTGGATCCCGGAATGGCCTTTGGCACCGGAAACCACCACACGACGCGGATGTGCCTTGAGCTTTTGGAAAAGACGGTAAAGGCCGGAGACGATATGATAGACCTTGGCTGCGGCAGCGGTATACTTTCGATAGCCTCGCTGCTGCTGGGCGCAAGGGAGGCAGTCGCCGTCGATATCGACCCGATAGCAGAAAAAATTGCCTATGAAAACGCCGAAATGAACGGCATAGGCAGGGATAAGTACACCGTGCTCATCGGGGATGCGCTTTCGGATAAGGCGCTTCAACGGAGGATATCCGAAAAAAAGTACGATGTCGTGGCGGCAAATATTGTTGCAAGCGTAATAATAGAGCTTTCCGCAATAGTACCACGGCTTATCAAAGATGACGGTGTGTTTATAATGAGCGGCATAATAGCCGAGCGGCTTAGTGAGGTGCTGGAGGCGCTGGATAAAAACGGCTTTGAGGTGCTGGAGGTAAAGGCTGGAGAGGACTGGCGCGCAGTGCTTGCAAAGCTCAAGAAAAGTGCATGAACAGATTTTTTGTTAAACCGGAGGATATAAGCGTCGGCATCGCGGTAATAACCGGCGAGGATGTGAAGCACATATCAAAGGTACTTCGTATGCAGCCGGGCGACGCCATCATGCTTTCCGATGGGGCAGGCTTTGAATACAGAGCCGAAATAACCGACATATCAAGGGAACGGGTAGAACTGCGGTGCGGCGAAAAAATGCCGTGCGCCGCAGAGCCAAAGCGCAGGATAACGCTCTATCAGGGCATACCGAAGGCAGGCAAGATGGAGCTCATAATACAAAAATGCGTTGAGCTTGGCGTGAGCGAGATAGTGCCTGCCGCTGCGGAACGCAGCGTCGTTCGGATAAAGCCCGGGGAATACGAGGCGAAGCGAATGAGATACCAACGCGTCTCATATGAAGCAGCCAAGCAGTCCGGTAGGGGAATAATACCTAGGATAGGCGAACTTACGACCTTCAAAACGGCGGGTCTGTCCCGTCATGACCTTATACTGATAGCGTATGAGGACGAGCGGCAGACGACCTTAAAGAGCGTTTTGCGGGAAAACGCCGCGGCAAAGGATATCGCACTGATAATAGGCCCCGAGGGCGGGCTGGAGGAGAGCGAGGTAAAGAGCCTCGCGAGTCGCGGAGGAAGGGCTGTGTCCCTGGGCAGGCGGATACTGCGAACCGAAACTGCGGGCATGGCCGCCATAGCCATGATACTATACGAGCTGGAAGGATAGGATAAAATTGAAAGCCGCTTATTGCACACTTGGGTGCAAGGTAAACCAATACGATACGCAGGCCATGCGCGAGCTGATGGAGAACGCCGGCTACGAGACCGTGGAATTTGACGACACGGCCGATGTTTATATAATAAACACCTGCACCGTTACTGCAACGGGGGATAAGAAATCCCGCCAGATGATATCCAGAGCACACGGTAAAAACCCGAAAGCTGCGATAGTCGTTGCGGGGTGCTATTCGCAGCGTGCGCCGGAGGAGGTAATGTCGCTCCCCGGAGTGAACCTCGTCATAGGCTCAAAGGACAGGGCGAATATAGTTTCGCTGATAGAAAACCTTAACGGAGAAAAGCAAAATGCCGTCGGTTCCCTCGCGGGCGAGAGCGAATTTGAGGAGCTTATTGCAACGCGGGAGGGAAGGACGAGAGCACACCTGAAAATTCAGGAGGGCTGCGACAGATACTGTACCTATTGCATAATACCCTATGCGCGCGGGCCGCTCCGCTCCAGAACGCCGGAAAACATACGCAAGAACCTGCTGCTCTTGGCCGGGCAGGGCTACCGTGAGGTGGTTCTGACCGGCATACACCTGATGTCCTACGGCAAGGATATGGGCTGGAAGGTGGATCTGACGGATGCTATTGCTCAGGCGCAGGATATAGACGAAATACGGCGGATAAGGCTTGGTTCGCTGGAGCCGCAGCTTCTTACTGAGCAGTTTGTCGCCGCGCTGAGGGACGGCCCAAAGGTATGCCGCCAGTTTCACCTTTCAATGCAGAGCGGGAGCGACACGGTGCTGAAGCGCATGAACCGCCGCTACGATACCGAGGTATACCGTAAATGCGTCGATATGCTTCGCGAGGCGATGCCGGGCTGTGCAATAACTACGGATGTTATCGCCGGTTTTCCGGGGGAGACCGAGCAGGAGCACGAGCAAACAAAGGAATTTGTGCGCAGCATAGGCTTTTCGCGGATACACGTATTTCCGTACTCGAGAAGAGAGGGAACGCCGGCGTATTCCATGCCGAACCAGATACCGAACGCCGAAAAAACCCGCAGGGCGGCTGAGCTTATTAAAATCGGCGAGGAGCTTGAAACAAGGTATCTTGAAGAATTTGTAGGAACGGTTCAGGAGGTGCTGCTGGAGGAGCGGGAAAACGGCCTCATGAGCGGCTATACAGGCACCTACGCCCGCGTAGGGGTGGATGGCGCCGATGAGAGTATGGCGGGACGTATCGTAAACGTTCTCATAAAAGAAGCACACGGGGATCGCCTTACGGGCGAAATGGTGGTATAATATACTCATAGAAAATAAACGGCAAAGGAGAAGAATAATGGACGACTGCATCTTCTGCAAAATAGCCAACAAGGAAATACCGACCAAGCTCGTTTATGAGGATGGGCTTGTTGCGGCGTTTAACGACCTCTCCCCTCAGGCGCCGGTGCATGTGCTTATCGTGCCGAAGAAGCACTACGAAAGCGTGCTTGCCGTGCCGGAGGATGATGACATAGTGGCTCATATGTTCCATGTTGCGGCAAAGCTGGCCGGGGAGCTGGGCATAGCGGAAAACGGTTTCCGCCTCGTCATAAATACCGGCAGGGACGGCGGACAAAGCGTGCCGCACCTGCACCTGCATATGACCGGCGGCAGGGAGCATGGCTGGCCTGCGGGCTAGGCTGCTTAAAGAAAAATACACAATTATTGGGTTGACTTGAAGGAACGATTCAAGTATAATAGCTTTGTTTGAAATTCCTATGCTAAGCGTATACACGATGTGCTATGTTGCATTCAGAGGGGAGGGAAATTGATGGAAATTCGCGTAGGTGAAAACGAGTCCCTGGAAAGTGCTCTTAAGCGGTTTAAGCGCAAGACTGCCCGCAGCGGCATCTTGGCTGAAGTACGTCGTCGTGAACACTATGAAAAGCCCAGCGTAAAGCGCAAGAAGAAGGCCGAAGCGGCTAGGAAGCGCAAGTATTAATTCGTCAAACAGACCAAAGGTTTAAGGTTCGGGATAGATAATGCCTTCCCGTAAAAACCACGAGGCAGTCGTGGCAGCTATGGAATAACGGACACAAAGATAAGAGAAATTCCCCGGTATGCTTTGCCGGGGATTTTTTTTGCTTTATTTCGGCAGGATGGTGCATATTCTATTGAGAGGTGATAGTTATGCCCTTTTTGAATTTCGGCGATCTTCGCCGCAAGGAAGTGATAAACATAAGAGACGGGGCAAGGCTCGGCTGCATATGCGACATGGAGGTCGAAGAATGCTCCGGCTTGATACGCTCAATAGTCGTGCCGGGGCCGCCAAGGCTTTTTGGCCTGTTCAGGAGCGACGAGGAGCTTGTTATACCGTATGAACGCATAAGCAGGATAGGCGATGACGTGATACTTGTGGATATAGTGCTTTGATGCACGGGTAAAATGATATTCACCTATGGCGAAAAAGCCATATATGTGGTATCATAAACAGCATAATACAACACATTGGGAGGTATTCCCCATGAAGTGCCGTTATTGCCTGAGCACTGAAAGCAAGGTAGTGGATTCTCGCCCCACTGAGGATGGGACCTCGATTCGCCGCAGAAGAGAGTGCATAAACTGCGGGAAGCGCTTTACTACCTACGAAAAAATTGAAGAAATACCGATAATGGTAATAAAGAAGGACGGCTCTCGCGAGCCGTTTGACAGCGAAAAAATACTAGCCGGCATTCGCAAGGCCTGCGAAAAACGGCCGGTGTCCACGGCAGATATGGAGCTGCTCGTGGATGGTGTGGCAAGGGAGGTATTCAACTCTCTCGAGCAGGAAATAAGGAGCGATACTATAGGCGAGATGGTTATGAACGGGCTCAAGGAGCTTGACGAGGTGGCATACGTTCGCTTTGCCTCGGTATATCGCCAGTTTAAGGACATAAATACCTTTATGAACGAGCTTAAGCTGCTCCTCGGTGAAAGCTGATGTACGCAACGAAATGGTTCGGGCTCATGCGGCGCGGCTATATTTACAAAAAAAACGATTTAGGTACCGGCCTTTACTGCGCTGCCGCGCTGGACGAGGCCGGCGGTGTGTCGCACGGCTTTTCAACGAGGGAGGGCGGCATAACCACGGATCCAGCAAAGGCATCACTCAACCTGAGCTGGGCGCGCTGCGGCTCGCCGGAGGAGGTCATAGCGAACTTCAGGATATTTGCCGCCGGAGCGGGCATAAGCTATGACGATATGGCGGTGGTGAATCACGAGCATGGCGCAACGGTGCTTAGGCTAACGGCCGAGCATAGAGGCCGCGGCTTTTACAGGGAGCCGCTGCCGCCCTGCGACGGCATAATAACAGACGACCCAACTGTTACCCTTGTCACATCACACGCGGACTGCGGCGCATATTTTTTCTATGATCCGGTAAAACGAACGATAGGAATGGCGCACGCCGGTTGGAAGGGTACGCTGCTCCGCATAGGCGCGGCGATGGCAAAAAGAATGACGGAGGAATTTGGCACTGATCCTGCGGATATAATCGCATCGACAGGTCCCTGCATATGCACACATTGCTTTGAGGTGGATGCAGAGCTCGGCGAAAAATTTCAAAACGAATTTCGCGCCCCGGGCATAGCCTTTGCGGGCAAGCCGGGCAAGGCATATGTAGACCTTGAGCTGGCGGCTGCGGTGCAGTTCCTTGAGGCGGGGATCAGGCCGGAGCATATAACTCTGATGAATGCCTGCACATATGAGGATCGCCTGCACTTCTTCTCCCACCGGCGGGATAAGGGCGTTACCGGCTCAATGGCGGCCTTCATAAGGCTGATACAGCCATAAATTTCTTGCGTTTAACTTCCCCTGTGCTGCGCAAAACTAAGTGCAGTACTTACGGGGAAGTTTTTTTATGCCTGAATATATGGTTTTTTCGCTGTGCGCCGCAATACTTGCGGCAGCCGGAATATTAAACGCTCCCTGCCGGGCAGCGGGGCTGAACTTGTTTGAAGCGCTTTATTTGCTTTTGTGCACGCTGGTGCTTTCGGTGTTTGATGTGAATGTGAGCGTTGAGCTCAAGGTAAACGCAGGCGCGGCTGCAATGGTGCTGCTGCCCGCGCTGTTGATAGATGAAAGCGATGCGGGCGAGGGCGGCGCAGTTGCGGCGCTCGTGCTGTTTTCGCTGGTAATTGCCCTCTTTGAGCGGAGCGGGGTGATTTACGGCTGCAGCAGCGGGCTGTTTTGCGGTGTGCTGGCGGGCCTGTCAACAGTGCTGCTGTATGAGAACCGGGGCTGCGCCTGCTGCGTTGCGGCGGGGATACCCGTTCTTGCCGAGGTGGTGAATTGCTTTATGAGCATGGTCGCCGCAGGGTATGCGGGGCTTGAAATAGGGCGCGATACGCTGTTTTCGCAGTTTGTCGCCTTGGGCATAGCGATAACGGTGATATGGATAAGAGGCCTCTGCTCCGCTGCGGAGGCAGGTGCCAAATAAATACTTATGGTGCCGCTATTCGACCGTCCATAAATGGGGCGGTTTTGTGTTATCGGCAGATATACCGTCATAGTTATATAGCAATACCGGAGGACAGGCGATGAACAGGTGCTTTTTGTCCGTTTTGCCCGGCGGGATACGCGGGGAAGCGGAGCGGTTCATATCGGAGAATACGGAGGAGATCAGGGTGCGGGTCGGCAGGCCGGTGCTGCTTAGGGGAAGAGAGACGGTGCGCCTTGGGCATATCACAGAGCCGGAGGAATGCGAAGCGATGCTGGAGCTGGTGTGTGCACATTCGCTCTTCGCTTACGAGCAGGAGCTTAGGGGCGGCTATGTAACGCTGGAGGACGGCTCGAGAGTCGGGATCTGCGGCAGGCTGAACCCAACGGGCAGCGTGTCTCTGCCCGGCAGCTTTAACGTTCGTATAGCCCGCGAGGTGAAGGGGGCTGCGGATGGGCTTATAGAGCTGCTGAGGCAGGCGGGGCTTGCATCGGCGCTGATAATATCCGAACCGGGGGTTGGCAAGACGACGGTTCTTAGGGATGCGGCAAGGCAGCTTTCGCAAATGGGGTATCAGGTGGGCATTGCGGATGAAAGGGGCGAGATAGCCGCACCGGTAAACGGCGTACCCAGGCTGGACGTTGGGGCAAATACCGACGTTGCGTGCGGCTGCGGCAAGGGAAGGGCTATGGAGTTGATGATAAGGGCGATGGCGCCGGAGATACTGATAACGGACGAGATAGCGACGGGGGCGGACGCGGCGGCCGCGCTGGAAGCAGCCGGCTGCGGCATCAGGCTTATATGCAGTGCCCATGCGGGAAGCGCAGAAGAGCTGAGGCGGCGCGAAGGATTGATGAATATGGTTCGCTGCGGGGTCTTTGATATGATATTGCTGCTTAAAAGGGAAAACGGCGGAAGGAGCCTTTGCGACATAACGGCGGAACTCATATGAAATGGCTATCGGCAATTACGGCGCTGTGCATATGCGCGCTTTGGGGGTATTCAAAAAGCAGGGCTATTGCCGTGAGGGCAAGGCTGATGCGCTGCTTCGGCGAGGACTCGGAAAGGATATGCCGCGAGATAAAGCACAGGCCAAGGGAGCTTACAAGCATACTTCGCTGCCTTGAGGGTGGCGAGCTATGGGGATTTTGGCAGCGGCTCATACAGGCGTCATGCTGCTGCGAAAGGGCGGAGCAGGCGTGGAGACAGGCGGCGGAGGAATGGAGCGGCTTTGCATCGCTTTGCGAAAGGGAAAGGGAGATACTGCTCTGCGCAGGGCAGGGGCTTGGAAGCAGCCCGACGGAGCAGCAGCTGGCCGCCTTCAGGCGGGCTGCGGAGGCAGCGCTGGAAAGGGCGGACGCTCTGGAGGCGGAACAAAGGGAAAAGGGCAGCATATTTACCAGGGTCGGCATACTCATGGGGCTTGGGGCAGCGCTGCTGCTCATTTAACGGAGGGTATATATGAATATAGACATAGTGTTTAGAATCGCCGGAATTGGCATATTGGTAGCCATAATCTGTCAGCTTTTAAAGCAGACGGGAAGGGATGATATAGCGATGCTGGCGGCGCTCGGCGGGCTTATCATAACGCTAAGCATGGTCGTTGGAGAGATAAGCTCGCTGCTTGAGCAGGTAAAGAGCATATTCGGGCTGTACTGATATGGTCACGGATATACTGAAGCTCGGCGGCGCTGCGCTGATGGCCGTAAGTGCGGCGATGATTCTAAAGAGCCAGCGGCCGGAGCTTGCGCTGTATGTATCCCTTGCGGCCTGCATCATTCTGCTCGGCGCCGCGCTTTCTGCCGCAGGGGAAATAAAGCGTCAGGCAGAGGAGCTAATGACAAAATACTCACTGAACACGCAGGGCATCGGCACGGTGGTGCGCATAGCGGGCGTTGCATACGCGGCGCAGCTTTGCTCGGATATATGCCGCGATGCGGGCGAGGGCGCTGTTGCGTCCAGAATAGAGCTTGCCGGAAGGCTTATGATGCTTCTTGCGGCGCTGCCGATGGTGCTTTCTGCGGTGGAGGCAATATGCGGCCTGTTAGCCTGATCGCGGCCTTTATTGCCGCGCTGCTGCTCCCGGGCGCAGCCTTAGCTGACGATATCTCTGTGCCAATAGTGGAATACGATATTTCGGAATGGGAGAGCCTCTGGCAGGAGGCGAACGAGGCATCAGGCGGCATAGCGGGGAATATGACGGTAGCGGATATTATACGGAACATGCGAAACGGAGAGGACGGCACTCTGCCGGATGCGGGAAATATTGCTTCGGCGCTGAAAAACGGGCTGCTGAGCAGGCTGAAAAGACTAATGGCCGTTGTGGCCACGGCGCTTTTCTCTGCGGCTGCCGCAATGGCCGTCGGCAACGGAGAAACAGGCAGAATGCTCAGCTTTTGCCTAGCAGGACTTTGCATGGTTTTGATCGCCGCGGAGGTTTATTCCGTCCTTAACGATGCAAGGGAGACGATAGACGGCATATCGAGGGTAAACGAAGCTGTGTCGCCTGCGCTGACGGTCATAATAGCCGCCTGCGGCGCGGGCTCGGCAGCGTCGGTTCAGCCAACGGCCATACTGCTCTGCAGTGCCATGACCGGCGCATTTAGGGACAGCTTTATGCCGTTCATGCTCATGATGTGCGCTCTTTCGGCGGCGGGGGTGATATGCGAGAGCAAGCAGCTCAAGGCCATTTCTGGGCTGATAAAAAGCCTGCTCAAGTGGGGAATGGGACTGTCGTTTACATTTTTTCTCGGCAGTGTCAGCATAAAAAGTCTGAATGCCGCCGGGCTGGACAGTGCTGGAACTAAGGCGCTCAGGTACGCCTTCGATAAGTCCATACCGGTCGTGGGCGGCGTGATATCGGGAACGTATGAGGGGCTCAGGGCGGGAGCCGTTGTGCTCAAAAACGCGGCCGGGACCGCGGCTCTGCTGCTGTTGCTGCTGTATTTTTTCGCCCCGGGGATACGGATGCTCTGCACCGTGCTTGCGATGCGGATAGCTGCTGCGGTGTGCGCTGCGGCGGAGGATGGCCGGATAAGCAATATGCTTACGGTGGCTGCAGAGGGTTGTACGTATATGTTTGCGGCGAGCGCCATAGCCGTGCTCATGAATATGCTGTCCGTCGCGGCGGCGCTCTTAGCCGCGGGGGTGGGATGATGGCGGAGCTCATCGCAAGGCTCGATCAGGCTTGCATACAGCTCATAGGCATAGCCTGCGGGACGTATATATTAAAGTGTGCGCTGCCATCGGGCGGGCTGCAGGGCAGCGCAAGGAAGGCGCTGGATATAGCCGCTCTTACGGCTGCTGTAAGAATAATTGCAGGGGTGCTGAATGGAGAATAACAGGATAAAAAAGCTGCTGGATTCGCTCGTGGATGGAATGAGAAGGAATAAACGGACAGAGCTCGCCGTATATATAGGTCTGGGAGCGATCTGCCTGCTGCTGTGCCTGCCTGCTATCGGGGACGGCAGCGCCGGAAAGGAAGACAAAGCCGCGCAGCAGCAGGGCATTGAGCAGAGACTTACCGATGCGCTGAGCAGCGTTCGCGGCGCCGGCAAGGTCAAGGTAATGATAACCTACACAACGGAAAAGGACACAGAGGCTGCGGCGGGGGCGCTGGTGGTCGCGCAGGGCGCGGCGGATATATCCGTAAGGATGAGGCTGCTTTCGGCGGTGCAGGCGGTGCTGGGTATAGATGCCTCCCGTGTGGAGGTGCTGGAAATGGGGGCAAGCATGGCGGAGGAGGGAAAATAGAATGGTCGGCTTTATAAAAAAACACTTGGTATTTGCGCTGGCAGCAGTGCTTTTTGCGGCGGCATTTTTCGTAAACATCAAGCTGAATTACCAAAAGGAGAAAGAAACGGCGCAAAGCACAACCGAAACCGAAACTAAAACGGAGACAGAGACGGTTGCAGCCGTTGACGCGGATTACTTTGCCTCCTTCCGCAGGGACAGGGAGGAGGTACGCAAAACTGAGATGGAGTATCTGGACGAAGTAATAGCTGTTTCTGCAAGCGACGACGAGACGCTTGCAGATGCCAAGGGACAAAAGCTGGTCCTTGTAGAAAACATGGAGAAGGAGTTTACTATTGAGAGCCTTATTAAAGCCAAGGGCTTTGAGGATGCGGCGGTGACGTTTCATCAGGGCAGCGTGAATGTAGTTGTCAAAACAGAGGAGCTGAGCAAAAAGCAGGTGGCGCAAATACTTGAGATCGCAATGAAGGAAACGGGCGAGCCGGCGGGGAATATAAAGATAATGACCGGCAAATAGGCAAATTCGTGACCAAACTGCAAAATCCTAATCAAAAACTATGCACGGCGGGCAAAATCTGCTATAATGTAAAAACAAATTCATTAAGGAGGACTACATCATGGCAGTCGAAGAGAATATTTCTATGGAAGCAATGGATATACAGGGCGGCAAGATTACATTCGCACCCGATGTGATAGCGACGATAGCCAGCCTTGCGGCAAACGAGGTAGAGGGCGTTGACAGCCTTGGCGGAACCGTGGTCGAGGGCATTACCGGTATGCTCAGCAAGAAGAGCATGACAAAGGGCGTAAAGGTCGAGATCAACGAGAACACCGCGGTCATCGATATAAGCGCCATAATCAAGTATGGCTTTAAGATCCATGAGGTATCCGAAAACCTGCAGCGCAAGGTCAAGAGCACTATAGAGGACATGACCGGCTTGAAGGTAGAGGCGGTGAACGTGTTCGTTCAGTCCGTGGCCTTTGAAAAGCCCGACAAGAAGGCGGCTGTACCCGCTCCCGCCCCTGCTGCGGAGCCCGAGGAAGAGAAAGAAAACTGATACTGGAGCTTGCAATCGGTTGCACCGAATTTTAATACAGAGGTATCGAATTTATGAAACCCAAGGTAATTGATCGGATACTGCTGGTTTTGGTGATGCTCGTGCTTTTCGCGCTGGGTCTCGGCTTTGTAGGCGTGGCGCTGAATCTTGTTACGGCTGATATGCTCGGCGCCGCAGCTGCGCTGCCATATGCTTCGGCCGCAAACGGCTGGATCACAGCAGGCATAGGTGTGCTGCTCTGCATTATAGCAGTAGCCCTTATAATAGGCTTTAACCGCCGCGCTCCGAGGGAAAAGGTTCCCGCGGCGGCAGTGATATCCCAGAACGAGCTCGGAACCTCCAGCATAACACTCTCCGCGGTAGACGATATGGTCAGGCGGCACTGTGCGGCAGCAAGCTCAAACGTAAAAAAGTGCGACAGCCGCATAGCTGTTGCTGATGGCAAGCTGAAAATAGACCTCAAGCTCGCCGTTGCGGAGGACACTAACGTACCGGAGACGACCGAAGCGCTAAGGACAAGCCTGATAGGCTACATACAGAGCCTCACCGGCATTCAGGTGAGCGATGTAAGCATACTGGTCTCCACCGAACCGGAGCAGAAGGCAGAGGCTTAGGCTTAAGGCCGCAGAGGAAACCGACGATGGATGAATTTAGGCAATTCTTAAAAGAATACAAATGGCGCGTGATAGGTGTAGCCGGCGGCATTTTGCTGGCGGTGCTGATGTTTACCATAGGCTTCTGGCGGACGCTGCTGCTTGTGGCAATTACTGCACTGTGCTATTTTGTAGGCTGCGCGCTGGATAAGGGCGGCTTGGAGGGCTTGAATGAAGCCGTGCGCCGCATATTCAGAAAAAACTAACGCCAAGAGGTATTTTTACAAATGAGCAGAAAAACCGCCCGCGAGGTCGCTATGAAGCTTGCCTTTGCAAGCCTTTTCGGCGGCGAGGAGACCTATGAGGACGTGCTGGACAAGTCCGGCATAACCGAAGAGCCGCTGGAGGAGGATATCACCTATTCAGAGCAGGTGATAAGCGGAATAGAAGAGCATGAAGCGGAAATAGACGACATTATAAAAGAACTGTCAATTGGATGGCGTATTGAGCGTATGCCGCGGGTAGACCTGTGCGTGCTGAGGGTAGCTATTTACGAGATGCTGTATAGGAAGGATATACCCTGCGGTGTTTCGATAAACGAAGCGGTGGAGCTTGCCAAACAGTTTGGCGGCGACAGATCCTCTGCGTATATAAACGGCATGCTGGGCACACTGGCAAAGAGGATCGACAGCGCGGCAGAGGTATAATGCCGCACAGGATAAAGAAAGAACTACGCAAAGCATCGTTTGCGGTACTGCGGACGGTGCTTTGTTGCTGAAAACAGCCGCACTGCCAGATGGCACTGCAAAAAATCAAGACGCAAGGAACGGAAAAGAAAAAACATGGCAAAGCTGATCGACGGAAAAGCCGTAGCTCGGGGAGTGTATGAGAATGTAAGCCGGAGGGTCGCTGTCCTTAGGGAAAGGGGAGTAGTGCCGAAGCTTGCGGTCATACTCGTTGGCGACGATCCGGCATCCCGCGCCTACGTCAACTCAAAGGAGAAGCGGGCAGCGGAAAACGGCATAACTACGGAGGAGCATCTCTTTGAAAGCAGCACAGCTCAGGAAGAGGTCATTCGCCTTATAGACCGCCTGAACGGCGACGAGACGGTTCACGGCATACTCGTTCAGCTTCCCCTGCCGGAGCACATGGACAAGCTGGAGGTGCTCTCGCATATTTCTCCGAATAAGGATGTGGATGGGCTACACAGGCAAAACGCGGGTGCGCTCATGACGGGGAGCAGGGGCTTCGTTCCCTGTACGCCAAAGGGAATACTTCACCTTATAAAAAGCACTGGCATAGAGATCGCGGGAAAGAGATGCACCGTGATCGGCAGGAGCAGCCTTGTCGGAAAGCCGGCAGCGCTGCTGATGCTCAATAACGACGCGACGGTGACCGTTTGCCATACAAAAACGCATGATCTCGGCAGCATGACGAGGGAGGCGGATATAATCATATGCGCCGCGGGCTGCCCAGGGCTTATAACAGGCGATATGATAAAGCCGGGTGCCGTAGTGATAGACGTTGGACAAAACCGTATAGACGGCAGGTGGTACGGCGATGTATGCTTTGAGGAGGCGGAAAAAAAGGCGGGCTTTATAACCCCGGTGCCGGGCGGCGTGGGCCCGATGACCATTGCCATGCTTATGGAAAACACCGTGGAGGCGGCAGAAAATACCATTGCAGGATAACGGATACAGGCTGACGGTGTCTCAGCTGAATGAATACGTTAACGGTATGCTCAAGACGGATATACTCTTGAGCAATGTTTGCGTATGCGGAGAAATAAGCGGCTTTAAGCGGCATTCATCTGGTCACCTGTATTTTTCGCTCAAGGACGAGGGCGCGCTGGTGCGCTGCGTGATGTTCCGCCAGAATGCCTATGAGCTGGATTTTTCGCCGGAGGACGGCCAGTCGGTAAGGGTATACGGCAGCGTTTCGCTTTATGTTAAGGACGGACAGTACCAGCTGTACGCCGTCAAGATGGAGCGCGAGGGGCAGGGCGAGCTTTACCGCCGCTTTATGCTCATGAAAACGCGGCTCGAGGCAAGGGGATACTTTGACCGAGGCAGAAAAAGGCCGCTGCCGGCGCTGCCGCGGTGCGTAGGCGTCGTCACCTCGCCAACAGGCGCTGCGGTACAGGATATAATAAACATAGCTACACGGAGATTCCCCGGAATGAACATACTCCTCTATCCGGTAAGAGTACAGGGAGAGGGCGCTGCGGAGGAGATCGCCCACGCCATAGACGAGATGAACCGCATAAAAAAGGCGGACGTGCTCATAGTAGGCAGAGGCGGTGGCAGCATGGAGGATCTTTGGCCATTTAACGAGGAAGTTGTAGCGAGGGCGATATACGAAAGCAAAATACCGGTCGTAAGCGCGGTCGGGCACGAGACAGATTTTTCAATAGCGGATTTTACGGCCGATTTGAGGGCACCGACACCCTCCGCAGCGGCCGAGCTGTGCGTGCCGGAGCGGGAAAGACTGGAGGAGGATATAGTCAGGTATGCAGCGCGTATTCGCGATGCTGCAGCAGGCTCGCTGGAAAAGCTTCGTGCGGAGCTTAGCGGAATAGCAAGCTCGGAGGCATTTAGCCGCGTTCGGCATGACTTGGCGATGCAGCGGGGCAGGGCTGAGGCTATTCAGGCCAAAATGACAGGTGACGCAAGGAGCGAAATAGTAAACGCAGTGCACTCGATAGAAAGCCTTACGGCAAGGCTGGAGGCGCTTTCTCCAGCGGGCGTATTGGAGCGCGGCTACGGCATGGTGCAGAGCGAGGGAAGGCTGATAGGCAGCGCAAAGGAAATCAGCGAGGGCTCAAGTGCACGGCTGATAATGAAGGACGGCTCTCTGGATATTACGGTAAACAGCGTGAACATTACTGAAAGGCGGCAAACATGGCAAAGAAAGAAATGACCTTTGAGCAGGCGCGTGAAAAACTGGACGGAATAGTTGAAAAGCTGTCCGCGGGTAATCTCCCGATAGATGAAACGGTGAAGCTCTACGAAGAGGGCGCAGAGCTTTCAAAGTACTGTCTATCCTTGCTGGCAAAATATGAAGGGCGGCTGGAAAGGGTGGACGCCTCTCTTTCGGAGGAGTGAATATGCTTTATTCAGAGCAAATGAAGCGTTATAGGGATATTATAGAGGCGCGGCTTTTTGATATTGTAGATGAATGTGGTGCGCCGGCGCAGCTTAAAAGTGCAATGCGTTACAGCCTTGAGGCGGGCGGAAAGCGGCTGCGCCCGGTTATGACGCTTTATGTATGCGATGTGCTGGGAGGGGATATCGAGCGGGCGCTTCCCTTTGCGTGTGCGCTGGAAATGATACATACTTATTCGCTGATACACGATGATCTGCCATGTATGGATGACGACGATTTTCGCCGGGGAATGCCTTCGAATCACAAGGTATTTGGCGAGGCGAATGCCGTCCTTGCGGGAGACGGGCTGCTGTCACTTGCGTTTGATACCATGCTTACAGCCATATCAAGCAACCCGTCTGAGCGGGAGATAAACGCGGCGCGGGCGGTATCCGAGGGCGCAGGCGTAAACGGCATGATCGCCGGCCAAACGGAGGATCTTGCTTCTGAGCGCGGCGGCGCACGGGATATGGATACGCTGCGATTCATACATAAAAACAAGACCGGCGCAATGATACGCGCGGCGCTCCTCGCAGGGGGGTATATCGCAGGAGCAGATGCGGAGCAGCTGAGTGCCCTTAGCAAATTTGGCTATGCCTATGGCGACCTATTCCAGCAGACGGATGATATTCTGGATATCGAGGGCAGCTTTGAGGGCATGGGAAAGACGCTGGGCAAGGACGCAATTGAAGACAAGCTGACATATGTCGCTTTGCTCGGCCTGAATGAAGCAAAAAGGAAAGCCTGTGACGCGGCTGAAAATGCGCTCGCGGCTCTTGATATATTCGGAGAGAAGGCAACATTACTCAGAGAGCTTACGGAGGCTACGGTAAGCCGCAGAAGCTAAAGACAACTATGACCAGTTATATTAAAAACATAAGCTCAATAGAGGACTTCAGGCGCATCCCGGAGGATGAGCTTGATGGCCTTGCGGCAGAGATAAGGGAATTCCTCGTGCAGTCGGTATCAAAAACCGGCGGACATCTGGCATCTAATCTTGGCGTGGTTGAGCTTACGATAGCGTTGCAAAAGGCGTTTGATACGCCAAATGACAAGATAATATTCGACGTTGGACACCAAACCTACGTCAACAAAATACTTACGGGTCGGGCGGCCAAGTTTGATACGCTAAGGCAGCTAGGTGGCCTTTCCGGCTTCCCCAAAACGGCCGAAAGTGAATTTGACACCTTTAATACCGGCCATTCCAGCACATCGATATCTGCAGCCTTGGGCATGCTCAGAGCTATGCGGCTCAAGGGGGAGAACGGCCGGGCTGTGGCGGTGATAGGTGACGGGGCGCTGACGGGCGGGATGGCCTTCGAGGCGCTGAACGACGCGGGGCAGAGCGAGCTTCCGCTCATTGTAGTGCTGAACGACAACAATATGTCAATATCGAGGAACGTCGGCGCGCTGCCGCGGCATCTGGACAGCATCCGAGCAAGCAGCGGCTACCTTGCCTTTAAGCGCAGAACGGTAGATTTGCTGGATAAAATGCCAAAGGCCGGCACAAAGATACACGCATGGCTTTCGAAGGTGAAATCAAGAATCAAATACCTGCTGCTGCCAAATGTGCTCTTTGAGGAGCTTGGCTTTACCTATTTAGGACCCGTATCGGGTCACGACATAAAAGGACTTACCGAGGCGCTCAACCTCGCGAAAAAAGTTCCAAACCCGGTGCTTTTGCATGTTCAAACCGTAAAGGGCAGGGGCTATGCGCCGGCAGAAAGGGAGCCGAGCAGGTTCCACGGCATAGGCAAATTTGACCCTGCGACGGGGCAAAGCCCGACGGGCGGAAAAAAGAGCAACTCCGCCGTTGCGGGGGAGACCCTGTGTGCAATGGGCGAAAGCGAGAGCGCTCTTGCCGTGATAACCGCTGCAATGAGCACCGGCACCGGAATGGAGCCGTTCAGAGAAAAATATCCGAGTAGGTTTTTTGATGTAGGCATAGCGGAGCAGCACGCCGTGACTATGGCAGCGGGGCTTGCCGCAGGCGGGCTGAAACCCGTCGTAGCGGTGTATTCCTCCTTTCTTCAGCGGGCATACGACCAAATGCTCCATGACGTTGCGCTGCAGAGGCTGCATGTGGTTTTTGCAATAGATCGTGCGGGTCTCGTCGGGCCGGATGGCGAGACGCATCAGGGCGTTTATGATATCGCCTACTGCCTGACCATGCCGTATATAGACATGTATTCGCCCTCTTCAATGCAGGAGCTTAGGGAAATGCTGAAAATGGCGGTGGACGGCGTTAACCCCGCAGCGGTGAGGTACGGGCGCGGCAGCCTGCCGGATAAGCAATATCCGCCGGTCGAGTATGCAAAGTGGCTCGAGCTTAGGCCGGTGTCGAGGGTGACTGTGATAGCTACCGGGCGCATGGTGGAAATAGCAGAAAGGGCGACGGATACCCTTGGCGTGGGCTTGGTGAATGCGAGATTCATACGCCCTATGGACGAGGAAATGCTGAATAAAATACGCGAAACGGCAAAACATGTGATAACGATAGAGGATGGCATAGTGCAGGGAGGCATGGGCAGCCGGATAGCCCAGCGGCTCTCCGGCATAAGGGTCGAGTGCTTGGGCGTCGGCGAAATGCCGGTTTGTCAGGGCAGCATCGATGAGCAGACGAGGCTGTCGGGTATGGACGAGGCCGCTGTGCGCGTTAGGGTGCTTATGGCACTGGAGGGTGTAAAATGAGCGGAACAAGGGCAGATGTCAGGCTCGTCGAGCTGGGATTGGCTCAGAGCAGGGAAAAGGCGCGCACGCTTATCATGGCGGGAGAGGTGTACCTCGATACGCTGCGCATAGACAAGCCCGGCACAACGATACCGGAGGATGCCTTGCTTACGGTAAAGGAGCAGGCCATACCATTTGTAAGCCGCGGCGGGCTCAAACTGGACAAGGCGGTAAAAAAATACGGTCTCAGCTTCGAGGATATGGTCACTATGGACGTGGGGGCTTCAACCGGCGGCTTTACAGACTGTATGCTGCAAAACGGGGCAAAGAAGGTATACGCAATAGACGTGGGCTACGGTCAGCTGGATTGGAAGCTTAGAAACGACCCGAGGGTAAAGGTCATGGAGCGGACAAACGCCAGAAATATGGAACCGAGCTGGTTTGACGAGGAGCCGGATTTTGCCTCAATGGACGTTTCCTTCATTTCGGTGAGGCTGATACTGCCCGCAATATATGGCTGCCTGAGGGAAAACGCAAAGGCGGTTATTTTGGTGAAGCCACAGTTTGAAGCGGGCAGGGGCAAGGTCGGCAAAAACGGAGTTGTACGGGATAAGGCAACGCATATACAGGTTGTCGAGGATATTGCGGCGTTTGCCCTGAGCACAGGCTTTTCAATACTGGATATCGACTATTCTCCGATAACCGGCCCAAAGGGCAATATAGAATTTTTGCTGCTGCTGCAAAAGGATGGCTCAATGGAAGGTATCGGGCTCATCGGTGATATACCGCATATTGTGGAGCTGGCGCATGATGAGCTGGACTGATGCATATTTTTTCAAAAAAATTATATTTATTACTTGAAATGCGTAGAGGTGCGGGCATATAATTGACTTATGTCGAGAGAAGTGCTGCTGATAATTATCCTCTGATCACGCTTTGCTGCCCATATGCCGATTGCAGATAGTAAGTATATTTTTTCAATTTTAGACCGGAAGATAGGTGTTTGAATGCAGGTTAAGAGCGTTGGCATATTTGCAAACCCCAACAACGACGGAGCCCTTGCCGCGGTGAGCGCAGTGTACGGCGCAGCGAGCGAGCGGGGAATAGATTGCTTCATAGATGAGTCGTTTTCGGATATGCCGGAATTTCGGAATTACGAGACGATACAGAGGCGAACGCCCGAGCTTATGGCGGCGATAGGCGGCGATGGAACGATACTTCGTGCGGCGGCATACGCAGCAGAGCATGAAATACCCATACTTGGCATCAACTTTGGCCGTATAGGCTTTTTAAGCGAGATAACGGTAGACGGTATAGGCGAGGCGCTTGATGCGATCCGAAATGACCGCTTCCGTGCCGACAGATGCATGATGCTTTCCTGTAGCGTAAATGACGAGGCCGGAAGGAACTGCCTGAATGAGGCGGTATTGTATAGAAAAAAGTTTACCGGTGTGGTGTCAATCACGGTAAAGGTAGATGGCGTGAACGCCGGAACGGTATCCTGCGACGGGCTTATAGTTGCGACCCCAACCGGCTCTACCGGCTACTCGATATCTGCCGGCGGCCCGGTGATAGCTCCAGGCGCGGATGTGCTCATAATCAATCCCATATGCCCTCATACGCTGGCGTTTAGGCCGATAGTAGCACCGGGGGATTCTCAAATTGAGCTTTCGATAGACCAAGAGGGTTTCCTTGGGCTGGATGGGGTATCAACGGAGCGCGTGATCAAGGGGGATACCGTAAAAATATGCAGGAGCGACAGGAAGACCACCTTTATACGGTTTAACGAGAGAAACCTTTATTCGCTGATAAAGAGCAAGCTTTCATAACGCGACGGCTTTTGCGGCGCAGCGTGTTATACCCCATGGCGGGAGTACAATTATAGTGGACGGAGGAACGGGACGCATGAAATCTGCACGACATTCCATGATACTTGAGCTTATCGACCAATACGACATAGACACGCAGGAGGAGCTTGCGTCGCTGCTTAAGGCAAGGGGGCTTAAGGTTACTCAGGCTACGGTCTCACGTGATATCAAGGATCTCAGACTGATAAAGGTGCTTACTAATGAGGGAAATTACAAATACGCAACGGTGGACAAGGCCGAGGCGGGGTTGAAGGACAAATTTATAAATATATTTGCCCATTCTGTGGTTTCAATGGCACAGGCCGGCAACCTTATAGTAATAAAGACCATAACCGGGACTGCGCCTGCTGCGGCGGAGGCTATCGATTCGATGCGACTTGAGGATGTCGTGGGTACCATGGCGGGGGACAACACTATATTTGTCGCCGTAAAGGATCCTGCGGTTACACCCGGGCTTATAAATCGGTTTCAGGGTATGCTGAAGTCCTGACGGGAGAGGCATATGCTTAAAAAACTGTGCATAAAAAATGTCGCCCTGATAGAGCGGCTGGATATGGAATTTGAAAATGGATTTAACGTGCTGACCGGCGAGACCGGCGCCGGAAAATCCATTATTATTGATGCGGTGAACCTCGCTCTCGGCGAGCGGGCAAACCGTGAGCTCATAACGACCGGCGCGGATAAGGCATCCGTTGAGGCGGAGTTTGACATAGACGGCTGCGATGCGGTAAGAGCTGCCCTTGCGGATAATGAGCTGGAAAACGACGGATTGATAATATCCCGCGAGCTTTCAGCTTCCGGCAAAAATGTATGCAGGATAAACGGCACGTTGGTCAACCTTGCAACGCTGAAGCAGGTAACAGAGCTGCTGGTGGATGTTCACGGGCAGCATGAGCATCAGTCGCTGCTGATGCAGAGCCGCCATGTCGATTTTTTGGATAGCTTCGGCGGGGAAAGAAACAAAAAGCAGAAGCAGAAGGTAGCGGCGCTGTACTCAAAATACAAGGCCATACGCTCGGAGCTGCTCGGCGGCTTTGGCTCGGAGGACGAGCGAGCAAGGGAAGCTGATATACTCAGGTATCAGATAAACGAGATAGAGCGAGCCGGCATTTCGGAGGACGAGGAGAAAAAGCTGCTTGAAGAACGGGCGGTGCTTACCAATGCGGAGCGGATAATGCACTCCCTCAGAGAAAGCTCGGAGGCGGTCTGCGGGGAAGAAGGCGCAGTTGGCCTTATAAGCGAGGCCGTATCCGCCCTTAAAGAGATATCCGATATATCGAATGAGTACGCCGAGCTTTATGCAAGGCTCAGTGAGGCGTATTACTCAATCGAAGACATAGGCTATTCACTAAGGGATATGAGGGATTCCTTTGATTTTGAGCCGGACAGGATAGATGCGGTTGAACGCAGGCTGGAGACTTACTCAAATCTAAAGAAAAAATACGGTCCCGAGGTGCAAAACGTAGCAGCGTTCGCCCAAAAGGCCGAAGAACGCTTGGAGCAGCTTGAGGGAGCGCAGGAAAAGCGCGAAAGACTGGCGGGTCAGCTTGCGGAGACCGAGGCTTTATATATGGCAGAGGCTGAAGAACTGACGGCGCTGCGCACGGAAGACGCGAAGAGGCTGCAGATAGAGCTGCTGGCTCATCTTGCCGATCTCGGCATGGAAAAGGCACGGTTTGAGGTCAATATCCAGCCGGCAAAGGAGATAAGCGGCAGCGGAATGGACAGGGTGGAGTTCATGCTTTCCGCAAACAAGGGTGAGAGCCTGAAGCCGCTCGAAAAGGTAGCCTCCGGCGGAGAAATGTCCAGAATAATGCTGGCCTTTAAGGCGATAGCCGCAGATGCGGATTCCATACCGACGCTGATATTTGATGAGATAGACACCGGTATAAGCGGGCATATAGCTGCGGTTGTCGGCGAAAAAATGGTGAGCATTGCGGATAACCGTCAGGTGCTATGCGTTACTCATCTGCCGCAGATAGCTGCTCTGGCCGATGTTCACTTTATGGTGAGCAAGCAGGACGACGGAAGCACCACGAGAACCACGTTGAAGCGGCTAAATATGGAGGAGCGCTATGAGTATATTGCAAGGATGATGAGCGGCATGGAGGATTCCAGGCTGGCATATGAGCATGCTAAAGAGCTAATATTGCGCTCTGAGGGCATAAAGGCGGAGAGACGCAAAAATAAATAATAAAAAGCGATGCCGCTGCAGACCATAAGCACTGTGGAGCGAGACTCCGCAGTGCTTATTTTTTCAGGCGGTGATGCAAAAATGGAAAAACTTTGGCGGAAGGTCACGAGGTGCGGGGCACTGCTGCTCTGCGCTGTGATAGTATGCTTTAACTCCGGCGAGCAGATGCAGCTTATAAGAAAGCTGCCTGGCAGCGTTACTGAAGAGCAGCTCGAGGAGCTTCGGCATGCTCTGAAGGGTCCGTTGAGCCTGTATGAGGATGGTGAAACATATGTTTCGGAGGATCTTTCCGAAAGCCTTGATGAAGCGGGCGGAAGCGCAAGCATACGCCTGTTTGGCGTGCTGCCGTTAAAAAGCATAGAATACGGCGAAAGACGCACCGTTACGGTCATGCCGGGAGGAATGCCGATAGGAGTATCTATATATACTGATGGCGCGCTCGTTGTAGGTCTTGGCAGCGTATCCGAAACGGAGCAGCTTTGCCCTGCGGCTGAGGCCGGTATAAAGGCGGGCGATGTGATAACCGCCGTGGATGGGGAGCAGGTAAGAGATTCGCTGCACCTGAGCGAGCTTTGCTCAAAGGGCGGAGAGGTGAGGGTGTCGCTGAGACGAAACGGAAAGCACATGGAGCTTATGCTGACGCCGCACGTTGGTGAGGACGGCGTATACCGTGCTGGAATGTGGGTAAGAGACAGCACCTCCGGTATAGGCACGCTATCTTTTTATAATATGTCATCGCTGAAATTCGGCGCGCTGGGGCATCCGATAACCGATATGGATACCGGCACTGTGATAGATGTTGGCAGCGGAAGCATAGTCGAATCCAGCATAATAGGCGTGTCAGCGGGCAGCAATGGAAGCCCGGGTGAAGTAATAGGCTCATTTTCGCTGGACAGCAGACAGCTGGGCAGCATTGAGCTGAACTGCGAATACGGCCTGTATGGCATCATGGACTCGCTGCCGGTGAACCCGCTCTATCCGGATGGGGTACGTCTTGCCTATCCGGATGAGATACATACAGGCAGTGCCGAGATACTGACCACGGTAGACGACAAGGGGGTGAAGGCTTATTCGTGCGAGATAATAAAGCTGTATACACAAAATGAACTCAGCGGCAAGGGCATGGTGATAAGGGTCACGGATAAGGAACTCATCGAGGCAACGGGTGGCATAGTTCAGGGGAACAGCGGTAGCCCGGTGATCCAGGACGGGAAGCTGGTAGGTGCCGTCACGCATGTGTGTGTCAATCTATGATACCTACAGCTATGTGGGTGACCTGATGATACCTACATAACCTTAAATTTTTGGAAGCCGAGGATAAAGGTCAATTTCTATCTTTCCGTTGGCTTCCTTTTTGTATCCTATTTTCTTTAGGATTTCTTTGAGTAGTGCGTTTCGTTCTTCGTTAGTCATTTCATCGTAGCTGGCTAACAGAGTTTCTGTCTGAGGGATGAGGTTTGCTTTTGCGTTGTCGCTCTGCTCCATACGGACGATTGTGATTTCGTTTTCGGAAATTTTCGTCTTAATCCCTGCAACAGAAGCGTTCAGCTTTTCTTGACGGCTCTGGAAAATTTCAAGTGTATACACACCCTGTTCTACAAGGTTATATGCGTTCTCCAATTGAGCGTTAAGTTTCTGAAGCTCGGTCGCAAACTTCTTGTTTTGGCTTCTAAGGGCTTCAATGTCTTTAGCGTAGCCGACAGTATCAATCTTTATGCGATAGCCTTTAAGCCATTCACGAAGGGCTGAAATGATTTCTTTTTCAACCACATCGTAATCGGAGCTGACATTGTGGCAGTTCCGTCCATTTACGCAGCGAAGTCTCGCTCGTGCGTCTCTGGACTTTGAACCTGTCGTTCTGCCAATCCTTTTGCCACAGGTAGAACAGTATAAGAGACCGACAAAAGCGTTCTGCAATTCAAACTCATCTTTTACCCTTGCTGCGGGCTGTTTTTCAAGACGAATTTGCTGGGCGAGCATAAACTGTTCTTCAGTGATGAGTGCTTCGTGAAGCCCTTCAAACACGGTGTAATCTTCAATATTTTTCTTGCGCTTGATTCTCTTTTTGACTTCGCCGTTCTCAATGGTTTTAATCTGCTGACTCCATCCACGCCGGATTTTCCCCATATATACGGGATTTGTGATAATATTGCCAATAGTGGAATATGTCCACAGGTCTCCGTGGCGGGTCGGCACATTGTTATCATTAAGGTGGTTGGCGATAATTTTGGTTCCTGCATGGTTCAGAAACATTTCAAAGATTGTTTTGATGTGTGGGGCTTCGTCTGGATGGGGTTCAAGAGTGTAACCCTTTTCGTTTGGCAGCTTAACTCGCATATATCCATAGGGAGCAATACTGTTAATGTATTTCCCCTCGGATGCAGAGCTGTCTCTGCCTCGGATAAGACGGCGATTGATTGTCTTATACTCTCGGCGGCTCATAAAGAGACCAAATTCAAAGTATTCCTCATCGAACTCGTTGCACGGGTCGTAAGTCTTGCTCGGTGTTACAATCTTGGTGGAAGAATACTGAAAGACCTGGCTGATATAAGCCTGGTCAGCACCGTTGCCTCTTGCGAGGCGTTCAAGGTCAACTACTAATACTCCGGCATAAATGCCTGCACTGACTTCTTCGAGTAATTTTTGGATTTCGGGTCGTGCGGCGATTGATTCACCGGAGACTACCTCATAATAAGTTTTAGCAATATAATATCCACGGTCCTCTGCAACTTTGTCAAGAATTGCTTCGTGTCTTTTCAGCGTGTCCTCAACACTCAACTCGGCATAATCGCGGTCAAAGCGAGATTTTCGGAGATATTTAACATATTGCTCCATGGGGTGCCTCCTTTCAGCTATTATTATAGTCTTGTTATTTTAGTGAATCAATGTTGCTGGGTATGTAATATATGTAAACGCCGCAGACTTACGCCTGCAGCGTTGAAATTATCGGTTGTGGGTCTGATAACACAACTACGGCAGATTGGGCTTTGGGTTCTGACAGATACCTGCGTTTGTAGGACTCAGACACCAATCTGCCTACCGAGTTCATCAAGCGTTTGAAATCCACCTCGTAACATTCATCATGGATTCTAACGGTAGAAACATCATTTTTGAGTTCGTGTACGACCATTACATCATCCCTCCTTTGAAACAGCGATATGATTATTTTTGCCTTGTTTGACTATATTATTCAATTTTCCTTGTCGTGTCTGGCGTTCAAGAGTTTCTTTCCGTTCTATGTTTCGGATGGCAAGGTAGGCGGTCATATCAAGGCATCCGGAACGGTTGTATTTCTCGCTGACCCTCATAATTTATCTCCCGCGGAGATTACCGCCTGTTCAGCTTTGCGAAGACCAAGGCTGATTTCAATACAGTAGTTAACCTTTTCCATTTGCGCCTTGCTGAACTTGCCTATAAACCTTTTGACACGGCTTTTATCTATGGTCGTAATTTGTTCAAGCAACACCATAGAGGGTTCGCTGAAACATTCCATTTTGTAGGGGTGATAGTGAGTTGGTTGTTTTGCCTTTTTCCAAGTGCGGGATGTAATTGGGGCAACGATAAGTGTGGGTGCGTATTTGTTTCCAATGTCGTTTTGGATAACTACCACCGGGCGGAAACCGCCTTGCTCAGAGCCGTAGTGATTACCGAGGTCAACAAGGTAAATATCACCACGACGATAAGTTCTTTTGTCTTTCATATAGAAGCATCCTTTCTACACTCCTTGCGGATATGTAAAGGGTGAGCCGCAACTTGCAGCTCGCCCCGCATATCAAATATGGAAGACACACATAGTACATCGTCCATGATTTGTTGAGTTAATGCTTAATGCTTCATCCTGGCTGCCTTACGCTGTCGGCACTCGCTTTTACGCCCGTGATTAACTTACACGACCTCTCACCGGATAGCCTGCGACGGTTGTTATCACGCTCGGACCATCCCTGGTGGGGAGTAGCACCTCTCCGTCCTCGTCGCCAATCGGGAGCTACCCGACTTTTCCGAAGCTGATTTTTCTCGCTCGCACCTTTCGGCGGTCTTGGCGTATCCTCCGGCTCGGCTCTTACAAGAGAGTTCGTTACCTGATAAAGCTATGAAATTGTCAAAGAGCACTCATATCGGCAGGGATTAAACTGTTACCGTCCGATATGGAGAAAGGAGCTTCAGATTTATGTCCCTTCACCTAACGCCGTTTTGGGGGCTGTTTTTTAGGGTGTTTTCGGAAATTTCTTAGAAATTTTTTTCTTGGCGCTCTCGATGCTCTCGTAAACGCTCAGAATTGCCACGCCGTCGTGCTCTGCAATTTGGGCTAAAGTCTTTCCCTCGGCTTCATACATCCAAAGTCTGCGGAACTGTGTTTCCGTCAGTTTGTCTTTGAGCTTAACGACCATATCGGATGCCGTTTTGCGGTTTTCAGCCTGCTCATGTTGCCGAACCATAACGACATCAATGGCGGGTGTGGCGAGAGCTGCCTCTGAAAGCGTGTCTGCCGAAACTATGTGATTTGATTCTCTGTGGTCGAGCTTTTCTTCCTCGTGGAAGTCTTCATCTGACCACCTTTTGAAAGCGAGAAATTCTTCTTCGCTTGCGAAATCTTCACGGGTTACGAATATCGGCTTTCCGTCCGCTGTCGGGTAGACAATGGCATCGGGATTTTTCTTGTTAAGTGCGTAAATGCTGTTTTTGTTTACCATTTGTGTTTCCTCCGAATTTTTGAAATTTGATTTTGGTTGCAGTCAAATTTCAGTTCGGAGGACCACGAGGAGCGTTTACCCTACGAAAAAGGATAAAAAAATAAGGGGTGCTTCTGCGTTTTGCAAAAGCACCCCTCGCAAGGAATGTATTTTGGTTCAAAATAAAAACCCCCGTAAGTCAGTTTTTAGAGCTTTCGCTCTTAGAAACTAACTTACGGGAGTAGTTTGATAGTCGCACGGCGGTCAAATGAAAGTCGTTTCGCCCCCTTTTGCGTCAAATAGAAGTCAAATGGCGAAAAGAGGTGTCGCACAGAAGTCAAATGAGAGTCGCACAAAAGTCAAATGGGGCTATTATTCATCAAAAAGCAGGCAATCGTGGAGCGAACAGTCTTTGATGATATATTTCTTGAGAGTGGCATATTCGTCCTCGGTCAGCCGGAGCTTGGCTTGCCCGATTTCTCGTTTTGCTATCTCAACGGCACCGGAATGATACATGGCGTACACAAGCCAATACTGCGCCTTTACATTTTCGGGAACGAGTTTGAGAGACTTCAAGGCAAAATGATGAACACCATCGAAGTCCTCATAGCTCACAAGAATGGACAGCAGCTCGTTGACCATGCTGATATATTTCATCTTGAACTCTGTCGCTATACCGACAAGCCAATGGTCGTCGCTGGCGGTTTGAAACACAGCTCCTTTATAGAGCTTGATTGCCCGTTTCAGCAGATGCACTTTGTGGGTCATCGGAATATCCTGCTGGACTTGTTCCCAAATGGTCTCAAACTGGTGAATATCGGTTTTGATATTGAGGGTAGAATTTAATTTATAACCGTTTGAGGTGTATTCTATCAACCTGTGCTTGCTGATAAGCTCAAACGATTTTCTAAAGCGGTATATATAACCACGAATATTCTTGTTTATAGTGTCTGTGTCGGCGGTGTCCTCTGGATAAAGTGCATCGGCTATCGTAAGTGGTGAATGTGCTCGTTTTCCTTGAAGCATGACAAAAACAACGGCACGGGTGCTCTTGGGAGAGTTGAAGTTCTGTTCTTTCCATATACCGTTTTGTGTGATGATTTCTAAATCACCGAAAAAATTGATAATGATGTCCTTGTCGCTCTTGATCTCCTCCGGAGTAAGAGCCATTTTTGCACGGTCAAGCATCCTCTTTTGCACCAAAGCACTGTGGCAGATGTACGCAAAGCCAATACCCGCTCCGGTAAATGAATTGTACCGTGTGGGATTTCTGATTACAAGGAAACCAAGAGGCTTTGGTCCGAATGGCAGAGCAATCATTGTTTTAACACCAAGCCTTTTATAAACGAGGTATTCCTGTGGAGAATCCTTCGCAATGATGCTTAAATCCGTGACAACAACAGGCTGCTTTGTCTTGATGGCTTTTTGCCAACTCTCCATCGGGAAGAAGTTTTCAAACTCGCTTATAACCTGCAGCGTTTTAATTTGGGGGTCGGGATTGTGCCACCATCCCGTGCTTGTAATCCCAAGCTCCACATCAACATAAAGGATGCCTGTCCAATCGGCAGCGTGAAAAGCACACGCAGTCCGTAAGACCTGCATAACCGTGTCCTGCGGGTCGTCAATGGCGTGGATTTCAGATTCAAGTTTGCCGAGGGTCTCCACCCGCTCAATGCAGTATGAAATAAATTCGCTGTCATACTGCGAGAGCTCTATGGGAGCGGTAGGCGGGTGTGTATCTTCTTGCGGCTTCTCTGTTTTCGTTTGCTTGAATAAGCTACTGAAAATATTAGCCATATTATGTCCTCCTTTTCACTTTTTACTTGCTGTGGCGAAAAAAGACCGCAAGACACCGGGGTTTATGCCGATGCCTTACGGTCTTTGCTTGTCGTTAAGATGTCGGCAATGAGGAAAGGCTAAATCTATGGTCTTTAGTCAGCCGGCTTGAAATAATGCTTTGCTACATCATATCATTTATTCTTGTAATGCTCCATCTCAAGTAATATGCGGTAAAGCTGTTCCTGCTCTGCCTTGCTTTTAGCGGACAGGATTTCATAACATTTCAGAGGGATGCTGTCATCAGAGCTTTCGTCACCAAGTTTCTCGAACAATTTGGAAAGCGGTACATTTAACGCTGATGATATTTTCTCAATGCTTTCAAGCGTGGGATTTTTCTCTCCACGCTCAACCTGTCCAATGTATGTTGGATGGCATCCAGATAATTCTGCCAGTTTCTCCTGGCTGAGTTTCTGCTGCGTCCTATAATTACGGATACGCTGTCCGATAAATTTAGATAACTCGCTCATATTAAACCCTCCAATTATAGTCTATAAATATTCTTATCTTTTAGCCACAGACTATTGATATTTATTCTTGACTTTG
>CAVIAA010000017.1:0-46255 GCA_963640685.1 Acutalibacteraceae bacterium
TTTTGCCTCTCACATTCGTTCCCGGGCGGCAAAACCCGCAGAGTAAGAAAACCTCTGGTTTTCATCCGTTTTGACGCACTTGTCGTCAAAGCCGGAATAAGCTTAAGGGGCTGCGGCCCCTTAACAACCCTAAGATTTTTCGGCAGACTGAAGGGAGCGGCAGAGTACCGCTCCCTTGAGCTTTTTTCATTCGCTGTTTATACCCTGCCCCCAAGTATCGTCATCACGAATATAAAGAACACGAGAATCGAGCAGGCGTCGGTTATGGTGGTGAGCATGGGGGAGGCCATGAGCGCGGGGTCGAGCCTTAGCCGCTTTGCAAGCATCGGCAGTATGCAGCCCAGCGACTTTGCAACTATTACGGTAACTATCAGCGTAAGGCTCACGGTCAGCGCGACTGCGGCGTCCTGATACTGCAAAAGTATGCGTATATAGTTTACGACAGCGAGCGCCGCGCCGCAGAGCAGCGCAACACGTATCTCCTTCCACCATACCCTTAAAAAGTCGGACAGCTCTATCTCGTCCAGCGCCATGCTTCGTATGACCGTCGTTGAGGTCTGGCTGCCGCTGTTTCCGCCGGTTCCCATCAGCATAGGTATAAAGGAAACCAGCACCGGCAGCGCGGATATCGCGTCCTCAAAGTGGGTTATGAGCGCGCCGGATACCATTGCGGATACCATCAGTATCATAAGCCACATTATGCGGCTCTTGAATATCTTAAAAACCGGGGTTTTAAGGTATGTGTCCTCGCTCGGAACTATACCTGCCATCTTTTCAAAGTCCTCGGTCGCCTCGTCCTGAACAACGTCCACAACGTCGTCTATCGTGATTATGCCGACCAGCCGGTTTTCCTTGTCCACAACAGGCATGGAGAGCATATCGTACTTGGTGAACATCTTGGCGACCTCCTCCTGGTCGTCGTTGGTGTTCGCGCTTATGACGTTGGTTCGCATTATATCCCCGACCACAGCGTGCGGGTCGGCAAGTATAAGGTCGCGCAGGCTGACTACGCCGTCAAGGTGGTGCTGGTCGTCCAGCACGTAGCACTTGTTTATGGTCTCCTTGTCCACCCCGTTCTGGCGTATGACCGAAAGCGCCTGATTGACCGTCATGGTCTGCTTTAGGTATACGTACTCGTTGGTCATGAGGCTTCCTGCGGAATCCTCGGGGTATTGCAGATACTGGTTTATCAGCTTGCGGTTCTCCGGCGATGAGTTCCTGAGCACCCTCTTAACGACGTTTGCCGGCATCTCCTCGATGAGGTCAACGTAGTCGTCGAGATACAGCTCGTCCAGTATATGCCTGAGCTCGGTATCCGAAAGCACCGTTAAAAGCTGCTCCTGGTTTTCGCTCTCCATATACGCAAAAACCTCCGCCGCGGTGTCCTTTGGCAGCAGGCGAAAGAGCAGCACCACCGTCTCCTGATCCTCGATGGACTCAAAAAGCTCCGCCGCGTCTGCGTAGTGCATATCGCGGAGGGCTTCCTTTACCTTTGCAAATTTATGGTCTTTCAGGTCCTGAAGTACGGTGTTCTCTTCTGTCATCGCAAAACGCTCCTTTAGCGGGATACCACACTAATGATAACCCCCCTGCAACGCCGCTTGCAAGCCTTTATTATAACTTTTTTAACCGTTTCTTTATTCCGCCCCCCGCCGCCGCTCCGCCGTTGACACAGCGCCGCCGTAAGTATAAAATACGGTTGTGGCATGAGTCCGCTCTATATATTTTTGAACAGGAGGTAACTCCCCTTGAGTGAAAATAAAATAAAACGGCGCTTCGGCGACCGCTACGAGGGCAGGCGGATACGCAGCTATAACCCGATGGACAGAGTCGCCTGGTACATAATGCCAAGGAGGAACGGCGCAAGCAACCTTCTTTCATACAGCGTTGAGGCGGCGATGATGGAGGATTACATACGCCAGAAGCGAGCTTGCGGGCTTGCGGGCTTCGGCATAACCCACGTTCTGCTTGCGGCATACGTCCGTACCGTTTCGCAGCGCCCGGGGCTCAACCGCTTCCTTTCCGGCCAGAAGCTGTACGCAAGGAACGAGATATGGGTGAATATGGACGTTAAAAAAGAAATGCGCACCGATTCGCCGGATACCGTGATAAAGGCGGTCTTCCCAAGGGACGCGACCGCCGCGCAGGTATACGAGATACTCAGCTCAACCGTTAAGGCGGCAAAGGAGCAGACCTCATCCTTTGACAGCACGGCAAAGGCGCTCAACTACATACCCGGCGTGCTGTTTACACTGGTCATGGCGCTGCTCAGATTTCTCGATTATTTCGGCCTCATACCCGCCGCGCTGATACGGGTCAGCCCGTTTCACGGCAGCCTGTTCATAACCAGCATGGGCAGCCTCGGCATACCGCCGGTGTTTCATCACCTGTATGACTTTGGCAACGTTCCGGTGTTCTGCAGCTTCGGCGCAAAGGAAAAAAAGCTGGAGGTACAGCGGGACGGCTCCGTCGCCGAGGTACACTATATACCGTATACCTTCACCACAGACGAGCGGATATGCGACGGGTTTTACTATGCCTCCGCCTTCAAGCTGCTGCGCAGCTACCTCAAGGACCCCTGGCAGCTGGACGTTCCGCCCGAGAGCGTAAAAGAAGATATCCCGTAAAAAATATTAAAGGAGCGGCCGCTGCCGCCCCTTTTTTGTTTTGCATAATCATTCGCAGAGCGCCCTAAGCTGCGCCGCTATATCGCCTGTGAGGGTAATTTTATACACCCCGCTTCCGGCGTTCCATATCGCCTCGCCGTCGCCTGTCATCAGCGCACAGCCCGCCTCCGGCGCGTCGTAGCCCTCGTAGGGCTCCGCCGAAATGCCCGCAGCTTTCAGCCTCTGCTTTGCGTCCTCGCAGGTGCCTATATCGACCGTCTCATACGCCGCGGTATCTTCCAAGCCTGATGTCAGCTTTGCCTTGGGCGTTGCCGCCTCGGGGTCATATGCCTCGCCGTTGTACGCCTCGCTCCCCGTGGCCGCTGTTTCATCCGGCGCCTCCGCCATCGCCGGCGCTTCCTCCGCGCTTTCATAGGAGCTGGGAGTCAGTATTATGGGCGCGGCGTCCAGGCGGCTGCCGCTCAGCATCGCAGCGCCTATACCTATGAGCGCGACCGCCGAGGCCGCCATAGCGCCATAGCGCACGAAGCGCGACCGCCTTGTGCTGCGCTTTTTTTCTTCCTCTCTCTGCTTTTGGAGAAGATCGGCATACATCTGGTCAAAATCCACCCCGCCGTTTTCCTCCTCGCCTATGGAGAACAGCAGCTCATCCAGCCTGTCAGTCATTCTTCTCACCTTCCTTCAGCAGGCTGTACAGCCTTTCCTTTGCTCTGAATATCCTCGATTTTACCGTCCCCTCCGTGCTGCCCTGAAGGTTGGCGATGCTCTTGTAGTCCAGCCCGGAGTAATAGTGCAGCATCACCGTTTCGCGGTATATATCCGGCAGCGCCTCGACCGCCCTTTTGACAAGCTCGCGCTGCTCCTTTTTGAGGGCTGTCGCCTCCGGAAGCTCGTATTCCCGCGCCGTTTCCGGCTCCGGCAGCTCCTCGCTGGGTATCTCCCGCCCCCGCTTGCGCCCCTCGTCGTAGCATAAATTTACCGCAACTCGGTACAGCCACGCCCGAACCTGCGCCTCCTCCATTCCGCTCAGCTTATCCATATTATCCATCGCCCGCAAAAACACCGTTTGGGTAACGTCCAGCGCGTCGCTCTCCTGCCGCAGCATGGAATACGCCGTCCAGTATACCGTTTTGCGGTTTTCGCAGTATATCGCCTCAATGCCTTTGGGGGTCAAAGCACATTTACCTCCCCTTTGTATATTAAACGGCTCTCAGCCGCCTAAGGTTGCGTACATTATATCAGAATTTATGGTATAATGATATCGATACAGTTATTTTAAGGAGGGTCACCGGATGGGACGCATAAACCTGCTCAATAATATCGTCAACCCCGCAGCAAACCAGGTCGAGGGCTTCTGCGTTGTGAAGTCGGCAGCGATAAAGAGCAACGTTAAGGGCAGCGACTATTTGGACATGGTGCTTGCAGATGCGGGCGGCGAGATAGCTGCAAAGCTGTGGGATTACAGCATTGAGCAGCACGGCGTATACGAGCCGGACAGCATAATCAAGGTTCGCGCAACGGTCAATATATGGAAGGACGCGGAGCAGCTCAAGATAGACCGAATACGACCGGCAAGGGAGAGCGACAATGTGGATATGTCCGCCCTCGTGCCTTGCGCCCCGCTGCCGCCGGAGGATATGTTCAACGAGCTTATGGCAACTGCCGATGGCTTCCGCGACAACGACCTGCGGATGCTCACGCAGTATTTATTAAAGGAAAACCGCGAGGAGCTGCTTCGCTACCCCGCGGCGCTGAGGCTGCACCACGCGATGCGCGGCGGGCTGCTGTACCATACCCTGACCATGCTGCACGCGGCGGAGGCGGTCTGCGGCGTGTATAAAAAGCTGTACCCGGCTCTTAGCACCGAGCTGGTCTATGCCGGAATAATACTGCACGACATTGCAAAGGTGCCGGAGCTGACGGTTGGCGGGCTTGGCCTTGCAACGGGGTACAGCACCGCGGGGCAGCTGCTCGGGCATATAAACATGGGGGTCGCGACCATCGAGCGGGCGGCGGCGGAGCTTATGATAGACGCCGAAACAAAGCAGCTCGTTGAGCACATACTGCTCTCGCACCACGGCGTGCCGGAATACGGCAGCCCGAAGCCGCCGATGTTTCCGGAGGCGGAGATAGTGAGCGAGATCGACCTTCTGGATTCCCGCATGTTTGAGATGTTCGATGCGCTTTCCGCCGTCAGGGACGGCGAATTTACCGAGCGCCAGTGGGCGCTGGATAACCGCCAGCTGTATAAGCACGGGCATGAATAAAACAAATAATTCAATATAATGCCGCCCTCGGGCGGCGTTGGTTATTTTGCGCCGGCAGCAGCGCAAATCGGCAAAATGTATTGACATTGCAAACACAATGGCGTATATTAAGTGTGGAGGTGAGGGCAAATGAGTAAGACCGCCAACATCAATATGCGGATAGACCCCGACATCAAGCAGCAGGCCGATGAGCTCTTTAAGCGGCTTGGAACGACCACATCCGAGGCAATAACCATGTTTCTTTATAAGGCCGTTAATTATAAGGGGATACCGTTTGAGATAGCCCTTAACGTGCCGAACAGGGACACGCTGGAGGCGCTCAGGGAGGCCGAGGAAATAAGAAACGACCCTAACAGCAAGGGCTACTCATCCTTCGCGGAGCTGCTTGAGGAAGTTGAAAATGAAGCTGACGATTAAAACGACCGCCAGATTCAAGAAGGATTTGAAAATCATTCAGAGGCGCGGCTATAACCTGATGCTGCTCGAAGAAGTGATCGCGAACCGGCTCACACAGTGACTTGTTCTAACATCAAAGGAGACGCAATGCGTCTCCTTTTGTATGCTCTATGTTATTTCGGTCAATACCCCTCGTCCCTTCCGCTGGTGTCGAGGTCGGCAAACCTCGCGGTGCTGTCCAGCCAGGCGAGCTTTACCGTAGCCGTGGGTCCGTTGCGGTGCTTTGCAACTATGACCTCGGTGGTGTTGTCCGCCTCCTCGTCGTATACGGCGGGGCGGTACAGCAGCATTATAACGTCCGCGTCCTGCTCGATAGCACCGGATTCGCGAAGGTCGGCCATCACCGGCCGGTGATCCGTCCTCTGCTCCGGCCCGCGGGAAAGCTGGCTCAGCAGCAGTATAGGCACGTTCAGCTCGCGGGCGAGTATCTTCAGCTTCCTCGTCGTTTCGGATATCTCCAGCACCCGGTTGTCATACCTTCCGGAGGTCTGCATCAGCTGCAGGTAGTCTATAACCACCATATCCAGCCCGACGCGGGACTTCAGCCTGCGGCACTTGCTGCGTATCTCGGCCACGCCGCAGCCCGCCGAGTCGTCGATGTATATGTCCGCCTTGGATAATGGGTCAAGCGACCCGGCAAGGCTTATAAGCTCCGCATCGGTTATGCTGCCGGTGCGCACGGACTGCATGTTCACGCCGGAATCCGAGCAGAGCATCCGCTGAACCAGCTGCTCGCGGCTCATTTCAAGGCTGAATATGCAAACGGTCTTTTTGCCCTTTATGGCGGCGTTCTGCGCAAGGTTGAGCGCGAAGGCGGTCTTGCCCATTGAGGGGCGGCCGGCGATTATGACAAGGTCGCTCGGCTGAAGGCCGGAGGTCAGCTTGTCCAGCTCGATAAAGCCGGTCGTAACGCCGGTCAGCGCGCCGTTGAGCTTCATAAGCTCGCCAATTCGGTTATAGCAGGCGGCGACGGTCTCGCTGATATGCACCAGCGTGTCCGCCGTCTTTTTCATGGATATGTTGAATATCGCCCGCTCCGCGTCGTCCAGCATCTGCTCAAGGGTCTTTTCGCCGGAAAAGGCGTCCGCGGATATCGCGGTGCTGGCCTCGATGAGCTGCCGCATCACGCTGCGCTCCTCAACTATTTTGATATAGTGCGAGGCGTTCGCGGCGCTCGGAACATACAGCGAAAGCTCGGTTATGTACATTATCCCGCCGACTGCGGCCAGCTTGCCCAGCCTGTCCAGCGCGTCTATGACCGTTACGCTGTCGATGGCCTCGCCGCGGTCGTACATCAGCTTTATCGCCTCGAATATATCCTGATGCCGCGCAAGGTAAAAATCGGAGGGGTGCAGCGTTTCCATCGCCTGCTCAACCGCGGCGCGGGAAAGCAGCATGCTGCCGAGTATCGATTTTTCCGCCTCAAGGCTGTGCGGCGGCGTGTTGGGCTTAACTGCTTCCATTAGTGCTCCTTAGTGCTGCCCGTTTGGGCGGTTCATCAGCTCTCCTTTGCCTCCAGCGGCAGAACCTCTACCTTGAACTTAGTGTCGGTCTGCTCGTAAAGGTGCGCGGTTATCTCGGTTATGCCGAGGTTCTTGAGCGGCTCGTCCAGCCTTATGCGCTTCTTATCCACCTCGATGCCGTACTGCGCCTTGAGCGCCTCTGCTATCTCCGCGGCGCCTATGGAGCCGAACAGCTTTCCGCTGCCCGCCTTGGCGTATACCTTAACGGTCAGCCCCTTCATCTCGTCCGCAAGCGCCCTTGCGTTCTGCCGCGCAACGTCCTTCCTGTGCTCGTCCGCGCTCTTTTTGAGGCTTGCGGCGTGTATGTTGTTGGCGTCCGCCGCAACCGCAAAGCCCCTCGGTATCAGGTAGTTCCTTGCGTAGCCGTCGTTGGCGTTGATTATATCTCCCGCCTTGCCCTTGCCCTTAACGTCCTGTGTCAGCAGTAGCTTCATTTTTCCTGTGCCTCCTTCAAATAGTTATTTATACTTTCGGTAAGCCTGCTTATCGCCTCGTCCATGGTAACGCCCCGCATCTGCGCGCCGGCGATGGACTGATGCCCGCCGCCGCCCAGCCTTTCAAGAATCAGCTGAACGCTTATGTCTCCGAGGCTTCTGCCGCTTACATATATAACCTGCTCCCGCTCGGCGAGCACAAAGGATGCGTTTATGCCCTTTATGTTCACCAGCTCGTCCGCCGCCTGCGCGGCGATGAGATTGGTATCCTCCATTCCTGCGGGGCAGACGGATATCGCTATCCCCTGCTCCATTATTATCGCGTTTTCAACTACCCTTGCCCTGTTGCGGTAGGTCTGCATGTCGTCCTGGAACATCATCTTAACCGTGGTGTTGTCCGCCCCGTTGCGCCTCAAATAGCTCGCCGCTTCAAAGGTTCGAGCCCCCGTGTTGAAGGAAAAATGCTTGGTGTCCATGGTTATTCCCGCAAGCAGCGCCCCCGCCTCAAAGGATGTCGGCTTAAGGCCGTCCTCAAAGTACTGTATGACCTCCGTGACCATTTCGCAGGCGGAGGAGGAGCCGGGCTCAAGGTAGTTCAGCGTCGGGTTCTGTATGGAGTCCGCCGCCCGCCTGTGGTGGTCTATCACCACCACCTTGGACGCCCTGTCAAAGAGCTCCGCGTTCAGCAGCGAGCTCTTGCGCTGGGTATCCACGACTATGAGCAGCGAGGAGGAGTGCATCATCTGCCCCGCCTGCTCCGGCGTCTTTATTGTCTCGCGGTATGCCTTGTTCTCCCGCATGGCCTCGATAGCCCCGTCAATGCTGGCGTTGGTGTCGTCAAGAACGAAGTACGCCGGGCAGCTCAGGCTCTTTGCGCAGCGCATTATGCCGACCCCGGCGCCAACGCAGTCCATATCCGGCAGCCTGTGACCCATTACGAACACCGCGTCCGCAGTTTTCATAAGCTGGCGCAGCGCCTCTGCAAACAGCCGCGCCTTAACGCGGGAGTTTCGGGTCGTTACCTGCCGCTTGCCGCCGTAGAAGGCGTAGCTTGTGCCCTTTTTAACGACGGCCTGGTCGCCGCCGCGCCCCAGCACGAGCTGCATTCCGTTCCGCGCCGCCTCGTCGGATGCGGCTATCCTGCTCGCAACGCCTATGGATATCGAAAGCGTTACCGGCTGGCCTGTGCCGGTATCTATCTCGCGCACCTCGTCCAGCAGCGTAAAGCGCTGCTGCTCAAGCTCGGCAATCCGCTTCGCCTCAAACACAAAGAAGAACTTGCTGTTGTCGTATCGGCGGTATACGCCGTCAATGCCTGTTACAAAGTCGCTTATCCTCCGCTCAACATCCGAAAGCACGCTGTTGCGGTGAAACTGCCTGTCCGTCATAAGGTCGTCGTAATTATCTACCTGTATGAGGCCGACGGTCGGCATCTGCTCCTCGTACAGCCTTGAATAGTGCAGCGCCTCTGTCCTGTCCAGCCAGTACTGGAAGGTGAGCCTGGTCTCGGTGTGTATGCGCTGCACCGGCATGCTCATGAGCTGGTAGTCCTGCCCGTTGTATTTTATGGACTGCGCCTTGTTTGGAAAGCGCGGATCCATATCCGGTATCAGCCGGCGAATGTCGCGGCCGGAATACAGCGCGGAAAACGCCTCGTTGCTCCATGCTATCCTGCCGTCGCCGTCAAAGAGCACGCAGGGTATCGCGATATTGGTTATTATGTTGCCGGCGGTGGTGTCGTTTTCGCGGAATATGTCGTTCATAGCGTACTTTACCGCCCGCCGGTAGCTGCTTACGGACAGCGCTCCGGAAAGGAAGAACACCGCGCAGGCGCCGAGCAGCGCATAGGGCAGGTAGCTGGTGCTGCCGCAGTACTTTATCAGCAGCAGGCTGGCCGCCGCCCCCGTAAGCAGGAGGGGTATAAAGGCAAGCTGCGGTTTTTTGTCCATAGTCTGTTTCCCCCAAGGCCAGAAATTCTTACTTCTTACTCATTACTTAGCTTATCTTTTGGGTTATCTATTTCCTTTTGTTTTTTCTCTGCATATATACCGAGCGAACGCGAAGCAGCGCATCAGATGCGCCTATCATGCTCAGCCCAAGCGGGTACAGAATCGTCAGTATCGCGGTCAAAACGACCGAGAGCACAGTCTTTCCCCTGCTGCGCACCTTCATCCTTACCGTGAACGCCATAAGGCATATGCCCATGAGCGCATACGGCCCCGCGACTATGCACTCTATCGCGGCTGCGGCGGCCGAGGCATTCTTAACGCCTATTATCGGCAGCAGTATGGCACCGAGCAGCAGTATCATGCTTCCGCCTACAAAGCCGCGCGAGAGCTGCCAGAGGTGAAACGGCGCCATAGGCCTGAGCTCCGCTTTGCCCTTGCATATCGCCCTTGCGATAACGGTGCTGAGCAGCCCGGAGGCCATGCCGAAGCAGCACATCATCATAGCTGCCGTGTCCGGCGCGCGGTACTGCATATACGCCGTCTGCTTAATAAGCGCCTCGGTGCGCTCTGCGCTCAGGCCCATCGATGCCGCGGCGCTCTCTGCTGCGTCGCCAAAGGCCGCAATGGCCTCGGTATAGTATGCAAACGGCTGCTTGCCCGCAAGCAGCGAGGGAACGCAGGTCATGGTATATATACCCAGCGCCGCAAGCACCGCCGCAGCGACCGCCGCCGTGCGGTACGGCAGCTTATGCATAAGGCAGTAGCCAATGACTACCCCGCCGGGTATGAACATCAGCATCAAACCGACCGTGAAGGTATCGACGCCGCCGGTGAGCAGCACTGCGCCGAGCGCCGAGGAAGCTGCGGCGGTTATAAGCCCGCAGACCCCGCCCAATACCCCGGCGGAGGCTATGAGCGCCGGCATGAGCAGCAGCGCCAGCGGAAATATATATATAGCGGCTGCTGCGGCGGCGCCCGCCGCAAGGCCGGTGACTATGCTTACGCCAATGGACTTCAACTTTTTATCACTTCTCCTTATATAGATATTTCATTATACATCTCTTTTGCGTTTTTAACAATATCGGGTTAGGCCGGCTGTTTGCGGCAATTTTATAAAAAAAGCTATTGCGCGGGGGTTTTTTCGGTGATATAATACGAAGGCTAACGTGCTTCTTGCTCTGCCCGCAGCGGCAGGGCCACAAGACCACAAGGAGGTGAAAAGCGTGAACAAATACGAAGCTATGTACATCGTTACCCCTGAAATGGAGGATGAAGCCATAAAGGGCGTTATCGAAAAGTTCTCCGGCATCATCACCGCCAACGGCGGCGAGATCGAAAAGACCGATGAATGGGGCCGCAAAAAGCTGGCTTACCCCATCGATTACAAGACCGAGGGCTATTATGTGCTGGTAACTTTCGCAGCAGCTCCCGAGCTGCCCCGCGAGCTGGAGCGTAACTTCAGGAACGACGAAAGCATCCTGCGCTACATGGTCGTTCGCCAGAACGGCTAAATAATGCACAAAACAAAGGCTGAAAGGATGGTATCGACAATATGAACAAAGCGATCCTTATCGGCAACCTCACCCGTGACCCCGAGGTGCGCACGACGAGCAGCGGAACCACCGTCTGCACATTTTCCATCGCCGTGAACCGCCGCTTCCAGAATCAGGCGGGTGAGCGTGTATCCGACTTTTTCACTATCGTAGCCTGGCGGCAGCTGGGCGAGCTCTGCGGCAGGTACCTTGCCAAGGGGCGCAGGGTATCCGTCATAGGCGAGATACAGAACCGCAGCTACGAGGGAAAGGACGGCACAAAGAGATATATAACCGAAATAATCGCGGATGAGATCGAGTTCCTCTCCCCGAAGAGCCAGGGGCAGGAGGGCTACGAGCGCAGCGAACGCAGCTATGAGCGCCAGGCTTCCTCTGCTGCTGCACCCGATGGCTTCTCCGAGATAGAGGATGACGAGCTGCCCTTCTGATTTGTAACAGAAGAGCCATCCAGCTAATGAAAGGAGATCCGACTAAATGGAAGAGCGTAAATTAAAGCCCCGTCCCCGCAAGCCCCGCCGCAAGGTATGCGGCTTCTGCGTGGATAAGGTCGAGCATATCGATTACAAGGACACCGCACGTCTGCGCAAGTTCGTTAGCGAGCGCGGCAAGATAATGCCCCGCCGTATGAGCGGCGTATGTGCAAAGCATCAGCGCGAGCTGGCAATAGCCATCAAGCGCGCCCGCATAGTTGCACTGCTGCCCTATGTAGCGGACTAAACAGCGGCACCCCGAAGTCCGTTAGCTGAGCCTGCCTTTTTAGGCGGGCTTTTTTGTTTGCCGCAAAAATTCAATATTATGTTTGACTGCGCCGCAATGTATGTTAAAATGTACTAAAAGATTTACTTATATGGAGGAGCTTATGAATATAAGGGATGATGCACGGCTCATCATAAAAGAGGCGATCGAGAGGGCGATGCCGGATAACGCCGTAAAGGCGGCTCTCGAGGCTGTTTCTCTGCCCGAAACGGTGTATCTCGCGGCGATAGGCAAGGCGGCGTACCAGATGGCAAGGGCGGCCTGCGGCTGCCTCGGGGGGAGAGTCTCCGGCGGTGTTGTCATAACTAAATATGATCACGCGGGCAGCGATCTGCCGGAAAACATTCAGGTTTTCGAGGCGGGTCACCCTGTTCTCGATGAAAACTCCGTTTTCGCAACAGGCCGCGCGCTGGAGCTTGCGCACAGCCTCACACCAAAGGATACCTTGATTTTTCTGGTTTCCGGCGGCGGCAGCGCGCTCTTTGAAAGCCCGCTCGTCCCGCTCGATGAGCTGCAGGATATAAACAGGCAGCTGCTCGCCTCCGGCGCTGACATAAAAGAAATGAATACCATACGCAAGCGCCTCTCCGCCGTTAAGGGCGGCAGGTTTGCGGAGGCCTGCGGCGGCGCGCACATAATCGCGATAATACTATCGGATATAATAGGCGACCCTCTGAATATGATAGCCTCCGGCCCCGCCTGCCCGGACAGCACGACTGCGGCCGATGCCGAGGCGATAATCGCAAAATACGGCCTTAAGCTATCGGAAAACGCGCTTGCGCTGATGAAAAAAGAAACGCCCAAGCGACTGGACAACGTGGATACCATAGTTACCGGCAGCGTTGCGCAGCTCTGCGCCTCCGCGTCGGATACCGCAAAGCGGCTGGGATACAGGCCGGTCGTGCTTACCGCGTCGCTCTGCTGCGAGGCAAAGGAGGCGGGCAGCTTCCTGGCCTCCGTTGCGCAGTATCATAAAGCTCCCTCTGAGCCCGTAGCCTTTATCGCAGGCGGCGAGACCGTCGTTCGCATAACCGGAAGCGGCCTTGGCGGGCGGAATCAGGAGCTTGCCCTCTCCGCCGCGCAGGGCATATCGGGGATAGACAACGTATGCGTGTTCTCCGTCGGCTCGGACGGCACAGACGGGCCGACCGACGCTGCGGGCGGCATCGTGACCGGCGAAACCGCTTCTCAGATCTCCGCCCTCGGCATATCCATACCCGACGTGCTCAAAAGCAACGACTCCTACAACGCCCTGAAGGCGGCAGACGGCCTGATCCTCACCGGCCCCACCGGCACCAACGTAAACGACCTGTGCTGTTTGCTTATAAGATAAAGTATAAAAAGTTTACGTCTGTTGAGTTGCTTTTGCAATGTATTACCTGTATAATATATGTGCAATATATTGAAAGGAGGCAACTGTTATGTCCAGTACGAATTTCAGCGTCCGCATGGACAGCGACATAAAAAAGCAGTGTGAATCCCTTTACGCCGAGCTTGGCATAAACCTGACCACCGCGATAAACGTTTTTCTTCGCCAATCCATTCGTGCCGGCGGCTTTCCCTTTGACGTAAGGTTGGAGCAGCCCAACAGGGAGACCGCCGCCGCGATGCTTGAGGCGGAGCGAATAACCAAGGATCCCGCCGCAAAGCGTTATTCCGACGTGGAAGAGGCGCTGCGGGAGCTTAAGCGATGAAGCGTGATATCGTTTGGACGGCGCAATTTAAAAAAGACTACAAGCTCGCACTGAAGCGGCATCTGGATATCGAGTTGCTGGATGATATAATCCGCAGTCTGTCACACGGCGAGGTACTGCCCGAGAAAAACAGGGATCACGCGCTGAGCGGGGATTGGGCAGGTCACAGAGAATGTCACATCATGCCGGACTGGCTGTTGATATATCGATTCGATGACGATGTTCTCGTGCTTACCCTGACCCGCACTGGCACTCACGGCGACTTGTTTGGAAAATGAAGCTCCCCCCCTCAAAGGGGGGGTTTATTTTTTCTTCTTATATGTTATAATAGCTCCATAACTTTTGCTTTTATAATTTTTGCTGTTAAAGGAGATCGTTATGGAGCAGGATATCCGCTACCTGACCTTGCTTTCAAGGGAATTTCCGTCGGTTCAGTCCGCCTGCGCGGAGATAATCAAGCTGGAGGCCATTCGCAGCCTGCCAAAGGGAACAGAGCACTTCATGAGCGACATACACGGCGAGCATGAGGCCTTCCTGCATATACTCAACAACGCATCAGGCGCTATATACGAAAAGATCGACGAGCTCTTTGAAAGCACGCTGACCTCAGATGAGCGCAGGAGCCTTGCGGTGCTGATATATTACCCGACCGAAACACTGCACGGCATACACGACAGCGCGACCTTCGGCCTCAACGACTGGTACCGCGTTACGCTGCACCGGCTTATCGAAATGGCGCGCTACACCGCCTCCAAGTACTCCCGCTCCAAGGTGCGCAAGGCGCTGCCAAAGGAGTTTGCGCACATAATGGAGGAGCTGCTCAACCCGCAGGATCAATACAACAAGCACACCTATTACGACAACATAATCCGCTCGGTAATAGACACCGGCATGGCGGATACCCTGATAACCGAGCTGTGCAGCTTTATTAAGCGCATGGCTGTGGATACGCTGCACATTGTCGGCGACATATTCGACAGGGGGCCGCACGCGGACGTAATACTCGACAACCTGATGAGCCACCACAGCGTGGATATTCAGTGGGGCAATCACGATGTGCTGTGGATGGGCGCCGCGGCGGGCAGCCCCGTATGCGTTGCGATTGCGGTAAAGAACTGCATACAGTACGACAACATGGATATGCTGGAGAACGCATACGGCATAAACCTGCTCCCCCTGGCCGTTTTCAGCGATGCGGAATACAGGGACGCCTCGGTGTTCCATCCCCGCGTAATGCCGGAGGGGCACAGCCTGCCGCGCGACAGCGAGCTGTTTTCCAGAATGCACAAGGCGATGTGCGTTATAATGTTCAAGCTGGAGGGGCAGATAATTTCCCGCAGGCCGGAATACCAGATGCCGGACAGGGACATGCTGTCAAGGATAGACTACAGGACCGGCACAATCGAGATAGACGGCAAAGAATACCCTCTTCGGGATACCGACTTCCCGACCATCGACCCTGATGACCCGAACCGGCTCACCCCGGAGGAGCAGGATATAATAAACGGCCTCGTTTCCAGCTTCCGCCGCAGCGAAAGGCTGCAAACGCATATACGCTTCCTCTATTCCGCAGGCTCGATATACCGCCGCCACAACGGCAACCTGCTCTACCACGGCTGCATACCCTGCAATGAGGACGGCGGCTTTATGGGCTTCTCGCTGTACAGCGACAGACCGCTCTACGGCCGGGAGTTTCTGGACTGGGCGGACAGGCTGGCGCGGCAGGGCTACTTTGCGCCGGAGGACAGCATGGAGCGGCAGCGCGGGCTGGATTTCCTCTGGTTCCTCTGGTGCGGCAGAAATTCGCCGATCTGCGGCAGAACCAGGATAACCACCTTTGAGCGCACGCTCATCGAGGATAAATCCACATATACCGAGCCCAAGAACCCCTACTACACCTACTATGGCAGCGAGGAGTTCTGCCGCAGGATACTGGACGACTTTGACCTGCACAAGCCCTGGAGCCGCATAATAAACGGCCATATGCCGGTAAAGGTCAAGGAGGGGGAGGACCCGAGGAAGGGCGGCGGCAGGCTGGTCGTAATAGACGGCGGCTTCTGCAAGGCCTATCACAACCAGACCGGCATCGCCGGCTACACGATGTTCTTCAGCTCCCACGGCATGCGCATCGCCGCGCACGAGCCCTTTACCACCCGCGAGGAGGCGATACACGGCAAGAAGGACATAACCTCACATTCCTTCATCGTTGAAAACCTGCCCCGCCGCCTGCTGATATCCGATACCGACGCGGGCGATGAGCTTGCGCAGCGGATAGCCGACCTCAACGCCCTGCTCGCCGCCTATCGCGACGGCGCGATAAAGACCGACTCCACCGGCAGGGTATAAACGGCAAAATTAAAAGCAGCCCCGTTTTTTCGGGGCTGTTTTCGTTTATTCGGGCTATCTTTTGATTTTCGTCTGTATCCCTTTCTTTACCCTGCCGCGCAAACGGGTCAGCCCGTCCTGCGCCGCGGCCTGCCTGTGTGTCCTGTCCTCGCTCAGGAGCATACCGAAGGAGCGCTTTAGCACCTCCTTGGTCTCCCCGTCCTCAAAGGCGGTGTTTACGGCGTTCATAAAGCCTATCGGGTCCCGCTTAACGTCGGTCAGCGTCCTTGCCCCCGCCGCCTCAAACAGCGAAAACAGCTTTTTTACAAACTGCTCGCGAAGCTCCATGTCCATATCGTCCACCCAGGCGCGCAGCGTCTTGTCCGTGCGCTTGCTGCTGCGCTTTATGTCGCTGCCGTATACAAAGCTGGTGCCCATGAGCTCCCATGAGAAGCCGTCGTGCTGCCAAACGCCCGCTGCCGTGCTCTTAACGGCGTGGTACCGTTCCTCGTGCTCCAGCAGTATGCCGACTATGTCCGCCTCGGGCAAGAGCGTCGTCAGCTTTCCACGTATCCTGTTATAATTATCGAGGGTTATCTGCCCCGTCGGGAAGCCGGGGCCGTCGTTGTTGTATACGGCGGAGATGCGCTCCTGCGCCTCCTTTTTGCAGTATGCCGCGGCGTATACCGCAAGGTTGCCGCCCTTGGAGTGGCCGGTAACTATCAGCTCGCAGTCCCACTCCGCAGCAACCGCGTCCAGATATGCTGCGGCGTCCCGCTGGGCGGGAACCGGGAACATATAGCACATTTCAAAGTTTTCCTTCCAGCCGACCACCGTGTCGTCCGTCCCGCGGAAGGCGACGCAGCGAAGGCCGTCGTTTATCGTAAACGTGACGGCGGAAAACTGCTCCGTCTCCTCCTCGCTGGTCTTTTCCGCGTAGCCGGATAGCAGAACGCCTCCGAAGCGGGGGCTGTTCCCCGCCGCGTGCAGCAGGTCGTGTATGCTGTCGGGAACTATAAGCCCAAGCCTGCCGCGGCTGTCCGGATACTTGGTAAAGTAGGCGTCCGCCGCCTCCTTTAGCGTTATGCCGCCGGATAGCGTCGCGGGAACTATATTGGAATAATCGATATAGGAAAGCTCGGCAAATATCAGCCCGTCCACCTCGTTTACCGGCCTTTCGGAAAAGCTCAGATCCCCGCGCCATTGCAGGTAGTCCATCATGTTTGCCATTTCGTTTTCACCTCGCTTACTTATTGCTGCTGCCCAGCTTGCCTGTCATCCTCTCGGATTTCATCTCGAGCAGGCTGTCATACGGTATCTCCTCAACTTCGGTCTTTGGAACAGGGAGCAGCACCGCCTGACACACCGCCTTTTCGGTATAGTATACCTCAAGCCTTTCGCCCTTTTTGATAAGCCCGTCAAAGTATTCCCTCATGTACCCCTTTGCAAAGTACAGCGGGTAGTCGTTCAGGTTTGTCATCGGCAAAAACCACTCGCCGCGGTAGCCGGAGTCTATAACGCCGCAGCGCTTGCCGATGCCCTTAGTGCCTGTTGAGCCGCGCTCCTGAATTTGAAAATAATACCCTGCTTCAAAGGCGCTTGCAATGCCCGTTGGCAGCGGCTTTGTCTCGTGCGGCTCCAGCCTTATGTAGTCCCCGTCGTAGGATAGAAAGATATCGTAGCCCGCGTCCTCCTCCCTCTTTGAGGGTATTATGCCATCCGGCCTTACCTTTGCGAACCAGAGCTTTACCATGCGTTATACCTCGTTTTTTCTTTATTCGTATTATAAAGCAAACCGCCGCACTTTGCCATAGCGCGGCGGAAAATTTGACCGTTTTCGGTTTATTTTGCGCTGTTTTTTTCCCGAAGGTGCTCAATCAGGGAATACACCAGCGCAATGTCTCCCTGCGTCAGGCCGGAAACGCCGAGCGCTGCGCTTTCCTCCCTGCCCAAGAGGTAATCGGCGGATACCCGGAAAATATTCGCAAGCTCAACTATGTACTGCGTTGAGGGCACGGATATGCCCATCTCCCATGCGTTAACGCCGGAGCGGGTTATGCCGAGCTGCCTTGCAAGCTCGGTTTGGGTCATTTGCTTTTGCTCCCGCAGAGCTTTTATCCTTTCAGCTACCATACCGAATACCCCTTCTTTCAAGTATGGTACGATAATCCCTGCGATATTTCATTATCATCGTGATAATTGTAATTGACAAACGCTTCGCCGCCGCAATATAATCAAATGACAGACAAACGGCATATTCTCAGGCAATAATTCAAATAACCCCATCCGAGGAGGAAAAAATGAAAAAGCTGGTTTCTTTGGCTATTGTGCTCGCCCTCTGCGTTGGGCTCTGCGGCTGCGCATCGCCTGCCGGCATTTCCGGCGCTCATATTGACGAAAGCGGTCACCTTATACTCACCATGAGCGACGGCAGCGAAATTGACGCCGGCAGCGCAAAGGGTGAAAAGGGAGAAAAAGGCGACAGGGGTGAGCAGGGCTTGCAGGGCCCTCAGGGGCTCCAGGGCGAAAAGGGCGAAAAAGGCGATAAAGGCGAAAAAGGCGATAAAGGCGAAAAGGGTGAACGCGGTGAGCAGGGGCTTCAGGGTGTTCAGGGCGTATCCGGCGGTGGCTCCGGCTCCAACGGGCGCGACGGCACAAACGGCCGCGACGGCGTTGACGGCAAAACGCCTTATATCGGCGACAACGGCAACTGGTGGATAGACGGCAAGGATACCGGGGTTTATGCGGGGAATAAGGTTGAGCCGCAGCCGGATGATCCGGATAGTGCATATTGCACCGTTACCGTGAAATACTGGAGCTACGGAGATTACTTATCTTCGTACTACGTTAAAAAAGGGCAGTCCCTCAGTAGTGAAACAGAAAATATGCCGACAATAATAAATCCTCCGGCCAGGTACTTTGTTGGCTGGTATATAGGCGAAACCCTGTTTGATATAAATACGACGATAATAAATGAGAATGTTACCGTAGAAGCGAAGTATGTTGCAGCTGCCAAAACAGATGAAAACGGTCTTGTATTCCTCGACAGCGAGGGCAAAACGCTGGTTTTCTACAACGGCACCGCAACGGAAATAACTATTCCCGACAGTACGGTCGAAATAGCTGCCAGCGCTTTTGCAGATAACAATAAGATTGAGAAAGTTACAATCGGTAAAAATGTAGAGATTATCGCAGACAGCGCCTTTGCAAACTGTCATAATCTCAAAACCGTGACTTTTGCCGAAGGCTCAAAGATAAAGGAGATAGGTAGAAGTGCATTTGCCGCTTCCGGCCTAACCTCAATTGACTTTCCAAGCAGCATAACGACTCTCAGCGAAACTGGATTTTTCGGTACATATTTGACCGCTGTTACCATCGGCGGCAATATAACCGCCCTGCCCGATTCCATCTTTTACAGCTGTCCAGAACTCGAAACTGTCACGATAGGCAGCGGCATTAAGAGCATAGGCAATGAGGCTTTCTCTAATTGCGATAAGCTGAAAACTATAATCTGCAAAGCCGAAAATCCCCCAACGCTCGGCGGATATATACTGACGGCAATTGAGGGGCTGCAAATAAAGGTTCCTGCTGGTTCTGTGGATAAGTATAAGTCCGCGCCAATATGGAGCACCTACGCGCAGTACATAAAACCAAACAGTTAACCACCACCGAGGGCTTCGGCCCTCTTTTTTGCGCCGTATTGACTTCCCTCCCTGTGCTGCCGTAAAATCTTGGTGTGGCGATATCGGAAAATTTAATCGAAAAATCGGCTTAATAAAACGACTTTTGAAAGGAAGAACAGGCTATGATCACGCTGCTTACAAAAGAGGATATGCAAAGGGTATTCACGATGGCGGAGGCAATTCAGGCGGACAAGGACGCGCTTGCGCTGTATTCAAAGGGGGAAACGGACATTCCCCTGCGCGCGAACATCTCCGTTCCGGCGCATAACGGCTCCGCACTGTATATGTACGGCTACGCCGCGGGCGCATCTGCGCTCGGCGTGAAAATAGTTTCGGTATATCCGGATAACCCGAAGAAGGGGCTGCCCAGCGTCCCCGCGACTATGATTTTGATGGACGACTCGACAGGCGCCGTTTCCGCGCTCATGGACGGCACATACCTGACGAGGCTGCGCACAGGCGCGGTTGCGGGCGCTGCAACAGACCTGCTCGCAAGGGAGGACAGCAGCGTTTTCGCCCTCTTCGGCGCGGGCGGCCAGGCGGAGGGGCAGCTTGAGGCGGTGTTGACGGTTCGGGATATAAAGCTCGCAAAGGTATATTCCAGAACCTTTGAAAAGGCGGAGGCCTTTGCAAAAGCAATGAGCGAAAAATTCCGTGATAAGTTCGGTACAAAGATCATCGCCGTCCGCTCAATGGAGGAGGCGATAGCGGATGCGGACATAGTGACCGCCGCGACCACCTCAATCACGCCGGTCTTTGACGGCAGGCTGCTTAAAAAGGGCGCGCACGTAAACGGCGTAGGCTCATTTACATACGACATGGTGGAGGTGGATTCCTACACCCTCACCCACGCCGGCAAGGTATATGCGGACACGTTGGACGGCGTGCTGGGCGAGGCGGGGGACATACTTCAGCCAATCGACCGCGGCGAATACTCAAAGGAGCGCATGACGGGCGAGCTGGGTCAGCTGATAAACGGCACAGCCCCCGGCCGCGAAAGCGCCGATGAAATAACCTTCTTCAAGACCGTCGGCTCCGCCGTGCTGGATCTCGTCACTGCGCAGCGCATACTCGAAAAGGCGCAGTCGCTAAATATCGGCCTCAAGGCGGAGATTTAATGTAAAAATGAGTTAAAACAAGCCGCCCTCGGCAAGCCGAGGGCGGCATTACTGTTTTATTCCCTACCCCTCAATGACCCCGTTCTTATACTCCGGAACGATATCCGTGAGGTCGCGGGAGAGGCAGAAGGCGACGTCCTCCTCAAGGCCGAGGCCTACGAGCTTTTTGTAGTGATTGGTCTTTGCAAGCTCGCTGCGGTCCTCGCTCCAGCTGGAATATACCAGCCGCGCTACCCGCGTAAGGTCGCAGGGGCTGGCATCGGTAAGCGACTCTATCTCCGCCGCTATCGCCCCCGCCGTGTATACGTCGTCCGCCGAGAACTCGCCGAGGGTGCCTGCGCACATGAGTATAACGTCCTGACCCAGCTCGACCGCGCGCTTTGCAACGGCGGTGCAGTTGAGCATTGAGCCTATGAGCACGTTTGAGGCGGCGTCGGAATTGCATATGGCTCCGGTGCCGTTTGAGGTGGATATCACAACGACCCTTCCGCCGACCCGCTCCGGGGTGTATTCCGCCGGGGAATTGCCTATGTCAAACCCGGGTATTATAACGCTGCCGCGCTCCCCCGCGAGCACGCAGCCGCCGAGGCGGGCGGCCATCGAAACCGCGTCGCCGGGCTCGTCGGTAGGTATTATCCTGTCCGCGCCGTTTACCAGCCCCCAAACTATGCAGCTTGATGAGCGCAGAACGTCTATCGCAATCACGGTATGGCCGACAAGGTGGCTTACCGGCAGCTTTACGAATGAACCGTAGGTCTTAATTGAAATACTCAAAGCGATCTCCCTCCGATATTAAACAAGCGGGCGCCGAAGCACCCGCTGTTATTATAGCACGCGATACGGGCGATGTCAGTCCTTTTTCATGAGGGCTAACACCTTTTTAACGGGGGGCAGCAGCGAAACGACGGCGCAGAGCGCGGTTTCGGCGCCTATGGTGCTGCCGTTGTAGGCGATGCTGTACAGCCAGGCGTTGCTCCAGCCCGCTTCGCCCGCGTATTCCGCAAAGAATATGCCGCCGGAAAGCGTTGAGCAGAGGAAGCGGCAGAAGCCCGCGACTATTACGCCGAGCGTAAGGTTGTTGGGGAAAAACGCGGCTATGCCGTAGCAGGCAAAGGCGAATACATAGTCCAGCAGCAGCTGCGCCCAGTGAACCACGTAAAAATCCTGGACAAGCTGCAAAAGGCCAAAGGCAAGACCCGCCGTGAAGCCGTATGCGGGGCCGAAAACGCAGGCATACGCCGCAATGGGCAGCATTCCGCAAAGGGTCAGCGACCCGCCCATCGGCAGGGAAAACAGCCGAATATAGCTTAGCAGGAAGGACAGCGCGATGCACAGCGCGCCGTAGACGATGGCGCGAACGCGCCCGGATGATGTGGCTTTCATTTTTCTGTTAACTCCTTTCGCTTAAAAAAATTCTCCGCACAGCCGTTTGGCCGCGGAGAAATGAAAGGAAAGGGCAGGAACCCTGTTTATTCATCACCGCTTCCCTACGCAGGCATTATCCAGACAGGTTCAAGGGAGTTATCTCAGCCGGGCGAAAGCCGCCCAGCACCCCTAGCGGAGAATATTCTTTTTACCGGGCTATTATACCACCGAAAAAACCCCCGCGCAACCGCATTTTTGCGGTATTTGTTATTGTGTTTTGGCGGCGCATGAGTTAAAATATGATATTGTGCAAAAAATTTAATTTATATAGAGGACGACAGCATGAGGAACGAGAAACTGAGGAATATAGCCATTATAGCCCACGTTGACCACGGCAAGACCACCCTTGTGGATCAGCTCTTGAGGCAGAGCGGCGTGTTCCGCGCAAACGAGCAGGTTCAGGAGAGGGTAATGGACTCCGGCGACCTTGAAAGGGAGAGGGGCATAACCATACTTTCCAAGAACACCGCGGTAAACTACAACGGCTACCGCATAAACATAGTCGACACCCCGGGTCATGCGGATTTCGGCGGCGAGGTCGAGCGCATATTGCAGATGGTGGACGGCGTGCTGCTGCTGGTAGACGCCTTCGAGGGCTGCATGCCGCAGACCCGCTTTGTGCTGCGCAAGGCGCTTGCGCTGGGCAAGATACCCGTAGTGGTCGTAAACAAGGTCGACCGCGCAGGGGCAAGGCCGCTTGAGGTGGTGGACGAGGTGATGGAGCTGTTCATAGACCTCGGCGCCTCCGCCGAGCAGCTGGATTTCCCGGTCGTGTACGCCTCCGCAAGGGACGGCTACAGCGGGCTGGAGCCGGACGAGCTCGGCAGCGACATGAAGCCGCTGTTCGATACCATAATAAACACCATACCCGCGCCGGACGGCGACGACGAGGGTCACCTTCAGGTGCTGTTTTCAACGCTGGACTACGACGATTACGTAGGCCGTATCGGCGTTGGCAGGATTCAGCGGGGCAGGATACGCCGCAATCAGGCGGCGGTGCTCTGCGGCGGCGCGGCGGAAAACCCCCGCGAGGTAAAGATATCCCGCCTGTACCGCTTTGAGGGGCTTAAGCGGGTCGAGGTCGAGGAGGCGGGCGCGGGCGAGATAGTCGCCGTTGCCGGCATAGCCGACCTTGCGATAGGCGAAACGGTGTGCGATACCGAGTGCATAGAGCCGCTGCCCTTTGTCAAGATTGACGAGCCCACCCTCTCCATGATGTTCATGGTGAACGACAGCCCGTTTGCCGGCAAGGAGGGCAAGTATGTCACCAGCCGCAACCTGCGCGACAGGCTGTTTAAGGAGGTTCAGACCAACGTTTCCATGAGGGTCGAGGAGACGGAATCCACCGATATGTTCAAGGTCAGCGGCAGGGGCGAGCTGCACCTTTCAATACTTATCGAGCAGATGCGCAGGCAGGACTATGAGTTCGCCGTTTCCCGCCCAAAGGTAATTTACCGCCGCGACAGCGACGGCACGCTGCTGGAGCCTATCGAGGAGCTTACGGTCGACGTTCCGCAGGACTACGTCGGCGCGGTCATGGAAAAGCTCGGCCGGCGCAAGGCGGAAATGCTGGATATGATATCCGAGCCCAACGGAACCAGCATTCGCCTGCTGTTCCACGTTCCGACGAGGGGGCTCTTGGGCTACCGCAGCGAGCTGCTTACGGATACCCGCGGCAACGGCGTTATGAGCAGCATATTCTACAAATACGAGCCCTACAAGGGGGACATTGAGGAGCGCACAAGGGGAAGCCTCGTCTGCTCCGAAACCGGCGAAACCAACAGCTACGGCCTCTTTAACACGCAGGATCGCGGCAGAATGTTCGTAGGCCCCGGCGTTCCGGTGTACATGGGCGAAATAGTCGGCGAATGCTCCCGCAGCGACGATATAGTCGTAAACGTATGCAAAAAGAAGCACGTTACCAACATGCGCGCCGCCGGCAGCGACGAGGCGCTGCGCCTTACCCCGCACAGCGTGCTGAGCCTTGAGCAGTGCCTTGAGTTCATTGCGGACGACGAGCTGGTCGAGGTAACGCCAAAGAGCATAAGGATGCGCAAGCGCATACTGAGCAAGGAGCAGCGTATGAAGCTCGCCGCGCGCGAGGTTCGGGACGAGCCCAACGAATAATTAAAAATAAATTATCAAGGAGGCACATATGCTGCTGCTTACACTGCCGCTTTTCGCGGTTGCGCTGATATACGGCGCTGCGGCGCTGCTGCCCGCGATATATTTAATGCGCTACATTTACCGCAAGGACAGGGTGGAAAAGGAGCCTGCGGCGCTGCTTATGTCGCTGCTGCTCTACGGCGTATTCGCGGCGCTCATCGCTATGGCGCTGGAGGGTATCGGCACGCGAATACTTGACGCCGTACTGACCCCCAATACGACGGGATACACCATTGCGCTGGCGTTTTTGGTCGTTGCGGTATCCGAGGAGGGCGCAAAGTTTGCAATGCTCAAGCGCCGCTCATGGCGGGATATCAACTTCAATTACAGGTTTGACGGCATAGTATACGCCGTTGCGGTGTCGCTCGGCTTTGCCGCGTTTGAAAACATCGGCTACGTTCTGGGCTACGGCCTATCCGTTGCCCCCGCGCGGGCAGTGCTTGCAGTCCCCGGGCATATGTGCTTCGGCGTGTTCATGGGCGCATTTTACGGGCGGGCAAAGCAGTGCGAGGCGTATGGGGATCTTGCGGACACCAGGGCGAACCTCTGGCTCGGCTTTATCGCGGCGGTGCTGCTGCACGGCTTCTACGACGCCTGCGCGATGACAAATACCGTAGCTTCGTCAATAATTTTCATAGCCTTTGTGATACTGATGTACGTTGTGGTGATAAAAAAGGTCAACCGCGAGTCGATAAACGATGAGCCGATAGCCTGATAAAAGCAGCTTAAATAAAAAAAGCAGGGTCTTACCCTGCTTAATTTTTTTGCTTATTCCTCCGCCGCCCGGTATATGACCTCATACCTTTCGCCGCCCAGCGCCGCCGCGATGGATTCAAGGTCGCCGTCCATAAGCTCCCTCAGGTCGTTCTCCGCCTCGTACCTCATGCAGGTGCCGCAGGAGGAGCTGAGGCTGCGCGGAACCGGGGCGAGGGCGGCGGAGGCTGCCCTTCCCTTTATGCTCTTCATGCTCCGCATTGCGGAGAGGTGTGTGTGGAAGGTTGCGACATAGCTGGGCATGAAACAAGACGCTCCGTTAAGTGTTATTTTGTCAGTGTAAGGCGATAATCGCCGTTTTCCTCGGCCACCGCAACGGTATACCCCGTGCCCTCGGCGAAGCGGCGAACGTTTTCGCGGGCGGAGTGGTTATCGACCATTACCTCAAGGCTGCCGGGGGAGCTCCTGGAAACCTCTTTTTGAACCATCAGCACCGGCATCGGGCAGGCGAGTCCTCTTGCGTCTATCATATCATTTCCTCCTGTGGTTTTACAAGTGAATTGCTTTAATTAAAGCGCGAGCCGGGGGTAAGCCCGGCTCAAGCGCAGCTGTTCTGTTTAGTCCTTGCTCTTCTGTGCGTATGCAACGGTCATTATGAGGAGCACTACATAGCAGGCGATGACGGCGACCATGCCGTTTGCGCCGGGACCCTTTGCGGAGGAGGCGGTGCCGAAGTTATGCGCAAGGGCAGCGCCGAAAACGAAGCCGGTAACGGTGATGGCAGAGTCGGAATTGCCTTCGCCGGTCAGTATCAGCTGACGGAGCGGGCAGCCGCCCAGCAGCACAGAGCCCCAGCCGACGATGCCCATGCCGAGGAAGTTCATCAGGCCGTCGTTATGCGCAACAGGCTGATCCACAAAGCCGAGGTTGAACTTGCCGAGTATGAGGTTGCCGATGAGGACGGTAACTATCACCGCGAGGAAGCCAAGGGTAAGACCCCACTGGTTGAACATGATGGTATCGCGGATGCCGCCCGCCATGCAGAAGCGGCTGCGCTGAGCGAATATGCCGACCACGATGCCGCCGATGAGGGCGATGATGATGGGGGCGTGCTTGGAGCCGGGGCCGTCAGTGCTCTGGGCAAAGAGGGTCGGCGCAAGCGCTGCGAGAAGGAGCAGTACGATCATGAGAATGGGCATCCAGTAGCCGTCCAGCTTGGGCTGGGCATAGCTGCGCTGGAGGGAGAAGCCCTTCTTGAGCGCGATGGTGCCGACGAATATGCCCGCGATAAAGCCAACGAGGCCGACAACGGCGTTAAGGTCGCCGCCGCCGATGCGGATGACCATGCGCAGGGGGCAGCCGAGGAATACCAGAGCGCCTATCATTACGCAAACGGCCAGCACAAAGCGGGTGAAGGGGGAGGAGCCGCCAACGGCCTTCCATTCCTTCTTGATCATTGCTGCGCCGCAGGCACCGGCGATTATGCCGACTATCTCAGGGCGCACATACTGTACTATTTCGGCGGAATGCAGCTTGAGCGCGCCCGCGATATCGCGAAGGAAGCAGGCGATGCAGAAGCCCATGTTTGCGGGGTTGCCGCACTGGGTAAGTATCAGCGCCGCAAGGCCGATAACCACGCCGGTGAGCAGAACGGGAAGATTCTTCTTCATAACGAACAATAACTCCTTTTTTTGTTTTTTTGCCTGTGGACAAAGCCCAAAGGTGTGTTAAACTGTATCTGAAAAGGGACGGCTCCCCTTATCAGCAAAAATTATTTAAGAGGTATAGACCAATGAAGGTTTATCTTGACAACGGAGCGACCTCATACCCGAAGGCGCCGGGCGTCGGCGAGGCGATGCTGGATTATATAAACAACATCGGTGCAAACGTGAACCGCTCGACATACGAGGCGGCGAGCGAGGCCGAGATGACGCTTATCGAGTGCCGCGAGCGGCTCTGCGCCCTGTTCGGCACCGATGACATCACCCATGCGGTATTCACCCCCGGCATGACGGCGGGACTGAATATGCTGCTAAAGGGGTTTTTGAAGGGCGGGGATCACGTCATCGTCAGCGGAATGGAGCACAACGCGATGATGCGCCCGCTGCGCCAGCTTGAATCATGCGGCGTTGAGTTTTCCAGGATTCCTGCGGACAGCTGCGGCCTTACCGACCCCGAGGATATCCGCCCGCTGATACGCCCAAATACCCGGCTTATAGCCGTAATGCACGCTTCAAACGTTTGCGGCAGCCTTGTCCCCGTCAGGGAGATAAGCGCTATCGCCGCGGAGCACGGCATACCGGTGATACTCGACGCGGCGCAGACCGCGGGGCACTACCCGGTGAACATGCGCGAGCTGGGCTTATCGGCGCTGTGCGTTCCCGGCCACAAGGGGCTTTTAGGCCCGCAGGGCATAGGCGCAATAATGCTGGAAAAGGAATTTGCAAAGCGGCTGGAGCCGCTTATCGCCGGCGGAACCGGCAGCGCATCCGACAGCGAGCTGCTGCCGCCGTATATGCCGGACAGGTTTGAAGCCGGCACTCTGAACATACCCGGTATATTCGGCCTTAACGCCGCGCTGGGGTTTATACTGGACAAAGGCGTCGACGCCTTCCGCGCCCACGAGGAGCGGCTCATCGAAAGGTTCTTGAGCGGCATCGAGGGGCTTCCTGCCCGCCTTGCCGGAACCGGGGATATTTCAAAACGTGTCGGCGTGATATCGCTGGATTTTGCGGGGCGGGACAACGCGGAGGTCGCGTATCAGCTTGAGCGGCGGGGGATAATGACCCGCTGCGGGCTGCACTGCGCCCCGAGCGCACACAAAACGCTCGGCACCTTCCCGCAGGGAACCGTTCGCTTCAGCCTTGGCTACGCCAACACCGAGCGGGACGTGGACGATGCAATAATGGCGATAAAGGAAATAATTTGTTAATTCCTGAACATTATTGTAGCATGACCCGCACATATTTGCTACCGGACCGGCAGCGATTTAAAGGCTTCTTTGAAGGGGCAGGCGTGGGATAGAAAAAAGCTATAACAAAATAGGCTCTTCCGCTTTGTTTACGAAAGTAGGGGAGAGGAAATAACAGGCTGCTTATTTGCAGCAATGAACGAGCGACAGAAAAAGCAAGTATCTATCGACAAAATTTGCTGCATCATGTATAATTTGCTTGGGTAGAACGTAGCCCGTGCAAGCGGTGGTCAGTACACCATCCGAAAGGGGGTGTCGTCTCGATGATGGAGCTTATCCTGGCTCTCCTCGCGTTCTTTACGCGGGAGGCAAAGTCAATTACCATTATTACCATCAGAAAGAAATAACCGCCCTACCGCTAATAGGACGGTTGTTCCCTTTTTAGGGAAAGGATCCGATAATTAGTTGGCCGACCGCAAGGTCTTGCCTCGTTATTATTATACCCACCCCGCCTCGGTATGTCAACGCCGGGGCGGGTTTTTATTTGCTTTTCTGCGGGCTTTACAGCCCTGCTCAGTCTTTTGCCACATTAACCACGCTCTTTATTACCCCGGCCCTTTTTGCGGCAGCTATGGCAAGCGCGTCGTCGCCGACCCTTTGCGGGGTGTGCGCGTCGCTGCCGATTATGAGCTCGGCGCCAAGCTCCGCCGCCTGACGCAGCTCATCGTCCGTCATGGTCACGCGGGCGGCGTTTATCTCAAGCTTTATGCCAAGCTCTCTTGCCCCCCTCGCAAGCGTCGGTATGTCGCAGGCTACATACAGCCCGGGGTGGGAGAATATGTCTATTTTATACCTTTCGCCGGCCAGCAGCAGCGCCTGCGCCGTTTTAACGGGGTCGCTGCGGCCAACGCCCAGCGACTCAAGGCAGCGCCGTATGCCGAAGCCGTCCTCCGGCCTCCCGCCCTTGTGAAAGGCCAGCAGCTTGACCTCAAACGAGTCCATCAGCTCCTTTGGTATATCGCAGAGGCCGAAGCCCGTCAGGTTGGCCTCAATGCCAAAGAGCACCTCTATCTGCCCTGCGTATTTTTCCTTAAGCCGCTCCGTCTCCCGCCGAAGCTCCTTTAGCCTTTCGCCGCGAACGCCGTAGAACATATGCCCCGGGCCGTGCTCGCTTATCGCAACCGTTTTAAGCCCCACAGAAACAGCGGCAAGGACGTTCTCCTCCGGAGTGCCCTTGCCGTGGCTGTATTTCGTGTGGGTGTGCAGATCCCTGGTCAACATTCCTTATATTATATGTCTGCAATGGGCTGCGGCGCAGTCTTGCGCGCCATGAGCACCACAAACGCGCTGAAGAGGGCGAGTATGGTTATGTTGCTCTCGCGGCCGGTTATGCCCTTCATGTCGTCCACGCCGCTGGTGCAGAAGAACGCATCTGCGATGTTCGCCGCGGGGGAGTTGATGTAGTTGCTGACGAAGGCGCTGTATGTGCCGGAGGCCTTGGCCGCCTTCAGCGCATCAAGCAGCAGCTTTGTTCTGCCGCTCCTCGATATGCCTATGAACACGTCGTCCACGGTAAAGCGGGAGGTGAGAACTTCCATAACCAGCGGGTCGGAAACAGGGGTTGCGTCGTAGCCCATATAATTGAGCTGATATGCGAGATCCCGTGCCAGAAACTCGCTGCTCGCGGTTCCGAAAACGTATATGCGCCTTGCGCGAACTGCCTTTTCCGAAAGGGTGGACAGCTTGTTCTTGGGCAGCGCCTTGAGGGTATCCTCCATTGCGCGCATTGAGGAAAGGAACACCTTTTCAACCACGGCGTCGTCGCTGTCGCTGTTGCGTATCGGCTCGCTCTTCAGGGATTCTATCGAGGTCGTGCCGCTTGCAAGCGCAACGCGGAAATCCAGAAATCCGTCGTAGCCGAGCTTCCTTGCAAGGCGGGTGACCGAGGGCACGGACACGCCTGCTGCCTCGGCGATCTCGTTTATCACCATAAGCGAGGCCTTTGAGGGGTTTTCAAGAATAAAATCGGCAACCTTGCGCTCGGCCGTGGGCAGGGTCGGGTAAGCGGACCTGATCTTCATTTTTGCGGGCATTTTCTCTTCTCCTTCTTATTTCTTTTTATATTTTCCGAACGAATGTAATCTTCTTTAATCTTATTACCAAATTACAAATAATGCAACACCTATTCGTGCTTTATTATGTGAATATTATGTTTTTTTACCTGCAAAAGCGTCCCTCGCGCCGCCCCGCCCCGCGGAGCCGTGCGCCAAAGCCGAGCGATTATTTTTTATTTAACGTTCTCATTATGCTTTCCGCACCTTTTCCCCTGATATTCGGAGTTTTTTTTCGCCTTTCTTGACACCTGCAAGCCTCGATTGTATAATCAACATGTATATGTGCGGGCGACATATCAGGGGCGCTCCCCGCCGCCTCGCAGAGTATACGGCATTACTTCCATCAAAACACAACAACTATATCAGGAGGTCACATCACAATGGCAAAAACCATGACTATCGATGGTAATACCGCTGCTGCGCACGTTGCTTATGCATTCAGCGACGTGGCTGCGATATACCCCATCACCCCTTCCTCCCCAATGGCGGAAGTGGCAGACGACTGGGCAGCGAATGGACGCCTTAACCTTTTTGGCCAGAAGGTTAAGATCGCCGAGATGCAGTCCGAGGCCGGTGCTGCCGGCGCTGTACACGGCTCACTCAAGGCCGGCGCGCTGACCACCACCTTCACCGCCTCTCAGGGCCTGCTGCTCATGATCCCCAACATGTACAAGATCGCGGGCGAGCAGCTCCCCGCCGTTTTCCATGTTTCGGCTCGTGCGCTTGCATACCATGCGCTCTCCATCTTTGGCGACCACAGCGACGTTATGGGCTGCCGCCAGACCGGCTTTGCAATGCTGTCCTCCGCTTCCGTTCAGGAGGTAATGGATCTTGCTCTGGTAACCCACCTCTCCGCTATCAAGACCAGCATCCCCTTCGTACACTTCTTTGACGGCTTCCGCACCTCCCACGAGGTACAGAAGGTTGAAATGATCGACTACGAGGATATGGATAAGCTGCTGGATCGCGACGCCGTAAAGCGCTTCCGCGACCGCGCGCTCAACCCCGAGCATCCTCACCTTGCCGGCTCCGCCCAGAACCCCGACATCTACTTCCAGGGCCGCGAGGCTGCGAACAAGCTGTATATCGACCTGCCCGACGTAGTTCAGCACTACATGGACGAGGTAGGCAAGATAACCGGCCGCAAGTACAACCTCTATGACTACGTTGGCGCACCCGATGCCGAGAACATCATCGTCATCATGGGCAGCGGCGCAGATGTCGTTGAGGAGACCATCAACCACCTCAACGCAAAGGGCGCAAAGCTCGGCCTGCTCAAGGTTCGCCTCTATCGCCCCTTCCCTGCGGACAGGTTCGTAAAGGCCATCCCCGCCTCCGTAAAGAAGATCGCCGTTCTGGACCGCACCAAGGAGTCCGGCTCCCTCGGCGAGCCTCTGTATCAGGATGTAGTTAACGCGCTGGTCGAGTGCGGCCGCGCAAACATAAAGGTAGTCGGCGGCCGCTACGGCCTCGGCTCCAAGGAGTTCACCCCCTCCATGGCAAAGGCTGTTTACGACAACCTTGAGGGCGAAATGAAGAACCACTTCACCGTCGGCATCACCGACGACGTGACCTTCACCTCACTGCCCGTTAAGGAGCAGGTCAACGCCGCTCCCGAGGGAACCATCGCCTGCATGTTCTACGGCCTCGGCTCCGACGGCACCGTTGGCGCCAACAAGAACTCCATAAAGATCATCGGCGACCACACCGACATGTACGCTCAGGGCTATTTCGCATACGACTCCAAGAAGTCCGGTGGCCTTACCGTATCCCATCTGCGCTTCGGCAAGCAGCCCATTCAGAGCCCCTACCTCATCGACGCGGCCGACTTTATCGCCTGCCACAACTCCTCCTATGTGACCAAGTACGACATGCTTGAGCACATCAAGGACAACGGCGTGTTCCTGCTCAACTCCCCCTGGTCCCTTGCCGAGATGGAGCACGAGCTGCCCGCCTCAATGAAGAACGCCATAGCCAAGAAGCACGTTCGCTTCTACAACATGGACGGCGTTAAGATCGCCCGCAGCGTTGGCATGGGCAACCGCATCAACACCGTTATGCAGGCCGCCTTCTTCGTGCTTGCAAACGTTATCCCCGCGGATCAGGCCATCGAATACATGAAGGCCGCCGCCAAGAAGTCCTACGCAAAGAAGGGCGACGAGGTCGTTAAGAAGAACTACGACGCTATCGATGCCGGCGCAAACGGCTTCGAGGAGATCAAGTACCCCGAGTCCTGGGCTACCACGACAGAGGGCAAGGTCGTTAAGGACGTTACCGACGATCCTTACTTCCAGGAGTTCATCAAGCCGGTTCTCGCGCAGAACGGCGACAAGCTGCCCGTTTCCAAGCTCGCACCCGATGGCTGCGTACCCACCGCCACCACTAAGTACGAGAAGCGCGGCATCGCGGTCGAGGTTCCGGTATGGAACGCCGAGGCCTGCGCACAGTGTAACCAGTGCGCAATGGTCTGCCCGCACGCCTGCATCCGTCCCTTCCTCATTAAGGACGATGTAAAGGTAGCCTTCGACACCAAGCCCGCTACCGGCAAGGAATTTGCCGGCTATAAGTTCCGCATGCAGATAAGCCCGCTGGATTGCTCCGGCTGCGGCAACTGCGCGGATATCTGCCCCGCAAAGGCAAAGGGCGCCCTCACCATGACCTCCCTCGCTTCCTGCGAAGAGGCCGAGAATGCCAACTGGAGCTTCTGCCTCGAGCTGCCGGATCCCGACGTTGAGTTCAACCCCAACACGGTTAAGAACAGCCAGTTCCTCCAGCCCCTGTTTGAGTTCTCCGGCGCCTGCGCAGGCTGCGGCGAGACCCCGTACATCAAGCTGGTGACCCAGCTCTACGGCGACAGGATGATTATCGCCAACGCGACCGGCTGCTCCTCCATCTATGGCGGCTCCGCCCCCACCGTGCCATATTCCGTAAACAAGAAGGGCTTCGGTCCCGCCTGGGCAAACAGCCTCTTTGAGGACAACGCCGAGTTCGGCTTCGGCATGAACCTTGCAACCACTCAGCGCCGCGCAAAGCTGGCGGACGCCGTTTCCGCCCTCGCCGAGAAGGCAGAGAAGCCCGAGATCAAGGCCGCGCTCAACGAGTGGCTTGAGAACAAGGACGACGCAGAGGGCTCCAAGAAGGCCACCGCAAAGCTGCTGCCCCTGCTTGAAGGCTGCGGCTGCTGCTCCGAGGAGCGCAAGACCATACTCGAGATGAAGGATCTGCTTGTCAAGAAGAGCCAGTGGATCTTCGGCGGCGACGGCTGGGCATACGACATCGGCTACGGCGGACTGGATCACGTTCTCGCTCAGGATCAGGATGTCAACGTTCTGGTTCTGGATACCGAGGTATACTCCAACACCGGCGGACAGTCCTCCAAGGCGACCCCGACCGGCCCCATCGCCAAGTTTGCTGCCGCGGGCAAGCGCACCGGCAAGAAGGATCTCGGCATGATGGCAATGAGCTACGGCTATGTATACGTTGCCAAGGTCTGCATGGGCGCGGACAAGAACCAGCTCATGAAGGCCATAACCGAGGCCGAGGCTTATAAGGGCCCCTCCCTCATAATCGCCTACGCACCCTGCATCAACCACGGCATCAACATGGGCAAGAGCCAGGAAGAGGCCAAGAAGGCCGTTGAAGCCGGCTACTGGCCGCTGTACAGGTACAACCCCGACCTCGCAGCCGAGGGCAAGAACCCCTTCACTCTGGACAGCAAGCCCGCCAAGTCCGATTATAAGGACTTCATCATGGGCGAGGTTCGCTATGCCTCCCTCAAGAAGCTGTTCCCCGCCGTTGCGGATCAGCTCTTCGACAAGGCCGAGAAGGAAGCCCACGAGAAGTACGAGTACTACAAGAAGCTCAGCGAGCTGGACTAAAACCTAAGCTAAGCTAAGCTGAACCGACAAAACAAAGCCCGGAAGGCTCAGCTTTCCGGGCTTACTTATAGCCGCGAAAGGAGCTTAACTTAAAATGAAAATAGAATTTGTTGACAGGCGAAATACAGACTGCTGCAAGTGGGACGGCATGGACGAGAATTTTGGCCGCGGCGACCTCATCGCAATGTGGGTCGCGGATATGGATTTTAAGATGCCGAGCTGCGTGCGGGACGCCATCGAGGATTACCTGTCCACCGGCGTGCTGGCCTATTATAAGCCCCGCGCAAGCTATAATCAGGCGTTTATCGACTGGGAGCGGCGGTATCACGGCTACACCGTTAAGGAGGAATGGCTGCGCTTTTCCCCCGGCGTGGTGCCGGCCATAAACTGGTTCGTAAACGTTTTAACCCAGCCCGGCGACGCGATAGCCGTGCTTACGCCGGTGTATTACCCCTTTATGAACGCCGTTAAGAACAACGGCCGGCGGCTTGTCTGCTCCGACCTTATAAACGACAACGGCGCGTATACAATAGACTACGATGACTTTGAGAAAAAGCTCGCCGAAAACGGCGTAAAGCTGTTTATTCACTCCTCGCCGCACAACCCCGTCGGCAGGGTCTGGAAGAGAGAGGAGCTCAAGCGGCTGCTGGATATATGCAAGGCGCACGGCGTATACGTCATATCCGACGAGATACACCACGACATGACCTTTGGCGACCATGAGCATATCCCCTCCGCAACGGTCGGCGACTATGACTCGATTCTCGTAACCCTGACCGCCGCAACAAAGACCTTCAACCTTGCGGGCTGCCAAAATTCCTTTGCAATAATCCCCGATGAGGGGCTGCGAAAGAGGTTTGATGAGTTTACAAATGCAATACGCATCGAGGGCGGCAACCCGTTTGGCTATGTCGCGGTCGAGGCGGCGTATCGCGGCGGGCGGGAGTGGTTCGAGGCGGTTCGCGATATGATCTACGGCAACTACACCGCGGCGAGGGACATGCTGCTCCAATCGCTGCCCAAGGCTGTCGTCTCCCCGCTTGAGGGAACGTACCTCATGTGGATAGACCTCGGCGCATACCTTACTTCGGGCGAGGTCAAGCCGTTTATGGAGGATAAATGCGGCGTTGCGCCGGATTACGGCGACTGGTTTGGCGGCGAGCGCTTCGGCACGCACATTCGCCTGAACCTTGCGACCTCCCGCGAGCTGGTCGAGCGCGCCGCAGGTGCGATAATAGATAATCTAAAATAAGCAAAAAAATTCGCAGAGGTGGTCTTTAGCCACTTCTGCGAAATACTTTTACCCCGCAAACCCCGCGACCTCGATTAGCAGCAGCCACGCGAGGCCGTAGTAGGCTATTACGGCGGTCAGGTCGTTGAGTGTGGTTATCAGCGGCCCCGAGGCCACGGCAGGGTCAACGCCTATCCTGTTAAAGAGCAGCGGCACGGACGCGCCGACAAGGCCGGATACCGTCATCGCCAGCATCAGCGCGGCGCCTATGCAGCCGGAAACGCCGAAGGCGAAGGCCGCCGTCTTTCCCTTTATCAGCATTATATAAAGGCCCACGAACAGGCAGGAGGCAACGCCGAGCAGCAGCCCGTTAAGCAGGCCGACCCGCCCCTCCTTGCATACGATGGACAGCTTTTCGTGCCCCGTCAGCGTGCCGTCCGCAAGTGCGCGGATGGTCACCGCAAGCGATTGGGTGCCGACGTTGCCCGCCATGTCCAGTATCAGCGACTGAAAGCTGACGAGTATCGTGAGATGCGCCATTACCCCCTCAAACATGCCTACGACGCCGGAAACCACCATTCCCAGCCCAAGCAGTATCAGCAGCCAGGGCATGCGCTTTGCAACGCTTTTGGCAATGGGCTCCTTTATGTCCTCCTCGGCGCTGAGGCCGCCCAGCTTTGCGTAGTCCTCGCCCAGCTCTTCGTCCACTACCTGAACGAGGCTTTGCAGCGTTATTACGCCGAGCAGCCGGTTGTCATCGCTCAAAACCGGTATGGAATCCTCTGAATAGTCCTTTATCCGCTCAAGGCAGTCCTCTATCCGCTCCCTTGCGTACAGATAGGGGTACGAGGTGGCGATTATGCTCTCAAGGTCGATGCTTTCCCGGGCAATAATGAGATCCTTGAGCTCTATCGCCCCGTAGTATGCGCCGTTTTCCGTAACGTATATGGTGGAGATATTGTCGTTTTCGGCCGCCTGGCTGATAAGCTCCGCCATAGCGCCCTTTACGGTGCTGCCGCGGCTTATGACGATATAGTTGGTGGTCATTATGCTGCCGAGCTCGTCCTCGTCGAAGGAATCCAGCATGGCGATATCCCGCCGGCTGCCCTCGTCCATGAGGTCGAGCAGCGTTTCCCGCTGCTCCCGCGGCATCTCGCGCAGGCAGTCCACCGCCTTGTCGGTATCCATTCCGGAAAGCACATCGACCTTTTTGCGTATGTTCAGCTCGTCGATATACTGATATGGGTGATCCACAAACTCAAACGCGGCAGAAAGCTCGCCGCTGTCCAGTATCGCATACAGCTTTTTCCGCTCCGCCGGAGAAAGCCCCTCCAGCACCTGCGCAATGTCCCTCGGGTGATAATCCGAAAGCCTGTCCTTGAGCGCCCTCGGCGATATGCCGCTGCGTATTATCCGCTCCAGCTCCAGCGGATAATTCCTTATCATCGGCTGCTCCTCCGTTACATTCCTTATGTTCTCCATGTTTTCCATACCTCCCGTCTATAATTTTCCCGTTTTTTGTGCAAAGCAAATTCAGGCGCACGCGAAAAAACGCGCTCGCCGCAAAACAGAACAGTCTGCTGCTAAGGTATGGCTGTGGCTGAAATTGTAGTTAAACTGCGATGTGCCCTATTGCACGAAGGCGCGAGCCCTGGCGCGGCACAAGTGTACGCCTTCAGCCGAAGCCGGTTTCCCTGCGCAACTGCAACTGTCGTCCATGAGCTCACCTCCGATGCTTCATTGATATTTTATTATAACACGCCGCACCGCAGCGGCGCAATAAAAAATCCCCCGAATATATCGGGGGATAAGCACTTTTTCGTTATTCCCTGGGCAGCAGGCCAAGCCCTGCGGCCTCGGTCTTCATGCCGGCTATGGTGAGCTCCATTAGGGTCTCCAGCGGCATATCCAGCATTTCCGCGCCGTGCTTGATTATCTCGCGGTTGCACTTTGCGGCGAACTTCTTGTCCTTAAACTTCTTTTTAAGGCTGCTGACCTCGAGGTCAACTATGCCGGTCGGCCGCATCAGCGCCGATGCCATCACTATGCCGGTCATCTCGTCCACCGCGAAAAGGCTCTTCTGCATGTCGGTTTCGGGCTGCACCTCCTCGGTGCATATGCCGTAGCCGTGGGAAATTATGGTGCGGATATCCTCCTCGTCCACCCCCTCCGGCTCCAGCAGCTCGCGAACGTGCTTGCAATGCTCGTTTGGGAATTTCTCGTAGTCAACGTCGTGCAGGTAGCCTATCGCCTTCCAGTGCTCCGCATCGCCGCCAAAGTGCTCCGCCATTGCGCCCATCGCGGCGCTTACCGCCAGCGCGTGGGTGAAGAGGTGCTCCTCTGTGGTGTGCTTTTGCAGTATTTCCTTTGCCCTTTCAACAGTAAGCTGCATGGTTCTTTCCTTGCCTCTTTTGAGTTTATTTATAATATTAAAATATTTATATCCCGAAGAAGGTCTGTATCTGGGCGTACAGCACGACCACCATTATCACGGGTACGATATACCTGAAGCAGATATGGTAGAATTTTTCGCCCTTGTATTTATGCCCGCTGCATTCGACCTCCTGCTTTATCATGCCGGTGCCGTATATCCAGCCGACTACTATGGTCATCGCAAGCGATGCAAGCGGCATCATCAAGCCCTCGGCTATCATGTCGTAGAAATCCAGCCAGTCCGCCGTTGCGCCGACGCTGGGCAGGCCGAACATCACCGCGGGGCAGTCTATCCATGCGCCGCCCGCAACGTTTGTGCCGAGGCCGTCGATTGCGGTCGGCAGGCCGACAATGAATATCACCAGCGCCGCAAATATCGTTATCTTCTTTCTGTCAACGCTCTTGCCCTTCGCCATTCTGCGGTCGATGAGGTAGGTGGTGTTGACCTCAAGCAGGGATATCGACGAGGTTATCGCCGCGATAAAGACGAGGGTATAGAACAGGAAGCCCATCAGGTTGCCTATGAAGCCGCCCATGCCGTCCATGAAAACAGTCTGAAGCGTTTTGAAGAGCAGCCCCGGGCCCTGCGCGTATTCCATGCCGAAGGCGGCGCAGGCGGGCATTACTGCCATGCCGGCCATTATAGCGACCGTGGTATCCGCAATGGGTATTATCAGCGCGTTGGAGTTCAGGTCCTCGTTTTTGGAAAGGTAGGAGCCGTAGGTTATCATTATGCCCATGCCGAGCGAGAGCGAGAAGAACATCTGCCCCGCGGCGGATTTGAGCACCTTAAAGAAGGAGGACAGGCTGTCGAATACCGAGAAATCCGGAACGAACATGTAGCGGTAGCCCTCCGCGGCGCCGGGCTGGCAGGCGACGTAGATTATTACCGTGACCAGCATCACCGCAAGCGCGGGCATCGCGACCTTGGAGAATTTCTCTATTCCGCCGGATATGCCGCCCATGACTATGAGCACCGTGAGCAGCATGAACAGCGCATAGTAGCCGACCATGCCCGGCATGTTGGCTATCCACTCGCCAAAGAAGGCTTCGCCCGCCGCGAACCCGTTAAGCCCGATGAGGTTCGCAAAGAAGCCGAACATGTACCTGAGCACCATTCCGCCCAGCACGCAGTAGAAGCCCAAAATAAGGAAGGCGGAGCCGACGCCCATGTAGCCTATCCAGGGCAGCTTCCTGTTAAGCGCGCGGTATGCATCAACCGCGCCCTTGCCGGTCTTGCGGCCTATCGCAAGCTCGCCCAGCATAACCACGAAGCCGACGAAGATCACCAGCAGCACGTATACCAGCAGGAATGCGCCGCCGCCGTTCGCGCCCATCTTGTAAGGAAAGCCCCAGATATTGCCGAGGCCGACCGCCGAGCCGATAGCCGCCATAAGAAAGCCAAAGCTCGAGCTCCATTGTCCTCTGTTGTGTTCCATTGTTAAATTTTCCCCCTGTGAATTTTTGCTTTTGCACTTTAGCGCAACAGAATAATATATAATCGTTAAATTGTATATTTGTTTTATGCTACCACGGTATTCACACCGGTGTCAATATTTAATCGCGATTTACTCATTGTTTTGCGATTTTTTGAATACTGCATAATAAAAAAAGGCCGGTGAAACGGCCCTTTCTGTTTTTGCTTGTGCATTATTAAACAAAGTTTAGTCCTCGTTTATGTATACCCTCGGCACGCGGGGGGTGATGAGGCAGGTGAGCTCATAGTTGATGGTGCCGACTACCTTGCCGACCTCCTCCGGCGTCATGCCCGCGCCGCCCCAGAGGGTGACCTCATCGCCGACCTTGACCGTGTCGTCTCCGGTAACGTCTATCATGTGCATATCCATGCATATGCGGCCGACCTGCCGGAACTTTTTGCCGTGTATCATGTCGTAGGAGGCGTTGCTTATGCGGCGGGGGTGTCCGTCCGCGTAGCCTGCGGTTATGACAGCGGTGCGGATGGGCTTGTCGCTGGTAAATGTTCTGCCGTAGCTTATGCTGGTGCCTGCGGGCAGGTCGCGTACCTGCGCAACGCGGGATTTAAGCGTGAGCACCGGCTGCAGCTCGCCCTTGCGCGGCTCGCTGTCGGGGTACATGCCGTAGAGTATGATGCCCTCGCGAACCATGTCGAGGTGTGCCTCGGGGTGCGCAAGTATCGCGGCGGAGTTGCTGGCGTGGCATATCTCGGGGCGGAGTCCCTTTGCGGTCAGCGCATTGAGCACGGTGGTGTAGTTCTTGAACTGCCATGCGGTGTACTCGTCCTCGGAGGGGGTGTCCGCCACGGAGAAGTGGGTGAACATGCCCTTTACGGTTATGCCGGGTATCTTGTATATCCGCTCGATGGTATCGGCGGCGGCAAGCGCGGCCTCCTCGCCCTGTGCAAATATGCCGGTGCGGCTCATGCCGGTGTCTATCTTTATGTGTACGTTGAGGTTTACGCCGGCCTCGGTTGCGTATTTGCCGAACTCCAGCGCGGTGCGCTCATCCTGCACAGCCTGAGTGATGTCGTACTTTGCAAGGGTCTCGGCGTATTTTTCGGGGGTATAGCCCAGTATGAGTATGGGCTTCTTAATGCCGCCCTCGCGCAGGTCTATGGCCTCGCTGAGGCAGGCGACCGCAAAGTAGTCCGCCCCCTGCTTTTCAAGGAACAGCCCGCAGTGAACGGCTCCGTGGCCGTATGCGTTTGCCTTAATAACGCAGAGCACCTTCTTGCCGGTGCGCCTTGCAATTTCAAAGTTGTGCTTGAGCGCCGCCATGTCGATTTCTGCCCAGGTACGGGCCTTCGGGTCGATATTGCTCATATTCGAGCCTCCTTATGCTTTGATGTTTTTGTTAAATATGTATCATGCTCACAAATCTTACCTGTACTTTATTTTAGAACAAGCTCCGCCCTTTTGCAACAGAAAAGGCCGCAAATTGCAGCCTTTTTTTGCGTCTTTCCTATGTACGGCCTATTTTTTGCCAAACAGCCTTGCCATGCCGCCGGATACCGTGTTGAGGTTCTCAATGCTCTCGGAAAGCGCCTCAAAGTCAATGCTCTGCAGCTGCTGAAGCGTCTTTATAAGCTCCTCCGTTGCGCCGGTTAGCCCCCTTGTTCCGGCCTCCGCAAGCTCGGTTATGCTGCGGCTCATTGCGATAAAGTCGACCTGCTGCAGCTCGTCTACAACGCCGGAAAGCTCATTCACGGTGTTGTCCGCGTTAATCAATATGCTGCTTGCCTTGGGCAGCACCACCACGGCGCTTACGAGCGCCACCAACGCCACCAGCACGCAGGCGACGGTGCGTATTATGTCCATTTTGTGCATCTTTTCCAGCAGCGCCGCCTGCTTTTCCTCGGCGGTCGCGGGCTTGGTGTTCGCTTCCATTTTTCTCTTACCCCCTGCTTATTATTTTACTATTTCGCCGTACTCGGCGTTTACAAACTCCTTAAGCTGCTCCGGGTTCAGCGTAAGCATCTGCCCGCGGACTCCTGCGCTCACGGCTATTTCGTCAAAAAGCTGGGCAGTTTCCTCTATATATGTCGGGAACTGCTTTTTCATGCCTATCGGCGAGCAGCCGCCGCGAATATACCCCGTGAGCACCGGCAGCTCCTTAACGTGCAGCATCTCGGCCTTTTTGTTGCCGGATATCGCCGCGGCCTTTTTTAGGTCGACTTCCTCCGCAACCGGTATGCAGCAGACGAAGAGGCCGTTTTTGTCCCCGCGAAGCACCAGCGTTTTGAAGGTGCTGTCCGGGTCGAGCCCAAGCTCCGCCGCGGCGTGGGTTCCGGAAAGGTCGCTCTCGTCGTATTGATATTCGTGCGGCTCAAAGGGTATCCCCGCCGCAGTCAGCATGCGCATCGGGTTTGTCGTTACCATCGCTATATCCCCTTACGGTTTAATATACCTGAGTATACCACCGGAAGCAGTAGCATTGCAACGCCGGCAGCTATGGCGATAACGGGATTCAGCCATCCTCCGGCTATGATCAGCCCGCCGCATATTATCCATAAAAAGCCCGAAAAGCGGTGCGTCCTGTCCCAGTTTTCGTCCGAGCCGAGCGTCCACGGTATCTTTATGCCCACAACGCCGTTGCGCCTGCACTTCGGCAGGTAATTTCCTGTTATAATGAACGTGACTCCGAGTATGCTGCATACTATCCTGCCCATATCAAAGCTCACGCCGAGAGCCGAATACAGCGTTACCGGCGCCATTATAAGGCTCATCACGGGTATTATCCAGCGGTACAGCGACAAAAGCCTTGGTGCGACCTTATCCGAGAGCTTTTCCTCCCTCTTCCGGCCGCCCGCAACCTTTAAGCTGACAGGGTTCACCTTTGCAAACGGTCTGTTCGATATATCCGCAATTATTCCGAGTATTAGGTTGATCGCCGCCATCGTTGCGGGCATGCCGAACGCCGCCGTTGCCCTGCTGCTCCAGTCGTCCGGCTGGTTATGTATGTTCCAGTGCGTGGCCACAACATCCGGCAGCCTGTCGTAGAGGGCTATGCCCAGCAGTATCGGCAGCAGCGATACCAGAGTCGTAATTACCGTGAGCCTACTTATCCGCTTCATTATCCTTACCTCCCATAAAGCCCCTGCACCAGAGCATTATCTCCTCAAATACGCTGGTGTTGAGCTGATAATATATGAAGTTCCTTTGCCGGTTCTCGTATATCAGCCCCGCCCTTTTAAGCTGGCTCAGGTGATATGATACCGTGGCCTGCGTCATGTCGAAATGGCCTGCTATTTCCCCCGCAGACATCATCCCCCCCTTTAAAAGCTCAAGTATCTCCCGCCGCACCGGGTCGTCAATGGCCTTGAAGGTCTCTCTGAGTCCCATGTCCTCACCTCTTTAGAATTTCATCTAATTAGATAATATTCTAAACTCCCGTCTCTGTCAACGGGTATTTAGATGGTTTTCTAAATTTCTGTACTTTACGCAGCTTCGGGCTTTATAGTATAATAGGCTCAGCGGGTGATAAAAACACTGCCCCGTCGGGTAGTCGTGGGCGTGCCCCCTAAAGGGTATCAGTAACCTGCCTCCTTGGTTGTCCCTTCCCCGCGGAAAGCTGTTTTAAGGAGGCCAAAACAATGCAGGACGCATCACTTACCCTCACTCTGTTTCATGACGGTCAGTTTTATGTGGGCATATTCGAGCGGCGGGAGGGAGCGCAGCTTTCGGTCTGCCGCGTAGTATTCGGCGCAGAGCCAAAGGACGGCGAAATAATGGATTTCCTGAACAGGGATTTCCGCCGTCTCTCCTTCAGCCCCAAGGTAAAGGAGGAGCGCAAGCCGCTGCCCTCCAACCCGAAGCGGCTGCAAAGGGAAATAGCCCGCCAGGTGAGCTCCATAGGCGCCGGCACAAAGTCCCAGCAGGCGCTTCAGCTCCAGCGGGAGCAGAATAAGCTCATTCGTCAGGAAAAGACAAAGGAACAGAAGGAAGCGGAAAAGCGGGCGGCCTTTGCGCTGCGTCAGGAAAAGAAAAAGGAAAAGCGCCGCGGGCATTGACCCTCGGCGCAGCCATCAACGGAGGTATCAAGCAATGGAAGAAGCTCAGGAAAACACCCTCATAGGCATTGAGGAATTTGAAAAGGTCGAAATGCGCGCGGGAACCATAATCGAGGCGGGCCCAAACAAAAAGGCGCGCTGCCCCGCGTATAAGCTCAAGATAGACTTCGGCCCCGAGATAGGCGTAAAGACCTCCTCCGCCCAGCTGACTGAGCTTTACACGGCGGAGCAGCTTGTCGGCATGCAGGTGATATGCTGCACCAACCTCACGCCTATGCACATAGGCTCGGTCAAGAGCGAGGTTCGCATTCTGGGTACGGGATCCGAGCAGGGAGTGGTGCTGCTTCGCCCGTCGGAGCAGGTCAAAAACGGGGACAGGGTATTCTGAAAACATTCCAAAGGGGTATATATATGAAGTTTGTCAAGGCGGACGCCTCTCATATAGACGCAGTTGCGGCGATATACGACCGCATAATCGACGCGCAGGATAACGGCGGCGGCCATGTCGGCTGGCAGAAGGGAGTTTACCCGACCCGACAGACCGCGCTGGATTCGCTCGAGCGGAGCGACCTTTTCGTCTGCGTGGACGATGATAAGACAGTTGCCGCCGCGATAATCAACCGCATACAGGTGCCGGTATACGCAGAGGTGAGCTGGCTTTACCCCGCCGAGCCGAGCGAGGTGATGGTGCTGCATACCCTCGTCGTAGACCCGCTCTGCAAGGGCCGCGGCTACGGCTCAAAATTCGTGGATTTCTATGAAAAATACGCGCTGGAAAACGGCTGCACCGTGCTGCGCATGGATACCAACGAAAAGAACGCTGCCGCCCGCCGGCTCTACGCCCGCCTCGGCTACCGCGAGGCCGGTATAGTCCCCTGCGTGTTCAACGGCATAAAGGGCGTCGGGCTGGTATGCCTGGAGAAGAGGGTGTAAGGGGGATTCTTCTTTCTCTTTTCTTTTCGGGCGAAAAGGAAAGCCAACTTTAATATAAAAAATAAGGAACGGCAATGCCGTTCCTTTTGTCACCTCGTCGAAGGCGTTACGCCTCCTCAAACGCATCCTTGCCCAGCATACATACGGGGCATACCCAATCCTCCGGGACGTCCTCCCAGGGGGTGCCGGGGGCAACGCCGTTATCCGGGTCGCCCAGCGCGGGATCGTATACATAGCCGCAGGGGCAAACGTATTTTTTCATTGCCGTATCTCCTTTTTTATCTGCTTATTCGCCAAAGTAGCGCTTGAGCAGCCCCGCCAGCGCCTTGCCGTGGCGCGCCTCGTCGCGTGCCATCTCGTGAACGGTGTCGTGTATAGCGTCGAGGTTCAGCTCCTTTGCCCGCTTTGCAAGCATGGTCTTGCCCTCTGTCGCGCCGTGCTCCGCTTCAACGCGCATTTCAAGGTTGCGCTTGGTGCTGTCGGTAACTACCTCGCCGAGAAGCTCCGCAAACTTCGCCGCGTGCTCCGCCTCCTCATACGCCGCCTTCTCCCAGTAAAGCCCTATCTCGGGATAGCCCTCGCGGTGCGCAACGCGAGCCATCGCAAGGTACATGCCGACCTCGCAGCATTCGCCGTTGAAGTTTTCGCGCAGTCCCTCGATTATCTCGTGGTCAACGCCCTTTGCAACGCCGACGACGTGCTCGGCTGCCCAGGTCTTGTTCCCCTCTTCAACCGGAACGAACTTGTCCTTACCCACCTTGCAAACCGGGCAAAACTCCGGCGCTTCGCTTCCTTCGTGTACATAACCGCAAACAGTGCAACGGAACTTCATGATATAAATACCTCCTGATGATTAAGAATGATTCTTGTTCTTATTCTCGATATGCCCATTATAGCACCCGACATCGAGTTTGGCTATACCCTTATTCAAACTTTTTTATATATTTTTTTAGCAAAATGCGCTATAATTAAGTATCTTTAACTGCAAACAGGAGAGTTTATGAAGCAAAACAAAAAGCCCTCTTTCTTTTCCGAGGCAAAGGAGTTTGCCCGCCGCCGCCCAAGGGTGTTTGCGGTGTATATCGTGCTGCGGCTCATCGTCATAGCCGTGCTGATACGTGCCATACTGCTTGAGCAATACGAAAGCGCAATGCTTTGCCTGCTGGTGCTGGTGCTGTTCCTGCTGCCCTCCTTCTTTGAAAAAAAGCTCAAAATAGAGCTTCCGGATACGCTGCAAATAATAATTCTGGTGTTCATCTTCGCAGCGGAGATACTCGGCGAGCTGGGGTGCTACTTTATTCAGTATCCGCACTGGGACACAATGCTGCACACAACCTCCGGCTTCCTCTGCGCCGCCTTCGGCTTTTCCCTCGTAAACCTGCTTAACGGCAGCAATAAGGTAAACTTAAGCCTTTCCCCGCTGTATATGGCGCTTGCCGCCTTCTGCTTTTCGATGACCATCGGCGTGCTCTGGGAGTTCATCGAGTTTTCGGCGGACAGGCTGTTTTTGCTGGATATGCAGAAGGACACGGTGATTTCCACCATTTCCTCGGTATCGCTGGATCCGACAAATTCCAATATTCCGATTGTGATAAGTAACATAACCGACGTTACGGTAAACGGCGAGAGCCTCGGCCTCGGCGGGTATCTGGATATCGGCCTGTACGACACTATGGAGGATTTGTTCGTAAATTTTATAGGCGCAATAGTTTTCAGCGTGTTCGGTTATTTTTACGTTAAGCACAGGGGCAAGGGCAGGCTCGTGGACAGCCTCGTTCCAAAAATTGCAGACGATGAGGCGGAAGAATGAAAGTAATTGACCTTACGCACACCATAACAGAGGATATGCCGGTTTACCCCGGAACGGAGCGGCCGAGGCTGACCCCCGCGAACAGCTATGATAAGGACGGCTTTCGCGAAACGCTGATCCGAATGTATTCCCACACCGGCACCCACATCGACCCGCCTGCGCATATTTTCCCCGAGGGAAGGACGCTGGACAGCTTCCCGCCGGAGCAGTTCCTCGGCAAGGCGCTGGTTATAGACTGCCGCGACCTGAAGGACGGCGAGGAGATATCGCTGGAGCGCATACAAAAATACGGCGAGCCGGCGCAGGAGGCGGATTTTCTGCTCTTTAACACCGGCTACGACCGCCTTTGGGGAACCGAGGCGTACTTTGGCGATTACCCCTGCCTCAGCGCCGCCGCGCTGGAGTATATAATTTCCGGCGGCTACAAGGGCATCGGCTTTGACGTCATCGGCCTCGACCCGATAGCCGACGCCGGCCTTACGCGGCACAGGCGGCTCTTTTCCGAGTGCAATATGATAAACATCGAAAACCTCTGCAATCTGGATAAATGCCCCGCCGGCCTTTTCAGCTTCGCCTGCCTGCCGCTTAAAACCGCAAACGGCGACGGCGCCCCCGCCCGGGCGGTGGCGTGGTGAGAGAGGAACGGGGGATAAGCAGCGATTTAAAGATGTGCAGCATAGTCTCTTGTAAAACACAAAAAAACAGCCGCTCTTAAAAAGCAGCTGTTTTCTGGTATGTCATTTCTTTCAACCGTCTGGATGGAATCA